>NZ_JAINDZ010000027.1 GCF_019802345.1 Methylosinus sp. Sm6 | reverse complement strand
GCCTGATCCTGCCGGCCAAAGCCGGAAATCCCAGTGTCCGCCTCGATCCAGCTACACCACGCTCTGGGACACGATCATGGGAATTATTTTGCCGCCGGAGTCGATGGAGTAGGTTTGGGGATTGATCTCGTCGCGGCTGTCGTACCGGTCGTGCCGGGCGGAGCGGCGACCGCTATCGCTCTCGGCAGAGGGGCTGCGGAAGCAACGGCCGAAGGCGCTACAGCTGCCACAAATATTATCGGTGCTAATTCGACATGGGACACCGCAGGGGGCTTAAAAGGCATTAACACGAACGTTACAGCCAACGAGTTTTCTGCAAATCTACAGTCAAATGGCTACGCTGCAAGCACTACGACAGGCTCAAATGGTCTCGTGACAATACTGCAGAACGGTCAGTGTTCTATATATACGATCTACACAAACAAGCACAGGCGCGAGCGGCGTGCAATATACTGGACCCGCCGGCCAAGTCCTAAAGTACAATCTGGGAAGGTAGCCATGGAACAGTTAAACGTGCTTGTGATCAGCTGGCTCCTTGGCGAACGAAATGAACTGGAGTGGCGCTAGTGCCAAACTTGACGCCAATACCAATTCCGATTGAAGTTAGATCAAGTCAAAGCGACATCGCTGACTTTCATTTGCACGAAGGTCGCAAGGTCTGCGTCGATTTTCTGATCCCTTCCAATCCTGAACGTCTGCTGCGGCTGAGCTTTGATGGCGTCGAAGTTGTGCGCTTGCTTGACGAAATGGCTATGAGCACTGAAATGGACACGCCGATGGTCGGGCTTGTCCCCGATAACCTCGCTTACGAAGTCACGGGTTCGGCTTTCTGGGCTCAGCAATCTGAGGCGCTGAGGCTCACACGGCCGAAATTGAGACATTACCGCTTCGTCACAGGCTGGACGTGCCTAGACGTATTGACCGAGGCAACTCCATCTTTCGCGGTCGTTCAAAAATTGGTAAATATGTGATTTTCTGAGCGCACGATGAGAGTTACGCATAATTGCGATGACATGGCATGAATTGCGGGGAATTACGGTGACATGATACGATATTCCTCATTCTCTCAGTGGTCCCGCCTGTCGCGATCAATCTGCAGCGGCCGGGCCAGGCGACGGCGGCGCTGCTCGGGTCGATCTCCTATGCCGCCTTCGGCGCCGTCGCCTCCTGGGACGCCGGCGCGTCGGGCGCCTCCTATGTCCGCAGCTTCGATCTCGACGGGCGCATCGCCAAAATCACCTCCTCGACCGGAAACGCCCTCACCTATGATTATGACGCCGGCAGCCGGATCAAGTCGATCGCCGAGAGCGGACGCCCGACCAAGGTCTTCGCTTATGACCGCGACAACCGGCTGACGAAATACGCCAGCGGCTCGACCTCGATCCTCTATGCCTATGACGCCTCGGGCAACCGCATCTCGGCCGGCGATGTCTCCTATAATGTCACGCCGACCAGCAACCGCCTGATCAGCATCGAGTGGTCCACATCGGGGCAGGCCTTCTCCTATCTCCCGTCCGGCGTGATGACGAAGCAGTCCGGCGTCTTCTTTCTCGCCTATGACGCGCGCAACCGCCTCGTGGAGGCCAGCGTCGGCGGGCTCGTGACCAGCTATGGCGTCAATGATCTCGGCCAGCGCGTGACGAAGACGCGGGGGACGAGCGGGGCCAGCGACTTTACCGCTTATCTCTACGACCTTGCCGGCCATCTGCTCGGGACCTATGACGCGAGCGGCGCGGCGCGGGAGGAAATCGTCTGGCTCGGCGACCTGCCGGTGGCGACGCTGCAGGGCGGCGCGGCCTATTCGATCATGCCGGATCATCTCGGCGCGCCGCATGAGATCGTCAATGCGGCGAACCAGAGGGTCTGGCTGTGGGACCACGACCCGTTCGGCAATGGCGCGCCTGTGGCGGCGGCCGGCTTCTCGCACGACCTGCGCTTCCCGGGCCAGATCTACGATTCCGAGACGCGCCTGCACAACAATGGCTTCCGCGACTATTCCCCCGCCCTCGGCCGCTATGTCGAGACCGACCCCATCGGGCTCGAGGGCGGGATCAACACCTATGCCTATGCGAATAACAACCCGCTCAACGCCGTGGACCCGACGGGAACGTTGGTGACACCCGAGACTTATGTGTGGGATATTCCCAATGTCGTGATGGGCCTAGTTTCGTTATTCGATAATCTTTTTCATGGAAATTTCGCAAGCGCAGGGATTGATGCGGCGGGTTTGGGAGTCGATGTTGCAGCGGTGGTCCTACCGGGCGTGCCGGCTGGGGCGGGAGCGACGATCGCTGCCGGTAGAGGGGCGGCACAGGGAGTAAAAGCTGGCCAGGCGGGGGCGTTCGGTGCGTTGAAGGGCATCAAGGGTGATGGCCTAACAGCACATCATATACCGCAGGCAGCAGCGGGACGCACCGGCTACAACGAAGGCGGCGCTTTGGTTATGACACAGGCTGAGCATACGTTGACTCGCACTTATGGTTTTAAGGGCGTAGACACGCTTCGAATGGATGCAGGACTGTCGTTCCGGGACGTGTTAGCAGCGGATATTCGAGATGTCCGAAGCATCGCCTCGGCGACATGATTTGACGTCGCTCGCGGTCTTGTACCGCATGACGCCGTCGAGCTTGTTCCGTGGGCGGGCCGCACGGAGGCGTTCGGAATTTCCACCGCTTCGAAGATCGAACTTTCTCGAGTCGGGCGGAATCGATGACGGCAAACTTTGCTGGCTCGCCGAGGGCGTGAGTGGTGAGCCGATTGTTAAGAGGGTTTTCGATGACACGCGTTCCTCCATGGACCATCGTCGCCGGTCTCGGCACGCTCGGGCGCGTGGAACTCTGCGACCTGCTCGCGATCTTCCGTGACGTCGGCCTCTATAATCTGGCGGTCGACCGCGTCGCGGACGTCACGAAGCTCGTTTCCGAGCGCGACGCCGCCCAGGGCGACGACACTGCGTTCAGGCGGCGGCTGGCCGAAACGTCCGCGCATTTGCGCCGGGACGCACCTTCAGGGTTGGTCTTTAGGGAGCTTCAGCGCGAGGACATAGCCCCAATAGCGGGCGTCCTGAATGAACATGTCGCCGGAGTTCCAGACGCGCGACAGCGACTCGCATCCGGTGAACAGCGGCAAGCCCGCGAGCCGGATCGCCTCCTCCGGCGCGAAGACGTCGCGATCGACCTGCTCGGGATTGTTCTTTTGAATAAACTCGAAACGATACGGCTGCTCGTGCAGGGCTTCCTTTTGGTACAGCCAATCGAAAAACGTGTTGAGGGTCGTGTGGTAGCGGTTGCTGAGCGTGTTTTCCGCAAGGCGCTCGAGCCCTTCCCATCCGTTCTTCTGGGCATAAAGATAACGAGCGGCGAGGGAGACGCAGTGCTCCTTGGGGATATTGGTCCGTTTGGGGATTTCCGGCAGAATGAGATCGATCTTGCCGAGGTCGCGCCTCGTGACGGCGGAGACCGGCTTGTCGCCGATGACGGCGATGACGAAAGTGAGGACGAGCCCGAAGCGCTCGCTCGCGCGATAGTCACCATGGCGCTTCTTCTCGCGAGCGAGGAATTTTTCGAGCGCGACCGAGAGCGAATCGGCCGGTTCGGGAAGGAACTCGTCCAACGCCCCGAGGTCGACGACCGCGATCGCCGTGTCCGCAGATCGCGCCTCGGCCTCTTCTGGGGGCGTCGCGACAGGCTTGGCCGCTTCGGCGGTCGGGGCGGTGAGCCCGGCTCTGCCGGCGTCCTGGACGACAGGGACCTCATCCGGGGCGGTCGGCGCGAGGGAGTCGTCGACGGTGAAGCAAGACGGCGTCGCTTCGTCGGCTGCGGCGACTGAGGAGTGCCGGAAAGCGTCGGCGGGGATTGCGCGGCTCGGCGCCAGGCTCACGTCCCGGCGCAGGACATCGTCGCGAGCGCCGCGGCCGACGGCGACTTTGTCCGCTCCGATCACGGCCGAGCGCGCATCGACATCGCCGAACGCCGTCTGTCTTCCGACGGCCAAGCCGCGACGGAAGCTGTCGTCCTCGGCCTTGGCGCGATGGCCGTTCTCGCCGGCGACATTCTCGTCGACGAACGGCTTCCAGGTTTCAGCGAAGCCAGGACAGATCTCGACCGGATCGGCGGCGAGCATGCGGGCTTCTGTCGGCCGTGTGCGCACATAGTGCTCCATGGCGGCGAGCGCGTCGGCGTCGACCGGAGCGCCGCGATCGAGACAGGCCCGCATCTGCGCCAGCAGGAACGCGCCGCGCTGTGGGAGGTCGGGATTGCCTCCCGACGCAAGCTATTGATTTCGGCGCATGAATTCCGTTCGGCGGACGAGTGGTAGCGGAGAAGCGATACCGGCTTTCCCCACAACGCCCAAACATACGCTACTGCATCCGTTCCTGCGAATGAGCACGATGAGCCGCATCACCGCGGCGTCATCCTCTGATCCATCCGAGGCCGAGAATTCCCGATACGATCAGGAAAATAGCGACGATGTAGTTGAGAAGCCGCGGCATGATCAGAATGAGAATGCCGGCGAGCAGGGAGACGATCGGCTGGAGATGCTCGATGCTGATGTTCATGGCGGCTGCTCCTTGGGAGTTATCTTCGGCAGAATTTACGGACAAGATCGCAAATTAAAAATATGTCGACGGAGCGAAGTCGCAATCGGAGATCGATCGACATCGCTCAGCTCGACGGCACAATTTCTCCGGCCGCGATTTAGCGACCGAGACCGGCCTCGACAAAAAGAGGTCTGGAGACCGGCCCGTCGCCGAGATGACGACGCGCCGCCCGCCGTGGCTGAACTTCCTAGACTTTCTTGGCGTCCACGATCGCGTCTTTTATCGTATCCTTCGCGTCTCCGACGGCGCTGCGAACCGCGCCTCCGAGCTGATCGGCCTTGCCTTGCAGCTCGAGCTCCTTGTCGCCGAGAGCCTTCCCCGCGACTTCTTCGATCT
Organism: Methylosinus sp. Sm6; assembly: GCF_019802345.1. Classification (GTDB taxonomy): domain Bacteria; phylum Pseudomonadota; class Alphaproteobacteria; order Rhizobiales; family Beijerinckiaceae; genus Methylosinus. The sequence continues at coordinate 65,603 of NZ_JAINDZ010000027.1, read as the reverse complement.
TGCCCTTGATCTTCTGTCCTGCGCCCTTGATGGTTTCTTTATCCATGACTTGTGCTCCTGTTTATTCGTCATCTACCTTGTACTCTAGGCCAGCGACTGGACGCAGCGCCGGAAACTACTCATCGTGCGACGCCGATGGAGCGCGGCTGGGCGCCATGGCGCACTTTCTACCCGATTGATCGGCTCGAGTAGTTTCCGTGTCTGGCGCGCCCTCCAGCGATATCTAGGGTCGGTCCCGCATCAATGAGATGAGCGCTCCATCGCGACAGCCAAGGCCGGAGAGAGCAAGCATCGTCGCTCTCTATGCGATGCGACCGCGGCGGACGACGTCGCGAGGAGCCGACGCCATCGGCAAACAGAGGAGACGCGAATTTTCTTTATCCGGACCATCGTCGAGAAAGGATTCCGCCATGACGTCCGAGCAAATTACCCCCACGCAATGCGCTGCATTGACCGGCCTCCACTCCAACGAAATGTTGTTGGGCGTGAGCCCGACCGCCAGGCATGATTCCCTTCATGCCAGCTATCGCCTTCATGACGAGAGAGGCTGGCAGGCCGTGCGCGATATGATCGTCGCCGATATTCGCGCTTCACTCGACCTCGGCGCCTCGAAGCAAGCGGCCGATTTGCTGATCGTGCTGCGCCGGTTTCTCTCCGAGCGTGTCGCTGTCGTCGTCGTTCGAAATTTGCGCGGGCCGTCGCAAGTCGTTTCCTTTCCGTCCTCCGCCGGGTTCCTCCGTACGAGCCGGAGAGGAGTTCGATCCGAAGCCGGCGGCTCCGCGCGCGCTTCGAGGCCGGGCGGCCGCTGAAGGTTTTCGCGCCGGCTCTCCCGATCATGTCGTCGGGCCGCTTTCAGCCCGCAGCGACGGCCAAGCGTATCAGCGCAGGAATAGAACGCGATCCGGTCTTGCGCATGATCGCCGCGCGGTGGTTCTCGACCGTACGCTGGCTGATGCCGAGATCCGCGGCAATGTTCTTGCTGGGATGCCCGGCGAGCACGAGATCGAGAATTTGCCTTTGACGCGCGGTCAGGCCGGTGAATCGCGCGGCGGCCGCGCGTCGCTCGGATGAGGGCTCGGACTCGCGGCTTTGCGCCAGCGCATGTGTGATGCTCGCGATCAGCTCCTCGTGACCGAATGGCTTCTCGAGAAAGTCCGAGGCGCCGGCCTGCATGGCTCTCACGGCCATCGATATGTCGCCGTGCCCGGTGATCATGATCGATGGCAGCATGATCTTGTCGGCCTCGAGCCGGGAAAGAAGCTCGAACCCATCCATTTCCGGCAGAAGCGCGTCGATCACCAGGCATCCCCCCTGCCCCGGCCGCAAGGCATGGAGAAATGCGTCGCAACTCGCGAAGGTCTCGACCGACCAGCCATGCGCCGCGAGCATGTCACGGATGGCGTCGCGTATGCTCGCGTCGTCGTCGACCACGAAGACATTGACGAGCGGCGCGATTCCGGATGCTTCCGTCGCCCCGTCAGGGGTCGTCATTTGCGTCGGCTCGCCGAGGAGATGCGCAATAGCGCAGAGCAGCTTCGTCGTCTCGACGGGCTTGTCGAGATGCGTGCAGGCGCGGCTGGCGATGGCGTGCAGAGTTTCAGTCGAAATATCCCCAGTCAGTACAATGCCGGGAATTTTCCGCTCGAATCTTTGTCTCAGCTCGGCGATGACCTCGACGCCGTTCGGTCCGTTCGGGAGATTGAAGTCGGCGACGACGAGGTCGGGACATTCGGCGGACGCGAGCGCTGCGACGCCGTCGACGACGCTGATCGGATGATAGCCGGCGTCGCGCAGCAGCAACTCGAGAAGTTCACGAATGGTGGGATCATCCTCGACGACGAGAATCGTGACGTTGCCCACGGCGCTCTCGAAGCTGGGCTTTTGCCCTGAAGGCTCGGCGGCCGGCGGCGTCCCCGTTGCGAGCGGCACGGCGATGCTGAACATCGAGCCGCGCCCTGGACGCGATCGCAGATCGATGGGATGGCCGAGAAGGCTGGACAATCGCTGCACGATGGCAAGTCCGAGGCCGAGCCCCTTGCTGCGCTCGCGGGCCGGGTTGTCGATCTGACGAAACTCGTCGAAGATCGCCGAGCGATGCTCCGGCGGAATTCCCGGGCCCGTGTCCCAGACCTCGATATTCACTGTCGCGCCATGGCGACGGCATCCCAGCAGCACCTTGCCGCGCGTGGTGAATTTCACGGCGTTCGACAGAAGGTTGCGAAGAATCTGCTCGAGCAGCCTCGGATCGCTGCGTACGATGCATTTGCTCGGCACGACGCGCCAATCGAGGCCCTGCGCCCGCATGTGATAGCCGAAGTCCGAGGCGAGATGCTCGAACAGCTCATCCAGCGGAAAGCTCTCGATCTCTGCATGGATGACGCCCGCCTCGAGCTGATTGATGTCGAGCAGCGTGTTCAGCATTCCCGACATGGCGCCGACCGCGGTGTCGAGACGTTTCAGCAGCGTCTGCTCGTCGGTCTCGTGTGATTTCGTGGCCAGCAATCCTTGCAGCAGGCGGATGGTTTGCAACGGTTGCCGCAAATCATGGCTTGCGGCCGCCAGGAAACGCGACTTGGCGGCATTGGCGTGGTCGGCGGCCAGCTTGGCGGCGGCGAGAGCTTCCGCGGCGCGCTTGCTGTCGGTGATGTCCGTGAATGTGATCACGACGCCTTCGACCGAGCCTTCATGGGTGCGATACGGCGTTATGAGGCGCTTGTACCATGTGGCGCTCAGGGTCGAGACTTCTCTTTCGATCGGCGCCAAGGTCGTGAGGACCTTCGAGGCGTCGGGGATCAGATCACTGTCGGCGGTGCGCGACGTGAAATCGGCCAGAGGTCGGCCGACATCCGTGGCGATCACCCGGAACAGCGACTTCGCCGCAGGCGTGAAGAACCGAATCCTGAGATCCGTATCCAGGAAGATTGTCGCTACTCCCGAGCTTTCCAAAATATTTTGGAGATCGTTGGAGGTGTTGCGCTGGCGCTCCAACGTCTCGTAGAGCTGGCTGTTCAAAGCCGTCAGCTCTTCGTTGAGCGATTGCAGCTCCTCCTTCGATGTCACCAGCTCTTCATTGGTCGATTGCGCCTCCTCGTTCAGGGACATCGCCTGCTCGTTGATGCGCTTTTGCTCTTCCTTCGCGCTGTCGAGATCCTGAAGCGCGGCTTCGAGCTCTTTGCCGACATCCTCTAGCTCGCGCTCCAGTTCGATCACGCGCGAGAGATCCGCCGGCCCCGCCGACGATCGATCCGCTTTCGGGCTCGACAAGGAGTCGTCGAGAAAACTGACGAGAAGCATTTTCTCGTCGTCCGACGTGACCGGTTGGACCACGATGCAGACAGCTGTCCCATCGCCATCCTTTTCCAGATGAGCGCCCCTGACGACAGTCCGCGCATGGTCGCGGCGGGCGCGCTCGACTGCCGCCCGCAGCTTGGGACGCAGACCTTCACGGGCCATCGCCAGCAGATCCTTGCTGGCGGCGCCTGAGGCGACCTTCAGATATTTGTCGGCCGATCCCGAAAAATGCAGGCATTCATGGCGAGCGTCGATCAGCACAGAGGCGAGAGCGAAGGCCTCGAACAGAGCGCGTCGTGACAGATCGTCGAAATCCGATGCTCGTCTGAAGGGGAGCTTTGCCGCCGCGGACGACAAGGCGCGGCCGCCGGCTGCGGCGCCGACCGGAAAGGCGATCTCCCCTGGCCGGCTGCGGCCAATATGACGATAGACCCGATGCTTTTCAGAAACGGCTTTGAATCGGCCCGCCGAACCGACCGTTTCGGACTCTCCGAGAATCAGCACGCCGCCGGCACGCAAGGCGAAATGGAAGAACGACAGAACCTTGTGTTGCGCCGCCGGCTGCAAATAGATGAGAAGGTTGCGACAGCAGACGAGATCCATGCAGGAGAATGGGGCGTCCGTCAGTATGTCGTGGATCGTAAACACCACGGTGTCGCGCAATTCGCGAACAACACGATAATGGCCGTCCTCCTTCGTGAAGAAATGGGCCAGCCGGCCGGGCTCCACATCCGCCTCGATCGTATCCGGATAAAGGCCGTCGCGCGCGAACGCCACGGCGTCCGCATTGGTGTCGGATGCAAAGACCTGAAGCGCCTCTGGGCGGTTCGCCGCGGCGAACGCCTCCAAGAACAGCATGGCGATGGAATAAGGCTCTTCGCCAGTGCTGCAGCCTGGACACCAGACGCGAATGGGCCGCGTATGCGAATGCTGCTTTACGAGATCGGGAATGATGTCTTCGGCCAGGAAATCGAAGGTCGTCTTGTCGCGGAAGAATTGCGTGACGCCGATCAGCAGATCCTGGCGAAGCAGCTCGGCTTCGCCGGGATCTGCGCGCAGGAGTTTCAAATACGATGATTGACCCTCGACATGCGCCGCGCCCATGCGATGGGCGAGACGACGCTCCAACGTGCCCCGCTTGTAGACGCTGAAATCGTGAGAGGTCCGCTCTCTCAGAAGCTCGATGATTTCCGAGAAGGCATCAGAGGCGGCCGGCTCGTCGACCGCCTTTGCCGGTGGGGCGGCTTCGGGATGTGCGGGATGAAAATGTCTGAAGACGGCGTCTGGAATGTCCGCGACCGGCGCGATGAGATCGACTGCGCCGGTCGCGATCGCGCTGCGAGGCATTCCGTCGAAGTCGGCTTCCTGCGGGTCCTGAGCGATCACCAGGCCGCCCATTCGCTTGATCGCGAGAAGCCCTCTAGCGCCATCGGCGCCGGTCCCCGACAAGACGACGCAGGCTGCACGGCGGCCGCAGGCTTCGGCGAGCGAGTCGAGGAAGAAGTCGAAGGGCAGCCGAGCGCCGTGCGGTTCCCTCGGCTTCGAAATTCGCAACAGCCCCTCGCTGATCGCGAGAGAAGTTCCCGGGGGGATGAGGTACACATGGTCTGGCCGAGGCGGCATGCCATCCGAAGCTTGTGCGACGGTCATGCTCGTATGGTTCGAGAGCAGGTCCGCCATTAGACTGGGATGCGTCGGATCCAAATGCTGGATCATCATGAAAGCCATTCCGCTGGTCGGCGTCTGGGCGTCGAGAAAGCGCCGAAACGCACCCAACCCGCCGGCCGAAGCGCCGATCCCGACGATCGGGAAGGTGATTTTCGTCGTCGATCTGCGTCCTTTGCGGAGACTCGTGCTCTTCACCTTTGTTTCGCTGAACAAAGGGTCGGTGGAGCTCGTCATGATATCACCTGACCTTCTTCACCCTGTTGCTCGGGCAAGTGTCGTCAGGAACGCAACTACTCATATTAGCACATCGGACGCCGCTCGGATTCACAAATGCGGCAAGGCGAGCTTGGTCGAGGCATTTTCGTCGGAATAGCTCGCCATCTGCCGCCTCGAGTAGTTTCCGAAGCTGCCTGCGCCTTGGCGTAGGGATCATAATCCAATGATCGGATTCGACGGCGTGAGGCGTGTGTGGAAGCGATCCTGATGCTTTGCCGATGCTTCTAGACGATAGCCGAGAACGCCCAATATGAACGCCCATTTTTACGCGATCGTGTGGATCGACCGCCAGGAAGCGAAAGTCTTCCATTTCAATGCAACAGAGATCGATCGGCTCGTCATCCGCCCGCATGATCCGGCCCGTCGCATCCGTCACGAGGCAAGCTCGTTCGGTAGCGATAGGCCCGAGGATCAAGACTACTTCGAACGGATCGCCGGGGCGATCGCAGACGCGAGGGCAATTTTGATCACAGGTCCAGAAAGCGCCAAATCGGAGCTGGCCGCCCATGTCATGCATCGCCATCTAGACCTTGCGGGGCGCATCGCCGGCATCGAGACGATCGATCATCCCGGCAGCGGCGCCTTGGTCGCCCTCGCGCGAATCTATTTCGGCGCCGATGATCGGCGACGCTCGCGGATTTGAATGTGCAACCTCGTAACCTGCTCGTAAGAAAGGAAATCCCGATGTCCCTCGGAACCATCCTCCTCATCGTTCTCATCCTGCTGCTCGTCGGCGCCTTCCCAGGCTGGCAGCACAGCTCCAGCTGGGGCTATGGTCCGTCTGGAATCTTGGGAACGATTCTCGTCGTCGTGCTCATTCTCGTTCTACTCGGCCGGCTCTAGATCGACTCCGGGAGATGTCGGCGCGTTTGCAGCTTCATGAAAGCCTGCACGCCGCAACGTGAACGACAGGCGCCTTCTGCGCGGGCGCGAGCAGACGTCGTCCGCTCGTCTTGCCGCTCACATGAGGAGACACGACCATGCAGCAGACACATAACACATTGTCCGAGAACATTCGCGTTCAGTCCGTCGTGCTCTTGAACAAGCATCTTGCGGCGGCGATCGATTTGCACGCCCAAGTGAAGCAGGCGCATTGGAATGTTCGCGGGCCGGGCTTCATCGCGATTCACGAACTCTTCGACCGAGTGGCCGGCGCTGTCGAGGATTATTCCGATCTGATCGCCGAACGCGCCGGCGGGCTCGGCGGCGCCGCTTATGGCACGGTTCAAACCGCGGCCGAACGCTCCTTCCTCATTCCCTATCCTCATTGCATCGCGGATTGCAGCGAGCATGTCTTCGCCGTTTCGAGCGCGCTCGCGGCCTTCGGCCAGTCCGCCCGAGAGGCCATCGGTCTCGCCACGAGCTATGCCGACGCTGACACGGCCGACCTGTTCACCGAAGTCTCGCGTGGCGTCGATCAGCAGCTCTGGCTTGTCGAGTCGCATCGGACTCCGAAATGAAGACGCTTCGGAATTGGCGCAAGCACGGATCCGCCGCCGGAGAACCGGAGGCGGATTTTCGGCGGCAAGGCATGCGTGAACGTATCGAAGTCTGGGTGAACGAGGGCGGCGCCGGAGGGGACGACGAAAGTCGAGCGGCCGTGGCGCCCACGAATGATGAGACGCGCGAGCTCGACCCTCGCAGATCTGCAGACGTCGAGGGGGGAAGCGCCGGCTCACGACATCCAGGGATCACTCGGCGTCTTCGCTGACCTCGTCGGTCCAGACACGAAAATTTTCCAGCTTATTGGGGCCAAAGGTCGTCACCATCGCCACATCCGCCGCGTCGCGCCCGCACGCCAGCAAAACGCGCCCGATCCTCGGCGTGTTGTTTCTGGGATCGAATGTTTGCCAATCGCCACCGATGTAGGCGTCGAACCACGCAGCAAAATCCCCGGGCGGATAGGGAGGCGGCGTGCCCACGTCGCCGAGATAGCCGGTGCAGTAGCGCGCCGGAATGTTCAGCGCGCGGCAAAAGGCGATGGCCAGATGCGCATAATCACGGCAGACGCCGTGACGCTCCTCATAGGCCTCGCACGCCGTCCGCGTCGCCCGCGCGTGCTCGTAGCCGAAGCAGATGTGATTATGCACGAAGTCGCAGATCGCCTGCACTCGCCCCCATCCCGGCGTCGCGGCGCCGAACAGCGTCCATGAGAGCTCTAAAAGTCGGTCGCTCTCGCAGAAGCGGCTAGGCAATAGGAAGACCAGCGTTTCCTCCGGCAGGCTCTCGACCGGCAATTGGTAAGCTCCCGAAGTGACGCTATCCGGCAAACCAGAGTCGCGTATCAGCGCGTCTGTCGAGATGAGCGTGCGGCCCGGCCCCAGAACGACGCGGCTGCACCAATTGCCGAAGCTGTCGCGGTATCCCGAGATCGGAGCCGCAGGAGTGATCGAGATATGGTCGGGACGAGACAGATCCGAAACGCGCGTGAAATGCACGTTGAGCGTCAAGATGGCCGGCGTCGGCTGCGGAAAGTCGTATCGAAGCTCATAGCCGATGCGAAGTTTCATAAGCCATTGCTCCAGTTTTCGCAGGTCGGATTCACATTTTTTGAATTCGATCGCTTTGGCGCTCTACCTCGACGTTCAGTCGCTGGTAAACGCCAAGTCCGAGCACGATGAGAACGGCCGTCACGAGCAGAGCCGTCGGATAGAGCATTTGCGCTACGTCCTGCTTGCTCACCTGAAATACGATGACCAGACCTTCGATGAACACGGCGATGACGATCGTCGAGATGAACTTTGCGAGGCTGCGCCGCGCCTCGGACGTGGTGGGCGTCCCAGGGCGACGTATGACTTCTTCTTCCACGAAATATTTGGCGACGTCGAAGACCGCTATCGCAATGACGACATAGCCGATCGCCGTAAGCAGCGCATTGCCGCCCTCATGCCAAGACTTCCTCAGCTCGGCGATCAGCTCGAGCGCGCCAAATGCGACGAGCGCCAGCGCCAGCAGCATCAACACTGCGCTCACGACCCCGAATGTCACCCGTGACAGAAGCGCCATCACTCGGCCAGTCCTCCCTGCGTTTTCACCTCGATGCGGCGTTGTTTACTCGACCGTAGTGGGCGTGCCGCGGAAAGCGTGTCCAACCGACCACCAGACACTCATTTCGCGGCGACCCGTTGCCGTCTCGATGCGAGACAAGGTTATTGGATGACTGATCCATATGCCCGACCACCCGCCACTCGGCACGAGCAGTTCACTCCTGTTGCGGCCGGCTCGTACAGCAGGCAGGTCTTGACGTCGGTCGCACAGTAGTTCCCATAGGCATACTCTGCCGCGGCAGGAGCGATCATGTAACCGCCTGTCTGGTCGCCACCGAACCCATAATTGCCATTAAATGGAGCGCTGAGCCCTGCGGCGATGACGGCCAGCGGAAAAAAGATGCCGCCGGGCAAGAACCCGCGATCGTAGGCGGCGTGATTTGGGCGATGCGAATAATCTTGGAAAAGACCGCCGTGCGGCGCGGAAACCGAACGCCCGACGAACGTGCGTCCCGAGCCGAATTGCCCGTGTCGAGCCTCATGGGCGCTTCGCGATCCGCTGAAGTTTCCACGCATGCGGGTTTGGCCCGCGCCTATGCCGTGGCCGCCGCGGCCGTCTCGCTCACCGGCGTCGGCCGGCAGCGTCAATGAAAGCGCCACGCCAAGCGCCGCCGCCGCGCTCATGATTGCATGATATTTCATGATTGCTTTCCTTTTTATTCCAATGAGAGAGAGCGCCGTCACCCTCGTGAAAGCCCGGCGGTCGCGCGAGCCTCGGAATCTACCCAAATACTGGGCATCGTCGTTACAATTCTGGTTGCCTGTCGAATTCGTCATACGTGACCTGGACGACAGGCCGATAGCGCCAAGAAGTAGTAATTCTCTATGCTTGATCCGACTCTTGTAGAGATTTGAGACCCCGCGTTTCGTGTCCTGCGCGCACTATCGCCCGCGAGAAAACGGCCTTCCCGCTTGAAATGGCGGCGGCGGCTCCCATTTCCATCCAGGTGGATGGTGGAGAGATGGCGAAGGCGACAGCTCGAACCAATGAAAAAGTCGGCGATACGGAAAAGATCACCATCAACCTGGGCTATGTCGATCTCGGTCGCATAGACTTGTTGGTGAGCGAAGGCTTCTTTTCGAATCGCAGCGACTTCATACGCACGGCGATTCGGAATCAGCTCGCGAACCATTCCGGCGCTGTCGAACAATCCGTCATCCGGCGAACGCTCGAGATGGGGCTGCGCCGATATTCCCGTCGCGATCTCGAAGCGGTGAAGGCCGCGGGAGAAAGGTTGCGGATTCGCGTTCTCGGGCTTGCGACGATCGACGATGACGTTCCGCCCGACCTCGCGCTCGCGACAATCGAATCCATCACGGTGCTGGGCGCGCTCCAGGCCAGCAGCGCGGTCAAAACCGCGCTGGCCGACCGATTCGCGTGAGACGCCGACATGGCTCGAAGTGGAGCAAGCACAATGAAAACGACTTTCCTCGACGCTATGCTTCGTGCGACCGAGCTGACCCGCGCGCAAAGCCTCCTGGAGGCGACTCGCCAGATTCAGATCGCCGTGAGGGGCGCTTCTTCTCCCGATGAGCGCCGGACCGGCGCTCTGCTGCTCGAGGCTCCCTCGAGCTTCTCACGCAGTGAAGCGAACTCGGAAAGTTCGCACGCTCCGGCGCAGCGCAATCCTCGCGCTCGCGTTCGGCGCCCGCTGAGGGAGACCGTCGAGCTTCTTCGAAAAGCGAAGCTCCCGGGGGCTCCTTCGAGAAGGCGTGTTCGGCCTATGATTCCGGAGGGCGCAGCCTACCTTTCGCGCAATTTCTCCTGCGCCGCCGGTTCGCGCGACTACAAAATCTTTCTCCCGAGCAGCCTCGAGAAACACGCCCCCCTCATCGTAATGCTTCACGGCTGCACGCAGGGGTCGGATGATTTCGCGGTCGGAACACGCATGAACGATCTCGCCGAAGAGAGCGGCTTCATCGTGGTCTACCCGGAACAAACCACCAGCGCGAATAATGCGGGATGCTGGAACTGGTTCAATCACGGGGATCAAATTCGCGACATGGGCGAGCCCAGCATCATCGCCGGAATGACGCGCAGCGTCATCACTGAACACGCCGTCGATGCAAGTCGCGTCTTTATCGCGGGACTTTCCGCCGGAGGAGCGATGGCGGTCGTGATGGGCGCAACCTATCCAGAGCTTTATGCGGCGACGGGTGTTCACTCGGGCCTCGCCTTCGGCGCCGCCACCGATGTCATATCCGCCTTCGCGGCTATGCGCGGCTCGGCGCCGAGAGCCGACACCCGAAGCATGGCGGACGCGGTTCGTACCATCGTCTTTCATGGGACCGCCGATCACACCGTGCATCCTTCGAATGGGGAGCTGATTTTCTCCGACGTCCATTCGAGCATCGGCGATGGCGCCAAGATCTCGTTCGCGGAGGACGAAAGAGGCGGGAGAATGTTTCGACGAACGATGGTCGCAGACGCGGCCGGAATTCCGCTCGTCGAACATTGGGAGGTCCAAGGCCTCGGACACGCTTGGTCCGGCGGCGATTCCAGAGGCTCTTACACGGATGCGCATGGCCCGAATGCGTCGCGGGAAATGGTTCGCTTTTTCTTGGAAAGACAGCCGAGCGACTGATCCACACGGACGACCCCACTCACCACTCGCATGAGGGGCGCGCGCCTGCTCCGGCGGGGACCGCTCTCGGGGACAACGCTGGGCGAGGCTCGCCCGGATGCGATCTACACCTGCCCGATGCATCCGCAGATCCGGCAGCCGCAGCCCGGCAATTGTCCAATCTGCGGAATGGCGCTCGAGCCCGTCGTTACGAGCGCCGAGATGACGGAGCGATCGACAGCCGTCCGGGCTCCCGCGGCTTTTGCAAATTCCGACGAAAGAGGTTGCCATCGGCGAACTCGCGCCATTCCGCGCGCGTGTACGCCGCAATAGTAAAAGTGGTAGCGGCTCGGTGGCGGAATTGGTGGCATGAAATCAGCTAATATATTGATTATATTGTAATATTTGCGAACTGGTAGCGGACCGGCTTTCCCCACAACACCCGAATATACGCTACAGCCTTCGATCATGCGCTTGAGGTATCGTGCATCAGAACGGAGGCATTTCGACTTTTTACATTCCCTGAATATTGCTCGATGAGCATATTACTAATTTATCGCCGCGGGAAGCCCGCATTGGAAAATGGACATGCGCTGGCGACTTTGCCCGCAGCTCTCGATTGTCATTTCCGCTTTCCGTGTGATTTCTGGCGCCGGCGCGTCGGCGGGCGGTGGACGCGCCTTCACCAGAGCGGGCTGGCGGCGAGCGGGCTCGTCATCGCCTATGTCTTCCTGGTCTTCCACATCGCCGGAACGACGCTGAATTATTGAGGGCGACGGGCGCGAAGGGTCGCGTCGCCGGGCAGGGAAGGCGCCAATTGCAGCCCCTATAGCCAAACTCCCAGGAGCAATCATTCGCCGGACCCGGGTGAATGGCTCCATCGATTCTCGGCGCACTGCCCAAACGTTCGGAGATGATGAAAGCGTGGGCGCGAACCTCCGCTCGATCGACAGGCCACGGGAGAGTTCGGGCAGGTAAGCCCTAGCCCCGCACCGCACTCCTGAAAGCAGCAGAAAGCGCGGCAAGCGCATCTCGCGGCCGGCCATCTTTGACCCTCGAGTGAAGCAGAACTGGCAAGCGCGGTAAATCGGGAAGCCCGAGCTTCGCGCCTACATCGACTGCGCCAAATGGCAGCATTCGCGGAGCCAATGCGGCAACGCCGAGCCCCGCCATGACGGCCGCGGCGACCGCCGTCACGCCGCCGCCAACGAAAATTTCCGTCCAAGGCACGCCCGCCATATCGAGAAGCTGTCCGGCCATCGCCCGCACGCCGCAGGGCTCGGCCATCGTAGCAAGCGGTAAGGGCTCGCCCGCGCGATGCCGCCAGTTCGGCGCCGCGAACCAGCCGAATTTTTCTTCGGCGAGAATCTCTCCGTCGCTCCGTCCGACCTGCAGGCGGACGATCACCGTGTCGAGTTGCCGCCGGTCGAAGCTTTGAAGCAGGTCGCCCGACGATCCGATCCGGATTTCGATCAACAGCTGCGGGTCTTGCGCATTCATGCGCGCGATCAGCGCGGGGAGCTCCGGCCCAGCAACATGGTCGCTGATGCCGATGGTGAGGCGCTGCCGAGCTCCGGCAAATACGGTGAGCGCGCGATCGTGTACCTGCAAAAGCTCACGGGCGTGTTCGAGGAAGGCTGCGCCCTGCGCCGAGAGCCGCACATGCCTGGGCGTCCGCTCGACGAGCCGGCAGCCGAGCCTCTCTTCGAGCCGCTTCAGCTTCAAGCTGACCGCAGCCTGCGTCGTCCGCATGGCTTCAGCGGCATGCGTAAAACTGCCGAGCTCGGCGATGCGAATGAAAGCCCGGACGGAATCCAAGTCGAGAGGACGCTCGTTCATTTCTGGCCGTTATCGCTGATATATATATCCATAGCATATCAAAATGTTCAGACGACGTTTAATGTCAAGCCAGGACAAAATGGAAAGGACCCGCAATGCCGCTCACTTCCATTTCACTACGCGCCGGAAAGCCGGAAGCCTACCGGCAGGCGATCTTCGACAGCCTTGCCCGCGCCATGTACGAAACATTCGACGTGCCCGAAGACAACCAGTTCATGACCATTACGGAGCATGACACTACAAATTTCCGCTACGGCGCGTCTTATCTCGGCATCGCCCGGAGCGACGATCTCGTGTTCGTCCAGATCACCGCGAACAACACCCGCACCGTGGAACAGAAGAAAGCGCTGTTCCGGCGGATCGCGGAGCTGCTCGGCAAAAGCCCCGGCGTCCGGCCGGAGGACGTGTTCGTGAGCCTCGTCGAGGTCGCGAAAGAGAATTGGTCCCTCGGCCTCGGCCTCGCGCAATACGCGCGACGCAATGCGAGTCGATGACGCGGCTGCGGCGCAGTCGAATGGCCAACGCTGGTCCATCCTGTTCGAGATGGCGATCGCCTCGCGACGGAGCGACGAGAAAATCGAACATTTCCGCCCAGGGGACCGAGTTGCCTTGTTTCACCAGGATGGCCGGCAGGCCGAACCCTCGCCAAAAGGCGCGCAGCGACAGTTCGGCCGCCTCCATCAGCCGATGATCGGCGGATTGCGACGTGCGAAGCCTTCCTGGATTCGATAGGGGAAATGCGGATACGGCGGCATGACGGCGCTCGCCGCGTCGAGCCGGGCGATCTGCTCTCGCGTGAGCGCCCAGCCGACGGCGCCGAGGTTCTGCCGGAGCTGAGCTTCATTACGCGCGCCGATGATGACGGATGCGACCGTCGGACGATGGATCAGCCAGTTGAGCGCGATCTGCGGCACGGCCTTGCCGGTCTCTTCGGTCTGCTCGTCGAGAACGTCGATGACGCGATAGAGGCGTTCCTCGTCGACCGGCGGTCCGAATCGAGCCGTCTCATGCAGTCGGCTTCCTTCCGGCAAGGGCGCGCCACGCCGGATCTTGCCGGTCAGCCGGCCCCAGCCGAGCGGGCTCCAGACGAGGGCGCCGCGACGTTCCGGCGTCGTTCGGCCCGTCGCCCATCGGCAGGCCGGTCTTGGTCGAGATCAGCACGGCGTCGCGCCGGCCCTCGATCGCCGCGCCGAGCACGTCCTCGGATCCGCCATTGGAATAGACATCGGCCGTGTCGAACAGGTTGACGCCGGCCTCGAGGCAGATGTCGACGAGGCGGCGCGCCTCGATGGCGTCGCTCGTGCCCCAATTGCCGAACAGCGGGCCCGTGCCGCCGAAGGTGGCGACGCCGAAGCCGAGGACCGGACCTTCAGCCCCGAGCGGCCGAGAAAGCGCGTTTCCATGGGGTGTCCTTTCGTGGAGTGGGGGGTGAGGCGGCTTCAGCAGGCGACGCGCTTCACGGCGCGATCCTGGCTGACCGCGAGCCCGGCGACGAGGATCGCCGCGAGCGGGAAGAACGCGGCCAACAGCGGCGCCGCCACGCAAGCAAACGAGCACGACGGCGGCCATGGGCAAGGCGAGGCCGGGCGCCATGCGCCATTAGGACCAAAGGCCCCGGCCGTCAGAACATAAAGCGCCAAAGGCATGATCCGTCCCGCGATGGTGTCGGGCCAGAGATAGAGGTTCGGCTTCAGGCGATATAGAATGCTGACAGGAACATCATTTATGAATTGAAAGACCATGGCGCGACCCGAGATCAACCGCTCCGGCGAGATGGATGTCTTCACCCGCGTGGTCGAACAGGGCGGGTTTTCCGCCGCCGCCCGCGTTTGCCGCATGACCCCCTCGGCCGTGAGCAAGCTCGTCGCCCGGCTCGAGGCGCGGCTCGGCGCGCGCCTCGTCAACCGCTCCACGCGCGCCTTCCAGCTCACGCCGGAGGGCTGCGCCTTCTATGAACGGGCGACCCGCATTCTGGCCGACATCGAGGACGCCGAGCGCAATGCCGGCGCCGGCGAGCAGCCGGCCGGGCGCATCCGGCTCAACGCCAGCGCCTCCTACGCCACGCATATCCTCGCGCCGATCCTGCCCGATTTCCTGGAGCGCTACCCCGGCGTGACGCTCGATCTGGCGCAAACCGATGAGATCGTCGATCTCCTGGCGGAACGCACCGATGTGGGGGTGCGCGCGGGTCCGTTGAAGAGCTCGAGCCTCGTCGCCCGCAAGCTCGGCGACACCGCGATGATGATCGTCGCCGCGCCGTCCTATCTCGCGCGTTTCGGCGAGCCGAAGACGATCGAGGATCTCGCCGGTCACCATCGCCTCGGTTTCTGTTACGTCCGTTCGGTCGATGGCTGGCCGTTTAAGAAGGGGAGCGAGACAGTGGTCGTCCCCGTCGCCGGCCGCGTGCAGGCGAGCGATGGCGAGGCGCTGCGGCATCTCGCGCTCGGCGGCGGCGGACTGGCCCGTCTCGCCGCCTTCACGGTGCGCGACGACATCGCCGCCGGCCGTCTCGCGCCCGTGCTCGAACCTCTCGACCCCGGCGATCGCGAAGCCTTTCACGCCATCCACATCGGTCAGGGCGGCCCGTTACCCTCGCGCGTGCGGGCGCTGCTCGATTTCCTCGCAGAGCGTGGAAAGGTCGAATAGGCGGCCGCTCGCTTCAGGGGCGGGAAGCCGCCGTCGATAGAGGCGATCACGCGCGACGCCATCGGCTCTGGGCCGGTCTCGCGCCGGGATCGCATGCGGTCGCCAGCGCGACGCCGGTGGCGTCGGCGAGAATGTTCCAGGCCGAGAAGATGCGGCCGAGGAGCAGGGCGCCGGGAAGCGTCAGGCGGAAGGCGTCGAGCCAGGGCGTGTGATAGAGCCGGAAGGCTTCCACCGCGATCGCGATCGACATCGCCGCCACTGCGTTCCGCCATCGCGGCCGATCGCCTCGCGACAGGGCGACGATGAAATACACCATCGCCGCCCAGAGGATGGAGCCACCATATTTTACAACGACGGCCGGCAGGCCGAGTGCAAGCCCGAAGGCGCGCAGCGAGAGTCCGGCGAGGATGATCGCGGCGCAGATCGCCAGCCGCTTTCTCATGATCGCGCGGCGTTCGATTCCGCGAGCGGAATCGTCAAAACGAGCGTGGCGCCGGCCGGCGAAGCGTCCTCGGCCAGAGCGATGGTTCCGCCATGGGCTTGCAGCAGGGCGCGCACGATTGCGAGGCCCATGCCGGTGCCGCCGCTGTCGCGCCGCGTCGTGAAGAAGTTGTCGAAGATTTTGTCACGATTGGCAGGTGAGACGCCCGCGCCATTGTCCCGGACCGCGACATGCAGCGCGTCGCTCTGTCTCGCGGCCGTGATCGTCAGAAGCGTTGCGCCGTGGCGCGCCGCATTGTCGGCGAGATGGAAGAGCACGATGCGGGCGCTTTCCGCCGACATGCGGATCGGCAGGTCGATATCGCCATTCGTCTCTATGTCCAGAGTCGAAAAGCCCGAGCGCAGATCGGCGAGCGCGTCGGCGATCCTCGTCTGTCCTTCGGTCGGCGCGGCTTCCGCACGGGCGAGCTCGTGCAGCCGTCTCACTACCGCCGTCAGCCGCTCCGTGTCGGATATGATGTTGTCGAGGAAGCGGCGCCGGTGGTCGGCGCTCATGCCGTGGAGCGACGAATCGAGATCGTCGCGCAGCAGCTCCGCCGCGCCCTGTATCGATGTCAGCGGCGATTTCAATTCGTGCGAGACATGGGCGGCGAAGGTGGCGATGAAGTCCGAGCGATTCTGGAGCGTCGCGGCCATGTCGAGAAAGC
Organism: Methylosinus sp. Sm6; assembly: GCF_019802345.1. Classification (GTDB taxonomy): domain Bacteria; phylum Pseudomonadota; class Alphaproteobacteria; order Rhizobiales; family Beijerinckiaceae; genus Methylosinus. Next base: position 49,124 of record NZ_JAINDZ010000027.1, on the reverse strand, counting down.
TCTGCGACAATTGCGCGATCTCCGTCGCGCCGTGATGGGTGAGCGGTCGCAGCGCGCTGCGGTCGCCGCGACCGATCGCGGCCGTGCGGCGCGTCAGCTCGCGCAGCGGCCGCGTGATGGTTCGCAGGAACACGAAGCCGATCAGCAGAGCGAGGCCCGCAATGGTCAGAGCCGCGAGCGCCACCTTCCCGCGCTCCTCATAAAAGCTCTTGAAAATATTGCTCGGCGTGCGCGAGGCGTAGACGACGCCGGCGACGCGGCCGCGCAGGACGACAGGCATGGCGATGAAGATGCGCACCCCCGTCCCACGGCTCGAGGAATAGAGCGGCGGCGGCGCGTGCTTTGAAATCCGCGCGCGCATGACGCTGCGAAACCGCCCCTGAAGCGCGTCGGCGACCTCCTCGACATGGGCGAGCGACAGTCCAATCTCCTCGCGTCTGGCGATCACGACGCCTCGGGGATCGATGAGACGAAAGCCGGCGAGCGTGACCTGCTGGATCGCGACGAGATCGGGCGTGAGGCGCGCGCCGAGCGCGACGAATCCGGCGGTGGCCGGCGTTGCGGCGGGCAGCGCCTCGGGCCTTTGTCCCAGCATATGGTCTGTGGTCAGATCGAGCGTCGGCATGATCGGCGTGTAGCGCTCATCGGAAACACTCGCTGGCGCGGCGATCTCGGCGCCGAGAACGAAATTCTCCGGCGCGCTTTCGATCTCGCGTCGCATCACCGCGGCGAGGGCCGCGCTCTGTCCGATCAGCTCCGACTCCGTCTGGTGAATGAGCTGGTTCTCATAGATGCGGAAGAAGAACAATCCTGCGAGCGGCAGCGCCAAAGCAGCGACCATCACCATCGCCACGATCAGGCCGACGCTCGGGCGCCATTTGCGCGGGACCTCGATGCTCGACGGCCGATCGATCACGCGCTCGCCTCGCAGCGGCCGATGCGGAAGCCGACGCCATGCACTGTCTCGATCGCATTGTCGCAATGGAGAGCGGCGAATTTCGCGCGAATATTGCGGATGTGGCTGTCGATCGTGCGGTCGGCGACATGGATCGCGCCGCCATAGGCGGCATCGAGAATCTGATCGCGCGTGAACACATGCCGGGGCGCGCGAGCAGGGTCTTCAGAATTGCGAATTCGATCGCCGTCAGGGCGAGCGGCTGCATCCGGAAGCGCGCGGCATGCGCGTTCGGTTCGAGGGTGAGATCGCCGCGCGACAGCGGCGCGGTCTCCGGCGAGGGGCGGGCCTGCGTTCGCTTCAATATCGCATTGACGCGCGCCACCAATTCGCGCGGGCTGAATGGCTTGGTGACGTAATCATCGCCGCCGATCTCGAGGCCGATCACCCGGTCGATCTCCTCGTCGCGCGCGGAGAGGAACAGGATCGGCGCATCCGATGTCTTGCGGATTCGCCGGCACACTTCGAGGCCGTCCATCTCGGGCATGCCGATGTCGAGCACGACGAGATCGGGCGCCGCCTCGCCGAAGCGGCGCAGCGCCTCGGCGCCGTCGCAGGCGGAGACCGTCTTCATGCCGGCCTTCTCCAGCGCGAAACAGATGATGTCGCGGATGTGGGAATCATCGTCGGCGACGAGAATGCGTTTGGCCACGGAAGCGCGCCTATTGGTTTTCCGAGGCGCCGTCGCTCATCGGCGTTGCGCCCTGCGGATATGTATCGAAATATCGCTTCAGGCGCCATCCGCGGAAGGTCCAGCTACGCCAGTCGATATCGGTGACAGAGAACCGGGCGAAGGCGCGGTTCGGCAGCTCGCTCCCCGGCGGAAGGCGTCCGCCGTCGGTCCGCTCGGCGTGGAGACGAAGATATTGGTCATAGGCCGGGATCGCCTGCGGCCCGAGCGAGCGAAGATAGTACAGGTCGAGCGCCGGGCCGGCGCCGCTCGTCTCGGCGCAATGCGCGACATTGTAGCTCGCGACGACATGAGGGAAATTGATAAAGCAGCAGGCGTAGAGTGTCGCGGCCGCGGCGAGCGCATTGGCGTCGAGCAGCCATGTGTTGGATTTCCGCAGGACGATCTGGATGACGATCAGAATGAGGCCCACAGTGACCAGCCCCATCCAGATGATCGCCGAAAGGCGCAGCTCGGTGAGGGAATAGGCGTCGACATAAAGAGCGGTGCGAAAGATCGACGACAGCACGAGCAGGACGTTCTGCGCGACGAAGATCAGCATCAGCGGCTTTATGTATCGCGAATCTTCTGCGGGGCCGCCGGGACGCATCGCCACGAGGACGAATCCCGCGGCGAGCAGGGCGGTCGCGAGCAGCGGATAGGCGCCGCGATGCGCATAGGCCGGATAAGTGAGGCCGGTCGGCAATGTCAGCCCACCCCAGAGATAGGCCATATCCAGCGATGTTTGCAGAGCGAACAGGGCATTGAACAGGACCAGCGACCGCAGCACCGCGTCGCGGCCGAGCAGCGCGCCGACATCGCCGCCCTTCCGGCTGGCGAATGCAGGAGTGGGTCGCTGCGGCATCCTGCGCGAACGGCGCAGGTGAAGGAAGGGCCATGTCAGGCAGGCCATCATCAGCCAGAAGAGAATCCGCATCGGCGAGATCAGGTCGAGATTGCGCAGGGGATCGAGCCGCCGCGTCCACTCTTCGATCACAGGATTGGCGACCGCGAAGAGCGACAGGAACACGAGAAGCAGCCCGATCGGCGCGATCCAGGCGACCAAGCTCGCCGCGCGCCGGATCGTCTTGCGCCCGCGCTGCGACAGTTTTCGCACGCGAAGCGTATCGCCGATGAGCCAGAACGGTCCGAGGAACGGCAGGCTGGACGCGCGGCGCAGCTGCGAGGGCCAGACGCCGGCGCCGAAGGTCATGACCTGCGCGAACAGCAGCGTCGCTCCGACCGCGACGAGAACCGACAGCAGGGAAACGTCCTCGACGATCGCCAGAAGCGCGAGAATGAGCGCCGCGGCGGCGGCGATCCGCAGGCGCATGCTCGCGCGGATCGGATTGGCGACGATCGTCGCCAGACCGCCGGCGCCGAGGAATAGAGCGAGCGACAGGCCGAGGGGGAAAGGATCGAAGAACAGCCAATCGGCCAACGCCACAGCCCCCGCGGCGACGGCGAGCCTGCGCGCCAGCCATTGCATGGGAGAGCGGGGGAACAAAGAAAGTTCAATCATCACTGGCTTTCCTTCGGCGACGAGCGATCGGGAATGGAATGACGTTGCAGAGCTGCCGGTTGCGAGCAGGGAGGGGCCTGACGTGAGCAGACGGATGGCGCGCGAGCCACCAGCCATCGTTCACGAGCCGAGGCGGCAGTGGGTGCGGGCGGAGTGGGAGGGAGATGACGTCGGCCATGCTCGGAACATGCGCTGGAACTTTGCAGCGCAATCGAGAGCCGATCTCAGAATTCAAGGATTATCTTGCAGTTTTCGCGCAGCCCTGCGGGAGGGGGCGGCGACGCCGGAGAAGGCCCCTCGCGAATGCTCGGTGGTCCAATACCGTTCGTATCAACTGCCGAATAGCGAGTCGGAGCCGAGTTACGCACGCCTATAGCGAAATGGCGCCAAGCGGACGCGGACCTGACAGTTCCATATTCGTGGGGTAGGCAATTCCGTGTATTCGCGGTAGGAGAACGGTGCGTTACAGTTCCCGTTCGGCCCTCGCCCACAATGTCCGCTCGAGCATCATCGGGTGCTTGTAGTCAAAAATCAGCGTTGCTTCCATTTCAAAGCCCGCGCAATCTTCTTCCCACAAGATCACCTTGTCGGCGTCCTCGAGACCAAGCTCTTCAATCTGCTCCGTCAGGGCGCGACATTTATATTGCAAGACAAAATAGAACCCGTCACCCGGACTGTCCTGGAAGCCCGTTTCGACCCGCAACATCCTGCATCCTCCAGTTCTTGCGCGCGGTCTCAAGCCTCGAGTAATCAGCGTCATCGTTTAGCGAAGAAGCGAGTGTCTGAATTAAGCTCATGTTTGAAATTCGAGCCGGTGCTCTGCTGAATCACGATTGTAAGAGCTTTCCAAATGTCTCTAGGTCTGGCGCCTCCGGCTTGCATGGAAAGTGTTCCGTAGTTCCAAGCAGCGGAGCTGGCCGCAAAATCGCCGAGGCTGTCCGTTCCCTCAGGAATTGTCTTGGGCAGTATAAACGCGGAAATCACAGCGATGATTGCGGAACCGAGAAGCGGGAGCCCGGAACCTGCCCAAAGGGAGAATGCGACGCCGCACGCGACGATAAGCGTCAAAACCATCGCGCTCGCCGGGTGGAGCACGAGGGGGGGAAGCTTCAGGCCCGTCTCTCTCGATAGGTCGTCGTGCAGGCGCGTGGCCCCGTGCTCACGAAAAACGATTCTCAGATCGGTTTTGGAGCTTGCGTGGCGTGCATGCCCCAAACGGCGTAGCGCGGCCCGCAAACGAACGAATGCGAGAGCGGTGGGGCAACCGAGGCCCCGCGCGTCGGATAAGTTCAGCTTGGAGGAAACGATGTGAAAGAGCTCCCCGATCGTTTCACAACGGAGCGCTTCCGCATCGGAAATTTTGACTCCGAAGGCTTCCTCGACGGCGCGAAGCAGTTCGACATCGTCGTCTCCATCCAAATTCAGGCAGTTGATGGCTTTCGTCATTGGAAGCGTCCAGGCATTTCACGGAAAGATAGCAGCTCATCGGCAGGCTATCGCCGACGATGCGCGCCGGCAAGAGATCGAGTCCAGATCGAGTCAGGTCACGCTTGCGCCGGTCGTGTCCCCACCGGTGGTGTAGCAGTTCGGGAGCAAGCCGCTCGCGACGCGCGCTTTTCATAGCGCCGTAGCGAGCGAGCGGCTTGGCGGCCACCGGCGATTCTCCGGTTAGGGTCGGTTTGCGAATCTCAACGCAACCGAGGATCATCGGAAAGCCCGAGAGGTCGAAGAGACCTTATTGCGGAGGCAGGCCGATGAAGCGCGCAGGGATCTACGCCCGTTTTTCGACGGAACTACAGCACGAGCGCTCGATCGAAGACCAAGTGGCGGTGTGCAGAAACTACGCCGAACGCAATGATCTGGAGATCGTCGGCGTCTACGACGATCGAGCGCGTTCGGGCGCTTCGATGTATGGCCGCGATGGATTGATGCGTCTTCTCGATACGGCCCGCGACGGCGCATTCGATGTCATTTTGATCGAAGCGTTGGATCGTATTTCGCGCGACCAGGAAGATCTTGCAGGAATTTGGAAGCGACGCAATTTCCTGGGAGTCGAGCTGCGCGCTGTTCACGAAGGAGTCGCGGATCAGATTCAGATCGGCGTGCGCGGACTTCTCGGGTCGCTTTTTCTGACAGACTTGGCTCATAAGGTTCGACGCGGAATGCAGGGCGTCGTGAGAGACGGGCGCCACGCCGGTGGTCGGGCCTATGGCTATCGGCCTGTGGCCGGCAAGCCGGGCGAATTGGAGATCGTCGAATCCGAAGCTGCGGTCGTTCGTCGTATTTTCCAGGATTATGTGCGCGGGAAGACTCCGCGAGAAATCGCCCACTCGCTGAACAAGGAAGGCGCGAAGCCACCTCGCGGGGGCAATTGGACGCCATCGACGATCAACGGGAACAAGAAGCGGCATCACGGAATCATTCTCAACGAGCTCTATGCCGGCGCCGTCGTGTGGAACCGTGTCCGAATGATCAAGGACCCGGATACGGGTCGACGTGTTTCACGCTCGAACCCGCCGGAGGAATGGAAGCGGTCAGACGCGCCGCACTTGGCGATCATCGCCAAGGACGTGTTCGAGGCAGCGCAGCAGCGCAAGGCTGAGCGGACCTTTGACGCGCCTCAAAAGCAGCGGAAAGCCAAGTTTCTGCTCTCCGGCCTTCTGAAATGCGGGTGCTGCGGCGGCGGGCTATCGATGAAAGATCGCGATCATGGCCGGGTCAGGGTCCATTGTTCGACAATGCGGGAGGCCGGAACCTGCTCGAACCGGAAGATTTTCTATCTCGACGAAATCGAGAAAGCCGTCCTGGCCGGTCTGCAACTGCATCTCAAGGCGCCGAAGCTGCTGAAGGAGTTTGTGCGAACCTACCAGGAAGAGCGCAAGCGGCTGGCGGCGGACAAAGTCCGGCACCGCGGCAAGCTGGAGAGCAGGCTGGCTGAAGTTCAGCGTTCTCTCGACAGGATGTGGTCGGACTATGAGACCGAGCGAGTGCCGGTCGATGTCCTCGGGCCCAGGATGATGAAGGAGGCTCAGGCGCAAAAGCTGGCGCTGATTGCCGAGCTCGAGACACAGCCGGAACCGGAAAAGATCGTAGGCCTGCACCCGGCCGCGCTACGGCACTACGAGGAGTTGGTCGGGCAGCTGGGCGATGTTTTCGGCCGTGGCGTGACCCCGGACAACGAGGAGGCGGCGGAAAAAATCCGCGAGCTGGTTGCGAAGGTGATCGTCAGGCCCTCCGAGGAGGGGCTCAAGATCGAGCTTCAGGGTCACTTGGCTTTGCTGATGGGCGCACCCAACGTTTACCCCAACATGCGGATCGCGGCGTCGGGGGGATCGGTGGTAGCGGAGGCCCGCTACCTGGAAATCCCCCAGTCAAATTTGCAAATATTTCCAGTGCGTTGGCGCTCGTGAATGTGCAAAAACCCTCGCCGAAGGATGGCGGGGCGTGCTGGCGCGGATGGTGACGGGATGATCCACTCGGCGCGGCGACGTCGAAAATGGAGCTTGACGCTCGCGCCGCTGCGTCCTAATATTAGGACATTCGGAAGGGGATGGCCCCGCCGATAACTGGGCAAGGAGGCCCGACGAAAATGACCACGATCATACTTGTCAACGACATCGATACCGTCCACCTCGCCGAGGTCAAAGCCGAGATGGCGAATCTCGGCTCGCCGAAAATTCGCGCCATTGACGGTGGTGATTGCCTGATCGCGATCGAGGGATCGCATCGCCTGCGCGCTGCCGAAGAGCTTGGCCTCTCTGTCGAGATCGAGATCGTGGACGAAGACGGCGAGATCGACCTCGACACGCTCGATTGGGACGACAACAACTGGTTTGACGAGCGCGTTGTGCCGGCTCGCGATTTCATCGAGCGCTTTACCGACCATCCGTTTCCGATGGGCGCGGCGACTGCCGAAATCGAGGTGGCGTGATGAGCAAACGACTTATTCCGATCCGGCGGGAAAGCCTCCCGCCGGGCTCATACGGGGCGGCCTCAGAATGAGCAGCAAACTCCTCCGCGACGCTGGCGAGGCCCTCTATGGGGCCCGCTGGCAATCCGATCTTGCGCGCGATCTCAATGTCGCCGATCGCACGATGAGACGCTGGCTCGCCGGCGCCGACGATCTGCCGCCAGGTGTGGCTCTCGACCTCCTGCGCCTCTGCGAAGAGCGGGCGCAAGCGCTCGACGATCTCGCCGAGCGTCTGAAGGCGGCTGCGACGCCGTGAGGCCCACGGCCGCTCCGATCATACGGCGCCGAGACTTTTTAGGGCCTTTCATGTCCTTTTTTCGCGCGGTGCCCCCGAGCCTATGCCAAATGATTTGTCGCGGAGTGCCATTTGACTGGCGCGCTACAAGACGGGAGGCGCTAGCGCTGGCGCGACTGGTGACGGGCTGACGAAACGCAAAAAGCCCCGCCGGCTTGGAGCTGGCGGGGCTGCGATCTGGCGGACGGCGAAGGATCAGCTACCCGCCGCGCCGCTCATCGACGTCGCGCACGGCCTCGACGAGCGTCTCCCGCGCCATTCGCAAGAAATATTCAGCGAGCGGCGATATCTCGCCGACCTCCGGAAGCATGTAATCTATCATTCCGATGAGCGATCCGCTCGCAGCGGATGGCGATATTGCCGGATTGGCCTCCTTCGAACGCCGCATTTGGTTACCTCACTCGTTTACGAGAAAAACAAACTGCGCATCGGCATTATGTCAGCAGCTCTCACTTCATCCGGCAACGTAGAATTGCTTACGTAGATTCACTGAGACGAAAAACCCCGCCGGCGGAGCCGACGGGCCTGATTGGGTGAGCGCGGTCATCGGCTCAGGCGCGGCCGCGCGCCTCCTCGATGAGCGTCAGGCGCCGGTCCAGTCCATCCATTCGCGCTTCGCCGGCGGAGAGCTGCGCGAGGATGGCCGTCTGTTTGGCGAGTTCGGCCTCGCTCTTGTCGAGCCGCACATTGACGCTGCGCAGGTCGGCGCGCATCTGCGCGAAGACGATGAGGCCGCCGGCGGCGATGGTGACGACTTGGAGCAGGTCGCCGAGGCGCACGCTGAGATCGATCGGCATAGCTCCCCCTTACCGGCACTGGCGCGCGGCGTCGATCGCCGGCTGCAGCAGCCCGCGCCGCCAGTCCCGCTCCGGCGTATCGTCGAGCATAGCTGCTGCGGCGAGATAGGTCGCGAGAGCATCGGACAACGCCGGCGGACGCTCGCGCAGCGCCGGCGCGTGATCGGCGAGCGCGATGCCGGCGACGCTGGCGACAAGACGCCCCGCCGGCGACAGCGGCGCCCAGCCGCCGGTCGCGATCTCCACGATAAGAGGGGTGATGAGCGCGATGGCGACGACGCGCGCCAGCGCGCCGACCGCGAGAGCGGACAGAGTCATGAGGCACCTATTTTCAGTGATGGCCGGGTTCCGCCCGGCGCGGGGATCAGCGGCCGATATTGAGGCCGGAGACGGCGTCGTCGACGCGCGCCGCGGCGACGAGCGAGGCGCCGCGCCAGATGCGCCAGGCCGCGAGCAGCGCGACCAGGATGAGCGCGGCGACAATCAGCGTCGGCGCATGGCCGCGCGTCCAGGCCAGCGCGCCGGCGGCGCTCTGCAAACTGTCCACCGCGCTTTGCGCCTGCCCCGCGACCTCATGGATCTGGGTCGCCATCGCGCTCGCCGCAGTCGCCGCCGTGGCGAGCGTCGCGACGCCCTGCTTGACCTGATCGGCGCCGGCGATCGTGCGCGAGCCGGCGGCACGCAACTCGGCCAGCGTCGCTTGCATAGGCAGCGGCTCGGCGTCGGCGGGCGCCGCTTCGATCGCGGCGACACGCGCCTTGGCGACCTCGGCCGAGAGCGCCTTGATGGCGCGCGACCATGCCGCCTTGCGCTCGTCGAGCGCATTCTTGCCGCCGTTGACGCGCAGCGTCTGCGCCACGACATCACCCGCGTCCGCCGCCGCGCGGACGCCGAGCAGGTTGAAGAGCGCACAGGCACACTCGAGCGCATGATCGGGGTGGACCAACCAAGCCGACGCAACATCGATGGAGACTTTGAGCGCTGCGGCGAGCTTCTCGACGTTCTCGCGCCCCGTGCATTGCCACAGGCCCTTACCGCGGTTGAGCCAGCCGTCATCCGTTCCCGCCCGGTTGCCCATGCGCCCGTTGTAGACCTTGTTCGCAAGCGCGCGCGGATTGTGATCGTAAGGCTGCGCCGATGCGACCGTGGGGAATCGCTTTGGCCACACAACATGCAGCCGTTCGGCCGAATAGTTGAGATTTTCCTCGAGCGTCGTGAAGTTTCCCATCTCGACGCACGCATGCGCGAGGATGCAGGCCTGCCGGCGAATCGTCGTGATTCCGTATCGCGCGAACACGTCGTCCGCGTGATCCGCAATCATCGCGACGATCGCTGGGTCCGGTCGTTTGCCGCGCGGGTCTGCCACCGCGCGGACGATCTTCGTCCAATCGGTCATTTGTCACACCTTCCTGAGAATGCGCGCACGCGCGCGAAAGCGCCCGCCAAGTCGGCGGGCGCTAAATGTCGATCTCGAATGTAGACTGGCTTGGAGTTTAGCCGCCGATCGTGGCGTCACGCTCGGCGAGCGTGGCGAAGATGGCGGATTCGGGCCAGTGGCCGACGCCGCCTTCGGCATAAGCGAGGCGATACACCGTCTCGCCGTCGATCTCTTCGATGGCGAGGACAGTCGCCGCGTTGTCGCCGGAGTCGTGGCGATAGACCGTGTCGCCCATCGAAAAGCGGGGCGTCATTTCGGGCGTCCCCGTCATCGCGGCAAATATCTCGACGACCATGCGGTCATGGTCCCAGGGGCCGTATGTCTTTCCACCGCCCAGCCCTCGCACGAGGGCGCTGACGCCGCGCTCATGGGCGTCCTTGGACATCGCCATCTCGCGACCGTCATCGACGTGGACGCGGACCATATCGGCGGGCGCCTCGCGGGGCTTCTTGCAACTGTCGTCTAGCCACATACCCAGCTCTGTGGCCTGAATCACGATCCTGCGAGCCTCGCTCTGCCCGTTCGGGCGATACTCGATGACGAGCCCGCCGCCTTCAAGGTCCAAATAGCGCGGCGATGCGCCGATGCGCAGGATCGTCGCGCCGATCAGGTCCGGCGGCAAATGGTCGGCCTGCTCTGGATGATAGACGTCCGGGAGTCTAAGGTTTGCTGCGATTTCATCTCTCATTGCATCACCTATATGAGTAGCTGTAAGCAGATTTCGACGTCATCACGCGGTTGCCGGCGCCAGATGCCGCCACAGCCCCGAACAGGCCGAGTTCCGGCGCCCAGTCGACGCCATACCACTGATTGGCCGCCGCAGCCGGCCGCGCTGTCCATGTAACGCCGTCGGGAGACGTCATGACGCGGTTGGTCCCGTCGATGGCGACGGCTACGAGCAGGCCGATTTCAGGCGCCCAGGCGACGCCATACCACTGATTGTCTTCGGCGCTCGTCCGCACGGTCCAAGTGACGCCGTCCGGCGACGTCATGACACGATTGCCCGCGCCGTTACTTGCGACCGCCACGAACAGGCCGAGTTCTCGCGCCCAACATACCGCGCGCCACTGATTAGCCGCCGCGGCCGGCCGCGCTGTCCATGTGACGCCATCGGGAGACGTCATGACGCGGTTGGCCCCGTCGCTGGCGACGGCTACGAGCAGGCCCAACTCAGGCGCCCAAGTGACGCTATACCATGAATTGTCTTCGGCGCTCGTCCGCACGGTCCATGTGATGCCGTCCGGCGACGTCATGACACGATTGCCCGATCCGGTCCCGTTGGCGACCGCCACGAACAGGCCGAGCTCTCTCGCCCAACAGACCGACGTCCATCTCGTTCCGGTTCCCGTGTCGGCGCGAAGAGTCCAATTGACGCCGTCCGGCGAGGTCATAACGCGGTTGCTGGTTCCGCTATTCGCGACAGCGACGAGAAGGCGCCGCTCTCGTGACCAGCACACGCTCCACCATGCGCCATTCACCGCCGGATGAGCCGTCCATGTGACGCCATCGGGAGACGTCATCACATTGTTGCTCGTGGTGTCGACAGACACCGCGACCCACAGGCCGAGCTCTCTCGCCCAACAGACCGCGCGCCAAGTGTAATCAGCTGCGCTCGATGAGGAGAGCCACGCTTGGCTCGTCAACCAATTGCGTTGGACGATATTGGGCCGCACGGGCGCAGTAAACGCCTGCGGAAAATCCACCACGCCAGTCGAACAATAGACCTTCAACGCATCTCGCCATGTCGCCCCGTCAGCGGAAATCTTGATATGAAAATTGTCATCGCCGGTCAGGCCCGTCTCGGCGCGGCCAGACCAATTGGACTGATAGAGCTGAGAGACGGTCTTTGCGCCGCTCGCCTTGTTGAGCGTGAAGCGCATGTCGCCTGTGCCGGGCGTGACGTCGTCATGCGTAAACAGCGCGGCATTGGATTTTACCGACAGTCGATTGGTCGCATCAGCCGTCGAGAGAATCCCAACTCCGGCGAGACCGGCGAGCGTTCCGATTGCGGAGACGAGCGGTACCCATGCGCCGCTGACATAGAGATAGGCGAATGATCGGCTTATGATGAAAGCAAAAAAGCCAGTCCTGGGCGTATAGAAGCTCCACGCGCCATCCTGCCATGCAGCGATCTTGCCGGCTTGTCCCGCCCATGCGCCGGTCGGACTCGCGGCGACGATGTAGCGGTCGCCGTCGACCGGCGAGCCGGGCGGCGCCGTCAGCGCGTCGTCGATGACGGAAAGCTGGACGATCGCATCGAGCTCGCGGATCGCGAGGTTATGCGTGACGTGCTTCTGCGATTGGTTTTGGTCGATATAGGGCAGCGCCAGATTGGGCGAAAAGGACATTAGAGCACCACCGTCTTGCTTGCTGCCTGCCCGCGCCCGATCTGTGCCGATCGCTGATAGACGCAGATCGAATAGCTCGATTGCAGTGCGCCAAAATCGGCGCTCTGCGCCGCGGCCGTGTAGAGAAAGCTCGGCGAGGAGAGCGCGCTCACCGTGCGCGCGACGCTCGACCCGTTCATGATCTCGAGGTCGTAAGACTCGCTCTGCTCGTTGAGCGGCGCGTCAGCCGCCTCCCACGCGTCGCCGCCGTATCGCGTGCGGCGCGCCCATGTGAATGTCACGTCGCCGGAGCCGAGATCGCGCGCGCCGGCGAGCTGCGACGGCGACCATGGCCGCAGCCCGACGCCCTGCGGCGTCACGGTGTAATCGTGATAGGTGGCGTCGCCGCGATCATAGATCGCGGGGCCGGCCCGCAGCGTCATGGCCTGCCCGAGCTGATCGACCGTCATGTCGATCGTCGCGAGCGTCGACGCATTGAGCACGATGACGCGCGCGCCAGCGGCGACCGGGTTGGCCATGCCGGCCTCGGTTCCCAGCTGCCCGCGAAGAAGCTTGGTGAGCTTGTAGGCATTGACGCCAACCAGCTCAGCCGTCGCGAATTGGATGACCTCCCATTGGCCGCTCGCGCCATTCTTCACCGCGATCGCATTGGCGCCCGCAAAGACCTGCGACTCCGTCGCCGACAACAGCGTCGTCGCGCCGTAGAATGAGACATAGACCGCATTGCCGTGATCCCACACGGACCGCGGCCCGCTGTAGAGGTCTTCGGTCAGCTCGCCCATTGGCGTCGACACATTGACGGCGCCGACGAGCGTGTGCGAATCGCCCGTCGAGCGATAGATCGCGACGGCGCCCCATGGTGACGAATAGGCTGCGGCACGCAGCGCATAGGGACTCCGCTCGTCTCCCGTCGCGATCGGAATGTCGAGGATTTCGACGACCGGCGCGCCGATCGTCGTCGCCGGCAATCTGTTGCGGCCGGCGCCACCGACCTCTGGGAACACGCGCGCGAGAGACGGATCGAAGCCGGTGAGCGCGAGCGTGCGGAATTCCGCGATGTCGATCGAGTCGACCCGCATCGTCAGCGCCACGCCGTCCACTGCGAGCGCAATGCAATCGCTCGGATCGAGCGCTGCCGCCTTCGAGGGCGGCAGCTTTATTTGCCCTTTCTCGCGCGCGGCCCAGCGCTGTTGCAACAGCGACCGCGCGACCGAGGCGGCGCGCGGCGGCTCCAGCACCGCAGGCGTCGAGACGGATGCGACATTGTTCGAGCTGCCGACGTCCTTGCGTTCGGTCACCTTGCCCGTCGCGTAGTCTGCGTAGGCGTCCAGAAATGAGAGACTGAGAGCGCCGGGCAAGTCCGTCTCTTGCGCGCGGGTCAGGGAATAGCCGACGTCGGATTCGCTTTCCATCACGAGATCGTCAGCGGAAATCGCCACCGATTCGGCGGTGATGCGCGAGGCGAAGACGAGCTTGCCCCCGCTCTCATGAGCGCCAAACTGAAAGGCGTCGTCCAGTCCCTCGATGATATCGCGCGGCGAGACGACGCCATCGGCCGCCGCGCCGAGAACGAGGGAGTCGGGGCCGAGCAGCTTCGTCGTGTCGAGATCGGAGACGCCGACCAAAGCGCACAGCTCGGCGATGATCCATTGCAGCGGCACTTCGGTCAGGCGCCCGGTCAGCCAATGGCCCAACTCGTAATTATAGCCGTCGCGCCATGTCGACCCTTGCGCGGGAAAGTCCGGAAAAGGGCGCGCGTCCCAGCACCAAGCGAACATATTTTTCGGCTCGACCATCTTGATGGAGCCGATCGTCGGCGCATGGTCGCGCCAATAGGAGAGCATCGCCTCGAGATAGGCGCGCTGCACGGCGTCGTCGCGTGCGCCGCTCGAAAAATAGGGCGTGAAGGACTCGCTCGATTTCGGGTCGACGAAGACGTTCGGCTGGTTCGGTCCTTTGTCGATCGCCGGGGAGCCGAATTCCGCGAACCAAATCGGTTTTGATCCCGGAACCCATGCTGTCGACCACGCGTTCGGGACGCCGCCGGGCCGGCTTTGATGCCAATTCGACCACCAGCCTCGAATATCCTTCTGTCTCCACACCCAATGCTGGCCGTAGTAGTCGACGATCGACGTGCGCGTCTGCGCGACGCGTGCGGCGTCGCTCGCATAATACCAGTCGAAATATTCTCCGCCTTCGATATTGCTGCGCAGATAATCCCGATCGTAGATCGAGCTCCACGTCGCGGCGTCGGCATTGGGCTCGTCGTCGCGCCAATCGCTCAATGGCAAGTAGTTGTCGATTCCGACGAAGTCGATATTCGGATCGCCCCACAAGGGATCGAGGTTGAAGATCACCTCGCCGTATACGTCATTCGGCCGGTGGGCGTGATATTCGGACCAATCGGCCGCATAGCCGATCTTGCACCCGCTCCCGACGATCGCGCGCACGCTCGCGGCGAGATTCTTCAGTGCATTGACCGCGGGATAGTTTCCGTCGCCGGCGCTCGAGCGCACGCTCGTCAGGCCGATCAGCTCGCTGCCGATTATGAATGCGTGGACGCCGCCGGCCTGCACGCAAAGATTGGCATAGTGCAGGATCATATTCGAATACTGCGCGAAGAACGCATCGATCTGAGTCGCTGCCGCCGGTGTCTTGTCGACGGTCCCCGCATAGCCCGGCGCCGGCGAACACGTGATGCGGCCGCGCCATGGAAAAGGCGCTTGTCCAACGGCTGCGGAATAGTCGCTGTAGGGATTCGGCAGCGTATTGCCGGCGGGGATGTCCATCATCACGAAGGGATAGAAGACGCAGCGCAGGCCTCTGCGCTTGATCTCCTGAATCGCCTCGATGACGGTGTTGTCGGATGGCGTGCCGCCGAACGCCGGCACAGGCGTGCCGCTGGCGGTAGGATCGATCAATGACGGATCCACATACGACACGACTTGCGCCGGCGACCCCCACAGCAATTCGACGGCGTCGGGCGTGCCGTAAGGCACGGGACCAGTGAACCAAGGCGGATACGGGAGCAGAATAAACCATGCGGTCCCGCGGCGCGTGTAGCCTGCTACTGACCAGTCCGCCGGCGCTGTATCTTTTGCGGTCGTCTCCACTTTGGGGACGATCTGACAGACGCCCGCGCGCAAATCGGTTCCGAACCAGCTCACGACGAGCGAGACGGCGGCGGGCGCCGAGAGCGCGCCCGCAGCCGCGCGCCAATTGCCTCCGGTCGGCTTATCGGGGATTCCGGACCATGGAATTTCCAGCGGCGCAGTGGGCGGAAACCAGCCCGCGTCGGCGCCTGCTCCGGCGAGCTGATCGAGCGAGATCATCAGGTCCGGCCGGGTGGCCTCTGCGTTTCCATTTTGCGGCCGCCAGCTTCCGGCTGCGGCCGCGGCTCGGTAGATTTGCGTCCCATAAACGAACTCGCCAGAGCCCGGAATCAGGCAGACGGACCGCAGGCTGTTGTTGAGGTCGTTTGCGTCGGCGATAGCCGGACGCCGAATGATCTCGGCTGTGATCTGCGGAATCCTGTTCCCGAATTTCGAGACGTCCATGTTCTCGAAGACGAGATAAGCGATGCCGCGATAGGCGGGGACATTTCCGACGCCCTCGATCGACTCGATATGCGTGTCGGCGACCTGTTGGTCGGAGCCATTATAGAAGCGCCACGTGAATTCGGAGAGGTCCAACTCTTTGCCGTCAGCCCAAACGCGGCCGAGCGTCGTGGTTGCGCCGCCCTCGCAAAACGCCACGGCGCAAGAGATGATGTAGTGGTAGTTCACCGTCCAGTTGACAGTGGTTCCACCACCTCCACCACCGCCGCCGCCCTTGCCCGAACTGGCATTAGGCGAATAGCTCGCGTCCCAAGTCTCGTACTCGGTGAAATTGCTGCACCAGATCACATTGCCGCCGAGGCGCATGCGGCCCCAGAGCTTGCGGATGGCAGCGTCTTCCGAGGAGCCGCTTAGATAGACGTCGTCGACGCGCTGGCCGAAGGTGACACTCGACGTATTGCTTTTCGCTCCGCCGCCGCCGATCAGCCTGCCGACCACGCCGAGGCCAGCGCCGACAACCGTCGAGACGACAGTGCCGATCAGCATTGTCGCCATCAGTCCACGACTCCCGGAAGCGCAAAGGCGGCGACGATGTGTCGCCGCCAATAGGGCGCGAGCGAAATCTCGCGCACGCAATCGCCGGACTGCGCATGGATCATCGTCGACGGGCCGGACAAGATCGCCATATGCTTCGCGATGCGGCGTTCGCGCATGCGGAACACGATGACGTCGCCGCCGCGCATGTCGTCGAGCATAATTTCGGTCATGTTTCGGCGAGCCGCGTCGAGGATATGCTCGACCGCGCCGGCCTCGCCCCAATCCGGCGAATAGGGCGGCGGCGCCTCGGGCTCGACGCCATAGACGTCGCGCCAGACGCCGCGCACGAGTCCGAGGCAGTCGCAGCCGGCGCTGCGGCATGACGCCTGATGGCGATAGGGCGTGCTGATCCAGGCGCGCGCCGCAGTGACAATGTCGTCTCGTGCGAGCGTCATCGTCATCATCCGAAGATCGATCCGCCATTCTGATTGGAGGCTCCGCGCTTGGCGGCCGCCATCACATGATCGGATCCGGGAATATGCGGGAAGCCGCGGAAATTGGCTTGATTGCCGAACTTCGTGCGGCAGGCGGCGAAGCTCTTCGCGCAGCCGGCGGTGACAACCGCCGTATCGCCGATAGACAACGCGAAGGGAGGCGCGGTCCAGAGCTCGAACACGTCTTGTCCGGCCGAGCGCAAATGCTTCTTCACCTCGATCGCAAGTCCTGCATTCGCGCCTGTCGAGAAGGCGGCGCGGCCGTGGGTGAACCAATCGGCCGCGAAAGAGCCGATCCCGGTCACGACGACGCGCCGCACGAGCCCTGCGGTCTGCACGGTCGCCGTCCCGCGCAGTTCCGAGCGCGTGAGATCGATGCGGCACTTCGAATCGCCGAGTGTCGCGCTGCATGTGCGCTGATAGGTCCCGCCGATCTTTTGCCCGAGCCTGGAGGCGAGCGATCGAAATTCGGCCGTGAAGGCGAGGCCCGCGCGCTTGATCTCGCCGATATGGCCGCTCGACACGACGATGAATTGCGTCGGGTCGGCCCAATTGACCCAGAGCAGATCGAGCGCCGCATCGTCATAGCGGCCGGCGAGAATGTCGGTTTCGCTGATCGATCCCGACGACAGGGCGCCGGCGGCGGTGAAATTATCGACCGAGAGGCCGAGGCCCGTTTGAATTTGCGAGGCGGCAAAGCCGCTCGATGCGAGAAAGGTCGTTCCGTCGCAAACGATGTCCTCGTCGTGCTCAGTGAAGCCGAGCACGGTCGAGTCGCGCCGCGTCACGCGCCAGCAATAGGCCATGGTCGTCGCGCCACCGGCGAGATGTGCGGCGAGGGCCGACGAGAGCGTCTTCACCGCATCACACCTTGATTTCAACTACCGGAATATTTGGAATCTGTCCGGCCTTCCATGTCGTGTAGTCGATTTCGAGATAATCGATATCGAAGCGCACCGGCACGTCGAACTGAAAGCCGGCCTTCACGATCGCACCGCTCGCCGGCGCGGCGGCGAATGTGACGATCCCCGTCGTCGTGTCGACGGTCCATCCGCTCGCCTGCGTCACGCCATTCAGCGCGACGACGACAGTTCCCGCGACCGGCTTGCGGATCGGCCGCGCATAGGGCGCGAAGCTCGCGCCATAGGTCTTGACGAGCTGAAACGTCTTCAGCGCGCCGGTCCCCGTGCCGATCTGCTGATCGAGCGGCGTCACGGCGAGGCCGGGCGTCGCGGCCGAGGAGAGGTCGAAGCGATCGCGCCAGCGAAAGCCATAGAGGCGGCCGCGCCGCTCCTCGAAGAATTGCACAACCGCCGCGAATTTGGCGTCGTCTTTATCCCGAAGCCCATAGCCGGCATTATATTTCCGCCTCGAATGCGCCCAGATCGAATTTCGTTCTTCATAACCCGACCGCAGAGTCACGATATCCGTGCGGCGTTCGGGCCCGCCACGGCTCCCGAGCGCGATGTCGAACGGAAAGAGGACTTCGTGGAAGGCGGTCATGCGCGCGCGCGATCGGTCAAAGGTTGCGCTGGCCGCGCGTCAGCGCACGCGACAGCGCCGCGCCGACCTGCGCTTCGGACCGCTGGAAGGATGCGGCGTCCGGCGTCGTGACGTTGAGATTGAGATAATTATGCGTCGTCGACGACGCGCCGCCGCCGCGCGCCGCCGGCGTGGAGCCGAGGACCGAGCGCGCCAGATTGTTCGGCATGACCGAGACCGGCATGGAGCCGGCATAGACCGGCTCGGGCCCGTTCTCGCCGACGATGCCCCAGCCTCCCGCCGGAATCGTGCCGCCCTCGGCGAACAGGCCGGAAAAGAGGCTCGAAATAGCGCTGATGATCGACGAACCGCCCGAGCTGCTCGACGAGCCGCCGCTGACCAGAGATCCGATGAGTCCGCCGACCTGCCCGTCCGAGCCTTTTGTGCCGAACAAAGACGCTAGCGACCCTTCGCCGAGCAGCGCCGCCTTCAGCGCCGCCTGCGCGAGCGACGACACGATCGAGCGCAACACGTCATTGAACGAGGAGCCGGACTCGGTCAGCCGCGTCAAGGCGTCGATCGCGGTGTTGCCGAAGAACTGCATTTGCTCGCGCGCCTCCGCCTCCGCCGTCTTGGTGGCGTCGATCTTCTTGCGCAGATTCGCATGCGCCGCAGCGAGCGCCTCGACCTCGGCGCGCTCCTGTTCCGTGAGCGGCGTTCCGCGCTCGCGCGCCGCCGCCTCCGCCTTGGCGAGATCGACGGCCTTCTCTTTCTCGAGATTGCTCTTGCCCTGCGCGTCGGCCTCGGCCTGCAGCACTTCGACGCTCTTGCGCAGCTGCGCGAGATAACTCTCGACTTGATCGACTTTCGTCGTCGTCGACGACGACGCGGCATGCGACGACTGTGACGGACTGGCGGTCTCCAATTCCGACAGCTTCGGCCGCTTGGGCGGCGCAGGCGCGTGTTGCGCCGCGTCCAGCGCGCCGGCGCTCGGCGTCAGATCATAGCCGTTGAGAATGCTGCGGTTGGGATTGACCAGGGAGAGCGCCGCGCGCCTGTCCGCATCCGTCATCTGGCCGCCGAAGGCGCCAGGATGCGCGAGGCCTGCGCGGGCGATGTTGCCCTCGCGCGTGGCGCGATCCTCGACGATGCCGAGGCGCTCGAGCTGCGGAACGATATAGTTTCCGAAGCTCTCGAGCCCCTTGCCGAGATCGGGAACGAGATCGGCAAGCGATTTGATCGCCTGATAGAGCTTGCCGGCCAGAACGATGACGCGCGCCAGAACTTCCTCGATATCGACCCAGCCGCTTTTGATATCGAGTCCGAGACCGCCGAGGTCCTTGAGGATCGGCAGCATGCCCTCGGCCATGGTCGCCTTGGCCTGGCGCAGACGATCGTCCAGCTCGCCGGCGCGCTGCACCATATTTTCGTCGAAGACGGTTCCGCTGCGCTGCGCCTCGGCCACCAGCTCCGACACGTTCATCTTGCCCGCCCTCACAGCCTCGGTGAGCTTTTCCGCCAGCTCCGGAGCGCCGGTGAGCATTTCGGCGAGATGCAGGGCCTCGATCTCGCGGCCCTTTGCGAGCAGCTCGCGCATCGCCTCGAGAACGGCATTGATCTTCTGCTCATTGCTGTCGGCGGAAAGATAATCGCCGAGCCCCCGGCCTTCGACCCGGCCGCCGCGATAGAGCTCATCGAGATAGCGGCCGATCGAATTGACGCGATCCTTGCCGCTGTCGTCGACGGTCTCGCGCACGGCCTGCTTCGCATGAGTGAGCGCCTGCTCGAGCGTGCGGACCTCGACATTCAGCTCGGCGGCCTGATTGCGCCAGACCTGAAAGAAGGTCGAGGAGACGCCGGCGCCTTCGGAGCCGCGCGCGATATGCTGCAGCTGTTCGACCTGCTCGGCGGCGATTTCGAGCGCGGTTCCGAAGGCGGCGACGCCCGCCGTCGCGGCGAGCATGGCGACCTTATAGACCGCAAAAAACTGCAGGCCTTGCGCCGCCACGCTCGACAGCATCCCGACGCTCTGGCTCGTAGCGTCGAGCGTGCGCGCCGCGCCGATCGCCGAGGTGGCGACGGCCGCGAGCTGCACGCCGGACGTCCGCGCGAGATCCGCGAGCCCGCGCTTGGCGGGCTCGAGATCGGTCGAAAAGCGGAGAACGAGCGCGCGGCTCGGCGAGGCCATGGATCGATCCCTATGCGAGCCCGGCGGCCTGGAATGCCGCCAGAGCTTCGAGATAGTCCGCTTCCGACGGCGCGTCGTCGAGCGAGACGCCACGGGACTTCGCGAAGCCGCGAAGCATAGTGTCGAATTCCGCGAGCGTGAGCCGATCGACCTCGCGCGGACTCATTCGCAGCGCTCCGGCGATTTCGTAGAATGGGGAGAGGTCGCCGGGGCTGCGCTCTCTGCCCCCTCCCCGTGTTCTTTTCCCGGCTCGACGCCCATCACACAGGCGGTGAGCACATCGGCGGCGAGCTGCAGATAGGCGCCCTTGGGCGCCGGATCGAGCGAACGCATGACGATCGCCGTCGCGTCCGGCTCGCTGGCGCCGCCGCCCTGCAGCCCGAGACGGATCGTCTCGCGTATATCGTCATAGCGCCATTGCATGGTCGAAAGGCGCAGCAATATGGCGCCGATCCCCGCCCCGCACAGGCGCTCCAATTCGCCGATCTCGCCGAGCCGCAATTCGAGCTTGCGGCGGCGCCCGGCGAGATCGCGATAGATCGCTGTGTGTCGCATATCCTCGCTCACGAGCGCCTCACGAATTGGCCGTGACGATCGGGATGCCCTGCCCGTGGAACTCGCAGCTGAATTTTACGAGGCCATTGTCCGCCTTCGATTCGGTCCAGTTCGTTACGATGAACGCCTGCTGCTCGATATTGCCGCCAGAAGTTCCCGGAAGATTGCGCATGAGCTGGATATTGAGCGCGTCGCCGTCGCGATAGGCGGCAATGACGCGCTGATAGGGCGTCTTTCGCGGATCGCAGAGGCCCGAGGCGGTCAGATCCCAGGTGAGGCCTTTTACCGAGGACACGCGGCCCGGCAAAATGTCCGGATCGGAGCAGTCCGGCGCCCAGGCGTCTTCGACCTCGGCGCCATGTTTGGAGTCGATCGTCGTCGCGACGCAAAAGAAGGTGAAGGCCTCGGTCGGCGTCGCGCCGTCGCCGACCAGAAGATAGAATTTATTGCCGGGCAATTGTTGCACGGGATTCGCGGTCATGATGTCCTCCTTTGCAGGGGATAGCGAATAGCGAGGCGAAAGCTAATCGCTCGTCATGGATAGGGCGCGGCGTCGCAGAGCTGCGTGCGCAGATCGAGGAAACATTCCTTCGGCGCGAGCCCCGCGATCACATCGCCGCCCGCCATGGCCTTGTAGGGCGTCATCGCGTGGCCGTCCTCGAGGGTGAGCTCGGCGAGGTCGAGAGCGGCGACCATCGCCTCGTGCAGGCGCCAGACCTGCCCGCGGCCGAATGTCGTCGACACGGCATAGATGCGGAGGGCGACGTCATAGCCGGGATTGCAGCCCAGCTCGACGCGGCGCCAGCCGAGCGCGCCGAGATAGACGAAGGGCGCATTGGCGTCCGACGGATCGCCGCGATTGTCGCGTGGCGGCTCGTCATAGATTTTCGCGCCGACGATCGCCGCGACGGCGGCATTGGCCTTCAGCCGTGCGACGGTGGCGACCCGCAGCGCCTCGAATGGGCTCATTGCTCGGCGTCCGTTCGCGGCGTGGACGCCCCGGCGGCCGGAGCCTTCGCCCGCCCGTCGCCGCGCGAGGTGAGCCGCATGCCCTTTCCTTGCCTCACCACATCGACGATATGCGCATCCGGCGCCAGGCGCTCGCCGGGCTGATAGACGATATGCACGCCGGGGCGTGCGACGACGATCGACCTCTCATCGACTCTCATTTTCGGCATGCTCATTGCTCCCAACCGCCGTCTTGCGCCGCATCCGGAATCACATCGTCCATTGCGAGCCCGCGGCGGGCGAGCGCTTCATCGGCGGATGAATAGAAAAAGGGTTGCGGATCGGTTCCCGGATGGCCGCGCCGCGCGCTCTTGCGTCGCCGGGTCGCAAAGGCGCTGGTCGCGCCGGGGCCGGAGTCGTCATGCGGCGCCGTCCCATGCTCGACAAAGACTGCATAATCGGCCGACGGCTTGCCGTTCGCGCGCTCGCGCTGCGCCGAAGCGCGGAATTCGAAATAGGCGTCCGTCTCGAGGCCTTCGATTCCCGCGACGAGCACGCCCGTCCGATTCGGCGCACGCTCTTGCGCGAGCGCGACCATCTCATCGAGAGCGTCGCGGTCGACGCGCTGCGCGTCGAGCGCCATTTTGAGCCCGATGCGCGTGAGAGCGTCGACGACATCGTCGAAGCCGACGACGCCCGTCGCCTGATTCAGCGAATAGAGCGTGAAGGCCGAGCGGGCGATCGTGAAGAGCGGAAGAGCCATGATCTCTCGTCAGCCTCCCATCTTGCGCGCGACGCCGATCTTGATCGAACGCCACATTCGATCCGGGATCGATACCGATTCGATCGACCAGTCGACGCCTTCTATCCGGACGCGATCGGCGACCGTGATGCTGCGATTTTGCGCGCAGTCATAGACAGTGAGCACGCCATGCGCCTGGTCCTCGACGAGACCGGCCTCGGCGGCCTTGAGCGCGGACAATTGCACGAAGGCGGCGCGCGTCGTGAAGGCATCGGCGAAATCGCCGCGCGGGGCGCCGTCGGGATCGTCGGGGAGCAGCTCGCGGCGCCGGATCGTGATGGCATAGCGCATGCGGCCGGCCTGCATTGTCTTTCCTCATGTGTTCGGCGCGCGGAACGGCGCGATGAGCGCCTCGACCCCGAGCGGGGTTTCCTGCAACGCCGCGCCGCCGCCGGTCACCGCCTCGCGATTCTGATAGAGATGCGAGATCATCAGCAGCGCAGCTTGCCGGATCGGCGCCGGCACGAGATCGGGCGTCGCGCCATAGCCCAGCGTCATGGTGATCTTCCACGCCGCCTCATCCGTATCGACACGCGGCCAAGCGACGCCCGTCGCGAGACGCACGAAGGTCAGCTCTTTCGAGATGCGGCGCTTGACCCATTGCCCGGTCGCGAGCGTCTGATAGGCGCCATCCTGCAAATATTCGACGCTGTCGATCGAGACGAGCGGCGCGCGATCGAGCAGGAAGCCGGTCATAGGTGGGAAGCCCCGCAAGCGGGGATCGAAAGGTGGCGCCGATTGCGTCGGCTCGGGCGCCGCATATTCCCAAACCTGAGTGAGCAGCGGCCGGCCGATGATCCCATGCTCGAGGTCGAAATGCATGGTCGCCACATCGAGCAATGCGGTCAGCAACGAATCGTCGTCGACGAAATCGACCGTGTTCGTCTGCTTCTTCGCCTCGGCGAGCGAAATGATCGTCGTCGACGAGCGCGAGACGAGGCTATAGGCGCCGGTCATGACTCAGGCCGCCGCGCCGGCCTTGGCGGCGATCTGCTCCGCCAGGGCCTCGACCTGACGCCGCAGCTCGTCGCGCTCATCCTCGGCGGCTTTGAGCCGCATCGCTGTCGCAACCTTGTGTTTCTCGAAGGTCTCGACGACGGCGTCCGTCTGCTTGCGCGCCGCATCGGCCGCCTTGCGATGGACATCGGCCTCCGCGGTCGCGCCCTGTTTCTCCTTGGAGGCAGCCGCGAGCTTGCCCGAAAGCTCGGTGACCTGCTTGGCAAGGCCGTCACGCTCGGCCGTCGCGCCAGCGAGGGCCTCCGAGAGCTCAGCGACGCGCGCCGAGGCAATATCCGCCTCCGGCGCTTCGATCGCGAGCCCGGCCGCGATCCATTCGCGCGCGACATCATCGGGGCGGTCGACGAGATCGCCCGGGAGATGCGATTCGTTTTCGCCGGCGACGCCGGTCAGCAGCTTTATTCTCATTCGCGTGATTCCTGCGGAAATGGTTGCGCACGGACAATTCGCGCTCGCGCGCACCCGCGCGAGCGCAGGGCCGTCAGGTCGCCGATTGCTGCAGCACGCGGATCGATTCCCACGCCGAGGTGGTGGCGTTCTTCGCGTCGATCATGCGGCCGTCCGCGCGCGCCCAGGCGAGGAACCCGACCTGCGCCTTCTTCGCATAGGCGCTGTCCGTAAAACGCAGGATCAGCACGTCCATCACGTCGCGGATCATATATTTGCTGAAATCGCCGAAGGCGACGCTCTTCGAATTGGCCGCGAGATCGGCCATGTGCTGATTGATGACGATCGGCTTGCCCTCGATCATATAGCCGGTCGCATTGCCGCCGCTGAAGGCAGATTCGAGCGAGGGCAGGAACAGCGGTCGGTTGTTCGCGTCCTTGAGCTTCTTGATCACTTTCCAGGTCTTGTCGTTCATCATCCATGCACAGCTCGCCGAGGCGCGATAGGCCGGATCGACCGAATGATAGAGCTCCTGGAAGAAATCGTAGGAGAGCGAGGTGGTGTTGCCCGCCGGCGCCGTGTAGCCGATTGAGGCCGCGGTGATGACGCCCTGCGGCTGGCCCATGCCCGTGCCGGTCGTGAACTTGCGATTCTGACCGCGGGCGATGCGGGTCGCCAAAGCCCGCAGCACGATCGATTCCACATCGACCGCCGCATCCTGCAGGATCTCCATCGAGACCGGAATCGTCTTCGACGAGAATTTGTAGGCGCCGATGCTGACCGAATCGAAGGCCAGATCGTCGTCGCTCGCCGTGACGCCCTCGGCGACCATCTCGCCTTCGGCGGTCGTGTCGTCGATCGTGCCCCAAGTGAACGGCTGGCCGCCGGCGGTGGCGAGAATCCATGCGACGAGGCGCATTCCGCCATAGGCTTTCAGGAACTCCAGCACGGTCGGCATGACGAGGGTCGGAACAAGCACGCCGCCGGTCGCGGAGGAGCCTTCCGCGACGTTCATGATGCGATGGAGATTCCGCGGATCGGCTGCGGAGACGAGGGCCGCCTCCTCCGGGTTGAGCGCGCCGACGCCGCGCGCCAGCGCCTTCACGAAGGCGGCCCGCGCCTGCTTCACCAGATGCGAATTCTCGTCGACGCTCTTGCCGTTCTCGTTCGCCGCAGCGCGGGCGTTGAATTCGGTGACCTCGTCGGCGGTGAGCCTGGTGAGATTCTGTATTCGGATGATCTGTCCATCGATCAGCTCGATCTCCTTCAGCACATCATCCGCCTTGGCCTCGACCTCCTTGGTGTAATTCGCAGATTCGATGAGCGCCTTATATTCGGTGACCTTGCGGGCGCGATCCTCGCGCAATTGGTTCAATGCGGCCATTGTCAGCTCCTCTTGGGGAGAGTGAACCCCGTGAAGGGGCGAGTTCCCCGAACGGGGAAGGGCGGGAAAGGATCAGGCGCCGAGCTGGAAGAGCTTCAGCATGCGGGCGTGGCGCTCGCGGGAGGCCTGCAGGGCCTCGGCGAAGGGGTCGGATTTCGGAGGCTCCGATTTTGACGGCGATAGCAGCGCTTGCGGCGGACGCTTATAGGCGGAGAAATCGAAGCGCTTGAGATTCTCCGGCTGCGGCGCACGCGCGGCGAGCCGATCGCAGAATTTCATCTCGACGCATTTCTCGGCGTTGAGCCAGGTCTCCGCCCCCATCATGGCGAGCAGCTCATCGACGGCGACGCCCGTCCGCGACGAATATTGCGCCGCGATCGAATCGCGGATGGCGCGCAGCATCTCCGCCGTGCGCACCATCTCCTCATCGTCGCCCCAGGCGAGCGTCGTCGGATTGTGGATCATCACGAAGCCGCCGGGCGCGATCTCGATCTCGTCGCCGGCGAGCATCAGGACCGATGCGGCCGAGCAGGCCTGGCCGTCGACATGGGCGATGACGCGGGCCGGATGCCGCTCGAGCGCCGTCTTGATCGCCTGCGCCTCGAACACCATGCCGCCCGGCGAATGAATGCGCAGGTGAATCGTGCCGACATTCAGCGCGGCAATGCCGCGCACGATGTCCTCGGTCTCCGGCTGATCCCATCCGCCGATGACGCCATAGATGTAGATCGTGGCCTCCTCGCCGTCGCGATCGGGATCGAAGCGCGGGTCGCTGTCGTCGTCGCCATCCCAATCGGGATCGAAGCCCCGGACGATCTTCGGCTTGCGGCCGGGGCCATTGGAGGCGAGCAGTCTCAACAGGCGGCGCATGGGCGTCACGTCCTCGGCTTGCGTTGACGGGAGGGTTTTGCGGGCTTCGCATTCTCAGGCCGCATGTTCTCGGGCTGAGGCTCGGGAGGCGCGCCATCCTCCAGCGGCGGCCCGCCATTCTGTCCCGTCTGCCCCCCGGCGCCGTTCCAACCGACGAGCTCGTCGGCCTTCGGATCGGATGACGGCCCCAGATTGAGCTTTTGTCTCACCTCGTTCGGTGTCATGACGCCGGGGCCGTTGTTCCCGCCGAGCGCGAAGCGGTAGGCCTGCATGCGCGTCGTTAGATCGCCGCGCACGAATCCTTCGCGGTCGAACTCGGCGACCTGGCCGTCTCGGATCAGCTTGTGATTGACCTCGTCCTCGATCGCGCAGAGATGCGGTCCGAGCGTCATGTCGACGAAGGCCTGGGTCTGTTCCTCGAGGCCCTTGCCGAAGCTCGTCGCCTTTTCGGTGAGGCCGACGAGATGCGCCGGCGCGCCGAAGACGCGTGTCGCAATGTCCTCGACCGAGAAGCGGCGCGTATCGAGCAGCTGCGCATCGGCGGCATTAATGCGGATCGATTCGAACTTGCCGCCATTGGTGAACACGGCCGGGCCCGCGAAGCGATTCTCGCCGCCATGCTTCGCCATCCAATGCTTGCGGATTTCGTCGGGCGTGTCCTTGCCCGCGCCGTTCGGAAAAGTGAGATAGCCGTCCGGAGTCGAGCCATTGTCGAAATACGACTTCGCGAAGGCGTCGGCGGAGATGCCGATGCCGACGCTCATCGCGTAGGCGGTGAGCGGCGACATGGCGCGGAAAATTTGCCAAATCGGGCTGCCCGGAATGTGCAGCACGTCGTCTTGCGTCGCGACGACGAGGCGCCCGTCGTCGAGCGTCATCGTGTAGACCTGCATCGCGCGGCCGTCGATGCGATCGAGCCGGATTCCCGTCCTAGCCCAAGGCACATAATGCAGCTCGACCACTTCCAGCGAACGGAATGAGCGGCGCTCGATCCACGCGATGCCATTGCCGTTGAGCAGCATGTCCGACACGATCGAGCGCCAGAACATCGACGCCGAGAGGCGCGAGTTCGGCCGCAGATCGAGCATCTTCGCGAGCGGCGATTTGCGGTCGCGGACGCGATGGCCGTCGGGCTTCTCGTCGAACAGGACAAAGGGCAGCATCGAGATGCAGCCGCCGATGAGCCGGACGCAGGCATAGACGGCGCTGTGTGTGAGCGCTTTGTCGGCCGACACATTATTCGGCTGCGATCCGAACAGCTTCTCGAAAGCCAGCGGATCGGACAACGGATAGGTCGCCGTCGTTCCCGCATTCTGGACGGCGCCGCGCAGCTCCTGCATCTCTTTCTCGAGACGCAAGGTCTCGATCTCACGCTTGAGCCGCGCACGCTTTCCAAAGCCGAACATGAAGGCCTTCAATAGTCGAGGAAGCCGGAGCCGGCGGGTTCGGCGGTGAGTAGCGCCGTGAGGGCGTTCACCGTCGCAGCTATGCCGTCAATCTTGTCTCGGCTGCACTTCTTGTCGGGCACGAAATTCATATTCCGGTCGAAGCGAATGTGCGCGTTCTGCGCCATCCAGCGCAATACAGGATGGCCGCCGTGATCAAAACGGCCGGCGAGCACTTCGACCTCGAGCATCTTGGTCGGCTCGGCGAGCGTGAGGTGGCCCTGGCGCACTTTCAGTAGCCGCTCGGCGCCGAAGCCTTCGTCCTGGAGATCGGCGAGCAGCTTCGTCGCAAACATCGGATCATAGCCGATCATTTTCACGTCGAACATTTCCGCGTCTGCGAGAATGGCGTGCATCACATAATTTTGATCGACCATGTCGCCAGGAGTCGGCGTCAGCGCGCCCATTTTCGCCCAGCGGTCATAGGCGACGCGATCTTCGCGCGAGCGCTGTTCGATCGAATCGGCCGGGCACCAGAATTTCGCAATGACCTCGAATTTTTCTTTCGGCTCGAGCGGCGGGAATAGCCACACCAGGGCCGTGAGGTCCTTGACCGAGGAGAGATCGATCCCGCCATAGCAGGCGCGGCCGCGCAGCCTTTCGGCGCGCGTTTTCCAGCTCTTCTTGTCATCGCAGCAAGCGTCCCAGCGCGCCATGTCGAGCCACTTGACGGCGGCGTCGACATAAATGTTGAGATGATAGCGCTTGAAGACGCTCTCCATGCGCGGATTGCTCTTCGCCTTGGCGTAGACGCCGCGCAAGAACTCAACGGTCGGTGAGATGCCGATATTGGGATTGACCTTCGCCCAGGTCTTTTCATCGCGCCAATCGTCCTCGTCCTCCGCAGCGAATAGCACGGCCAGCGTGCGGGGATCGTAGATCCCTTCGCCGGTGTCGTTCTCTGCGGTCGGCGGATTGATCGGGCCATCAAGAATCTTCTTCGTTTCGAGGAAAAGATTATAGCCGGTCTCTTGCGTTTTGATGCCGGCCGTCGAGGCGTAGAGCTGCACAGGCTGCAACAGCGGGCCCATGCCGCCCTCGAGGAAGTCGGCGAGGTCGCGATCCCGCCACTCATGGATTTCGTCGCCGACGACGACATAGGGCGCGAAGCCGTGCTTGCCCTCGGCCGTGCCGGTGAGGACCTCGAACTTCGCTTGCGCCCGCGCGTTGAACAGAGACAGCGCGAATTGATTGATATCGCGGGCGAGACGCTTGTCGCGCGAGATCATCGCGCGCATTTTGTTGAACACGATCTTCGCTTGCTTGGCGTTGTAGGCGAAGCAATAGCCCTCGCCGCCGGGAAGCGCATCGCCATACCAAAACATTAGCGCGAGCGCGGCGAGGAACTCGGTCTTGCCGTTCTTCCTCGGGATCCAGAGCAGTAAGCGGCGAAACAACCGAACTTCGACTGGTGCGCGCTCCCCCGTCATCGGGTCGTAGGACTGCGCGGGCACGCGCCAGCCGAACAGCATACGCACGATGATCTCTTGCCAGGGCGCAAGACGGAATGGCGCGCCTGCGAATTGCAGATTGGTGAGGCGGAATATTTGCGGCCATCGGGAGACAACAATCTCGGCGAGCGCCTCATCGAACCGCGCGCCAGGGACTGCGGCGGCGCGGCGCCAAGCGACGCTGGCCCAGCGCCACCCGCGGGCCTCGGCCTCGGCGATCCAGCACGGAACGTCGGCTGTTGCCTGCAGGCCGACGGGCCGCGCAAGGGAGACGGCGGCCTGCATCAGTGACGCGCCGACGATCCCCGAGCGACGAATCCCATCAGGTCCTCATCCGCTTCTGTCTCGGTCGGCGCGGGGGTGCCCTGGGTGGGGGCCGCGGGAACGCTGGCATAAGCCGACTGGTAACGGCGCAGATTGAGGCGCGTCAGGGCGGTGAGGCCGTATTCCTTCGCGAAGTCTTTCAGGAAGGCGCCGAGGGTGAGCGCATCCTCGAAGGCCGGGTTACGGATGCGCTTCTTCGCGCCGTGACCTGGCGAGTAATAAATCCAGCGGCCATGGGTTTTGACGTCCTCACGAGCGGCGATCCAATCAGCATAGTGGATGCAGTAGAGCGCGAGCGAATAACGGTCGAGTCGCGAGAGAACGTGCGTCGCATCGAGTTGCGGGGTGAGGTCTCTCCAAATGGCGAGAGCAGCGAGCTCGCCGAGTTGCTCAATGAACATCGGAGGTGCAAGCGGTCCGCCGGACTCCATCGGCGCATCGGCCAGCGCGCGCGCACGAGCCTGTTCTTCGGCCGCGCGACGCGCCGCCTTCGTCATGCGCTTGCTGGGCGCGCCCTTGGCGGCCTGCATTTCTGGACTGTCTTTCAGGCGAGCCATGTCAGAGCCAAAAAAAAATCTTTCCAGAATTTCGCGGAATTTTTGCGCCGATTAAGCAACCGGTCGCGGCGGGGGGCCGGTGAGGTTTTGCCGCCCCCCTGGGGCCCGTCAGAGGCGGCGCGCGGCGGCGGCTTCCTCGCGCTGTTTGGCGCGATTGTGGTGCCACTCGCACAGGCTCTGCAGCGCGCCGTTCCAGAACTTCTCCGGGTCGCCGCGATGCGGTTCGATGTGATCGGCGACGGTCGCCGCCGTCACCACGCCCTCGGCCTGGCACATCCGACACAGCGGCTCGGCTGCCAGCTGCGCCTTGCTCTTGGCGCGCCATCGGCGCAGCCCATACCAGGAGCGCCAGGGCGCGGCGTCGCGGCGGCGGCGCTCATAGTCCGCATCGCTCTGCGGACGCGCGCCTTCGGCGATCGGCGGCGCGCCCGGACGGCGGGCGAGCTTGGGGGCTTTGGCCAAAGGAGTCGAGAGCCTATTGCTGGAAGCTCATAGCTTCGCACTTCCCGTCTTTTGACGGGTCCGTCACGCTTGCCCCTCGGACGCCTGCGGCATAGCACCAGGGCTCGCGTCTCCGGCTTTCATGCGCATGGGCGCCGGAGAACCATCTCGTTCGGATCGTGTCTCCCGCCCCATCGGACGCACGTCGCTCATCGCGCAGCGTTGCACCAGGGGATCGAGATAGCTCGACTCGATCGCCAAGCATCCGAATGAATCGAGTCCTATCTTCACGACGCGCCCGTCGTCAACAGACTTCACGACGCCTTCGCGTCCGGCGAGCGGACCGGCATTGACGCGAACGCGCATGCCGCTCTCGAACGCGAGCCCGCGCCGATCGACGATCGGCTTGCCGAACATCAGGAATTCCATCCATTCGTCGGGCACGATCGCCGGCTCGTCATCGCCCGCGCGCTTCAGAAACCCACGCACGCCGGTCTCTGTGGATATCGCGAAGCGCATGCTCGCCGTGAGTTCGACGCGCAGGAACAAGTAGCGCCCGAAGCGCGGTACGGAACGATAGCGCCGCCCGCGCAGTCCGCCGTCGCGAAGCGTCGTCGTCACCTTCCGCATCGGCCGCCACACGTCATAGCCGACATGGGCGAGCTTGCGGCAAACATCGAAATCCTTTCCCGGATAGCATTCCACGACATACCAGCTCATCGTATCCCCGCCGCTCGCAGCCTCGCCCTCCCCATTCACGCCGCCGCGTCGTCCGGCCCGTCGCGCGCTCCCTCGCCGGCCTCGGCGGCGGCGGACGGCGGGAAGCGCGAGGGCCGCACATAGCCGTGACCCAGCGGAAAGCTTCGCATCTCGCGCCGGCAGTCCACGCCCCGCGCCGTGTCGTAGCGCCGCCACGCCGCGTGCTGGCGCCGCCCCATCTCGCTGTCCGGATAAATGATCACGCCGCCGTATTTCGCCCGTTCGCGCTCGGCGCGCTCGGCGTAGCTCCGCTCGACCCGCTCGCGCGCCGCAGTCGCCTCGCGCTCCTGATCGAGGAACCCGCTCCAATCCCGATCGGCGAGCCAATTGCCCGGATGCTTGCGCCGCTTGCCTTCCGTCGCGGCGAGGTAGCGGGGCGCGAAACGGATAGCGTGCTCACGGTCCTCGGCCGAGAGCGCGAAGAACGCGCTCCGCGCCTTTCCCGGCGAGGCCGCGGGTTCGAAGGGCCAAAGGTCCTTGAACGCCTTCCAGCGCCCCTCGGCCGCCTGCGCCTCTTCCCGAAGCGAAGCGACCTCCACGCCGCCCCGCGCAGCGGGGGTAGGGGTTGGTTGAATGTCGGTTAATTGTTGGTTCTTTTTGGGGGTCGCAACAGTGCGACCACCCCCTTGCAGTTTCGGGAGGGGGTGGTCGCAATCTGCGATCACCCCCTCGCAATCTGCTAGGGGCTCTATTCCGGGCGTTTCCGCGCGATCCGCCTCTTCGCCGGTAGAACCCTCGGCGCTCCAACCGAGCGCTTCGGCATAGGCCCGCGTCTCATCATCCATCAGCAGGATGACGACATCGCTCGATCGCGAGCCGTCGCCGCGCAGCCGTGCGATGCGCGCGACCATGCGCGCATCCTGCAGCTCGCCGAGCCGGCGCCGCACGGAATCGACCGAGACCTGCATGTCGGCGGCGATCTCGGCGAGCGGGTAGAAGCTCTCGCCTTTCTTGCCGGCATAGTTCGCCAGCATGATCAGCAGATATTTCGCGCCGGAGCTCGGCGCGGCGATCTTCTTCGCCCAGGTGAGCGCTTCGAGACTCATGCGGCGGGCCTCGCATCGCCATCGTCCGCGCAGCGCCGCCATGCTTGGAACTCCGCCTCGAGATCGCGCCAGCGCGCCCGCGCCGCGGCGTCGCGATCGAAGTCCTTGCGGCTCGCCACTCCGCAGCGACGGCGCACCGCCTCCGCCGCGCCCTCGGCGGTGTCGGCGCCCAGGAATTTCTGAAACGCGCGTTCGGCACAGCGCATCGCCGCGCGCCGAGCGAGCGGGAACTCGCAAGGCTTGCCCCGCTCGGCTGCGGCCGCCGGCGCCGGCGCGGACGCGCTCCCCGCGACGGCCGTGCGGATCTCGCCTTCATGCTGGCGCACCCAGCGCAGCGTGCGCACGGCCGCGGCGAGAATATCGCCCCCATATTCGCGCTCGGCCGCCCGCGCCGGCGGACGCTCGCGCCCCGTCGCCACGCGCGCCGCCGCCTCGACGCCCCTGATCTGCTCGGCGAGCGAAAACAACCGCACCCGATCGTTCACGGCGCGCCCTCCGCCTCGGCCTCGTTCCCCCAGGCGTCCCAGCCAGTCCGCGGCGGCCCGCGGCGGTTCAATTCGATTTTCGGCAAAGACGGGAAATAGAACTCGATCATTTCGGCGAAGACATCGGGCTTCGCCGAATGCTCGCCGACAGGCGCTTCGATCGACGAGGGAAATTGCAGCCCCATCGCCGGCGCCGGCACATCGCCGCGCACGCCGAGCAGCAACAGCTCGTGCTTGCCCCGCCACCAATAGCCCGTGCCGATCCGATCCTTGATCCATACGCAATGCGATTTATAGCCGAAGCCCCAGGCCGCCAGCGTCGCGAGGCCCTGCGGAAGCATGGGCGCCGTCGCCCAACAGAACAGCACGCAGTCGTCCGCGGCGATCGAGGCCACATCGCGCGCGAGGATCGTCGCGAGATCGGAGGTCGGATAATGATTGTCCGGCGCGCGATCCATTCCCGTCTCGCGCGACCACGCCTCGAAACGCCATTCAGGATCGGCATAGATCACGCCATAGCGCCGATCGGGAAGCGCGCGCTGCTTTGCGCCGAGTTCCGCCTCGCGCCGCTCGCGCGCCTCTTTCTTTGCCGTCTGGCGCTCTTCGCGCGTCGCGACGAGCAACCGCTCGGCCTCGCGCGCGGCGGCGACGACGCGCCTCTCGAAATCATCGCCGTCGAGACGCGCCAATTCCTGCCATCGCATTGATTCCTTGGCGGACACGCCGAGATCGGCGAGCTTCAAAATTCCGTCGCGGCATTTTGATTTCCGATCGCCCCCACGCGCCTCTCTCTCGCCGGCGCGTTCCATCACGATCAGCAGCTCGCCGGCGCGCCGCTCGGCGCGCTTGCGCACTTCGATCGCATGGCCGATCAGCTCGCCATCCTTGGCCTGCCTCGCATAGGCTTCGAGCGCCAGCGCCTTGTCGCGTATCTTCTTCACTTCGTCGATGCGCGCCAGCTCGGCGAGCGCGGCGCCGGCGACGTCATAGAGCGCGAGCGCGGTCACGACGCGCCGCCTTTCCGCCATTCGCCTCGGCTTTTCGCATCGAGCCGATAGCCCTGGCCCCAATCGGTCGCAATCTCGACGCCGAACGGCTTGAGCTTCTTGCGCAGCTTGCAGATGAACACATCGACAATCTTTTCTTCGGCCTCGTCTCGGCCGTCATCGACATAGAGTGCAGCCATCATCGCGTCCTTGGTCGCGAGCTCGCGATTGACGAGCACGCCGAAGATGCGCGCCTCCGATGCGGTGAGGCGCCATTCGAGGGGCAGCACGCGCGTATCCATCAGCGCCGCCTCGAGCATGGCGACGCGCTCGCGCAGCCGATCGCTTTCGGCCTCGATGATCGAGAGCATTCGTTCAGCGTCCATTGCGCGGCTTCCGAGTGGCGCGGAACCAGGTCACGACGAGACCTTTCCAGAGCGGCAAATCATGCTCGGCGCAGAATTTTGCCGCTTCACGCTCGGCTCCCGGCCCCATTGCACGAATTGTCATGGCGATATCCTCCGGCTCGCGCGCGCCGGCATAGGATTCGCCGAAGAGCAATTCCTCGACGGCCTTCAGCGCTGCCGCCGAAATGGGCGCGAGCTGTCCTTTGACGCAGATTTCGAGCACGCGCCGCGCGCCGAGCGCGTGACGCCGCGAGACGAGCCCGGAGAGCGAGCCGACGGCCATCACGTCGCCGGGCTTGTAGCGACCTTGGCTCGGCGGCGCTTTCAGGACGCGCGCGCCCGCCCGTTCGCACACCTCTCTGATCGTCTGCGCCGTCTCATCTCCGGCCGCGAGCAGCGCATAATGCAACTGGTTCGGGGTGACATGAATGCGGTCGCGATTGTGCCGCACGAAGGCGAGCGCACGATCCTCCACCTTTCCGGCGGGCACGATCATCACCGGAATGCAGTCGATCTCCGGATGAGAAGCCGCCGCGATCGCCGTATGCTGCCCATCGATCACATGCAGCGCATCGCCGATCTCGACGCAGATCGGCGGCTTGAACGCGCGCCAGCTCCAGCCGCCGACGATCTTGCGAATCAAGGTGACAGACTTTTCGGCGAGATTGCGCTGATAGCTCTCGTCGACGAGCAGCGTTCGCGGATCGACATCGCGAAATTCTGGCCGGGCAGCATCGATCTGCGCCGGCTCGATTCCGGGAACACTCATCGGCTCTACAGGTCGTAGCCGTGCATCTTCATTGCTCATGCCGCCTCCCAGACGAGCCGCTGAAATGCGTCGAGAAACTCGCGTTCCGCGCGTCGCGGCGACTTCTGCAGTCACAAAGTCCCGGCGAGCTTGCGCAGCCGCCACGCCAGCGAAGTCGGGTCGCGCCCCATGATCTTGCCGATGGCGCCCAGCCCGCCGGCATTCGCGCAATGGACGCCCTTCTCCGGCCTGCAGCCCGGATATCGTCCGCGCAGCTCGAGCAGCCGCGCATCTTCCTCCGGCGTGAACCTGCGATGCGTTCGTGGCTTGCGCATCATCACATCAGCTCCTCGAAATGCGTCTTGCACGCGAAAACGATTTTTCCGCCGCGTAGCAGCGATCCGAAGGCGAGGCCGGTCGACACGCCGCAGCGAAAGCATTTGTGCGCGCGCGGCGATTTGAGATCGACGACGCCGAAGCGCGCGACGATTTCCGCGCGCGTCATCGGCGATGTCGGTTTTTCCGCCCTACTCGGAGGGCGCGAATCTCGACTTGGCGACGCCGGCGCGCCGAAGAGATCAGGCATCGTCGCGCTCCGCCGCCGCGCCGAGCGGCGTATCGAAAAAATCGCCGAGTGCATCGGTATAGAGCCCGAGCAGCTCGGCCTCTTCCTCGCGCTTCTTCTTGTCCTGGCGGCGCAGCGCGACGATCTTGCGCATGATCTTCGGATCGAAGCCCTGCGCCTTGGCCTCGCCATAGACATCCTTGATGTCGTCGCCGATCGCGCCGCGCTCTTCCGCGAGCTTTTCGATCCGCTCGACGAAGGCGCGCAGCGCTTCGCCGTCGACGGTGAGCAGCGCGCTCATTTTCGCGACCGCTCCCGCGCAAGCCACTCCCGCCCTTCAGCGGAGAGATCGATCCCGCAGAACACGCCGCGGACGGCGTGAAACCCGCGCGGCGGCGCCGGCCAGGTGAACGCCCGCCCCCACCATCCGAACATGATATCGCGGAACGGCGCCGTTTCGCCGCGCGCGTGCCGCTCACAAGCGAGCGCGAGCCGATCAAACCCCCGCGCCACGGCAAGGCAGCATGTGCAAACGGCATAGGCGCAGGCAGATAAAAGGTCGCGCGAAAGCGACGCGGCGAGCGCCGCGCGCAGCCAGAACTTGCGCATGAAGCTCTCTTCGTTCGAGTGTCGGAACTCGGCTACCGACTGGACAGAGACTCGAACTCTTCCTCGAGCTTCTTCACGCTCTCGAGGTAACGCGCACGCCGCTCGACGAGCGCCGCCTCGAGCAGACTCTCGGGCGCGTCGCCGATCACAAAGACGAGGAAATCCGCGCCATAGGCGCGAATGAGATGAAGCAGAGCGAAAAAGTCGGGCGCCGCATCGCCGGTGAGCCATTTGCGCACGCGCATGGCGGAGACGGCGCCGCCCGTGCGATCCTCGACCCACTCGCCTGTTTTCAACGGATGCGCCCGGCGCAGGAAATCGCTGACGCGGTCGCGCGCGGCGGAATCGAGCGCCCGGGAAATGCGGCGCGCATTGCGTGAAAACTTTCCACCCCTCGACGAATCTTTTCTCACCGATCTCTCCGATGCTGCATGCATCGGAGGGCTCGCGGAGAGGGTGAAATCGTCGACGAGACGCATGCGTGGAGAGACCCTAGATCGCCGCCGCGGCGTTGGCGCGCCGCATCGGCCTCGATTTGGAACGGGAACGAGATCGGCACGTTGGCGCGCGCCGAG
This sequence comes from Methylosinus sp. Sm6, assembly GCF_019802345.1. Lineage (GTDB taxonomy): Bacteria > Pseudomonadota > Alphaproteobacteria > Rhizobiales > Beijerinckiaceae > Methylosinus. The sequence goes on along the minus strand of NZ_JAINDZ010000027.1, from coordinate 12,510 downwards.
GGAACGCAATGAACGCAGACGCAAAAGACCCCGAGACCGAAGCCTCGGGGAAGTCAGGGAGGAAACGCCCAAGGAGGGCCGCAGCGCGAGAGCGCCGCTTGCCGCTTACGGCGGCCAGTCGCAACGCGCGGCGAAGAGCAGGCGAGCCGCGCGAAGAGGGATGCGCCGAGGCGCGAAGAGAGCGGCGCCGTCATTTCACGCGCCCTCGCTTTCGCGCTTGACGGACGAACGCAGGGCGCGGCCATCGGCGACATGGCCCACGGCCTCGAGCAGGGCGCGCGCATCGGCGATCGAAAGGCGGAGCGCCAGCTTCTCGCCGCCCTCGACACGGAAGGCGAGCAGAACGGATTGCAGAGCGCCGCGCTCGACGGAGACCAATTCGCTACTTAATGGCGACATTTCGGCGATCATGCGTCCCTCTCGGTGGGAAAAGGGGAGACGGCCGACACGTCGACGCGGAGCCTGCGGACGGCGCGAGCGCGCGGGGCGTCATCGCGCGCCCGCGCCGCGCAATCCGCCGCTTCGGCGGCTCGGGCCTGCGGCAGAAAATCGGCGGGCGTCAGCTCTTTGCCGTTCTGGCGTGCGAACTCCAAAAGCGCCGGATGGTGCTTTTGGGGAATGAGGCCGCCCGTGCCGCCCTTGTCGACGGGATGTTGCCAGCGGTAGGGCGCGGTGTAGGCCGTGCCGGTCGCGCGCGACACGGCAGCCTCGCCGCCGAGGCGCTTGATGATCGTGTAAGCCGGTTCCATTCGCGTCTTCATGCCACGAAGTTCTGAAAATCAAAATTTTTTGTCAAGTTATTTTCTGAAAATCGTGATTGCTAGTTTTTTCTGGTTCACAGAAAACGAGAGACATGAACATCATCGAATGGATCGAGAACGGGCTGAAGAAGGAAGGAAAGTCCAGAAAAGGGCTCGCTTCCGCGATCGGCCGCTCGCCTTCGGCCGTGACCGAGCTGCTACGCGGCAAGCGTAAGCTTCAGATTGACGAAATCAGCAAGATTGCCAAATACCTAGAGGAAGCCGTTCCGACGTTTGGAGCGGCGAAGCCCGAGCGGACGTCCATCGTCCATGTCCCCGTGAGGGGAGAAGCGGCCCCGGATTTATGGCGCGGTCCTACGTATATTTATGATGATTCGCCCGCTCAAATTCCTATTGTGCTGGGCGAGTTCACCATGAGCGAACAGTTTGCGTTTCGCGTAATCGGCAACCAGTTGGACAAGCGCAAAATCCATTCTGGCGACTACTTGATTTGCGTCCCCTATTTCCTCGCGCGAGATCGATATTGCACCGGCGATATCGTGGTCGTGGAGCGCCAGGATCACGACCTCATCGAAACGACATGCCGAGAGCTTGTCGTCGCCGGCCGCGGCCTCGAACTTTGGTTTCGCTCGACCGACCCGAGGCTTCAAGACCGGATCGACATTCCAGATTTCGAGACGATGCGCTCGGGCGACGGAACGGAAGTGCGGATCATCGGGAAGGTCATCGCCCGGTTTTCCCCCTTATGAGGCTCGCTTGTTATCGCTTTTCCGCAAATGGCGCCGGGCGCGGCGACTGAGACAGGCCCTCGTCGAATATGATGCGCACGATCTGATCGCGCGTTTCGGCGACGAGGGCGCCCATTTCGAGGCGGTCACGCGCTACATGGACGAAATGCGGAACGTGGCGATCGACGGCAACCGGCCGCCGGATCATTGGTCGGCGGTCGCGGTAGAGATCGCCAAGCTCACAAATCGGCGCCAGCCGAAGGATTGGAGCGGTTACTCGCCCGAATGAAATTCTGAAATTCAAAAATCAAGATTGACAGATTTCTGATTTAAGAAAATTATCAGCTCCGTCTTCGCTTCGCGATGGAGCCCGCAATGCCCCCCCGCCGCCCCTTCCCCTTGGCCGACAATCCCGCCGACATTCTGTTGCATGCCGCCGCGCTGCCCGCGACGGCCGATCTCGACGACGAGCCGCATCTCCTCGAGGAGATGATCCGCAATGGCCTCGCCTGGCGCGACGCGCTGCGGCTCTATCCGCGCATCATCGCCGCGGCCCGCGCGCTGCGCGCCGCCGGGCTCGGCGCGGCGCTGGCCTGCGTCGCCGGCGAGGCCGCCGCCTGGTCGGGCGCCGCCGCCGCGGGCGATGATTCGCTGTCGACCTTCGCGCCCGCCGCATTCGCCGTGTTTTTCGGCCTCGCCTCGGCCTGCGCGGCGCTCGTCGTCGCGACCATCGCCGACCGGATCGACAGGAGCGGACAATGACGACGCGCGACGATTTCACCCGCGCGCCTCGGCGCCAGACGCCGCGCGAGCGTCTCGCCCCGACCCTGCGCCGCGGCCGCGAGCGCGAAACCTCTCACGAGCGCCGCGCCGTCCCGCCGATCGAGTCGATCCGCGTCGAGCGCGTCGACTGCAACTACATGGGCAGCGGCGTCGCGCCGACGATGGTCGCTCTCTCCCTGCCCCGCGTGCGATTTCTGGAAAGGCCGGAGATATGAGCAGCATCAAGGACGCAGAAATCGAGCTGTCGCTGATCACGGCGCTGTCGCCGCTCAATCCGCGCCAGGACATGACGAGCGACGTCTCGACGCTCGCCGCGACCATCCGCGCGCGCGGGCTGTTGCATCCGATCCTCGTCACGCCGGTCTCGCGCGATGACGACGGCCTTTTCGACTATCACGTGCTCGCCGGCGGCCGCCGCTGGCGCGCGCTGCGCTCGCTCGGCGACGATGATCGCGTCATCGAGGTCCGCATTTTCGCCGGCACGGACGCCGAGGCGCGCGAGGCGGCGCTCGCCGAATCGGTGACCCAGGTGCCGCTGCATCCGGTCGACGAATTCGAGGCCTTCGCGGCGCTCGAGCGCGACGGCTTCGACATCGCCACCATCGCCCGCGACTTCGCTCTCTCCGAAAAGCATGTGCGCCAGCGCCTCGCGCTCGGCCGCCTGTCCCCGCGCGTGCGCGAGATGTGGCGCAAGGGCGATATCAATCGCGACATCGCGCAGGCCTTCACGGCGGGCCCGATCGAGGCGCAAGAGGCCGTGCTCGACGAGCATGAGAGGCGCGGCGGCTTCGCGCTGTCGAGCTATGCGATCCACCGCGCCATGCGCCGCGACACCGTCTCCGACAGTGAGGCGCTCGGCAAATTCCTGCTCGGCGACGAGGCGCGCCGCGCCGCCTATGTGGCCGCTGGCGGGCGCGTCGAGGACGATGATCTCTTTTCTGAGCAGATCATCCTGCTCGACGGCGCCATCGCCCGCCGCGTCGCCGATGCGCTGCTGCTCGCCGAGGCCGAGCGCATCGCCGAGGCCGAGGGCTGGGGGCGGGCGTCGATAGCCGACGCCGTCGACGACGAGGAGCCTGAGGACATCACGCCGGACTATACCAAGGCCGAGCGGAAACGGCTCGACGACGCCGATCTGCCCGACGCCGAGCGCGACGAGATCGAAACGCGTGGACTGCTTCGCGCGATCCCGAAGAAGCGGCGCGCCACGCTCGGCGTGACGGCCGATTTCGACAGCACGGGCGCGCTGGTGATCACCCGCGCCGTGCCGCTGGCGCCGCCGAAAGAGGAGCCCGAGGACGCGCCGCCGCCAACACCCGGCAAGAGCGAGCGCAAGCCGGCTCCGGCGCCGCGCGAACCGCGCCAGGAAGAGCCCGAGGAGCCTGCCATTCCGCCGCCTGCCGGCGGGAAGGAGGCGGAGGAAATTCTGGCATGCGCCATCGGCGGGGCGCTCGCCGCGGCGACGGCCCGCAGCCTCAATTTGGCGATGGCGCTCACCGTGGCGACGCTCGGCTGTTCACATGGACAGTTCGGCCTGACGCTCGACGCCGAGACTCTGACCTATGAGCCTCGCTCCGAGTTGCTCGCGCGCATCGATCACATGCGCTTCGAGACAGCGCTGGCGATCGTCGCGACGGCGCCGCTCGCCGATCTCACTGCGGCCTTCGCCGAGCTGATCGGCCACACCATCGATCCGAGCGAGCTGAGGCTCACTCGCGCGCACAATCTCGTCGCGCTCGCCGAGCGTCATGTGTCGCTGCGCGCCGATGTCGCCGCCGCGCTCGACTACAAGGCGCTGTTTCTGGCCTCCCCGCGCGAGGAGGCCGAGGAGGCCATTCGCGCGCTGGACGGCGAGGCGGCGGCGGCCGAGGCCGGCAAGCTGCGCAAGCCGAAGCTGATCGAGCGCGCGGCGCTGCTGGCGAAGGACCGCGCCTGGCTCCCCGAGACGCTGACGGCGCTACTCGCCGCCGCGCCACAGGACACGCGCTCGACCGCCGAGGCGATGGTCGAGGCGATCGAGAGCGATGACCAGAAAAGGAGCAACAGCGATGCGCTGGCATTGGCCGAAGATCGACCCGAGGACGGAACTGCGGCTGAAACAGATCGCGAGGCGATGGACGGCGACGCGCCCGGCGCTGCGCGTGACGCGGCTGGCGAATTTCCTGCGGTCGAAGAAAAAGCCGCAGCGAGCGCCTGGGGCGACAACCTCGAACAGACGTGCATGGCCGCCGGCCATCTCGGCTATGCGACCTTCCTGCGCGCCCATGCGGCGCCCGCGCCCGGCCGCCATGTCGGCGTCGACGCGCTCGATGCGGCCTTCGAAGCCTATCGCGCGCCGCGCGCGCTGAAGAAGGTCTCGAAGGGCTCGCAAGCCGCGATGCTGACCGAGCTCGGCTTCACGAAGAAGAAGATCGACGGCGCCCTCAGCTGGCAGGGCCTCGCCCTGCACGCCGACGCCGAGGCGCGGCTGGCAGCGGAGTGAGCGCGATGAATGATCTTCCCCTCATCGATACGCCGCCCTTTCATCGGCCGATCGAGCCGCATGAAATTGCGCTCGTCGTCAAACCGAATGCAGAGCCTATGCCGCCGACCGCGCTCGAGATCGGTGCCGGATGGGCATTGTCGTTTTTCTCATTCTCGAAACAGCAAGGACGCGCCGCCACCTGGGGATGGGTCAAAGGCGCATTCGCCGTCGACGAAGCCTTTTTCCAATTCGATATGGTGGAGCGGCATGTCTATGCGGCCAGGCTGATCTATCTGCCGAATGGCTGTCGCATCGCAGTGTTCGACACGGCCGAGGATGCGACGGACGCCGCCGCCATCCTGTCGCGTGAGCTCGATTGGTCGGACCAATCGCTGCAGGCCCTGCAAGCGCAGGAAAAGCGCGCCCTGGCGGCGCTGCAATCGCATTTCGACGAACGCGACGACACGCACCCCTTGCGCGTTTGGCGCGCGCGTTTCGACGACGAGCTTGCGAGGGCGCATGGCTGAGACGAGCGCGATCGAATGGACGGATGCGACATGGAATATCGTGACGGGTTGCAGCCTCGTCTCTCCGGCTTGCACGCACTGCTACGCGATGCGCCTCGCCGGCACACGGTTGAAGCACCACCCCTCGCGCGCGGGCCTCACGCGCGAGGTCAATGGCAAGCCGGTATGGACGGGCGAGGTCCGGATCAATTGGGATTGGCTCGAGCAGCCGCTCCAATGGACGCGCGCGCGCAAGATCTTCGTCGCCGCGCATGGCGATCTCTTTCACGAGAAGCTCGCCGCATCCGAGATCGCGACGATCTTCGCCGTGATGATCGCCGCCCATCACCTTCATGACCATATCCTGCAGGTCCTGACGAAGCGCGCGCGGCGCATGCGCGAGCTGTTGAGCGATCCCAGCTTTTGGGAGCAGGTCAACGCCGAGGCCGAAGCTCACGTCATGGAGCGCACGGACCCGCTCGAGCGCCGTCGCGACGATGCACGCGCGACGCTCGGCGAATATGGCGCCGACAATCCGCCGCCGGGAATTTGGATCGGCGTGACGGCCGAACGTCAACCCGAATGGGATGAGCGAACGGAACATCTGCGCCGGACGCCGGCCTCGTTTCGCTTCGTCAGCATCGAGCCGACGCTCGGCGTCATCTCGATGCGCCTTGTCGAGACGCTGATCCTTGCCGGCGAGTCGGGACCAATGCACATCGCGCCGCTTCCGACTTGGCTCGACCTCGTCATCGCAGGCGGCGAGAGCGGCCCAGGCGCGCGGCCGACGCCGATCGCGCTCTTCCGCTCGCTGCGCGACCAATGCGCGGCGGCGGGAGTCGCCTTCGACTTCAAGCAATGGGGCGAATGGATCGACGCGGATGAGTTCTCGCGCATGGTCGCGCCGGAGCGCATTGCGGCCGGGCCGCTCACCTTTGCCGGCGCGACGAAGCTCGGCGTCGATTGTCTCGCTCCGTGTGAGCATCATTCCGATGGCTCGACTTCGCTTCGCGTCGGTAAGCGCCGCGCCGGGCGCTTGCTCGACGGCAGAGAACACAATGGCGCGAGGGAGGCGGCGTGAGATGGCGCAGAAGCGCGTGACCGAGGTCGACAAGCAGACGATCGTCGAGCTGCGGTCGCAGGGAATGAGCTACGGCAAGATCGGAGCGATAATCGGCATCTCCGAAAAGGCGGTCGGCTGGTATTGCTTGGCGCTCGCCGTCGAGCCGCCGACGCCCGGCAAGAGCTGGGAGGGGATCAAGGGTCCGGCGGTGGTGCAGCGCGGCGGCCATATGGTCCGACGCTTCACGGCCGCAGAGGACAGCGCGCTGCTCGATCTCGAAAGCCGAGGCGCGACGCTCGCGGAGATGGCGCGAGCGCTCGGCCGGGCGTCGAATTCCATCCGCGGCCGCCTCATGACCTTGGCGCGCCGCGACGAGCGGCGCGAGCAGCACGGGGAGGCGGCGTGAGATGACGCAATCCTCTCTCCCCGAGGTGCTCGCCGCCTATCGTGGCTCGAGCGCCGATCTCACGCGCGCGCTGTTCGCGCGGCTGGAGCCGATCGGCGCCGCCGGCGCCGTCGCGATCGATCTCTATCGCGCGCAGAAGGCCAGCGAGCGAGCGAAGATCTATCGTCGCGGCTATGTCCGCGTCGCCTACGACAAAAAGCAATGGGCGATGGACAATCTCTGCTGCGCCCTGGCGCAGCACGCGCCGGCGCTCGGCCTCGAATGGGGCTGGGGACTCGATCCGCAGACGATCAATTTTCCGCATGTCCTCTATGTCGAGCTGCCGACCGGACAGGCGAGCTTTCACACCGCCGAGCGCCTCGCCGGTCCCGACCACGCCAAGCCGTGGGACGGCGCGCCGGGCCAGAGCGCCGACCGCATCTGCCGCTATATCGCGCATGTGTTGGACAATCGACCCGCATGAACAGGGCGGATCAGCCACGCCCGCGCTCCGGGCCGCCCGACCCCGCTCTGGTGGAGCTGGTGAGGGCGCTTGCGCGCAAGGCCGCGCGCCGCGATGATGCGGCGGAGCGGGCGCAGCGAGCCCGCAAGCGGGAGGGCGGCGACAGCGATGACCGGCCAGCGTCCATCGGCGTCTAGGCGCGCCGCGATCTATGCGCGCTTCTCCACCGAGCTGCAGCGCGACCAATCTATCGAGGATCAGCTCGTCTTGTGCCGGACCGCGGCGCATCGCGACGGGCTGTCCGTCGTCGCGACCTATGAGGACCGGGCGCGGTCCGGCGCGTCCCTGCTCGGCCGGCCGGGGCTCGAAAAGCTGCTCGCCGCCGCCGAGACGCGGGCCTTCGACGTGGTGGTCGTCGAGGCGCTCGACCGCCTCTCGCGCGACATGGCCGACCTCGCCGGCGTTCACCGCCGGCTGACGTTTTTGGGGATCGAAATCCGCGCCGTGCATGACGGCGTCGCCGATACGGTGACGGTCGGGCTGCGCGGCCTGGTCGGGCAGCTGTTCCGCGAGGATGGCGTCAAGAAAATCCGCCGCGGCATGGCCGGCGTGATCCGCGAGGGCCGCTACGCCGGCGGCCGCTCCTATGGCTATCGGCCGACGCCGGGCGAGCCGGGTCGGCCGCAGATCGTCGAGGAGGAGGCGGCGATCGTGCGGCGCATCTTCGCCGAATATGCAGACGGCCGCTCGCCCCGCGACATCGCCGGCGAGCTCAATCGCGAGGGTGTCGCCCCGCCGCGCGGCGCCGCCTGGAACGCCTCGACAATCAACGGCAATGGCGAGCGCGGCAACGGGATCATCCAGAACCCGCTCTATAGCGGCGAGATCATCTGGAATCGGGTGCGCATGGTAAAGGACCCCTCGACCGGCAAGCGCATCTCGCGGCCCAATCCGGCGGCGGACTGGCAGCGCGCGGCGGCGGCGCATCTGGCGATCGTCGATCCGGACACATGGGAGCGGGCGCGGGCGCGCAAGCGCGCGAGCCTCGCCCAGGGACCGGAGCCGCGCGGGCCTCGGCGATATCAGCGCTCGCTTTTGTCCGGCCTGTTGCGCTGCGGCGCCTGCGGATCAGGCATGGCCAAGCACGACAACGCCAACGGGCGGCCGCGCATCCGCTGCAGCCGGGCGACCGAGAGCGGCAGCTGCACCAATCGCCGCTCCTATTACCTCGGCCCGGTCGAGGCCGGCGTCGTCGAGTCGCTGCGCGCGCAACTCGACCAGCCGCAGCTGATCGCCGAATTCGTGAAGACCTATCACGAGGAGCGGCGCCGCCTCGCCGGCGCCGACCGGAACGCTCGCGCCAAATCGGAGCGCCGGCTCGCCGAGATCGACGGCCAGATCAGCCGCATGGTGGAGGCGATCGCCCAGGGCGGCGCAGCCTTCGCCCAGCTGCGCCTCAAGCTCGAGGATCTGGACCGGGAGCGCCGCGACTTGGCGGCGTCGCTGGCGGCCGCCGCGGCGCCGGCGAATGTCGTCGCCTTGCATCCGCATGCGGTGGCCAGCTTTCAAAAGATGCTCGAGGCGCTGGCGGCCGAACTGGACGCCGGAGCCTCGCCGATCGAGCACGCGGCCTTCCGCCAGCTCGTCGAAACGATCATCGTCCACCCGGCTGCCAGAGGCGAGGAGCCGCGCGTCGAGATCGTCGGCAAGCTCGCGGCGATCCTCGATCTTTCCGGCCTCGGCGCGCCGGCGGCCGACCGCAACGGAACGAATGGGGGTTTTTTGGTAGCGGAGGAGGGACTCGAACCCCCGACACAAGGATTATGATTCCTCTGCTCTAGCCGACTGAGCTACTCCGCCCCGGCGTTCTCGCGCGCGGCGAGAGCGATATAGGCGCGGTCGACGCTTTGCGTCAAGCGGGGTTCCCGTCTGTGCGCGGCTGTGACGCGACAAATCAGATGGCACAGGCGGGAGTTGCCGGGAATGGCCGGGATTACGTGGGATGGCCCTAGAGAAACTGGGCGAGTCCGGGCGGCGGCGTGATCATCATGGCCGATCGGCCGCGACAGATCAAATGGCACTCGCAAAGGTGGCCCATGGCGTGCGCCAAGCGGCAAGGCGCTGAAAATCGGAGTGGCGGTCCTCGGCGAGGATGCGGAACTCGGAAGCGGAAACGCCATCGCGCCGGAAGAGCGCAGAATGGCCGAATGCCACGGAACTGTAGGAGCTAGGCGGGGCCAAACAATCGTCTACTGTACCAGTGAACTCGGAACCGGCGAAGACTTCCCGGAGCCTCCCGAAGCCCCTTCGAAGCGGCAGCGGGATGTGGGCGGCTGACCGCATTTGCGATCGAGGTCGCGCCACCCGACGCAGCGTCCATCGCGATAGCCGGGACCGCCACGGCAGCCGCAGCCGCAGCAGCTCTGACCCCAAGCGCTGGTGAAAAGAAGCGTCGTCAGAACGGCGACGCTCAATCTCAACACAGCTTTCGCCCCCCAGACCCGTTTTCAGTGCACCTACTTTTGTATTCTTCATCGATAAATCGAAGCAACGTGTCTCTGCCTTCGATTATCGCCTCAGAAGGAAGCATAAAGCCAGTATCATTAGACGGGACGGATACATAAAAAACAGACGCTTTGCGCTTTACACCAAAGAACGCGGTCCATTCGTCGACATCAGAGCGCTTCAGCCCTATATAATATCCGATAATTATGCCATCTGGCTCGCCGGATGCCCCATTATAGCCGACCTCGAAATGACCGATCTTGAATTCATTCGGTCGCATCCGCTCGGCGAAGTGTAGTGCTTCAATCACACTTGATCCGTCCATTGTCTTGCGGTTCTTCACCGCCTCGACCCATCTCTCGGCTTCGGCTGGCGCCAACTCGTGGGCCTTCCAGCCATGCGGCGGCGTGGCATGCGCAGAGATGGCGATCATCATGGCGAGAGCCGCGGACGGCCAGACGTATTTCATGAAACCAACTCCTACAAACGATTATCCCACCATATCACTCGACCGCAGATTTCCAGCCGTTTCAAATCGGCCTTCAACAGGACTTCCGGCCCATAGGCGGAGTTGTCGCTGGAGACCACGATCGAGCCGCGCCCGGCGCGCCTCAAGCGCTTCACGCGCAGCTCCCCATCGAGCAGGAATACGTAGATATCCGTCTGGTCCCAGGAGCTTCGTGGCTTTGGAGGCCGATCTGGCAAGAGCCGGTCGGCTTCGTCCTCGCTCACCAGCAATAGAGCTCCGTCGCCGATCGTCGGCTCCATGCTGTCGCCCTGTCCGCGCAGGAAGGAGAGCCTGGCACCGGCGGCCGCGAGTCGACGCAGCATCCATTTGGGGAAAGCGAGCGTCTCCTCTGTCGCAAACATGTGATTGACCGCGCCAGCGCCCGCCGCCGCGCATATGTCGAGGCGCTTCACGCGCTCGACGACGTCGACGACGTCTCGCCCACCTTTCATGGTGGCGGGCGGCTCCGGCTCATCGGAAAGCCCCAGCAGATAATCCAGAGAGACGCCGAACTTTTCTGACAACGCCAGCAGCAGCGGCGACCGCGGCTCGTGCTCGCCCGAGCAGGCGTTCCGCAGCGACTGCTCGGGAATCCCGGTGAATCGCGCGGCCTCGGCCAGCGAGTCGAACCGTCCGACGAGCGCCCTGACGCGCTCCCCGAATTGCCGAGTGTCCTCTCGCACAGGCTTTTTCACCGCATGTCACCATACAAGGTTGACAGAAGCGGAGCCGCACGCTCATATCCACCATACAAGGTTGATTTCGGGAGTCTCGATTGTCCGCCAGCCCCCAAATCTGGGACCGCCATGCGATCGTCGCGGAGCTGCGCCGTCACAGGTCCAGCCTCGCGGCGGTCGGCCGGACGGTCGGTCTCTCACGCCAATCGATGTATTGGGCGCTCTTCAAGCCCCACCGCCGCGCGAACATGGCCATCGCTGCCGCCCTCGGCGTGCGCGTCTGCGAGCTATGGCCCGAGTGGTTCGATGCGGACGGCAAGCTGATCTCCTGCGCGCCACGGCTCAGGCGCAGCTCGAAACCTATCCCGCGTTCAGTGCGTGCGTCGAGTGAACGGAGCGCCGCCGCCTGAAAAATCAGGAGCAGGCGGCCGGTCTTCACCGCTTTCCACCAGCCAGAGGCGAGAACATGCACACCATCCGCATCGATGACATCGACGTCAGCGACCGGCTCCGGCCGGTCGATATGGCGCATGTCCAACTGATTGCGGCGTCGATCGAGCAGAAGGAGCTGACGCAGCCGATCGTCGTCCGCGAACGCACGGAAGAAGACGGCGAAGGACTCCCCTACAAGCTGGTCGTCGGCGGTCATCGCACCGCCGCTTTTCGGCTGCTCGGCTGGACGGAGCTGACGATCGGCAGGCATGTGAACATTCGCCAGATGAGCCGCCTCGAGGCGCGGCTGGTCGAGATCGACGAGAATATCGCCCGCCACGAACTGAACGCGCTGGATCGCGCGCTCTTCCTGCTCGAGCGCAAGCAGGTCTACGAGCGGATGCGCGTCGCCGCGCTCGGCCGGGGCGGAGATCGCAAGAGCGCGAAATTTCAGGAAAAAATCAATTCGGAAAGTTTCCGAATTGATTTTTCCGAGCGCTTCACGGAGGACGCCGCCAAGCGCACCGGCTATTCCGAAAGCTCAGTTCAAAAGGCGATCGCGCTCGCTCGCCGCCTCGACGACGAGGCGATCCGGGCTATTCGCGGCACGCCGCTCGAGGATAATCAGGCCGAGCTGTTCCAGCTCGCCGACCTCTCCGACGACCATCAGCGCAAGGTCGCCGAGCGCATCCAGTCCGGCGAGGCCAGGACCGTGGCGCAAGCCAAGATCGCGGCCGGGCTGGCGCGGCCGCAGACGGTCGATCCACAGGCGCGCATCCATGCGCAGCTGCTCGAAAGCTGGAACAAAGCCAGCAAGCAGACGCGCGCGGCCTTTCTGAAAGCCATCGGCGCCGAAATCGCCCAGAAGCGCGCCGAGGCGCTGGGCGACTGATGCGCGACTGGCTCTCCGCCCCCGAGCTCGCGGCGCTCGCTCTCCCCGGAATGCCGGGGACGGAGCGCGGCTGGCGCGACTATGCCGAGCGCGAGGGCTGGCTCCTGCGCACGGATAAGGTTCGGCTACGTAGGGGCAGAGGCGGAGGCCTCGAATATTCGATCGATCTGCTGCCGGCGGCGGCGCTCGCCGCCTATGCCGCCCGCGCCATCGGCGCGGTGGCGCTGCCGGCCGAGGACGCCGCCGCCGCGGCCGTCGAAGAGCAAAAGAAGCAGCTCACGCTCATCGCGCTCGACAATCGCGACGCGCGCCTCACGCTGCTCGCCGCCGCCGATCGCTATGC
>NZ_JAINDZ010000026.1 GCF_019802345.1 Methylosinus sp. Sm6 | reverse complement strand
AACCCCCGCAACGCCCACCGAAACCCCTCGTTCGGCGAGCCGCAACCATTTCCGTACAAGGCCTCAATGACAATATCTAGACGGGTTGGTTGCGACTGTCTGATGAGTGGTTCTTTGTCTGCCGATCAGACGGCGTCAGAACGCCGCATACGATCCAACTCCCCACCCGAACCGCGAATGATAGAATTTTTCTATATATTCATATGATACGGATTATAGCCGATAAAATGAACATTATCAGAGCCGATTCCAGAGCCCGCCCATAAGGATACAATTACTACCCGTTAGGGCTGCGTCTCTGTGGCTCAGGTTCGGGCGCTGGACATTCCTCCCACGGGGCGACGCCCTCGGCGGCGACCCGCTGCGCCGCCTCTGCGACGCTCGCTCCGTCGAGCCGCAGATCCGCCCCGATCTCCGCGAGCGGCATCAGAACAAAAGCGCGCGCGAACAACTCTTTATGCGGCAAGGTCAGCTCCGGATCGTCGAGCGTGTGATCGCCGAGGAACAAGATGTCGACGTCGATGAGCCGTGGCCCCCAGCGGCGGGTGGGCGTGCGGCCCATGTCGGCCTCGATCGTCTTCACTGCGGCGAGCAGCTCATAGGGCGTGAGCCTGGTCCAGCCGAGCGCGCAGGCATTGGCGAAATCGCCTTGATCGACATCGCCCCAGGGCGGCGTGCGATAAATGCGCGAGACCGCGTCGAGCGTCGCGATCCCGCGCGCGCCGACGAGCCGAATCGCCTCTCGAATATTGGCCCGCTTGTCGCCGAGATTGCTGCCGAAGCCGAAGCCGACCCGCGTCAGATCGCTCATTTCTCCTCCTCAGGGGGCTTTTAGAGCGTTATCCGATCCGAATGGATCGGATAACGCTCCAGCATTCTTTCGTTTGAGCGAATTCTGATCGATCGGACGATTCCGTTCGATCGGAAAGCGCTCTAGAGTGCCGAGCACGGCGAAGGCCGCTCTGTGCTCGGCCGCGTCATGCACGCGGAACACATGCGCCCCCTGCATGGCGGCGATGAGATTGGCGGCGATGGTGGCGATGAGCCTCGCGTCCACCTCCGCGCCGAGCAGAGCGCCGAACAGCCGCTTGCGCGAGACGCCGATCAGCAGCGGCAGGCCGAGCGCGACGAGTTCCGGAACCGCCCGCAGCGCGGCGAAATCCTGCTCGCGCGTCTTGCCGAAGCCGATTCCCGGATCGAGCAGGATGCGGCTCCTCGGCACGCCGGCCGATTCGGCGATGGCCAGCGAGCGTTCGAAAAAGCGGCGCATGTCGTCGACGATGTCGATCGAGGCGTCGACGCTCTCCCGATTGTGCATGACGACGACGCCCACCCCCGCCTCGGCGATCGCATGCGCCATATCGGGGTCCCGCTGCAGGCCCCAGATGTCGTTGACCACCGCGACGCCGGCGGCCAGCGCGCGCCGCGCCGTCCGCCCCTTGTAGGTGTCGATCGAGACCGGAACGCCGCAATCGGCGACGAGGGCGGCGAGCAGCGGCTCGAGCCGCGCCCATTCCTCTTCCGCCGACAAGGGCGTGTGTCCGGGCCGCGTCGATTCGGCCCCGATGTCGACGATGTCGGCGCCCTCCGCGGCGAGCTTTCGCGCCTGGGCCAGCGCCGCCTGCGGGGCGAGGAAACGCCCGCCGTCGGAAAAGGAATCGGGCGTCACATTGACGATGCCCATGATGACGGGCCGCGTTCCGATGAGCGAGAAGAACCGCTCTCGCGAGGCCTCGGTCGTCGTCGTCACATGTTTCTCCGAAAGTGAAGCGGGTGAGCCGCGCGGATCGAGGCGAGGAGAGAGAGCCAATTCACGTGACGCCCTCTCGCGGCGTGATTCAGCCGATTTGAGCGAGCCTGAAGGCTCGCCCTCGAACGCCAGCCATTTTCATCGACGCCAGTCACGCGTCGTATTTGATGTAGGCGAAGCGCTGGTCGCTCTCGGGCGTGCCCTCGAGCGCGCCGCCCTCCGCGCCGGGCCGCCAGCAGACGACCTCCTCGATCTTGCGGGCGAGCTCGAAATCCTTGTCGGTAACGCCCTTGGCCGTATGCGTCAGCAGCCGCACCTCGAGCCAGGCGTAGGACAGAGTAATGTCCGGATGGTGCCAGGCGGCCTCGGAGAGATGGCCGATCGTGTTGACGGCCATCAGCGTGCCTTTCCAGCCGTGAGTCTTGTATTTGCGGCGGATCCAGCCGTTCTCGAGCCGCCAGTGCGGCAGCTCGGCGGCGAGGCGGGCCGTGACCTCCTCCTCGCTGTAGACGCGCTCCTCTTTCGCCATGACGGTCCCCTCCTCCGTTCGGCCCGGCGGCCGGGCTCTTGCCTTCGCACGCGCGGCGCCTTACTCGGCCATTTCGAATTCGCGCCCGCAGCTCTCGGGTTGCCGGCGCGCGCCGGGAAGCGAGATATAGCGGAAAATCCGCACGAAGTCTGAAACGAGGCGCCATGCCGACCAGAGTGAGCGTCGCCGCGGCCGCGAGACTGCACCTCGGCTTTTTCGACATGAACGGCGCGCTCGGCCGCAGGTTCGGCGGGCTCGGGCTCTCCATCGACGCGCCGGCGACGCGGCTCACGCTCGAGCCGGCGGCGACGACGAGCGTCGCCGGCGCCGACGCCGAACGCGCGGCCATGCTGCTCGGCCGCATGGTCGCGGCGCTCGCCCCCGGCAAGCACTATCGGCTCGTCGTGGACGAGGCCATTCCGCCCCATTCGGGCCTCGGCTCGGGCACGCAGCTGGCGCTGGCGATCGCAGCGGCGCTGCGGCGGCTCGAGGATTTGGCGCAGGACACGGAGGCCGACGCCGAGCTGCTGCAGCGCGGCGCCCGCTCCGGGCTCGGCGCCGGCCTGTTTTCGCGCGGCGGGCTGGTGGTCGACGGCGGCCGCGGCGCGGCGACGCGGACGCCGCCGGTCGTCGCCCGCCTGCCCTTTCCGCCCGACTGGCGCATTCTGCTGGTCCGCGACCCCGCCGCCATCGGCCTGCACGGAGCCGAGGAGCGCAAGGCTTTCGCCGAGCTGCCGCCTTTCTCCGAGGCCGACGCCGGGCGGCTGTGCCGGCTCGTGCTGATGCAGGCGCTGCCGGCGGCGGCGGAGGCGGATTTTGCCGCTTTCGGCGCGGCGATCACGCAGATTCAAGCCGTTGTCGGCGATTATTTCGCGCCGGCGCAGGGCGGCCGCCGCTTCACCAGCGTCGCCGTCGAGCGGCTGCTCGCCGGGCTCGCCGAAGCGGGCGCGACCGGCATCGGGCAGACCTCCTGGGGGCCGACCGGCTTCGCCTTCGCGCCGAATGAAGAAGAGGCGCGACGGCTCGCAGCGCGGGCCCGAGAAGCGAGCGAATCGCGCGGGCTCGCCGTCTCCGTGGTGGCGGGGCTCGACCAGGGCGCCGAGATCGACGCGGTCTATGCGCGAATTGCGTGAGCCCCGGCGGCTCGCGTCCAGCTGCTAAGTCTAGTGATCTGCTTCATCGAATTTGATGGGCTTCGAGAGCGAGCCTGAAGGCTCGCTGTCCGCCCCCCCTCAACTCGACCGGCCCTCGCTCTTATGTCCGGCCGCCTGCACCAGGATGAAGGACGGAAAGGTCGCGTTCCAGGTCTCGACCTTGCACCGCGGCATCACCGCGGGCGGCGGAATGATCGCGCAGCGATGCTTGTAGTCGGCCGCGTCGACGACGAGCCCCGCGTCCTCGAAAATGAGGCGCAAGGCTTCGCGGCTGAAGCGAAAAAAATCGCTCGGATGGGAGTGGAGCGGAAAGCTCTGATGCGTCGCGACGAGGAATATCCCGCCCGGAGCGAGCACGCGGGCGATCTCGCGGGCGGCGATCCAGGGCCGCTCGAGATGCTCGAACACCGCATTGGCGAGGATGCAGTCGAATCTCCCCGACCATTCCGCCGGCAGGGCGTGAAGATCGCCGACCACATCCACGTCCGGCCCGGCGAAAATATCGAGCTTCACATAATCTCGCCGCGCCACCCAAGGAAAGCGCCCATGCGAATGGGTCGAGACGCCGGGGCTCGACTGCAGCGTGCCGGCCTCCAGCACGCTGGCGGGTCGCCGTTCCGCCGCGAGGCGGTCGAACGCCGCCTCGACGTCGATCAGGCTGGGCGCATCCACGAGCGGCGCGCTCCGGCATGCCGACGAGGGCGCGGGCTCGCGGCGGCGCGCGCCCGAGCGGATGAAATGCAGCAGCGGGTTGAGCCCCGAGCGGGCGAGCTCCGGGTGGCTGTCGAGATAGGCGGCGGTCGAGAAGGCCCAGCTCGGATCGCGCTTTTCGACCGCGCCATGGTCGAGATAATGCCGCGCCGGGTCCAGCCCTTTGGCCTTCACGTCGGGATAGACGTGCAGATACCATTCGCCGTTGAAATATCTCGAGGTGCGGATCGAAAAGAGATCGTGGAGGCGCGACAGTTTTCGACGCAACGGCATCCGCTCTGGTCCTCGGCTCTCGCGTGATGGAGCGGCGCAGGCTGCGCCGCCGGTCGCGGCGCGTCATATCGCATGAGACGCGGTTCTGTCTCGCCTTCGCCGAGCCCTGGCCCGGAATCTGCTTTTTGGCGACTCGCAAGGGAAATGTTCGAAAGGGAACAGGAAATGTCCGAGTCGACCGGCGGCTATTTCATCGATTGGGACGGCAAGATGCGCCCCATCGACAGACCCGGCAAAGGGCTTCGCTGCGAGGTGGATTTGAAGGCCAAATATGTGATGGTCTTCAACAAATATGGCGGGCTCGACCATGAGTCGACCTGGTATGCGGATGAAGCCGCCGTCGCCAAGGCGGGCCTCAAGGTCGTCCACGCCGACCTCGACGCGGCGATCCGCATCTCCTCGATCGACTGAGGGGTCGGCCCGACTCTCGGCGCATCCTTCTCCCGCTCGCGGGAGATAAGGCGGCCCCGCCATAGGGCGTGCGAAGAACTTCACGATTCCGTCGCGCTCGCACGCCTCTTCCACGTCTTCCAATCGATCGCCTCGCCGCTGTCGGATTTGAGCTCGATGCTCGCCGGCTCCAGGCGGGACGTGAACAGGATGAGATTGGCGCCGGGCCATCGCGCGCTCGGCGTGACCACTCCGTCGAACCCCAGGAAAAACGCCGCGTCCGCTATGCTCTGCGTTCGTTCGTAATTGCGACGCGGGTAATCCGCGGCCTCGACGCCGAGCGTCTGCAAAGTCGACAGATCGGCCAGACGCAGCGTTTTCGTCGATCGAACGGCCAATTCGAAGCAGAACCAGGCCGGCTTCGAAGGAAATACGGGCTGCAGGGACAATAGCGCGTGAACTTCGGAGATGGCTCCGTCCCGCTCCAGCGACGTATACAACACGTCGAACGCGCCGTTGCACCAGCGGCTCTGGGAAGGGCCGCCGAGGGTCGGATCCCGTCCCGCGGGAGCGACGCGCCACGTGCGCCCTTCGAACGGATCGCGCGGGAATGCGTCGATCGCATCGAGGAGTTGCAGATCGCGCGCCTTGCGATTTTCCGTGGCCATCAGGCGTAGGCGCCGGACGCCAGCGCCTCGATGACGGCGAGCACCGCCTCCGTCCGTCCGGCATTGATGAGATCGATCGCACGCTCGCCGTTCAACATCGGGTGCTTCGCGTGGAGCCACAAGCGCGTTTCGTCGGGCGTGTAGAAGTCCGACAGGCGATCGACGACGTAACGCAGCTCTGCGATGACCGTCTGCGTCCGCAGGTCGGGGGTCGCCTTGCCGCTCGACCAGCGCGAGACAGTGGCCGGCGACACGGCGACGATGTTCGCAATGTCCTTCCCCTGCAGCCCGCCATCGCTGCGAAGATGATCGAGTATCCGGCTGACTGCGGTCGCCATGGTCAAGGCCTGCGCTTCTTTTTTGGATCGTCGCTTCCTCCGGACCCGAGAGATCGGGGCGAGTTGCAGCGACGCTCGTTCCAGACAATTGCATATCGATTTCACAACGTCAATCAGATGAAATCCCGCGCTGCAGCCCCATGTTGATATATGCCGACATTTTTCCTATTTCCTCCCCCGCTTCCGCCGCATGGGGCGGTGCCCGACCGGTCGGGCGACGTCGGAGGGGCGCGGTTCGCAGGGACGGGAGGCGACCCTCTCTCGAAACCCTGCGACGTCACGTCGCCGGCTCCGGCTCCTCGTTCGTGCGGAGGGCCTCGCGAAAGCGAGGCGAGAGCGGGACCGAATATGCGAGGCTCGCACGGGGACCGATTACCCGAAAGGGAGCAAGGACCCTGAGCCCGCAGACGGCGAACAGAAAAGGCAGCCGTGGTCCGGAACGTTCCGGCTCCGACGCTCTCTTCTTTTTTCCGCGGCCGAAAACGGCGCCGCGGCGTTCCGGACCTCCCATCTCCCGCGCCGGAAACGGCGGCGGGGCGGATCATGCGCGCCGATCTCCACAATGGATGAACGGCCGCGGCGCGGAACCAGGGTGATTCGCCTTCCGTTCTCCTATATCCTCGCTGACTCGACCAGGGAGTCCCGCGATTTGACACGTCCCCTTCCGACGGAGGAGTTCACGCCCCGCGAGGGCGGCATAGCGGCCCGCGCGGCGCTCGCCGGCCGCAACCGCTTTCTCGAAGCGCTCAACCCCGAGCAGCGCGCCGCCGTCGAGACGATCGACGGCCCGCTGCTGGTGCTGGCCGGCGCCGGCACCGGCAAGACGCGCGTGCTCACCACGCGCATCGCGCATATTCTCGCCAGCGCCAAGGCGCGGCCATGGGAAATCCTCGCCGTCACCTTCACCAACAAAGCGGCGCGCGAGATGCGCGAGCGCATCGAGGCCCTCGCCGGCCCCGGCGCCGAGGCGCTGCAATGGCTCGGCACATTCCACGCGATCAGCGCGAAAATCCTGCGCCGCCACGCCGAGCTGGTCGGGCTCAAATCCAACTTCACCATTCTCGACACGGACGACCAGATCCGCCTGCTGAAGCAGGTGCTGCAGGCCGAAAATATCGATGACAAGCGCTGGCCCCCGCGCGCGCTCGCGCATCAGATCGACGCCTGGAAGAACCGCGGGCTGACGCCCGCGCAAGTCCCCGCCGGCGAGGCGCGCGGCTTCGCCGACGGCAAGGGCGGCAAGCTCTACGGGCTCTATCAGGAGCGATTGAAAATCCTCAATGCGGTCGATTTCGGCGATCTGCTGCTCGAGGCTCTGCGCCTTTTCCGCGAGAACGCCGATGTGCTCGCCGAATATCAGCAGCGCTTCCGCTATATTCTCGTCGACGAATATCAGGACACCAACACCGCGCAATATCTGTGGCTGCGGCTCATCGCGCAGGGCCGCCACAATGTCTGCTGCGTCGGCGACGACGATCAGAGCGTCTATGGCTGGCGCGGCGCCGAGGTCGAGAACATCCTGCGCTTCGAGAAGGATTTTTCGGGCGCGAAGATCGTGCGGCTCGAGCGCAATTATCGCTCGACCGGCCACATCCTCGCCGCCGCCTCGCATCTCATCGCGCATAATGAAGGCCGGCTCGGCAAGACCTTGTTCACCGAGGGCGCCGACGGCGACAAGCCGACCGTCACCGGCGTCTGGGACAGCGAGGAGGAAGCCCGCGCCATCGGCGAGGATATCGAGCAATTGCGGCGCAAGGGCCATGCGCTGGACGAGATCGCCATTCTGGTGCGCGCCTCGTTCCAGATGCGCGAGTTCGAGGAGCGCTTCATCACGCTCGGGCTTCCGTATCGCGTGGTCGGCGGCCCGCGCTTTTATGAGCGGCTGGAAATCCGCGACGCGCTCGCATACCTGCGCTGCGTCGCGCAGCCTTTCGACGATCTCGCCTTCGAGCGCATCGTCAACACGCCCAAGCGCGGGCTCGGCGACGCGACGCTGCAAGTGCTGCATGATTATTCGCGACGGGCGTCGGTTCCGCTGACGCAGGCGGCGCGAATCATCGTCGAGACCGAGGAGCTGAAGGCGAAGCCCCGCGCGACGCTGCGCAATCTCATGGCCGATTTCGACCGCTGGCGCGGGCTCATCGACACGACGCCGCAGAATGAGCTGGCCGAGCTGGTGCTCGACGAATCCGGCTATACGCAGATGTGGCGCGACGACAAGACGCCCGAGGCCGCCGGCCGTCTCGAGAATTTGAAAGAGCTGGTGCGCGCGATGGAGGAGTTCCCCGATCTCGCGGGCTTCCTCGAGCATGTCTCGCTGGTGATGGAGACGGATGAGGCCGCCGATCAGCAGCGCGTGTCGATCATGACCTTGCATGGCGCCAAGGGCCTCGAATTCGAGACCGTCTATCTCCCCGGCTGGGAGGAAGGGCTGTTCCCGCATCAGCGCTCATTGGACGACAATGGCCGCGCCGGCCTCGAGGAGGAGCGCCGCCTCGCTTATGTGGGCGTCACGCGCGCGAAGCGCCGCCTGAAGATTTTTTTCGCCACCAACCGCCGCATTCACGGCCTTTGGCAATCGACGATTCCCTCGCGCTTCCTCGATGAGCTTCCGGCCTCGGACGTCGAGGTGACGGAGGCGGCGGGCGCCTCGCAATATGGCTCTTATGGCGTGTCGCGCTTCGCCAATATGGATTCTTATGGCTCGAGCTATTCGACGCCCGGCTGGAAGCGCGCGCAGGCGGCGCGCGAATCGGCGCCCGCGCGCCGCCGCGCGCCGCCGACCATCGAGGGCGAGGTGCTGGCGAAGTCGACGGGCTCGTCGCGCTTCGCCATCGGCGCGCGCGTGTTCCACCAGAAATTCGGCCCCGGAACAGTGGCGGCGGTCGACGGCAACAAGCTGTCGGTCGATTTCGACAAGGCCGGGCGCAAGATGGTGCTGGAGAGCTTCGTCGAGCATGGCTGACGCGCGAGCATGCGGGCCTTCAGGCTCGCGGTCCAGGGGCAGGTCGGACCGCGAGCCGTCGGGCCCGCGCGCCGCATCAGAGCACGGCGTCGCGGCTCTCGGCCGCCTCGCGACGGTCCGCGACGCACGCGCCCCTGCCATCGCCACGGCATTCCGCGGCGAGGCGCAGCACATTCTCGACCTGCACGTCGCGCATCTCCGTGCGCACGCCGATGTCGCGCAGCTTGGCGAAGGCGCGCGAGAGCGTCTCCTGCTTCACGCCGAGACGCGCCGCGATCAGCCGCTTGTCATAGGGAAGGCGAATGCTGCAGCTGTCCTCGCCCGGCGGGCACAGCGACAGGATGAACCGCGCGAGCCGCTGATCGGCGTTGAGGCCCTTCAGCGCTTCGATCTCGCCGATCAGCGCGCTCACCTTGCGCGACGCCTCCGCGATCACGGCTCCGGCGAGAGAGGACGATTCGCGCATCGCATTGCGAAAGCGCGTCGCCGGCAGCTTCATCGCGCAGACGTCGCCGATAGCCTCGGCGCCGACGCGATAGTGCTCGCCGTCCGGCGTCAGCGCCTCGTAGAGGCTCTCGCCGACCGCGCAGATGTTGATCAGAGTCTCGTCGCCGCAGGCGGCGGTGCGCGACAGCTTCACATAGCCCTCGAGCACGACGACCACGCAGAGCGCGCGATCGCCTTGGCGGAAGATCGTCGCTCCATCGTCGAAAGATTCGATCTTGGAGTCGCGCGCCAAGCGCTGCAACGTCTGCCCATCGACAGACGCGAACAGCGGCACGTCCCTCAGAGACGGCGTCTCGGGCATCGAGCGCTCCGGGCGAACCCCATTTCGCCGACGGATTGGCGCGCAAATCGCGCTCCGTCGATCATTATTGGCAATCTATCGCGATCGGAGGCGCTGGGAAAGCTGTGGGGCAGTGACGAGAGGTCGCGCAGGAAATTGCGAGACGTCGCGCGAGACGCAGAGACGGCTTTGAATTTGCGGGCCTTGCATTGTCTCGCCCGGGCCCGCCGCGGATTTGGGCGAATATGCGGAGCGGCGAATTTTGCGCGTCCCTATTCGCGTGCGATTCAACCGTCTACGCGCCATCACGGAGGCGGCGAGATATTTTTTCCTTCGTTGCGCTCGAGCAGAAAAATCGCCTGCGCGCCGAGCAGATTCCACACCCACCAGGGCGCATGCACGCGAATCGGCCGGCCGGAGTGATCGAGCGCGACGCCGCGCTCGATATGTGCGCCGATATCGGCGACGAGCTCGACGAAATCCTTGATGGTGCAGAGATGTATGTTCTGCGTCTCGTACCAGTTCTCGGTCAGCGTGGGCGTGAGCGGCATGCGCCCGCCGAGGAGCAGCGACAGGCGCACGCGCCAATGGCCGAAATTGGGGAAGGAGACGATCGCGCGCCGGCCGATGCGCAGCATATTGACCAGCACATCCCTGGGCCGCCGCGTCGCCTGCAGCGTCTGCGAGAGGATCACATAATCGAATCCGTCGGTCGGATAATCGGCAAGATCGGTGTCGGCGTCGCCCTGAATGACCGACAGGCCCTTGGCGACGCAATCATTGACGCCGCGCTGGGACAATTCGACGCCGCGTCCGTCCACCTGCCGCGTCTCGGCGAGCCATTGCAGCAGCGCGCCGTCGCCGCAGCCGACGTCCAGCACGCGGCTGCCCGGCGTCACGATTGCGGCGACGGCGGCGAGATCGACGCGAACCGCGCGCGGCGGCGGAGGCGGGGACGGAGCATTCATGCGCGCGTCCCTCCGGCGCGCGGCGGCAGCCCGCGCGCCGCCGCGGCGGATTCGAGGAAGCCGCGCGTCGTCGCGATGAACTCCGGCTCATGCACGAGGAAGGCGTCATGACCCTTGTCGCTGTCGATCTCGACGAAGGAGACGGACGCGCCGCCGGCGTTGAGCGCATGCACGATCGCGCGCGAGGCGGAGGTCGGATAGAGCCAGTCGGAATTGAAGGCGACGACGCAAAAGCGCGTCTTCGCGCCCGTGAAGGCCTGAGCCAGCGAGCCGCCGTAGTCGGCCGCGAGATCGAAGTAATCGCAGGCGCGCGTCACATAGAGATAGGAATTGGCGTCGAAGCGGTCGACGAAGGCCATGCCCTGATAGCGCAGATAATTCTCGATCTGGAAATCGGCGTCGAAGGAGAAGGTCGGCGCATCGCGGTCCTGCAGCTTGCGGCCGAACTTGCGCTGCAGCGCCGGCTCCGAGAGATAGGTGATATGAGCGGCCATGCGCGCGACGGCGAGGCCCTTCTCGGGCCGCACGCCCTGCTCGAGATAGCGCCCGCCGCGCCAGTCGGGATCGGCCATCACCGCCTGGCGGCCGACCTCGTGAAAGGCGATGTTCTGCGAGGAATGCTTGGGCGCGGTGGCGATCGGCATGGCGGAGAAGACGCGCTGCGGATAGCTCGCCGCCCATTGCAGCACCTGCATGCCGCCCATGGAGCCGCCGGCGACGCAGAACAGCGTCTCTATGCCGAGATGATCGATCAGCATGGACTGGGCGCGGACCATGTCGCGGATGGTGACGACCGGAAAATCGAGGCCATAGGGGCGGCCGGTGGCCGGATCGGTCGAGGCCGGGCCGGTGGTGCCGAGGCAGCCGCCGACCACATTGGAGCAGATGACGAAGAAGCGGTCCGTGTCGAAAGGCTTGCCCGGCCCGACCATCACGTCCCACCAGCCGGGCTTGCCGGTCAGCGGATGCAGATTGGCGGCGTGCTGGTCGCCGGTCAGCGCATGGCAGAGCAGAATGGCGTTGGAGCGCGCGGCGTTCAGCTCGCCATAGGTCTGGAAGCCGATGGTGAGCGGCGCGACGCGCCCCCCGCCGTCGGTGACGAGCGGCCGGTCCGCCGCGAATTCGACGAATCGGCCATATTGGGCGTCGGAAGCGGACATTGTCTCTATAGCCGGCAGCGCTCTCGCCAAATTTTTCGCCTCATGTTCGATTTGCCGAACAATTCGTTCGTCAGCATCGGGGGCGAAGAGGCGATAGTCAAGACCTTGCAAGCGCGGAGAGCGTCAGTCCCCTGGCGGCGTCGGAATGGCGAACAGAGTCGGGATGGAAAAGCGGAAGGCCGCGCCACGCTCCGGCTCGCTCTCGACCGATATCCGCCAGCCGTGGCGGTCGGCGATGGATTTGCAGATCGCCAGCTCTATGCCGGCGCCGGCGTATTCGACTCCGGCCGGGCGGCTGAAGGGCTCGAAAATGCGCTGCGCGAACTCCGGGTCGAAGCCGACGCCGCGGTCGGCGATTTCGAGCGTCAGCATGGCGGCCTCGTCCACCGCGCCGGCGATCGTCACCTCCGCGGCGCTGCCGGGCTTGCGATATTTGACGGCGTTGGCGACGATGTTCTGGATGAGCCGCTCGAACTGCGCCCTGTCGGCGATGAAGGTCGCCTCGGGAAGATCGATGTGGAGCCGCGTCTCGCCCCAGGGGATCGACGGGGCGATCTCCTCCAGAGAGCGCCGCACCTCCTCGCCGAGCTCCAGAATCTCCAGACGTTGATCGCCATAGATCGTGCGGGCGTAGATCAACAGGTCCTCGACGAGGACGCGGGCGCCGAGCGCGCAATGGCGCATGCGGCTGCTCGCCTGCACGACCCCGGCGCAGTCTCCCGCGGCCATCGCCGCCTCGAGACGTTCGGAGCAGTCGACGATCTCGGCCAGCGGCTGATGCAGGTCGAGCGAAGCGACATAAGCGAATTGCGCGAGCTGCTCATTGGCGCGCTCCAATTCGGCGACGCTGGCGCACAGCTCGCGCTCGACCGCCCGGCGTTCGCTCATGTCGAGCACGGTCGCCGTCACGACGAGGCCGGCGGCGGTCTGTGCGGGAGCGAGGCCAATCTCGACCGGGAACTCGCTGCCGTCGCGGCGGCGCGCCCGGATCGTCATCGTCGGCCGGGCGCCCATCATCCGTCGCGACGGATCGGCGCAGTAGAAACGGCGCAATTGCGCGTGGCGGCGGCGCAGCCGCGCCGGCACGAGCAATTCCACCGGACGGCCGATCAGCTCGGCGCGAGCATAGCCGAACATGCGCTCCGTCTCCATATTGGCGTAGCGCACGAAGCCGTCCGCGCCAGCCATGATGATCGCCGCCGGCGACGCCTCGATCATGTCACGAAAATGCACGAATCCAACGGCGTCCATGCTCATCTGCGCGCCCCCTTGCGCGGGACCCTGTCGCGCGGCGCGACGGCCGATGCTACAGATATGTGGGTTCGGTGGGACGATAAAAAGGGTTTCCTATGCAAGAGGATAGCGCGGGACGACCGACGCCCGCGGGCGCCGGCTCGACGCTGGGAAAGCGCAAGATCGGCCTCGCGCTCAGCAGTGGCATGGCGCGCGGCTGGGCGCATATCGGCGTTTTGCGCGCGCTTCGCCGCCTCGGCGTGCGATTCGACGTGATCGCCGGCGCATCGGCGGGCGCGCTGGTCGGCGGCTGCTTCCTCGCCGGCAAGCTCGACGAGCTCGAGGACTGGGCGAGCTCGCTCACCAGACGGCGCATCATGTCCTATCTCGATCTCCAGCTCGGCTATGGCGGCCTCATCAAGGGCGATCGGCTGCACATGGAATTGCGCCGCGCGCTAGGGCCGCTGCGGATCGAGACCCTGCCCATTCCCTTCGTCGCCGTCGCCACCGATCTGGTGACGGGTCACGAGATCTGGCTGCAGAAGGGCGATCTCGCCGACGCGTTGCGCGCTTCCTTTTCGCTGCCGGGCCTGTTTCCGCCGATCGAGCTCGAAGGGCGCTGGCTCGCCGACGGCGCGCTGGTGGACCCGCTGCCGGTCGCCGCCTGCCGCGCGCTCGGCGCCGAATTGGTGTTCGCGGTCAATCTCAACACCGACATCATCGGCAAATCGCGCGACGCGGCGCGCCTTCCCGCGACTATGGGCCTCGATCCGCTCACTCTCGCGGAGGACAAGCAGAAGCCCTTCATGTCCTCTCTGACCGACAGCCTCACGCGCGGCATTTTTCGACGCGATCCCGACCGGCCGAGCATTTTCGGCGTCATGACCACATCGCTCGCCATCATGCAGGATCGTCTCACCCGCTCGCGTCTCGCCGGCGACCCGCCGGATGTCCACATCACGCCGCGCGTCGGTCATATCGGCCTCGTCGAATTCGATCGCACGGAAGAGGCGGTGCGCGAGGGCGAGGAGGCGGTGGCGCGCCGTCGCGACGAGATTGCCGACGCGCTCGAGGTGATGCGGCTGATGCGCGGCGGCGCCGCCTGAACGAGGCGTCGCGTCACCGCGCCGCGCCGGCGCTCGAGCCGCAAGCCGGCAGAGAACATCTCGCCTACTTCCTCTTCGGATGCGGGCTCGGCCGCCTGTGTCGATCCGGTGACGTCCGCGCCGCTCACGAGCCCGCGATCATCGAAAGATTGCTCGCACGCGGCCGAGAAAATCGCGCCAGCCGTCGCCATCGCCGCCGTCGCCCGTCGCGGCATGCGGTCCGTGACCGCCCCCAAAGGTTCGCGTCGATCGCGCATGCGCATTGGCGGCCGCGACGGCCGCACGCGAGGGCGCCGGCAGCCGCGAGGGCGGCTCGTTCGCCAAAATCATCCGCGGCCGGCCGAGCACCAGCAGAGCCGCCTCCTCCTCGCCGACGCGCTGCGCCGCCGCTTCGAATCCTTGGCCGAGATTGGGTCGCCGCCGTCCGACGCCATGCGCGTCCGATGCGAGAATATGCGCGCGTCCTTCGTCCAGCATGCGCTCGGCCCAATAGCGCGGCGCGCGTCCGAACGCGCCGACGAGCGAGCCTGCCGTGAGCTGCATGAGCACGCCGCTCTGATAGAGCTTTTCGATCGACGCATAATGCGAGCCGATCCAGGACAGGCGCTCGGGATGCGTGAGGACGGGAACGTAACCGGCGAGCAGCAGGCTGAAGAAGGATTCGACGAGCCGAAGCGGCGCCACGTGATGCGGCGGCTCGACCAGCACATAGCGCGTGTCGGCGATCGACAGCACGCGCCCGGAGCGCAGCCCTTCGACGAGATCGGGCGCGAGATGGACATCGGCGCCGGAGACCAGCGTCAGCGGAATATCGTTCTGGTCGAGCTGGTCCTGCAGCGCGCGGATCGCGAGGCGAATCTCCGGGCCGGTATTGTGATAGAGGCCGGGCAGTATATGCGGCGTGCAGGCCTGGATGGTGACGCCGTCCGCGACCGCCATGCGCGCCATGTCCAGCGCCGTCGCGAGATCGGCCGCGCCATCGTCGACGCCCGGAAGAAAATGAGAATGAAGATCGATCATCGGTGAATCTTGGCGAGTGCAAACGAGTAAAGGAACGCTTCCGCGCGGCAATGCGCGGGCGGCGAGAGCCGACGCCGCGTCATTCGTTTCCTCTCTTCGAGGCGCCAAGTCCATACGTAACTATACGCCGCGCGCGTCGGTGAAGGCGCGCGATTCGAGCATAGAAAATGCGAGGGCGGCGGGAGCGCATCGCGCCTCCGCCGCCCTGCCCGAAGATGATCTCGTCGCGCCTGGTTCAGTCGAGCCGGGCGACGACGACGAGCCGCTTGACCTCGCCCTTTTCGAAGGCGCGAAGGAAAGCCGCATAATTCTTGAAGGACACGCAGCCGTTCGAATCGCCGCGCGCGCCGAGCATATAGGTATGCGCGAGCAGGCCGACGCGGCCGAAGACGTTGCCCTCTCCACCGACCGGCGTCAGCCGGATCGCGCGCACGCCGTGGAAGGGCTTCTCGCGCAGAGTGAGATCGTAGACATGCGGCGGCGTGACGCCATGCATGCGCACATGAGCGAAGCGCGGATCGTCGAACTTGTCGCCGAGTCCGGAATGCGCCTCGAGCTTGGCGCCGTTCGGCAGATAGACCGTATGGCCGGTTATGTCGTAGACGGCGGTGCCCTCTTCATAGCGCAGCGCCGGATTGGCGCTCGCGCGCCAAGCGTCGGAAACTCGCGTGTCGGATGGCGCATAGGCGAGCGCCGAGGACGTCGGCTGCAAAGCGCCGAAGAACTTCTCGAATAGCGAGCGATTGTCGGCCGGCGCGGGCGACAGCGCGGTCTTCTTCGCCGCAATGTCGCGCGCCGGCGCGCGAAACCCCTCGCGTCCGAACGGAAAGGCGAATTCGGACGGGCGGCGCGGCGGCGTCGGCGCGATGCGCTCGGCGACGGGCGCGCGTGGCGCCGCCGCGGAGGCGGGCGCAGCCTCGGAACGCGCGGCCTCTGAAGTTTTGGCCGGCTCGGCCGCCTCCGTCTCGCCATTCGTCGCCGATCCGCTCCGCGCCTCGATCGGCGCGAGCGAAGCGACCTCCGCCACAACTCGCGAACGCAGATCGACGAGCATGGCGCCGAAGGGATTGGAAACCGACCGGACGGCGGCCTGACCGGCATCTTTGTCGCCATCGGCGACGCAGATCAGCGCGCCGGAGGTCGCGGCGCCGGCGAGAAGAACGGCCGAGAAGACGATTCTGCGGGAAAAGGCGCGGCGGTTTTCGGTGTAGAGCTCGTTATTGTCGCCGGTCGTCTGAGTCATTCACCCCCACTTTCGGAGCTGTGTCCGTAACGCACTCGGTTACGACGCTTGCACTGCGTCGAGTCACTGGAGAAATGCCACACGAGATACAGTTCATACTCGCAGGCACGGCATGATACGTAGACTGAATTTACAATTTGGCGCTTTTTTGACGGGTTGTTTTTTGCTTTCCAATCTAGACCTTCACCATTACCTCCGAGAGAATGTCGCGAGAAGGTAAACAGGACGGAAATTTCGGCGGACGCCGGCTGAAAAGCAGCGCTTCGGGACCGCGGCGGCGGCGGCGGCCTGTGATCGATGCAGGACGGAGCGTCAGGCGAGGATCGAGCGGTCGATCGCAGCGATCGAGGAAACGCCCGTCAAAATCATCGCGGTGCGCATTTCCGCGGCGAGAAGGTCGAGCATCGTCTCGACGCCGCCGCGCCCGCCCGCCGCCAGGGCGAACGTCGCGGCGCGCCCGAGCATCACGCCCCTCGCGCCGAGCGCCAGCATGCGCACGACGTCGAGTCCCGAGCGCACGCCCGAATCGGCGAGGATTGTGAGCTCGCCTCCCACCGCGTCGGCGATCGGCGGCAGCGCTTTCGCCGTCGAAAGCGCGCCGTCGAGCTGGCGGCCGCCGTGATTGGAGACGACGAGTCCATCCGCGCCGAAGCGGACGGCCTCACGCGCGTCCTCGACGTCCAAAATGCCCTTGAGGATCATCGGGCCGGGCCAGAACTCGCGGACCCATTCGATATCCGGCCAGCCGATGGTCGGGTCGATATTGCGGCCGAGCCAGCCGATGTAGTCGATGAGGCCGGTGCGCTTGCCGAGATATCTGGAAATATTGCCGAGATCGTGCGGGCGCCCCATCAGGCCGACGTCATATGTCCAGCCCGGCCGCCCCATCGCCTGAGCGAGGCGGCGCGTGCGCACGAAGGGCCCGGAGAGGCCGGAATGCGCGTCGCGATAGCGCGAGCCGTGGACCGGCAGATCGACAGTGAAGACGAGCGTCTCGACCCCGGCGGCGCGCGCCCGCTCCAGCATGTGCCGCATGAAGCCGCGGTCCTTCAGCACATAGAGCTGGAACCAGATCGGCCGCGGACAGGCGGCGGCCACCTCCTCGAGCGGGCAGATCGACACGGTGGAGAGCGTGAAAGGAATATTCCTCGCCATGGCCGCCGCCGCAGACTGCGCCTCGCCGCGCCGCGCCGCCATTCCGGCGAGGCCGACGGGGGCGAGAGCGACCGGCAGGGCGGCGGGGCGGCCGAAGAATTCGGTTGCGAGCGAGACCTCGGGCAGGCTGCACAGCACGCGCTGGCGCAGCCGCACGGCGCGCAAATCCTCGAGATTGGCGCGCAGCGTCGTCTCGTCATTGGCGCCGCCGTCGATGTAATCGAAGAGGAACCGCGGCAGTCTTTTCCGCGCGGCGTCGCGGAAATCGGCGGCGCAGGAAATGATCATCGCCTCGTCATCCGAGCGTTCATATCGTCTCGACGCTCATTTGGCTCCGACGCTCATTTGCCGCCGCCGGCGACGATCCGCGCCACCACCTTGGCCGTGTAATCCACCATGGGCACGATGCGCGCATAATTGAGCCGCGTCGGGCCGATGACGCCGAGCGCGCCGACGATGCGCTTGTCCCCGTCGCGCAGGGGCGCGGCGATCATCGACGAGCCCGAGAGCGAGAACAGCTTGTTTTCGGAGCCGATGAAGATGCGCACGCCTTCCCCCGTCTCGGCCCGCTCCAGCAGGTCGATGACTTCGGTCTTGGTCTCGAGGTCGGCGAACAGCAGGCGAATGCGCTCGAGATCGGCCATGGCCGTCAAATCCTCGAGCAGATTGGCCTGGCCGCGAACGATGAGCTGGCGGTGCTCCGCCCCGGCGCCGCCCCAGCTCGCGAGGCCCGCCTCGACCAGCCTCGCCGTCAGCGTGTCGAGCTCCGTCTGCGCGGCCCTGCGCGCCGTTTCGATCTCGCTGCGCAAATCGGCGAGGGTGCGGCCGCGGATGCGGGCGTTGAGATAATTCGCCGCCTCGACCAGCGAGGAGGCCGGCAGATCGCGCGGCACCTGCAGAACGCGGTTCTCGACCGAGCCGTCCTCGCCGACGAGAATGGCGAGCGCCCGCTCCGGCTCGAGCCGCACGAATTCGATCTGCTTCAGCCGCGCATTGTCCTTGCTGGTGACCACCACCGCGGCGCCGCGCGTCAGCCCCGAGAGCAGGCTGGTCGCCTCCGCCAGCACGCGCTCGAGATCATGATCCTTGGAGGCGGCCTCGACCTGAGCCTCGATCTGCGCCCGCTCGTTCTCCTCCATGTCGCCGATCTGCAGCAGCGAATCGACGAAGAAGCGCAAGCCGAGCTCGGTCGGCATGCGGCCGGCGCTGGTGTGAGGCGCATAAACGAGGCCCAATTCCTCGAGGTCCTGCATCACATTGCGGACCGAGGCCGGCGACAGCGTCATCGGCAGCAGGCGGGACAGCTGGCGCGAGCCGACCGGGTCGCCGCTCGCGAGGTAAGTGTCGACGATCTGGCGGAAAATCTCGCGCGGACGCTCGCCGAGATTGGCGAGGCCGCTCGATCCCGGCGGCGGCGCGTGAGGATGGCCCATGCGGATCATGACGAGAGAATGGCGCCTCGGCGGCGCGGGTCAAGCCTCCTCTCGATCTCCTCTCGACCGTCCGTGTCGGCGACCGTTGACACGAGCGGCCGCAAACTGGTCTATGCGGTTCGGCGCAATCACCTTTCCATGGAGCCCTGACCTGCAGTCGCTCGCCCCGACCTCCCTTTCGGCAGCCGTCGCCCCCTTCGAGCGCGCCTGGCATCACCGGGAGCTGATCCGCGCCGTGGTGCGCCGGGAGCTCACGGTGAGGTTCCGCGGCTCCGTGCTCGGCCCGCTGTGGGCGGTTCTGTCGCCGCTCGTCATGCTGCTCACCTATACGGCGCTGTTCTCCATCACGCTCCCTCAGCTGTCCGAGGGCATGAGCATCGCCAAATACGCGGCCGGCATCTTCATCGGGCTGACCGTCTTCAACCTGTTCAGCGAGCTCGCCTATCGCGCGCCGATGCTGCTGCACGAGCATGTCACCTTCGTCAAGAAGTCGATCTTCCCGAGCGAGACCATCGCCTGGGTGGCGACGATCCGCGCCTTCGTCTACGCGGGCGTGAGCTTCGCCGTCTATATGGCGTTCCGCCTCGTCACCGCGCAGGAGCTGCCGTGGACGATCCTGCTCACGCCGCTGCTCGTCATTCCCTTCGCCTGCTTCATGATGGGACTCGTCTGGTTTCTGATGGCGCTCGGCGCCTTCACGCGCGACGTCGCCCATATCATGGTGTCGGTGGTGCCGGTGCTGATGTTCGCGACGCCGATCTTCTATCGGCTCTCGCAAATGCCGCCGAAGCTCACCTTCTGGCTGCGCTTCAACCTGATCGGGGACTATATCGAGATGCTGCGCGGCGTGGCGCTCGACGGGGTTCTTCCCGATCCCTTCGCTTACGTCGCGCTGGTGGTCGTCTCCTATGGCGTGTTCATCTTCGGCTACCAATTCTTCATGCGCTACAAATCGGTGATCGTCGATGTCATCTGAGCCCATCATCCGCTGCGAGGGCGTCGGCAAGGCCTTCCAGCTCTATCTGCATCGCAACGACCAGCTGAAGCAGGTGCTGTTCGGCCTGTGGCGCAAGTTCTACAAAGAGCATTGGGTGCTCCACGACATCGGCTTCTCGATCGGCAAGGGCGAGAAGGTCGGCATCATCGGCCGCAATGGCGCGGGCAAGACCACGCTGCTGCAGATTCTCTGCGGCATCACGCGGCCGACGCGCGGCTCCTTCGAGGTTAAGGGACGGGTGGCGCCGATCCTCGCGCTCGGCTCGGGCTTCGACGGCCTGCTCACCGGGCGCGAGAACGCCCTGATCGGCGGCGCCATTCTCGGCCTCAAGCGCAATGAGGTGGAGAAGCGCCTGCCGGCGATCGCCGCTTTCGCCGATATCGGCCCCTTCTTCGATCAGCCGATGCGGCTCTACTCGAGCGGCATGGTGGCGCGCGTCGCCTTCGCCATCTGCGCCAACGCCGACGCCGACATTCTCATCGTCGACGAGGCGCTGTCGGTCGGCGACGAAGTGTTTCAGGCCAAATGCGAGGCGTTCATCTCGGATTTCGCCAAGAAGGGGACGATCCTGGTCGTCTCCCACGATCTCCACTTCCTCGCCACCCTCTGCGACCGGCTCATCTGGATCGACGACGGGTCGGTGCGCGCGGTCGGCTCGCCCGAGGAGGTGATCCCGGAATATAAGGAAGTCGTGCTCGCGGCGGCGTGAATCAGAAAAGCCGGCCGCCCGAAAAGCGAGCCCTAAGCCTCGCGGTCCAAACGCGGCGCTGGACAGCGAGGCTTCAGGCTCGCTCTTTCCAGCATCGGTTGGTCGCCGAGCTCAGGCTCGCGACGACGGCCGAGGCGACCGCCGTCTTCTCATCGGAAGCAATCTTGCTCGGCGGCGCCTTCAGTTGCGGCGCGCCAGCGAGCGGAGGAAGCCCTCCATGTCCTCGGTCAGCTCCTGATCGATCGCCGGCGCCAATTTGAGCAGCAGATTGGCGACGAATGCCTGATCATTGCGCTTTTCCTCGAGCACCTCGCGCAGCACCGGGACATTGTCCTCGATATGCGTGAGGAAGGAGATTCCCTTCTCCAGCGTGTCCGTCCAGCGCTCGCGGCTCCACAGCGCCAGCGGATACATGATCTCATGGACGAAATTGGATTTGCGCGCCTGCTCGAAGAAGCGGATGCCGGAGTTCCAATTCTCCTTGGCGCGCAGCGGCGGCGGCGGGATGTCGCCGAGCAGCATCTTCTTGCCGGCGGCGCCGACATGGTCCTCGAGGCTGATGGGCGGATCCATCGGCGTGCGGAAGCTCCACAAGGAGGTGGCGCCCGGGAAATCCTTGCCCATGCTCTCGACGAGCGCGGCTTCGACCTTATCCGTCGCGGCCTTGTCGCCCTTGAGCGCCGCGGTCATGAAGAAGGCGAACAGCGCGTCGCCGCCGTAATTGACCGCCGCGGAGCCCTTCAATTGCTGGGCGGTGAGCTTGGGGGTCACGCCGTCGGCGGGAACCGTGACATCGCCGGCGCGCAGCGCGGTGATGAAGGTGGTGATCTCCAGCCAGCCCATATAATTGGCGATGAAGGCGTCCGGGTCCACATAGACGATCGCCAGATTGAGGGGCTGCTTGCGCTTCTGCAGTTCCGCCATGTCGGTCATGAATTTTCCTCGCTGTCCTCTCTTTTCCCGGCGCCGCGCGCTGGTCCGTCCCCCGCGCCGACGCCCGCCGTCACTCGTCCGCCAGCATCACTCCGGTGATGCAGAGATCCCCGTCGTCGACGACGAGCGAGAGAGGCGTCAGCTTCGCGCCCTGGCAGGGGCCGATGAAGCAATGGCCCGTGTCGATGTCGAATTGCGCGCGATGCCGCCCGCAGGTGAGAAAATTGCCGTCCTCGTCCAGGAACACGCCCTGCGTCGTGTCGAGCCGCATGTTCTCGTGCGGGCAGGAGTTCTCGAAGCCGAAGAAGTTGTTGCCCTTGCGGGTGATCAGGATCGGCCAGGGCTTGGTGTCGCCATTGTCGTAGGCGCGCATCAGGACGAAGCCATGGGCCTGGCCGTCCTCTATGTGGCCTGTTCGACAAATCACAAAAAGATCGTCCATCGGCTTGACCCCTTTCCAACAAACGCCGCGTCGCGACAAGAACGCGGCGAACTCTGGAAATGTTTTTAGCAAGGGATGAGCCAGCCGCCGCCGCGCTTGACGATATAGGAAGATCACTATATTCGAGATCGTCCCGAATTGAGAGGGCTCCCATATGGACCACTCGGCGACCGAGCGCAGAGAAATCGAGGCGGAGGCCGGCTCCATCGCGCTCCGAACAGATGCGACGTTCGAGAGAATCGAGCGGCACATGCGGCATATTCGATGGATGCTCGCGCTCACGCTCCTATTGCAACTGCTCACGCTGACGAAGCTCTGCTGAGCGACCCAAAGGGCATCGGGTGATGGAAAAACAGCCTTTCACCCTCGTCCTGAGGAGCTCGCGAAGCGGGCGTCTCGAAGGACAGCCACGGGCGAGACGCCCGGGATTCGTCCCTTGGCCGTCCTTCGAGACGCCGCCTGCGGCGGCTCCTCAGGACGAGGGTTAGGGATTATCATTCACTCGATTGCCCAGCGACCCGGACAGAGGACGATGAAAGGGGCAGAGCAACGAGTTGCGCATGAGCTTATGCGTCAGAGCGACGACAGCACCCTCAAGGCGCAGCTGGTCGGCAAGATCGGCCGACTCATGAAGGAGCGCGGCTTGAAGCAGGTCGAGGCCGCCTGCCTGTTCGGCGTCAAGCAGCCGGACGTCTCCAAAATGCTGCGCGGCGACTTCCGGCAGTTCTCGGTCGAGCGGCTGCTGCGTTTCCTCGTCGCGCTCGGACAGGATGTCGAGATCGTGGTCAAGCCGCCGAGCGGCGCCGAGGCGCCGAGCCTGCGCGTCGCGCGGTTGTGACCGAAGGATTTTATACGCACGATCGGACGAAAGGATCGAGATGACCGCGACGGCGCTGGCGACGAAGACGCCCGACTACTCCACCGAGACGCTCGACGTGAGCATCACGCGGGCGACGACGGCGCTCACCGCGCTCGGCAAGGCGGACGGACATTGGTGCTTCGAGCTCGAGGCGGACGCCACCATTCCCGCCGAATATGTGCTGATGCGCCATTATCGCGACGAGCCGATCGATCATGTTCTCGAAGGCAAGATCGGCAATTATCTGCGCCGCATTCAGGGCGCGCATGGCGGCTGGCCACTGTTCCACGCGGGCGCCTTCGACATGAGCGCCAGCGTGAAGGCCTATTTTGCGCTGAAGATGATCGGCGACGACATCGACGCGCCGCATATGAAGCGCGCGCGCGAGGCGATCCTCGCGCATGGCGGCGCGGCGCGCAGCAATGTGTTCACGAGGGCGCTGCTCGCGCTCTATGCGCAAGTTCCATGGCGCGCCGTGCCGGCAATGCCGGTGGAGATCATGCTGCTGCCGAAATGGTTCCCCTTCCATATCGACAAAATCTCCTATTGGGGCCGCACCGTGCTCGTGCCGCTGCTGGTGCTGCAGAGCTTGAAGCCGCAAGCAGTCAATCGGCTCGGCGTGCATATTCGCGAGCTGTTCACGACGCCCCCCGAGGAGGTGAAAGACTGGCCCAAGGGCGCGCATCAGCATCCGGCGCTGATCGCCGTCTTCGGCGCCATCGATAAATTCCTGCGCGCCGCCGAGCCCTATTTTCCCAAGGGCCCGCGCGCCCGCGCCATCAAAGCGGCCGAGGCCTTCGTGACCGAGCGGCTCAATGGCGTCGACGGACTCGGCGCGATCTTCCCCGCAATGGTCAACAGCCTCGAAATGTATGACCTGCTCGGCGTCCCCGCCGACGACGAGCGCGTGAGGCTCGCGCGCGAATCGATCGAGCGCCTGCTGGTGATCAAGGACGACGAAGCCTATTGCCAGCCCTGCGTCTCGCCGGTGTGGGACACGGCGCTCGCCTGTCACGCGCTGCTCGAGGTCGGCGGCGAGGAGAACGAGGCGCGCGCGCGCGCCGCGCTCGAATGGCTGGCGCCGCTGCAGGTGCTCGATGTGAAGGGCGACTGGGCCGTGCAGCGTCCCGATGTGCGGCCCGGCGGCTGGGCTTTCCAATACGCCAACCCGCATTATCCCGACGTCGACGACACCGCCGTGGTGGTGACGGCGATGGACCGCGCTTTTCGCGGCGCCGCGCAGCCCTATGACGAACGCATCGCCCGCGCGCGCGAATGGATCGAAGGGCTGCAGAGCCGCAACGGCGGCTGGGGCGCCTTCGACGCCGACAATGAATATTACTATCTCAACCACATTCCCTTCGCCGATCACGGCGCGCTGCTCGATCCGCCGACCGCCGATGTTTCGGCGCGTTGCGTCTCGATGCTCGCGCAGCTCGGCGACAAGCCGGAGTCGAGCCCGCGGATGAAGGAAGGCGTCGACTATCTGCTCACCGAGCAAATGCCCGACGGCAGCTGGTTCGGCCGCTGGGGCATGAACTATATTTATGGGACCTGGTCGGCGCTCTGCGCGCTGAACGCCGCCGGCGTCGCGCCCGAGCATCGCGCCATGCGCCGCGCGGTCGATTGGCTCGTCGCCATTCAGAACGAGGACGGCGGCTGGGGCGAGGACGGCGACAGCTACAAGCTCGACTATCGCGGCTATGAGAAGGCGCCGAGCACGCCCTCACAAACGGCTTGGGCCATGCTGGCGCTGATGGCGGCGGGCGAGGTCGGCCATCTCGCGGTGGCGCGAGGGATCGCTTATCTCCAGGCGCAGCAGGCCGAGGACGGCCTGTGGACGGAAGAGCTGTTCACCGCGACCGGCTTCCCCCGCGTGTTCTATCTGCGCTATCACGGCTACGCCAAATTCTTCCCGCTATGGGCGCTGGCCCGCTACCGGAACCTGCAGAGAGGCAACAGCAAAATTGTCCAGACCGGCCTCTAGACGCCGCTTGGACGGCCATGATGACGACGAGCCCCCGCGCTTTCTCATCATCACCGGGCTGCTCAGCGAGCGCGCCTGCGCGGAGGGCGAGGGATTGGTGCCGATTTGCAGCGGCGCCGATACGGAGGGACTGCGCGCGGCGTTGGAGCGCACGCAGGGCTTCGCCCTCGCCGGCGTGGTCAGCTTCGGCATAGCGGGCGGACTGGATCCGGCTCTGCATCCGGGCGATGTCGTCGTCGGCAGCGCCGTCGTCGCCGACGGCGTGCGCTACGAAACCAGCGCGGAGCTCTCGGGGATTCTGAGCGAAGGGCTCGCCGCGGCGGGCGGCAAGATCGCTTCCGGCGTCATCGTCGGCGTCGAGGCGCCCGTGCTCGATCCGAGGGCCAAAGCGGCGCTGCGGTCGAAGACCGGCGCCGTCGCCGTCGATATGGAAACGCATATCGCCGCGGACTTCGCCGCGCGTCGGCGCCTGCCGTTCGCAGTGGTGCGCGTCATCAATGATCCGGCGGCGCGCGCGCTGCCGCCGCTCGCGCAGACCGCGGTGACGCCCGACGGCGGCGTCGACCTCAAGGCGGTGTTCCGCGATCTCGCCCGCGAGCCGCGCCAGATCGGCAATCTCATTCTCGCCGGACTGGACTTCTGCAAGTCCTCGGCGACGTTAGGCCGCTGTGGGCGTCTTCTCGGCCCGCTTCTGAGCCTCGGCCTCCCGGAGCTCTGACAGCGTCGCCACATTGGCGTCGAAGACATATTGCGCCGGCCGCTGCTTCTCGAGCGAGATGTCCGGCGCAAAATCGCCTTCGGTGCGCACGCCGCGCAGAGCGACCAGAGCCGCCTTCCACGGACGCGCGACGGCGTCCTGCACGGCCGTCGCCTCGAAGCCGCAATGCACCATGCAATCGGCGCATTTCTCATAATTGCCGACGCCATAGGAGTCCCAGTCGGTCTCCTCCATCAGCCGCTTGAAGGTCGGGACATAGCCCTCGCCGAGCAGGTAGCAGGGACGCTGCCAGCCGAACACGGTGCGCGCCGGATTGCCCCAGGGCGTGCAATGATAGGTCTGATTGCCGGCGAGGAAATCGAGGAACAAAGTCGATTGCACGAAGGACCAGGCCTTGCCGCCGCGGCCGCGCCGCAGCACGTCGCGGAACAGCTCCTTGGTGCGCGCGCGGTTCAAGAAATGCGCCTGGTTCGGCGCGCGCTCATAGGCGTAGCCGGGCGACACGGTCATGCCGTCGACGCCGAGGCGCTTCGCCTCGTCGAAGAAATCGGCGACGCGCTCGGGATCGGCGTCCTGGAAGAAGGTGCTGTTGATGGTGACGCGGAAGCCCTTCGACTTCGCCAGCGCGATCGCCTCGACCGCGCGCTTGTAGACGCCCTTCTGGCTCACGGCGCGGTCGTGCATCTCCTCGTCGCCGTCGAGATGGATCGACCAAGTGAAATAGGGGCTCGGCTCATATTGATCGATCTTCTTGGCGAGCAGCAGCGCATTGGTGCAGACGATGGCGAATTTCTTGCGCGCCATGATGCCTTGCACGATCTGCGGCAGCTCCTTGTGCAGCAGCGGCTCGCCGCCGGCGATGACGACGACCGGCGCGCCGCATTCGTCGACCGAGGCGAGGCAGTCCTGCGCCGAGAGGCGCTTGTCGAGAATATGATCGGGATAGTCGATCTTGCCGCAGCCGGCGCAGGCGAGATTGCAGCGGAACAGGGGCTCCAGCATCAGCACCAGCGGATAGCGCTTCCGGCCGGCGAGATGCTGGCGAAGGATATAGCCGCCGATCGACCAAATATAGCGGAGCGGAATGGACAAGAACGCTGTTCCTTCTCAGGCTGCCGCGCCTCATGGCTCGCCGGCGCCGCGACTTCGAAGCCGCTTGGACGCCTCGGGACCGAGCGCGCTCAAAGTTCTTCTGATCTAACACGAAAGCTCCGCAGCGCAAACCGGCGCCGCTCATCGCGGGCCGAGGCGCGGGAGCGATTGGACTGGACCCTTTCCATTATCGAAACTGGCGGTTTCACCGCGGGCCCGGGCCGCAATGATCGACTCGGCCGAAGTCTCACGGCCTGGAGCGAAGCACCGGACCGAGCGTCTCGTCGTCGACGCTCGGTCCGAAAAAAGGGAGGAGAAAATGGCGTTGCAAGTTCACAGCAGCGGCGATCTGGGCAAGACCATATTGTGGATCGCGGCCGCCGTCGCCTTCGTCGCCATCGCGCTGTCGAAGGGGCCGGAGTGGCTCTCGCCCGACAGCGCGAATGTCACTGGCGGCACCGGCGCGACGAGCCGCATGATCAACTGATCGCCCGCTCGCCCGGCGTCCCGGAGGCAGCGCCTCCGGGGCCCTCGCATCGACGGCCGGCGCCGGACCCGACGCCGCGGCATGTCGGCGCCCCCGCCGGGCCGCTCCCACCCAACTTCTTCCCCGATCCGGGTCGCTCGACCCGTCCCGGCGCCTCGCCGGACGGCGCGCTCGCGCGCCCTGCAGGAAACCGACGCGACAACGGGTCGCAGCTGGACCCCATGTTTGCGCGAAATTGGGGGTTTTTCCTGACACGCCATAGCGTTACCACTCGCCCGCTCCATCTTGCGTCCCACGCGGACGCTTTATGTGGCGATCCGAATAGACTTGCCTCGCCGGCTTCGGCCGCGCGAGGCTTTTTCATGCTCCAGCGGCCCCATGGTAGAAGGGCGGCGAAATTCGCCCATGCGTCCGAAAGGCGCGGGAGATCAGCTTGTCCGACATCCGCGTCAAGATCTGCGGCCTTTCCACTTTGCCGACGCTCGAGGCGACGATCGCCGCGGGCGCGGATATGGCGGGCTTCGTCTTCTTCGAAAAGAGCCCGCGCCATATTTCGCTGGAGACGGCGCGCGCTCTCGGCGCGGTCGCGCGGGGCCGCATCCGCAAGGTCGCACTCAGCGTCGACGCCTCCGACGCCGATCTCGACGCCATGGTCGAGGCGCTGCGGCCGGACCTTCTGCAATTGCACGGGAGCGAGACGCCGGAGCGCGTCGGCGCGGTGCGGGCGCGCTTCGGCCTGCCGGTCATCAAGGCGATCGGCGTCGCGACCGCCGCCGATGTGGCCGCGGCGCAAGCCTATCGCGACGCGGCCGACAGTCTGCTCTTCGACGCCAAGCCCGCGCCGGACGCGGCGGTCCCCGGCGGCGCGGGCGTTCGTTTCGACTGGGAGCTGCTGCGCGGCCATGCCGGCGATTGGATGCTGTCGGGCGGCCTCGATCCCGCCAATGTGGCCGAGGCGCTGCGGGCGACCGGCGCGCCGGCGGCCGATGTGTCGTCCGGCGTCGAAAGCGCGCGCGGCGTCAAGGACGCGGGGAAGATCGCGGCTTTCGTCGCGGCGGCGCGGAGGCGCAGCGGTGATTTCGACATGGCGGGCGCGATATGAGAGGATGAAAAATACAGCTGACCTGCGGCTCTCGCGCGAGGAGGAGGCGGCGATGACGGGGTCTTGCCTCTACGACAAGGACTTCTATGCCTGGGCGAAGGAGCAGGCCGCTCTGCTGCGCGCCGGCGACCTCGGCCGCGCCGACATCGCTCATATCGCCGAGGAGATCGAGAGCATGGGCCGGACCGAGAAGCGCGAGCT
This sequence comes from Methylosinus sp. Sm6, assembly GCF_019802345.1. Classification (GTDB taxonomy): domain Bacteria; phylum Pseudomonadota; class Alphaproteobacteria; order Rhizobiales; family Beijerinckiaceae; genus Methylosinus. The sequence continues at coordinate 44,759 of NZ_JAINDZ010000026.1, read as the reverse complement.
CGTCAGTCGGCTGACCGTGCTGCTGCTGCATCTGCTGAAATGGCGGCATCAGCCCGTCGGCCGAGGAAACTCCCGGCGTCTCTCCATCGCGAATTCGCGGGACGAGATCGTCGATCATCTCGCCGACAATCCGAGCCTTAAGTCTCTGCTCGACCCCGCGCTGGCATCGGCCTACCGCTACGCCCGCCGCAAAGCGGCGGTCGAGACCAATCTGGCCGAAGAGACGTTTCCCTCGATCTGTCCCTGGTCGTTCGACGAAATCATGGACGAGCGCTTCTGGCCGGAGGCGTGACGAGAACGCCCGCGCCCCGCTTTCATCGCGGCGACGGAGGGTCTAAGACAGCCTCGCAAGACGACCGGCGAGGACGCGCGATGAATCAGCAGGCCTTAAACTCCTTCCGCAACGGACCGGACGAGAACGGCCGCTTCGGCCTGTTCGGCGGGCGCTTCGTCGCCGAGACGTTGATGCCGCTGATTCTCGACCTCGAGCGCGCCTATGCGCATGCCAAGGCCGATCCGGCCTATCAGTCCGAGCTCGACAGCCTGCTGAAGCATTATGTCGGCCGGCCGAGCCCGCTCTATTACGCCGAGCGCATGACCGAGCATCTGCGGGCGCTGGCGGCCGAGCAGGGCGGCGACGGCGGCGCCAAGATCTATTTCAAGCGCGACGAGCTGAACCACACCGGCGCGCATAAGATCAACAATGTGCTGGGCCAGATCCTGCTCGCGCGGCGCATGGGCAAGAAGCGCATCATCGCCGAAACGGGCGCCGGCCAGCACGGCGTCGCCACCGCCACCGCCTGCGCGCGCTTCGGGCTCGAATGTGTCGTCTACATGGGCGCGGTCGATGTCGAGCGGCAGAAGCCGAATGTCTTCCGCATGAAGATGCTCGGCGCCGAAGTGCGGCCGGTGCAGTCCGGCGCGCGCACGCTCAAGGATGCGATGAACGAGGCGCTGCGCGACTGGGTCACCAATGTCGCAAACACCTTCTATTGCATCGGCACGGCGGCCGGCCCGCATCCCTATCCCGCCATGGTGCGCGATTTCCAATCGGTGATCGGTAATGAAGCGAAAGCGCAGATGCTCGAGGCGGAGGGGCGGCTCCCCGATTCGCTCGTCGCCTGCATCGGCGGCGGCTCCAACGCCATCGGCCTGTTCCACCCTTTCCTCGACGACGCCTCGGTCGAGATTTACGGCGTCGAGGCGGCGGGCCATGGGCTCGATGTCGAGAACGGCCACGCCGCCTCGCTCGCCGGCGGACGGCCCGGCGTGCTGCACGGCAATCGCACCTATCTCCTGATGGACGACGACGGCCAGATTCTCGAAGGCCATTCGATCTCCGCCGGCCTCGATTATCCCGGCATCGGCCCGGAACATTCCTGGCTGCGCGACATCGGCCGCGTGACCTATCTCTCGGCCACCGACAGGCAAGCGCTCGCCGCCTTCCAGCTCTGCTCCAAGCTCGAGGGCATCATCCCGGCGCTCGAGCCCTCGCATGCGCTGGCCAAGGTCATCGATCTCGCGCCGCAAAAGCCGCGCGACCATCTGATGGTGATGAATTTATGCGGCCGCGGCGACAAGGATATTTTCGCGGTGGCGGAATATCTGGGCGGCATGTGAGCGGCGGGGCGCTCGCCGATTTTCGATGCGCGCCCGGTGCGATCACGGCGCGGCGCGGCGCATCATGGCGCGCACCACCAGCGGATGGATTCGTCCGACCGGCGCCATATACGAGCGGCCGATCCAATTCTTGATGTGGACGACGGTCGTCACGGTGTAGCGTGCGTCGTCCTTCAGCACGGACACGCGCACGTCGAGATGGCTGTCGTCGATTCCGAGAACGAGCTCGCGCTCGTCGATCGCGCTCACGTCGAAAATGCCCATGCGGTCGCCGATGCGATAGGCGATGGCCGGGCGCTCCGTCGCATCCCTCATGGCGCCGACATCGCGCAGGCCGATGCGCCGGGCGAGCGCGTTGCGGATCGCCATCAGCCGGGAGACCCAATCCGGGGTCGCGCGGGCGATGCGCAGAAAAATCTCGGCCGGCGTCGCCTCCGCGTCGATCAGCGGCGCCGTGTAGGAGTCGCAAAAATCCGCCGAGTCGAAGGCTGCGCGCAACAGGCTCTCGGCCGGCGGATGCGTCGCAAAAACGGGCGTCGTCATTCTGTCTTCCCTCCGCCGAAGCGGCGCTCGACCACGGCGTCGGCTCCGGGGCCGGGCGTCACGACGAGATCCCGCGCGCGGAGAGGTCGTCCCTCTCGCGAGGCCACCTCGAGCGGAGCGATCTCCTTCCCGGTCTCGCGCTCGACGAGCGTCACCGGCTCGCGCCCGCTGTTGATCCAGCGATCGCCCCATTGCATCAGCGCCACCAGCACCGGCAGCAGCTCGCGGCCCTTCTCCGTCAGGCGATAGGCCACGGGATTGCCCCGCCCCGGCTCCGGCTCGCGGTCCAATACGCCGGCCTCCACCAGCTTGCTCAGCCGATCGCTGAGCACATTGCGGGCGATGCCCAGATTGGCCTCGAACTCGCCGAAGCGCCGGGCGCCGAAGAAGGCCTCGCGCACCACCAGCAGGGTCCACCACTCGCCGAGAATTTCGAGCGATCGGGCGATGGAGCAGATCTGCGAGGGGAATTCGGCGTGTCTCATGTGGCGACGCCATCATATTTGGTCTCTTGACGCAACTAAATATATTTGGTTGCATAAGAGAACCAAATTATTCGGGGAGGCGTCGATGGTGCGACGTGGACAGGTTCTGGTCACCGGCGCGGCCGGAACCCATGGCGGGACCGGCCGTTTTTTGATCGAGGAGCTGATCGCCCGCGCCATCCCCGTGCGCGCCTTGGCGCGCGTCGCCGACGAGCGGTCGGAACGCCTGCGCGCGCTCGGCGCCGAAATCGTCATCGGCGATCTCACGCGGCTCGACGACATGCGCCGCGCCTTGGACGGCGTCGATGGCGTGTTTTTCTGCTACCCGCTCGCCCCCGGCCTGCTGCAGGCGGCAGCCACCCTCGGCGCGGCCACGCGCGAGGCCGGGACGAGGACGATCGTCGATCTCTCGATCATGATGGCGGCGCCCGATCATCCGAGCCCGGTGTGCCGGGACCATTGGCTCGCCGAGCGCGTGCTCGATTGGGCCGACATGAGTTCAATTCATTTGCGCGCCGGCTTCTTTTTCGAGAATCTGCTCCGCTTCTGCGCCAGAGACATTCGTGAGGACGATCGGATCCTCCTGCCCTTCGGCGAGGGCGACGCCGCGCTCGCCTGGGTCGGGGCGCGCGATGTGGCCGCGGTCGCCGCGGCGATGCTGGCGGAGCCCAGCGCCCATGCGGGACGGACCTTTGACGTGACGGGCGACGCCATTCTCTCGATCAAAGAGATCGCCGAGGCCATGAGCGCGTCGCTCGGCCGTCCAATTCGCTATGAGGCGACGCCGCTCGCCGATTGGCTCGCCCATGTCGCCCCCATTCTCGGGGAGAATGCGCAATTGCGCGCTCATGTCGGCGTGCTCGGGCGGGTCTTTTCGTCCGGCCGCGTCATCGGGCGCGTAAATGATCTCGTCTCACGGCTGACGTCGCGACCGGCGCAGAGCGCCGCCGCATTCGCACAGGCGCATGCCGCCGATTTCACCGCCGCCGCTCCGGCGTCCTCCGTCGCTTCATCATGAAAGGCGCTTTTCGTGACCGACACATCGCTTCCCGACGCTCTAAATAAGGCGCGCGCACTCGACGGAATGGAGTTTCTTCGCGCGCTGGCGGACGGCCGCATTCCCCCGCCGCCGATCACCACGCTGCTCGGCTTCGCTCCGAGCGAACTGGAGCGCGGTCGCGTCGTCTTCACCGGAACGCCGGACGCCCGCCATTACAATCCGATCGGCTCGGTGCATGGCGGCTATGCGGCGACGCTGCTCGACTCCTGCATGGCCTGCGCCGTCCATTCCATGCTGGAGGCCGGCTGGAGTTACACGACCCTCGAGCTGAAGGTGAATTTCGTCCGCGCCATCACCGCCGCAACCGGCGACGTGCGGGCGGAAGGCAAGATCCTTCACCTCGGGCGCCGGATGGCGACGGCAGAGGGGCGTCTGACCGACGAGCGCGGCCGGCTGCTCGCCCATTCGACGACGACCTGTCTCGTCATCGGAGCGGAGTCGTCGAGGGAGCCGGAATAAGGCGCGGGCAGAGCGCTCATAGGATCGCTTCGATGCCCTTGCGATCGGCGAGGGCGAGCAGCTTCAGCGAGGGGCCGCTCGGCCGCGTCTCGCCGCGCTCCCATTTGCTGACGAGAATCTTGCTCACATTCAGCGCCAAGGCGAAAGTCGCCTGACTCATATTGGCTTTTTCGCGGATTTTCTTGATGGCCTCGGGCGACAGCGGCTCGGCCGGCGTCAGGCAGCTCACGTCGAACCGCCGCATGGTCGCCTTGTCGATCGCGCCGACCGCATGCAGGTCCTCGGCGATCTCGTGAAGAGATCGGAGCGCATCGCTCCGATAGCTCTTATTTGTCATAGCTCGATCTTTCGCCATCCTCGTTGCTCGCCGAGTGCGTGCAGCTCTGCATCCGTCAGCCGGTCCAAGAACCGCGCCAATTCGAGATACTCCGCTGATTCCGAATCCGTCAGATTCGCCTTTGCGCTTTTGGAGAACAGGTGCAGGAACACGGCGAGCTTCCCCCTCCTGTAGAAGACGACCGCGCGCGACCCTCTCGCGGCACTCAGAGCACCCCGCGGGATCCTCTGTTTGATCAGTCTCCCACCAAGATCCGCATCGATCAGCCCGCGCTCTGCCTTTTCGATAACGGCTCGGCAATCTTCATCGGAAATTCCCGCCTTCTTCGCTTCGCGCTGAAACGATTTCGGAATGTGGATATCCATAGCGTATCTCTCTTGGCCTTGACTGTGCCGTGATGATGATGATGGCGTCCATGCGATGTCCTCTCTCTCCAGGGTGATTCCCCCCATGTAGGCCCGGGGGTGAACAAGGGCCTATCTATAATAATGTATATTACTCTTCAAGAGCCCCACACGCGGTTATCCACCGAACCGATTATTCTTCGGGAATCCCCGCGGCGGCAGCCGCCCCGCCTCCGCCCGATGCGCGATCCACTCCGCCAGCTCGCGCTTCTCCACAGTGTGGACGCGGGCGGATGTGTCCGTCCATGTCAGCCCATCCGCCAATGCGAACACCTTGGCGTCGGCGACGCCGCCGTCTTTGTAGCGCTGCAGCCGCACGCCCTTGCCGCGCGCCATTTGCGGCGTCTCGGAGAGCGGGAACACCAGAAGCTTGCGATTCTCGCCGATGATCGCGACATGGTCGCCCACGGCGGGGGCGACGATCTTCAGCTTCGCTGGCGGGTCGACGTTGAACACGGCCCGGCCCTTGCGCGTCGTCGCCACGAGATCATTCTGCGAGACGACGAAGCCGCGGCCGTCGTCGGAGACCAGCAGCAGCAGCGCGTCCGGCGCATGCGGCAGAACCGTCACGATCGCCGCATCCTCGTCGATGTCCGCCATCAGCCTTATCGGCTCGCCATGGCCGCGCCCGCCGGGGAGCTTGGCCGCGTCCAGCGTATAGGCCTTGCCGTTCGAGGTCAGCGCCAGAACCTTGGACGTCGTCTGCGCGAAGAAGGAGGTGTCGAGCGCGTCATCGCCCTTGAACTGCAGCTGCGAGAGGTCCGACACATGGCCCTTCAGCGCGCGGATCCAGCCCTTTTGCGTCACCACCACGGTGATCGGCTCGCGCTCGATCATCGCCTCGGCGAGATCGATATCGGCGGCCTCGGGCGCGTCCTCGAATGTGGTGCGGCGCTTGGCGAGCCTGGCGTCGGCGCCGATCGTCTTTTTCAGCTCGCGGATCTGAGCAGTGATCGCCTTCCACTGCTTGCCCTCGTCGGCGAGCAGCGCCTCGACCTCCTTCTTCTCCTCCTCGAGCTTTTCATGCTCCTTGCGCAGCTCCATCTCTTCCAGCTTGCGCAGAGCGCGCAGACGCGTGTCGAGAATGTAATCGACCTGCACGTCGGTGAGATCGAAGGTCGATTTCAGCACCTGCTTGGGCTCGTCCTCCTCGCGGATGATGCGGATCACCTCGTCGAGATTGAGGAAGACGATGATCATGCCGTCGAGCACTTCGAGACGGCGGATGATGGCGGCGAGGCGATGGCGCGAGCGGCGCTCCAGCACCTCGCGGCGATGGTCGAGCCATTGCCGCAGCGCTTCGTCCAGCGAGACGACGCGCGGGACGGCGCCGTCGACGAGCACATTCATATTGACGGGAAAGCGGATCTCCAGCTCGGAGAGCTTGAACAGCGTCTCCATCATCAGCGCCGGATCGACGGTGCGCGCGCGCGGCTCGATGACGATGCGCACATCCTCCGCCGATTCGTCGCGCACATCGCCGGCGAGCGGCGCCTTTTTGTCGACGACCAGCTCGGCGAGCTTTTCGATGAGGCGGGACTTCTGCACGCCATAGGGAATCTCGGTGACGACCGCCACCCATTGGCCTCGCGCCGTTTCCTCCTTGCGCCAGCGCGCGCGCAGGCGAAACGAGCCGCGGCCGGTGCGATAGGTCTCGACGATCTGCGGACGCGGATCGACGACGATGCCGCCGGTCGGAAAATCCGGCCCCTGCACGAAATTCAGCAATTGCTCGGCGCTCGCCTCGCGATGCGAGATCAGATAGAGCGCCGCATCGCACAGCTCCGAGAGATTATGCGGCGGCACAGAGGTCGCCATGCCGACGGCGATGCCCTGCGCGCCATTGGCGAGCAGATTGGGCAGCGCCGCCGGCAGCACCACCGGCTCCTGCTCCTCGCCCGAATAATTGGGACGGAAGTCGATCGCGTCCTCGTCTATGCCTTCGAGCAGCAGCCGCGCGACGGCGGTCATGCGCGCTTCGGTGTAGCGATAGGCGGCGGCGGCGTCGCCGTCGACATTGCCGAAATTGCCCTGGCCGTCGACCAGCGGATAGCGCGAGGAGAAATCCTGGGCGAGGCGCACCAGCGCGTCGTAGATGGCCTGGTCGCCATGCGGATGGAAGGAGCCCATCACATCGCCGACGATCTTCGCGCATTTCTTGAACGGCGCGTCCGGCGCGAGACGCAATGTCTGCATGCCGTAGAGGATGCGTCGATGCACGGGCTTCAGCCCGTCGCGCGCGTCGGGCAGAGCGCGGCCGGTGATGGTGGAGAGGGCGTAGGTGAGATAGCGCTCCTCCAGTGCCTCGCGCAGCTCGACCGGGATCAGCGCCTCGCCGCCGCCGGCGTCCCCCGCCGGCGTTACGCTCTTGGCCATGTCGAACGCTCTCCTTCCGCCGCCGGGCAGGCGATTCGGCGCCTTCGCCCGCGCGGCCTCGTCTATAGCCCGCCGCCGCCCGGGCGTGAACCATGTCGCACGCGAAGCATTGCCGCTGCGGCCGAGTTCCAGTAAGACGGCGACGCTTCGCGCCAGCGGCCCGCCGGCCGCATCGACGCCGGAGCGCATTCTCCTCGAGCCGTTCCATGAAGAAGCCGCTGCTGATCCTGATCACGCTCGTCGCCGGGCTGTCGCTGACGCGCGCCGACGCCGGGACTTTCGAATTTCCGCTGCTCGACTGGCTCGCGGCGGGGCCGGACGAGCCTGCGTCCAAAGAAGCGAGGCGGCCCGCCGCCTCCCCCGAGGCGCTGTGCAAGGAGGTCGACGTGCGGGTCGACGAGGGCTATGGGGTCAGCGGCCGCGAGAAGCGCGTCGTCTGCGACGACGACCGCTGACCGCTCATCTCGACGCCGCCGCGCCCACATAGAGCGCGCGGGCCTGAGGGGCCGCGAGTCCGCGTGGCGTGAACACGTCGCGGGAGAGAAAATGCCCGGTCAGGCGGAAGGCCGCGGCGAGCTCGGCCGGGTCGGCCGGAGCGCTCGAGGCCTCGCGCAGAAAGGCCGGAAAGGGCAGCAGCCTGTCGCTCCAGGGCGCGCCCGCGTCGCGAGTCACCGCGCGGCCGGTCTTGGGCGAGACATAAGCGAGATGTTCGGTCGCGCCGGTGAGGGCGCATCGCTCGAGATCGAGGCCGAAGCCGAGCGCCTGCAGCAGCGCCAGCTCGAAGCGCGCCATCAGCGCCGGCGCGAGATCGAGCGCATCGAGACGGTCGGCGATCACTTCCGCCATCTCGAACAGCTCGCCCTGCGGATCGCGCTCCGGCAGCAGGCGCAGCAGCGCGGACAAATGGGCGACGCCATGCAGAGCGAAGGCGCGGTCGATGAGCCGCGCCGCGCGCGAGCGCAGCGGCTCCACCGCGAAAGAGCCGAGATGCTCCTCGAGCCGCGCCCGCCACAGCGCCTCGACGCTGTTGCCGATCTGCAGAACGGAGCGGAGGGTGCGGCCGGAGCCGCCGCGCACGAGGCCGAGATGACGGCCGTGCGCCTTCGTCATCAGCTCCAAGATGACCGCGGACTCGCCGTGGCGGCGGACGCCGATGATGAGCCCTTCGTCCCGCCAATCCATGCGCGCTCTCTTTTTGTTCGGAGCGAATTCTGATCGCGGTCCAGGGGTCGCGCTTGGACCGCGAGCCTGAGAGGCTCGCTCAAATCGGCTGAACCGCGCTGCTAGAGATCTGAGAGCTTCACGTCGGGCGTATATTGGAAATCCTCGACATCCTTGGTGATCGCCTGGCCGCAGATCACCCGGCCCTTCGTGGCGTCGAAGGTGAGCGTCGGCGCGCCGTAGAGCGACCAGCCGAGGCTCAGCGCCTCGGTGACGCGCTTGCAGAATTCGGCGTCGTCCGGCCCCGTGAGATAGCGATAGACGGTCGACCGCTTGCCTCGTCCATTGGACATCGTCAGCCTCTTCGAATGGGTGGCCGCAAGGCGCGGATCGCCGGCGGCGCGCTGCCCCTCAATCCATGGACGGGGCCTCGCGCGCAAGCGAATTCTGGCGGCTCACTGCTTGCCGCCGCCGAGCTTGAACAGGCGCAGCACGAGCCACACCGGCACCACGATCATCGCTCCAGTCAAGACATATTCGGCGACGAGCTTCACCGCGCCGACGCCGAGCGAGGAGATATGGTCGAAGAACCGCCGCACGCCATGGAGCAGATCGATGGGCCGCAGCTCCAGCCACATCAGCAGCGCGCCGACGACCAGCGAGACGAACAGGAGCTTGACGAACACCTGCAGCGGCGAGCCGCCGAGAAAATTATCGATCGAAGACATCACCGTCCTTCTCGTTAGCCCCGGTCAGAGACGCTCGCCCTCGGGCGTCTCCTCGCGGAAGAGCTTCATCATGCGCCGCACGAATTTTTCGGTAAAGGAGAGCGCGCGGTCGAGCTCCTGCTCGCCCGGCCAGGGCTTCTTCGGCGCCTCCGCCCCGCCGAGCTTGGCGCGCAGCTCGGCGTTCTCGCGCGAGAGGCGGGCGATCTCCGCCTCGAGCGCGGCGCGCTCGTCGGCCGCGGCCCGGCAGACGGAGAGCCCATCCTCGACGGCGCAATGGGCGACGGCGCCGGTCTCCTTGTCGAGCCGCAAAAAGCCATTGGGCGCCGGCGTCATGGCGAAGCGGCCGGTCTCCGGCGCAGGGGCCTGGTCTTCGGCGCGGGCGGCGCCGACGAGCAAGACGAAAACGAGGATCGTGATCGCGCGCATGGGTTTCGTCCTGATTGGCGGAGCGAGCCTGGACCGCGAGGCCTCAGGCTCGACCCCCATAATAATCCTCGACGAGGCGCGGATATGACCAAGACTCGTATCGCCGCCGCTTTTCCCAGAGCGCTTCGAGCGGCAGCGCCAGCAGCGCGTCATTGAGCGCGGAGGGCGCGGCGGCGAGCGCCATGTCCAGAATATGTCCCTCATCCGCCTCGCGCAGCCGTTCCGCCAGCGCGCCGATATCGAAGACGACGGGCGGCACGCCGGCCGCGAGCGCGAGCGAGAGCGCGTAGCAGAAGGTCTCGGGCAGCATGGCGGGGAAGAAGACGAGATGCGGCCGAAATTCGCCGAGCAGCCTCATGGCGACGTCGTCGGAGGGGTAATGGCCTGTCTCGCAGACGCCCTCCTCCTCGAGCTCATTGCGCAGCGTGGAGGAGCCGATGATGCGGAATTGAATGGGCAGCTTGCGCAGCCGCGCGTCGAGCGCCAGCGCATGCAGCAGCTGCGCGCCCTTGTGCACAGTGATCGCGCCGATCACCGCGAGGCGCAGAGGCGCGTCGGCGGGAAGCTGCGGCTCGAGGATCGCCGGCGGCGCATATTCATGCGGACGCAGCTGCGTCCGCACATTCGGGAAGGCGCGGGCGATGCGCGACGCGGTGTCGCGCGAGGGAACGAAGACACGGCTGGCCTTCGCGTAGAAGGCGCCATAGCGCGCCTCACGCTCGGCCGGATCGACGATCTGCGCATGCTCCTTGTCGGCGCGCGCGCAGGACCGGCAGGTCTCGACCTCTCGCTCGGCGCAGAAAGCCCCTTGCGGCGTCACCAGATGATGCCGATGGCAGAGCGCCGTATAGTCGTGCAGCGTGCAATAGAAGCCGGGCGCGGCGCGCGTGATGATCGACATCAGGCTCGTCGTCGCCGGCCAGTCGAGCCCGACGAAGGAATGGACGTGAAAAATCTCCGGGCGCAGCCAGGAGATGAAATCCTCGATCGTTTGCGCATGGCGCGCGATCGACAGCGCGCCGAGCGAGGGCGCATAGATCGCTTGCGCGCCGGCGACCTCGATCCGAATGTCGTCGCTGCGGCTCGCGCCGAGCTTCATCAGCAGGACATCGAAGCCCTCCGCCCTCAGCCGCGTCGCGAGATCGCCGATATGCGTCGCGACGCCGCCGCGGATCGCATGGGTGACCATGACCGCGACGCGCGGACGAAGGCTTTGCGCCAGGCGATAGAGATCGAGCCGCAGGCGCGCCTCCAGCGCAGGATCGGCGCGCACATAAAGCGCGACGCGCAGGGGATAGTCGGGATGCTTCGCGTTCAGCGTGAGCTGATTGGCCGCGCGCTCCGTCTTGGCGCGCTCGGCGAAGGAGACCTGGCCCGTGTGATAGACGAAGACATCATGCGCGAGGACATTGACATATCCTGCCCTGGCCGCGCGCATGCAGAAATCGTTTTCTTCGCCATAGCCGCGGCCGAAGGTCTCGGCGTCGAAAGCGCCGATCTCGTCGATGACGGCGCCGCGCATATACATGCAGAAGCCGACGCCGGTCGGCGCGATGGTGCGCGCGCCCTTGTTGCAGATCTTGGCGAAATCGTCGAGCGCGGCCAGCGAGGCCTCGAGCGCCAGCAGGTTGTCGCGATTGGCGGCGGGATAGCTGCTGATGGTCGCATTATTGGAAAAGGGCGTGATCGTCGCGATGCGCGCGTCGCTGCGCGCATGGGCGAGCAGACGATCGATCCAATCGCCATGGACGACAGTATCGGAATTGAGAATGACGACGTCACGCCGCGCGCGCCGCTCGAGCGCTCGGTTGACCGTGCGCACGAAGCCGATATTCTCGTCATTCTCCACATAATCGAACAGGCCGCGCGCATGCAGCCCGCGCAGAGCGTCGGTGAGCGCGGCGTCGGGGCTGCGGTCGTTGACGACGAGGAGATTGAATGGCGTCTGCTGCGCATTGGCGAGCACGGCGTGGATGCTCGCGAGCGTGTCGTCATAGCCCCGATAGACCGGGATGACGACGTCGACAATCGCGTCGGCGACAGTCATCGCGGCAGCGGCGACGTCCCATTCCCGCGCGCTCGGCGCCTTCGGCCGCGGCCATGGGGCGGGGCCGATGGGATTGGGCTTTCGTCCTTCCCCGCGTCCGCGGACGATGAAATGATAGAGCGGATTTTCTCCGGATGCGCGCACATCGGGATTGCCCGAGAGATAGAACGAGGTCCAGAACGCCGCGTTCGGATCACGTCCTTCGCGCCAGCCATGATCGACATAATGATCGAGCGGATCGAAATCGGCGGGATCGACGTCGGGATTGGCGCGCAGATAGAAGGCCGCGTCGAATTCGTCCGCGATCCTCGCGACGACCTCTTCGCGACGCGCGAGCGGCGCAGCGGCGCGCGTCGGCGCGCCGGACGCCATCGAGCGCGTCGCGACATGATGATAGAGCGGGCTGACCTTGGCGGCGCGCGCATGGGCGTTGGCCTCGAGATAGCCGCTCGTCGAAAAATCGGCGGAGGGATCGAAGCCCAGGCTCCAGCCGATCCGCAGATAATGATCCAGCGGCTCGGCATGAAGGTCGCCGCCGAGATATTTGAGCCGATAGAACTCCGCGTCGAAATGGCCGGCGACGACGCGCTTCTGCAGCTCGATCAGCTCCTCGTCGGACTCGGGAAAGAGGACGAGTCGTTCCTTGTGCTTGTTCGCCGCATAATGGAGCAGCGGATTCTCGCGCCGTCCGCAGCTCGGATTCTTGTCGCGATAATAGAGCGTGTGAAAGCCCCAGGACGGATTGCGTCCTTCGCGCCAGCCATGCTTCAGGAAATGCGCGAGAGGATCGAGCCCGGCGGCGGCGACGTCCGGATAGGCCGCCGCATAATAGTCCTTGTCGAAATGCGGGAGGCCGCGGCCAGCCCGCACGCCGATCATGATCGCCAATCGTCGCAGCATCCGCTCCTTACGTCCTCTTTCGCTCGTCGCTTCGTCAGCGTTCTTCGAGCACCCGCAGCAGATAGGCGCCATAGCCGCTCTTGGCGATTCTGCGCGCCGTCTCGCGCAGCGCATTCGCGTCGATCCAGCCCTTGCGATAGGCGATCTCCTCGAGGCAGGCGATGCGCTGGCCCTGCCGCTGCTCGATCGCACGCACATATTCGGCGGCCTCGAGCAGCGAAGCCGGCGTGCCCGTGTCGAGCCAGGCGAAGCCGCGTCCGAGCTTTTGCACATTGAGCTCGCCGCGCTCGAGATAGATGCAATTGAGATCGGTGATCTCCAGCTCGCCGCGCGCGGAGGGCTTCAGGCTCGCCGCGAACTGCGGCGCGCGCTCGTCGTAGAAATAGAGGCCCGTGACCGCCCAATTGGATCTCGGCTTTTTCGGCTTCTCCTCGAGCGAGCGGGCGCGTCCTTCCGCGTCGAACTCGACGACGCCGTAACGATCCGGATCGCTCACATGATAGGCGAAGACGGTGGCGCCCGGCCCGTCGCTGCGCGGCGCCGTCAGCGCCTCGATGAGATTATGGCCGAAGAAGATGTTGTCGCCGAGCACCAGCACCGAATTGCGCCCTTCGACGAAGCTCGCGCCGATCACATAGGCCTGCGCCAGCCCCTCGGGGCGCGGCTGAACGGCGTAGGAAATGGACAGGCCCCATTGCGCGCCCGTGCCGATCAGCCGCTCGAAGGAACGAAGATCCTCCGGCGTGGTGATGACCAGAATTTCGCGCACGCCCGCGAGCATCAGCGTGCTCAGCGGATAATAGATCATCGGCTTGTCATAGACCGGCATCAGCTGCTTGGAGACGGCGAGCGTCATCGGATAGAGCCTGGCGCCGCTGCCGCCGGCGAGAATGATTCCGCGCATCAGGCGTTCCTCTGAGAAGCGGCGCCGTCGAGGAGGCGATCGACGCAGGCGGCGAGCGACTCCCGCCATGATGGCAGAGCAACGCCGTGGACGCGCGCGAGCTTCGCATTGTCGAGCCGTGAATTGGCGGGCCGCTTCGCCGGCGTCGGATAATCCGCCGTCTCGATGCGGCGCACGCGCACGGGCTTGCGGCCATGCCGCTCGGCGCGCGCGAACACCGCCTCGGCCATATCCGCCCAGCTCGCTTCGCCCGCGCCGGTCATGTGAAATGTCCCGCGCAACTCCGGCGCCGGGTCCTGCGCGAGGCGCGCGGCGATCGCGAGCAGCGCATCGGCGATGTCGAGCGCGCTGGTCGGATTGCCGAGCTGATCGTCGACGACGCCCACCTCGTCGCGCGTCTCGCCGAGCCGCAGCATGGTCCGCACGAAATTGGCGCCGAACGGGCTGTAGACCCAGGCCGTGCGCATGATCGCGGCGTTCGCGCAGGCCGCGGCGACGCGCCTTTCGCCGTCGAGCTTGGAGCGGCCATAGGCGCCGGTCGGGCCGACGGCATCCTCTTCGTGATAGGGTCGATCGAGCGCGCCGTCGAACACATAGTCCGTGGAAAGATGCAGCAGCGGCGCGCCGAGCTCGGAGGCGGCCTCGGCCACGAAGCCCGCGCCCGCGCCATTGACGCGCCGCGCCAGCTCCTCCTCCTGCTCGGCTCTGTCGACCGCCGTATAGGCCGCGGCGTTGACGATCGCGTCACAGCGCGCCTCGCGCAAGGCGGCGCGCACCGATTCGCGATCGGAGAGATCGAGCCGCGGACGGCCGAGGGCGACAATCTCGGTCGCTCCGGCGCGCTCGCGCAAAGCGGTGGCGACCTGACCTTCGAGACCGGTGACGGCGATGCGCATGGCGTTTGCCCTATTCGAATGGCGCGGCGAGATCGCGAAGGCGCGGCCAGCGGCGATCCCGTTCCGAGAGAATGGCGCGCTCCGGCGCGACCGGCCAATGGATCGCCAGATCGGGATCGTCGAAGGCGAGGCCGAAATCATGCGCGGCCGAATAAATATTCGTCACCTTATAGACGACCTCCGTGTCGGGCTCCAATGTGCAGAAGCCATGGGCGAAGCCGATCGGGACGAGCAGCTGCCGCCAATTCTCGGCGGAAAGCTCGACCGCGACATGGCGGCCGAAGCTCGGCGACGCGCGGCGCATGTCGACCGCCACATCGAGGATGCGGCCGCGCACGACGCGCACCAGCTTGTCCTGCGCGAAGGGCGGCGCCTGGAAATGCAGCCCGCGGATCACATGGGTCTCGTGCGACTGCGAATGATTGTCCTGCACGAAGCGATAGTCGAGGCCGCGCTGGTCCCATTTCTGCCGATTATAAGTCTCCGAGAAGAAGCCGCGCTCGTCGCCGAATTTTTTCGGCGTCACGATCTTGACGCCGGCAAGCGCCGTATCCTCCACCTGCATATCGCCTCCGCTCCGTTTCGGCCGCACTCTCAGGCGAGACGGCCGAGCCGCTCGCCGCTATAGCCGCCCGCGCGGATCGTCCGCCACCAGTCTTCATTGTCGAGATACCAGCGCACGGTCTTGCGCAGGCCGCTCTCGAAGCTCTCGGTCGGACGCCAGCCGAGGTCGCGCTCGATCTTCGAGCAATCGATCGCATAACGCAGATCATGTCCCGGGCGGTCCGCGACGAAAGCGATCTGCTCCGCATAGGAGCCGACGCGCGGGCGAATTTCGTCGAGGATGCCGCAGATGAGCCGCACCACATCGATGTTGCGCCGTTCGCTGCGCCCGCCGACGTTATAGGACTCGCCGACGACGCCGGCGCGCGCGACCTGCAGCAGGGCGGCGGCGTGGTCCTCGACATAGAGCCAGTCGCGCACATTTTCGCCGCGGCCATAGACCGGCAGCGGCCGCCCTTCGATCGCATTGAGGATGGTGAGCGGGATCAGCTTCTCGGGGAAGTGATAGGGCCCGTAATTATTCGAGCAATTGGTGACGATGGTCGGCAGGCCATAGGTCTCGCGCCAGGCGCGCACGAGATGATCCGCCCCCGCCTTGCTGGCCGAATAGGGTGAGCTCGGCGCATAGGGCGTGTCCTCGCGGAACAGTCCCTCCGGCCCCAGCGCGCCGAACACTTCGTCGGTGGAGATGTGCAGGAAGCGGAAAGCCGCGGCGCGCGCGGGATCGAGCCGGCGCCAATAGGCGAGGGCGACGTCGAGCAGGGTGAAGGTGCCGACGACATTGGTCTGCACGAAGGCCGCCGGCCCATCGATCGAGCGATCGACATGGCTCTCGGCGGCAAGATGCATCACGATGTCGGGCTGAAATTCGTCGAAGGCGCGCGTTGCCGCCTTGCGGTCGCAGATGTCGGCGCGGGTGAAGGAATAGCGCGGATCATGAGCGATGGGCGCGAGCGAGGCGAGATTGCCGGCATAGGTCAGCTTGTCGAAGACGAGCAGCGCGTCCTGCGTCGTCTCGATGATGCGCCTCGCGACCGCCGATCCGATGAAGCCGGCGCCGCCGGTCAGAAGAACGCGCATGGTCGCTCGCTGTCCATCGCTAGTGATGTGATTCGGCTTAGCGAGCCTTCAGGCTCGCTCTCGAAGCCCATCAAATTCGACGAAGCAAACCGCTAACGGCCTGCGTCACTCGAACTGAAGCCCCTAAGGCGTCGGGCACCCTTCAATTTCATCGTTGCCAGTCTCCAAGGGCCACGCCTCCTCCCGAAACCGGCTTTGCTTGTTCGGGAGTAGGGAATTTCACCGGCATTGTAAAGCTCGCGGCCGCTCGGCCCCCGGCGGATACGTCTGTTTTGCCTTCGCCCGAGCGCCGCCGCGCGCTTTGACCGGCGCAAAACAATCGGTAAGGTCGCACGGGCCGGAACCGGTAGCGAAAGGCGTCGACAGTGACGGAAGCGAAGCAATTCGATGTGGTGGTGATCGGCTCGGGCCTCGGCGGCCTGACCGCGGGGGCTCTGCTGGCGAAACAGGGCTATGGGGTCTGCCTGCTCGAGCGCAATTTCAGCCTCGGCGGCGCCGCCTCCGTCTATAAGGTCGGCTCGCTCACGGTCGAGGCTTCGCTGCATCAGACCTCCGACCCGCGCGATCCGCGCGACGTGAAGCGCCGCATCCTCGACGAGCTCGGCATATTGGATGAAATCGAATGGATTCCGACCGGGCCGCTCTACACGGTCCGCGGCGGGCCGCTCGACGAGCCTTTCGCCCTGCCGGTCGGCTTCGCCGCCGCCAAGGACGCGCTCTCGGCGCGCTTTCCCGCCAGGGCGAAGGCGATCGGCGCCTTTCTCGATCGCATCGACCAAATCCAGGACTCGCTGTGGAACCTCTCGCGGGCGCGCGAGGATCGCTCCATCGCCAAGCTGGCCAAGGGCGTTTCGGAAATCGTCCCCGTCGCGGCCGACTGGCGCGCCTCGCTGTCCGAGGTCTTCGCGCGCGAGTTCGGCGAGGAGGAGGGGCTGAAGGCGGCGCTCGCCGCCAATCTCTTCTATTACGGCGACGACCCCAAGCGCATGTGGTTCATCTTTTACGCATTGGCGCAGGGCGGCTACATCGGCTCGGGCGGCGCCTATATCAAAGGCGGCTCGCGCCAGCTGAGCCTGAAGCTCGCCAAGGCAATCACCAAGGCCGGCGGCGTCGTGCGCCTCGGCCGCAATGCGAGCGCGATCGAGCTCGACGGCGAGGGCCGGCCCGTCGCCGTCCGCCATGTCGCGCGCAAGTCCGGCGAGGAGGAGGAGCGCGTCACCGCGCGCGTGGTGCTCGCCAATTGCGGGCCGAATGTCGCCGCCGATCTGCTGCCGGAGGCCGGGCGCGCCGCGCTCGCCGAGGCGTTCGGCGCACGCGAGCTGTCGACCTCGCTGTTCTGCGCGCATTACGGCCTCTCCGCCAAGCCGGAGACGGTCGGCCTCGCCGATTATTCGAGCATCGTGCTGCCGGCGCAGATGCGCTCTTTCGACGATTACGGCGCCGGGGCGAGCCTGCTCGGCGCAGCGCCGAACGGCCGGCTGCCCGCCTATGGCATCGCCAATTTCAGCGCCATCGATTCGGGGCTCTGGGAGACGCCGCCCATCCTGTTGAGCGTGCTGGGGCTCGACTGGATGGACAATTGGCGCGGCCTCTCGCGCGACGATGCGCGCGCGCGACGCGAGCAATGGCTCGACGCGCTGCAGGCGCGGCTCGAGCAGGATTATCCGGGCTTCTCGAGCCTCGTGCAGGAGCGCACCCTGCTCAATGCGCAATCCATGGCGGGCTATCTCAACACGCCCGACGGCGCGGTCTATGGCTTCGCCTCGCTGCCGCCGACAGAGTCCATCCTCTCGGGATTTCCGCGCACGCCGCGCACGCCGATCCCGCGCTTCTATCTCGCCTCCGCCTTCGGCGGCGAGCACGGGTTCAACGGCGCGATGCTCTCCGGCGCCGAATCGGCGAAGCTCGCCGCCGCCGATCTCGCCGAGGGCGACGCTCGGTGATTTTCGGGCGAGGCTCGCGCCCCGCCCCACTCACGCGCCCTGGAGCCGCGACGACCAGTCCTCGACCGCGCGTCGCTCGAGACGGCGCGCGGCGAGCTCGCGCCAGGGCGCGGCGAGCTCGGAAAGCGCCGCCATCCGCTCCAGCGACTCGAAATCCAGCGTGCGGCGGTAGAGCAATTCGTTCAGCCGCGCCAAGGGCCAGTCCGGCAGCGGACGCTCGATGCGTTCGAGCCGGTCGCCCGGCTGGACGATTCCCTCGCGCAGCACGCGATAATACCAGCCGGTGCGGCCGCTCTCCTGAACGCGGCGCGCCATGTCCTTGCGCGTGAAATGAGCGTTGAGCTTCCAGCAGGGCTGGCGCCCCTGGCTCACCTGCACGATGGCCGAGCCGAGCGCGAAGACATCGCCGACGCAGACATCCGCCTCGGTGAGGCCGAAGGTCGAGATGTTCTCGCCGAAGGCGGGCGCCGTGGCGAGCGAGCCGGCGAGCGCCGGCTCCTCCTCGATCCAGCGCGCGTAATGGTCGCGCGGATAGTGATGCAGCGCCTTCTCGGCGCCGCCGTGATGGACGAGATCGCCCTGGCGATCGCCGTCGAGCCCCGTGTCGCCGATGCGCCAGGGGGCCGGCGCGGCGGTCTTGGCGATGCCGCTCGGCGCGGCGCGCGGGCCGAGCGTGGCGAGAGAATGCGCGGCGAACATCGTCTCGATCGCAATGGAAACCATGGAGTCCTCGAAAAAGGCCTCGCGCGGGCGCTGTGCCCGGCGAGGCGAGTTCGGAGTCGCCGAAGTGACAACGGCGGAGCGATGTCGGGGTTATTTCAGCGCGGCGAGTTCCGCGCCGAAATTGATGTGATAGGCGCGCCCGTCGATGACGAAGGCGGGCACGGATTTGACGCCCGCTTCCTCGGCCTCGCGCAGGCGCGATTTGTCCTCGCCGAGATGAACGACTTCGACATCGAACTCCTTCGGGTCGAGGGCGTTCGCAAAGGCGGTCTCCGCATCCGCGCAGACCGGGCAGCCTGCGTGATAGAAGGTCGCTTTCCGAGCCATTGCCTTGGTCCTCCTCTGTTTGGCCTATCGAGCGGCCCGCCTCGCGAGCCGCTTTTCCAAGGGCGGCGGATGGCCGACCCCGGGAAGCTTTGGACGCCCTCAGCCGCCCGGCGGCGCGGCGGCCGCGCGCAGAAATTCGGTCCAGGCGGCGTCGCGCTGCGCCTGCGGCGCCTCCTCCTGCTCGGGGCAGTCGAGACGCAAATGGCGGCCGCCGAAAGCCGCATCGACCAGAGCGCAATGATGCGGCAGCTCCGCATCCTCGTGCAGGAACGGACGAAAGTGGCGGCAGTCGACGCAGAGCCGCTGCGGCGCGATCGCCTTCGCCTCCTGCAGCGCGCGAATGGTCTTGATGACGAGACGGAGCAATTCCTCCTGCTCCGGCGGGGGCAGCGTCGCCAGCGCCCGCTCGATCGACGAGTCTTCGGTCTGCGCGGCGAAGGACGCCTCACGTCCGGCGGCGGTGGCGCGCAGCAGGACGGCGCGTGCATCTTCTGGGTCCGGCGTCTTGGTCACGAGGGCCTTGCGCACGAGCGCGGCGACCGAATCCGTCGCCGTCGGCTGTGAGACGGCGAGATGATCGGCGACGGCGCGCAGCCGCACGCCCTTGTCGCCGCGCCCGGCGACGAAGGCGAGCGCGTCGAGCTGGGTCGGCGTGAGCGCGGCGCCCTCGGCGGCGCTCCAGCGCTCGGACCGCATCGCGGCGCCGATGCGGTCGAGCCCCTCGCGCAGGCGACGAGGAAGCGGAGTGGAGAGCGCGTCGAAGGGCGTCATGCGATTAACATAGGACTCCTATTTATTAGCGTCAAGCAGAAAGGGCGTCCCCTCGGGGACGCCCTCGCATGGCAAATCGCGCGGGTCGTCAGCGCGAATAGAATTCGATGACGAGATTGGGCTCCATCTGCACCGGATAGGGCACCTCGGCCGGCAGCGGCACGCGCGTCATCTTGGCGACCATCTTATTGTGATCGACCTCGTAATACTCCGGCACGTCGCGCTCGCCGAGCGCGACCGACTCGAGCACCGTGATCGCCTGCTTGGAACTCTCCTTCACCTCGACGATATCATCGATCTTGACGAGATAGGAGGGGATGTTCACGCGGCGGCCGTTCACCTTGATGTGGCCGTGATTGATGAACTGGCGCGCGGCGAAGACGGTCGGCACGAATTTGGCGCGATAGACCACGGCGTCGAGACGGCGCTCGAGCAGGCCGATGAGATTGTCGCCCGAGTCGCCCTTGAGGCGGATCGCCTCCGCATAATATTTGCGGAACTGCTTCTCGGAAATGTTGCCGTAATAGCCCTTGAGCTTCTGCTTGGCCTTCAGCTGCGTGCCGAAGTCGGAGAGCTTGCCCTTGCGGCGCTGGCCATGCTGGCCCGGGCCATATTCGCGCCGGTTCACCGGGCTCTTCGGGCGGCCCCAGATGTTCTGACCGAGACGGCGGTCGAGCTTATATTTGGATTCGGCGCGTTTCGTCACTTGCTGCGTCCTGTTCTCGCGTCCTCGCACGGGAAAAGCACGCCGCTCCCGCCCCCTCGAGGGCGAGCTGCGCCGAACCACGTTCCCGCGCCGAGGGACATTTCCTGGCGTCGAAAGAACGCGCCCTCCTCTGCCGGATGATCCGGCCGACAGGCCCTCCTCGGACGAAGATTCACGAGGACGACCACGGGTGCGCGCCGGCGGAAGCTCTCGCCTCGACCGGACGCCGGCTTGCTAAGCGCCCGAAGCGCGAAAGTCAAGGCGGCCTGCGCATGCGCCCACTCTCGACGAGAATACGATTTCATATTATTTTAATAAATTGCGAGTGGGGGCTCGTTCTCCGGCGCGCGCGGTCTCGCGTCGCCGGCGAGGAGGCATGTCATGTCCTATCCCGTCCATTTGGGAGCCGCTGCGGCTCTCGGCGCAACAATCGCACTCACCTTTGCTCCATCCGAAAGCGCGGCGGCGCCGACCAGCGTCGCCCCGACGTCAGTGGTCGCCTTGCCGTCGCAGGTGGCGACAGTCGGCTATTATTGCGCCCGGCGCCATCGCCACGTCAGGCGCGTCTACCATTATGTTTACGGAGCGAGCCCCGCGCCGGTCGTGACGACCTATCGCGTTTATTCGAGCGCCCCTTATTACTACGACTATGGCTACGGCTATCCCTCCTATGGCTATCCCTCTTACGGCTATGGCTGGAGCGCGCCGGTCGTCTGGGGCGGCGGCTGGGGCTATCGCCGCTCTTACGGCGGCTGGGGCGGCGGTTGGGGCGGCCATCGCCATTTCGGTCATTGGGGCGGCGGCGGATGGGGCGGCGGCGGCTTCCATCATGTCGGCGGCTGGGGCGGCGGCCGGGGGTTCGGCGGCGGATTCCACCATGGCGGTTTCCATCACGGCGGCTTCGGGGGATTCCACGGCCATTGACGATTTAGCGCTGTCTCGCGCCGGGCCGATGCGCCCGGCGCGTCTCGATTCGTCGCATTCCCTCATCCGCTGGAGCCGGTATGCTCGTCTCCGATTCGTGAGAGGCGCGAGAGAAGAGCGACAGCGACATGGAACGAGACCACGAGGGCCGTCCGAGCGCGGCGAGCCGATTCGAGGAGCACGAAGCGCGCGCCGCAATTCTCGCGGAGCTGCATGCACGGCCCTTCCTGCCGATCGAGGCGCCCCAGCGCATCTATCATTTCGCCTTTGCGACGAATGAAGAGGAGGCGCGCGCCGATCGCGCCGCGCTCGCCGGGCTGCTCCGCTCGCATATGCTGCCGCCGCCGACCGGCGACGCCAAGTTCCAGCGCCTTACGATCGGCGACTGGCGGCTGCGCTGGGAGCAGCATACGGAATTCACCACCTACACCTGGTCCACGCAAAAGGACGCCGGCGAGCCCTTCGCTCATCCCGACCCGCTCGGCGCCGGCGAAATCGCCTTCCCCTCGCCGGGCCGGCTGATCGTCGCCACCCATCTCTGCGCCATCGAGAGCGGCCATTCGCACGAGATCTATGCGCAGCTGTTCAACTCGCAGAGCCTCTGCCTCGTGCGCGCGGCCAAGGGCGGCGCGCATGTGCTGACCGATTTCGCGGTGGACCCCTTCGGCTTCACGCGCCTTCTGGTGAAGACGAACGGGATCGGCGCTCTGGAGACCGGGCGGCTGCTGCAGCGCGTATTGGAAATCGAGACCTATCGGACGATGGCGCTGCTCGGCCTGCCGGAGGCGCGCGGCGCCGGCGCGCAATTGCGGGCGATGGAAAGCGAGATTTCCGACATCACCCATGCGCTGAGCCAGACGCAGGACATGCGCACCAGCCGCGATCTCTTGAAGCGCTCGAGCGATCTCCTCGCCAAGAGCGAGGCGCTGTCGACGCGCACCGCCTTCCGCTTCGGCGCCAGCCGCGCCTATCAGGCCATCGTGAAGAATCGTCTGGCGCTGATCCAGGAGGCCAAGGAGAGCCACTACACCACCATCTCCGCCTTTTTCAGCGCGCGGCTCGATCCGGCGATCGAGACCTGCAACGCCTTCGAGGCGCGCCAGGGGCGGCTCGCCGCCCAGGTCGAGCGCGCCGTCGATCTGATGCGCACCGGCATTACGTTCGAGCTCGAGCAGCAGAACCGCGATCTGCTCGACGACATGAATCGCCGCGCCCGGCTGCAGATGCGGCTGCAGAAGCTGGTCGGCGGCCTTTCGATCGCCGCGCTCAGCTATTACGTCGCCGGCCTGTCCCTCTATTTCTTCAAAGGCGTGAAGGACGCGGGATTCCTGCCTTTCGGCTTCACCGGCGAGGAGGCCGCCGCAGCGGCCATGCCCTTTGTCATTTTCGGCGCCTGGGCGTTCTGGCAGCGGGTGAAGCGCCTCTCGGCGAAGGCGCAGGAGGAGGAGCGCGTCAGCTGACGCGCTCTTTGAGCCCTCGATCTACTCGAATTTTATGCAACTCGACTTACTCCGGCGAGCAGATTCGATAGAATTGTTCTTATTTCCATGCGCCGCACAGCGCGATTTCCGCTCGGCAGCACAATTACGGATTGCATCAAGCACTTGTAAATTAAAGCGCTTTTTGAATCCGCGAGCGAGGGTGTGCGAGGCATAAGTAAATGTCCTAATTTTTGTTTCGGTCATGAACAAGTATTGACGAGCATCGACTCCAGCTAGCGGCCAGACTGCGCCGCCGAACCAGACAAGAAGAGGACAGAATATGAGCAGAATGCCACGTACGCATTCGATCAATTTGAATGATTTCTTTCCTTGATTGCACCCATGGCTGGTCGATCGATAAGAGGCGCCTTTGTCCTCGCGAGCCATACGCCGCCCCAGCGGGCGTGGTCTCGTTTGCGTAACGCGTAAGGAGCTCAACATGATTTCTGTGTCGGAATGCGCGGCCCTGGCCGGCCTCTCCTCCAACGAGCTGGTTCTCGGCGCCTCCCCTTCTGCGAAGCACCGCTCGCTTTTGTCGAGCTATCTGCTCAACGCCCATCGCGGCCTCGAGGCGGTGCGCGAGCTGATCGTCGCCGATCTGCGCCGCTTCCTCGATCTCGGCGTCCCTGCGCGCGCCGCCGATCTGCTGATCGTGCTGCGCATGCTGCTGACCCATCACCCCGAAGCGCGTCGCCCCGACCTCCTCTACGCGCCGCGGCGGCCCGGTTTGGTCGAGGTCGCGCTCGCCGATCTCGAGGGGTTCCACGACAATCGGCAAGCGGGAGTGGTGCTGTCCTTCGCGCGCCGGACGCGGCGCGTCGAGCGCAGCGAGCCGGCCGGCTATTTCGATCGCGCGAGCGAGTCGGTCGCGGCGCGGCGCAGCGCGCGGCCTATTCAGCTGCGCGGCGACAGCTGAAGGCCGGCCGCCGGACCCGCCGGCCGCCCGGCGCGCAGGGTCACGCCACCTTGGCGAAATCCGCGACCTGCAGCATCGCGCCGCGCAGCTCGGCGAGCAGGCGCAGCCGATTGAGGCGCAGCTTCGGATCGTCACAATTGACCGTCACCGTGTCGAAGAAGGCGTCGACCGGCTCGCGCAGCTTCGCCAGCGCCTGCATGGCGCCCTCGAAATTCTCCTTTTCGAGCCGCTCGCCGGTCTCCTCGCGCGCGCGCTTGATCGCGGCGGCGAGCTTGTGCTCGGGCATCTCCATGCGCAGATTGGGATGATGCGGCTCATCATAGGCGCCGGCGCCGTCCTTCTTCTCCTCGATCTTGAGAATATTGGCGGCGCGGCGAAAGCCGGCGAGCAGATTCTTGCCGTCATCCGTATCGAGGAATTTGGCCAGAGCCTCGACCTTGCGGGTGATCGTGAGCAGATCGTCTTGCATGTTCGCGCTCCCTTCTCCCGCTCGCGGGAGAAGGTGGCCCCGCCAAAGGGCGTCCGCAAGGACGCCCGTCGCAACAGGACGGGCTTTGGCGGGGTCGGATGAGGGTACAGCTCCCAGCGCCGCATCGATCAGGTCATATCGCGCGCCGCGATCGCGAAGATAGACCTTCAGGCGATCGATGAAGAAGGCGAGGAGGTCGGCAGCATTCGCCTCGAGCAGCGACGGCAGCGTTTCGCGCATGAAGATTTCTGCTTGCGCGGACGGAGCCTGCGCGCCCTTTTCGCGGCCGATCGCCGCCAGCTGCTTCTCTATGTCCGCGCGCAGATGCGCCTGCGCATCCGCCGTGAGGCTCGAGGCTCCATTCGGCGACAGATCGGAGGCGACGCGATTGACCTCGCCCGTCACCAGCTCGCGCAGCGGCGTCCGCGCATCGAACCACACCGGCAAGCGCGCCATCGCGAAGGCTTCGCGCAGCGGCAGCCGCAATCCATTCTCGAGCGCGACGCGAATGACGCCGAGCGCCGCCCGACGCAGCGCATAAGGGTCCTTGCTCCCCGTCGGCTTCTCGTCGATCGCCCAGAAGCCGACCAGCGTGTCGAGCTTGTCGGCGAGCGCCACGGCGATCGACACCGGACTGGTCGGAATGCGGTCGTTCGGTCCCTGCGGCTTGTAATGCTCCTCGAGCGCCGCAGCGACATCCGCGTCCTCGCCCTGCGCCGCCGCATAATAGCGGCCCATCAAGCCCTGCAGCTCGGGGAATTCGCCGACCATTTCGGTGACGAGATCGGCCTTCGCCAGACGCGCCGCACGCTCGGCCTTGTCGGCGTCGGCGCCGACCAGCGGCGCCAGCTCGCGCGCCAGCGCGGCGATGCGGCTCACGCGCTCGCCCTGGGTCCCGAGCTTCTCGTGGAACACGATGTTGCCCAGCTTCGGCAGGCGCTCCTCGAGCTTGGTCTTCAGATCAGTCTCGTAGAAGAATTTCGCATCCGAGAGACGCGCCGCGATCACGCGCTGATTGCCGCCGACGATGGTCGCGCCGCCATCGCTCGCCTCGACATTGGCGACGAGGATGAACTTGTTGGCGAGGCCGCCGTCGTGGCGCTTCAGCACGAAGCACTTTTGGTTGACGCGAATGGTCGCGCGAATGACCTCGGGCGGAATGGCGAGGAAGCTCTCGTCGAAAGAGCCCATCAGCGTGACCGGCCATTCGACGAGGCCGGCGACTTCTTCCAGCAGCGCCGCGTCCTCGACCAGCTCCAGCCCCTGCGCCATGGCGAGATTGCGCGCGTCATGCAGCACGATGTCGCGCCGCCGCGCCGCATCGAGCACGACCTTCGCCTTCTCCAGCGCCGGAACGTAATCGTCGAAGCGCTTCACCGAAAAGCCCTGCGGCGCCATGAAGCGATGGCCGAAAGCGACATTGCCGCTGTTCGTCCCATCGACGGCAAAGCGCACCACCTCGGGCGTCTCCGTCTCGGGGCCGAAAGTGGCGAGGATCGACTGCAGCGGCCGCACCCAGCGCAGCGAATCGGAGCGAACGGAGGCTGCGCCCCAGCGCATCGACTTCGGCCAGGGAAAGCCCTTGACGATTCCCGGCAGAACCTCCGCCAGCACCTCGATCGTCTCGCGCCCGGCGCGCTCGATCACGGCGACATAGAACTCGCCTTTCTTGGCGTCCGTCTCGATCTTCGCATCCTCGAGCGAGGCAAGGCCGGCGCTCTTCAAGAAGCCGGCGATGGCCGCCTCGGGCGCGCCGACGCGCGGGCCCTTCTTCTCCTCGCGCACATCGGGCTGGCGCGCCGGCAGTCCGGCGACATGCAGCGCGAGCCGGCGCGGCGTCGCATGAGCGGTCGCGCCCTCATAGGCGAGCCCGCGCTCGGCGAGCGCGCCGCAGACGAGCCGCTGCAGATCATCCGCCGCCTGGCGCTGCATGCGGGCGGGAATTTCTTCGGAGAAGAGCTCGAGGAGAAGGTCGGGCATCGCTCTATCTGGATTGGAGTGAAGAATTCGTCGCAATCTCCACCCTCCCCTCGAGGGGGAGGGGCGGCGTGCCATAGCCCGGCGCTTGCGACGGGCGTTCTTGTGGAACGCCCTTCGGCACGACGGGGTGGGGCGTCCCCCGTGTCTCGCGGCGCGGACCCCACCCCGCGCCTGCGGCGCGACCCTCCCCCTGAAGAGGAGGGTGGGCGCGCGCGATCTGTCACAACGGCTCCTCAGAGGCGAGCGCTTCTCCCGCCGGGACGGGCGCATCGAGAAGATATCGCTCCACGTCGAGCGCCGCCATGCAGCCGAGGCCGGCCGCCGTCACCGCCTGGCGATAGGTCTCGTCGGCCACATCGCCCGCTGCGAACACGCCGGGGATGTTGGTGCGCGTCGTGCCCGGCTGCACGAGAATATAGCCCGAAGGCTTCAGCTCCAGCTGGCCGACGAACAGCTCCGAGGCCGGCTGATGGCCGATGGCGATGAACACGCCGTCGACGTCGAGCGTCTGCGTCGCGCCGGTCTTCACATTTTTCACGCGCGCGCGGGTGACGGAGAGCGGAGCGCTGTCGCCCAAAATCTCGTCGACCGCATGGTCGAACAGGATGGACACATTGGGCCGCGCAGCCAGCCGCTCCTGCAACACACGCTCGGCGCGGAAGACGTCGCGCCGATGCACGACGGTCACATGCGCGGCGAGCTGCGAGAGATAGAGCGCCTCCTCCACCGCGGTATTGCCGCCGCCGACGACAAGCACCTTCTTGCCCCGGAAGAAGAAGCCGTCGCAGGTGGCGCAGGCGGAAACGCCATAGCCCTTGAACGCCTCCTCGCTCGGAATGCCGAGCCATTTGGCTTTCGCCCCCGTCGCGACGATCAGCGCATCCGCGGTGTAGAGCGTGCCGGAATCGCCAAGGAGCTCGAACGGCCGCTGGCCGAGCCGCGCCTCGACGATATGGTCGGAGACGAGCTTGGCGCCGACATGCTCGGCCTGGGCGCGCATCTGATCCATCAGCCAGGGGCCCTGGATCGGCTCGGCGAATCCGGGGTAGTTCTCGACGTCGGTGGTGATCATCAGCTGGCCGCCTTGATCGAAGCCGGCGATGACCACGGGCTCCAGCATGGCGCGCGCCGTATAGATCGCGGCGGTATAGCCGGCGGGTCCGGAGCCGAGCACGATGACGCGGGCGTGCAGGCGGCTCTTATCGTCTGCGGACATGAACGGGGCCTTTGCGAAATTTCTGCCGCGCGAACGGCGCGGCGCGCTCGGATGAGCGCAATCTAGTCATTCTCGTTCGCGCCGCAACCATCGCCTTCCTCAGGCAAATCGGGCGCCGCCGGCGAATCGCCGATAGGCGCGCGCAATTTCCTCCGCCAGCCCCGGCGTCGAATTGACGGGCTCGTAGGACCATCGTTCCATCCGCCCCGTCCAGGGCCGCGCCGCGCCCCGCGCCTCGAGGCCGGCGAGGAAGGCGGCGATCTTGGCCGAGCCGCCGCCGGGCGCGAACACATGGACCGGCGCGCCGGTCGCCGCCGCCTCCGCGACCATATTGACGCTGTCGCCGGTGACGAGCAGCGCATCGGAGCAGGCGAGGATGGAGAGATAGGGATTTTCTCCCTCCCCGTCCCAGAGGAAAGCGCGCGGAATATGGGCGCGCGTCCCTTCTCCCACTCGTGGGAGAAGGTGGCTCCGCGCAGCGGGGTCGGATGAGGGTCCGCGCCATCCTTCGAACTCGCCGAAGCTGCGCGGCCCCTCATCCGATCCGACTTCGTCGGGCCGCCTTCTTCCGCGCGCGGGAGAAGGCGGGGCGCCCGTGGAGTCCGCGAACCTCTGCCGCAAGGCGGCCGCCAGCCGCGCAGGCGTGCGCCGCGACAGCGTCGCCGCGACGCTCCACCCCTCGTCCAGCAGCCCGCGCGCCGCCGCCGCCAGCTCGGCGACATCCCTCTCCGAAAACCGGAAATGCCGGCTGTCACCGCCGACGAGCAGCCCGGCCACCGGCCCCGACAGCGCGCCGACGCGCGGATCGGGCGCGGCGCGCGCCTGCGCCAGAAGCTGCGGCGTCAGCCGGTTGGGCGGCGTCAGCGGCGTCAGCACATCGGCGCCCGAAGAACCATCGTGGCGCGGCGCGACAATGAGATCGGCGGTCCCCTGCCCGGTCGCGGGCTTGTTGACATAGACGGTGAAGGCCGCGCCGCCCGATGCGCGCTTCACATGGCGCAGATAAGGAATGGTTCGCCGCCCGCAGGCGATCACGAGATCGGGAAACGGCGGAGCGACGAGGCTCGCCTCGCGAGGATCGATCGGGCCGAAAGGGGCGAGCGCGGCGATCAGTCGCCGCGGCGCGATACGGACGAGGCGGGGAGCGACGCCCAACGCCTCGGCGAGCCCGAGCGTCTGCGCCTCATGACCGGCGCGGCCGTCGGAGAGAACCCAGACTGACGCAATGTCGCCAGCGCCCTCGCCGTTCTCCCTTCTCCCGCTCGGCGGGAGAAGGGAGCGCGAACCTCGTCACACTCGCGGCTCAGACGAACGCCACCTTCAGTATCTCATAGCTCTTGCCGCCGCCGGGCGTCTTCACCTCGACAGTGTCGCCCGCCTTCTTGCCGATCAGCGCGCGGGCTATGGGCGAGGCGATGGAGACGCGGCCGTTCTTGGCGTCGGCTTCCGGCTCGCCGACGATCTGATAGGCCTTCTCCTCTTCGGTGTCCTCGTCGATCAGCGTGACCGTCGCGCCGAATTTGATGGTGTTGCCGGAGAGCTTGGAGACGTCGATGACCTCGGCGCGGGACAGCTTGTCCTCGAGCTCGGCGATGCGCCCCTCGTTCAGCGACTGCGCCTCCTTGGCGGCGTGATATTCGGCGTTTTCCGACAAATCGCCGTGCGAGCGGGCCTCGGCGATCGCCTGGATGATGCGCGGGCGCTCGGTCTGCTGACGATGCCGCAGCTCGGTGTCGAGAGCGGCGTAGCCGGCGGCGGTCATGGGCACCTTGTCCATCTCTCTTGCTCTCTGCTTCTCGGATTCTGGCCGGGTTCGACGCCTGCCAAAAAATCCTGCCGCCGCCGGCCTCGCGAGAGACGCGGCGGACGATCGAACCTTCTCGAACATGAACGTTCCGCGGATGCGGCGGCCGAATTTTTCAGGCTTGCGCGCGCCCGGCCGGGGCGCGTCAGTCACGCGAAATAGTCCTGCAGGGCGCGGACTTCGAGATCTCCCGATACATAGGCCCTGATGCTCTGAGCCGCCGCGATCGCGCCGGCGAGCGTCGTATAATAGGGCACTTTATGCAATAGCGCAGCTTGGCGCAAGGAACGTGAATCGGCCAGCGCCTGAGCGCCCTCCGTCGTGTTGAAGACGAGCTGGACCGAGCCGTTCTTGATCGCGTCGACGATATGCGGGCGGCCTTCCGAGACCTTGTTGAGCTTTTGCGCCGGCACGCCGTTCTCGGCGAGATAGCGCGCCGTGCCGCCTGTCGCCACGACGGCGAAACCGAGCTCGGCGAGCAGCCGCACGGAGGGCAGCATGCGCGGCTTGTCGGCGTCGCGCACCGAGACGAACAAAGTCCCCTGGCGCGGCACCTTCGTCCCGCCGCCGAGCTGGCTCTTGGCGAAGGCCGCCTCGAAGCTGCGGTCGAGTCCGATGACCTCGCCGGTCGAGCGCATCTCCGGGCCGAGCACGGTGTCGACGCCGGGAAAGCGCGCGAAGGGAAACACCGATTCCTTGACGCCGACATGATTCGGCGTCGGCCGCGGCAGGCCGAAGCCCGCGAGCTTCTCGCCGGCCATGATGCGCGCCGCGATCTTGGCGATCGGCGCGCCGATCACCTTGGCGACGAAGGGCACCGTGCGCGAGGCGCGCGGATTGACCTCGAGCACATAGAGCTCCCCGTCCTTCAGCGCGAATTGCACATTCATCAGGCCGACGACGCCGAGCGCCTTGGCGAGCAGGATCGTCTGCCGCTCGAGCTCGGCCACGGTCTCCGCCGAAAGCGAGCGCGGCGGCAGCGAGCAGGCCGAATCGCCCGAATGAATGCCGGCCTCCTCGATATGCTCCATCACGCCGGCGATGGCGGCGCTCTCGCCATCGGCGACACAGTCCACGTCGACTTCTATAGCATCGGTCAGATAGCGGTCGAACAGCAGCGGATTGCGGCCGAGCACCGTGTTGATCTGCCCGGTCTTGTCATTGGGATAGCGCGCCTTGATCTCGGACGGCACCAGGCTCGGCAGCGTGCCGAGCAGATAATCGTCGAGCGTGTTCTGGTCGCGGATGATCGCCATGGCGCGCCCGCCGAGCACATAAGAGGGCCGGACGACGAGCGGCAGGCCGAGCTCGCCGGCGACGAGCCGCGACTGCTCCACCGAATAGGCGATGCCGTTCCTGGGCTGCTTCAGGCCGAGCTTGTCGAGCAGGCGCTTGAAGCGGTCGCGGTCCTCGGCGAGATCGATCGAATCGACCGGCGTGCCGAGGATCGGCAGACCCGCCGAATTCAGCGTATGGGCGAGCTTCAGCGGCGTCTGCCCGCCATATTGGACGATGACGCCGTGCAGCGTTCCATTGCTGCGCTCGACGTCGAGTATCTCTTCCACATCTTCGGCGGTCAGCGGCTCGAAATAGAGTCGATCCGATGTGTCGTAATCCGTCGACACCGTCTCCGGATTGCAATTGATCATGATCGTCTCGAAGCCGGCGTCGGCGAGCGCGAAGCAGGCGTGGCAGCAGCAATAGTCGAATTCTATGCCCTGGCCGATGCGGTTCGGCCCGCCGCCGAGAATGACCACCTTGCGCCGATCGGACGGCCGCGCCTCACTGGCGGGCGCGCCGATGAAGGGAGTCTCATAGGTCGAATACATATAGGCGGTGGGCGAGGCGAATTCCGCCGCGCAAGTGTCGATGCGCTTATAGACCGGACGCACGTCCAGCGCGCGGCGCGCGGCGCGCACGCCCTTCTCGGCCTCGCCGGCGAGCGTCGCGAGGCGCGCGTCGGAGAAGCCGGCGAATTTCAGCGCGCGAAAATTCTCGGCGTCCTTGGGCAGACCGAACTTGCGCACTTTGTTCTCGAGCGCGACGATCTCCGCGATGCGCGCGATGAACCAGGGATCGATCTTGCAGGCCTCGTGAATCTCCTGCGCGCTCATGCCGAGGCGCAGCGCCTGGCCGACGACGAGCAGGCGGTCCGGCGTCGGCGTGCCGAGCGCGGCGCGCAGCACATTCATATCGTCGCCGCGGCCCAATCCCTCGATCTCGATCTCGTCGAGCCCGGAGAGCCCAGTCTCCAGCGAGCGCAGCGCCTTTTGCAGGCTCTCGGCGAAATTGCGCCCGATCGCCATGGCCTCGCCGACCGATTTCATCGCCGTCGTCAGCACCGGCTCGGCGCCGGGGAATTTCTCGAAGGCGAAGCGCGGAATCTTGGTGACGATGTAATCGATCGTCGGCTCGAAGGAGGCCGGCGTCGCGCCTCCCGTTATGTCATTGGCGATCTCGTCCAGCGTGTAGCCGACGGCGAGCTTGGCCGCGACCTTGGCGATGGGAAAGCCGGTCGCCTTGGACGCCAGCGCCGAGGAGCGCGAGACGCGCGGATTCATCTCGATGACGATCATGCGCCCGGTCGCGGGGTCGACGGCGAATTGCACATTCGACCCGCCGGTCTCGACGCCGATCTCGCGCAACACGGCGATCGAGGCGTCGCGCATGATCTGATATTCTTTATCCGTCAGCGTCAGCGCCGGGGCGACGGTGATCGAATCGCCGGTATGCACGCCCATCGGATCGATGTTCTCGATCGAGCAGACGATGATGCAATTGTCCGCTTTGTCGCGGACCACCTCCATCTCATATTCCTTCCAGCCGATGACGCTCTCTTCGATCAGCACCTCGGTGGTCGGCGAGGCGTCCAGCCCCCGCTCGATGATATCGATGAACTCGGCCTTGTTATACGCGATGCCGCCGCCGGTGCCGGCGAGCGTGAAGGACGGCCGGATGATCGCCGGCAGGCCTATATCCTCGAGCGCCTCCAGCGCCTCGGTCAGGCCCTTGGAAATGTAGCGCCGCTTGCGCTCGGGCTCGTCGGCCTCCCAGCGGCGGCGGATGTCGGCGATCGCCTTCCTCTTCTGGTCCTCCGGCAGCGGGCCGGCCTCGATCTCGGCGATCTCGGCGTTGCGCCTCGCTTTGTCGGCGGTCTTCAGATCGGTGGCGTTGGCGAGGCGCGAGCGCGGCGTCTCGAGGCCGATTTTCGTCATCGCCTCGCGGAACAATTCGCGATCCTCGGCCTTGTCGATGGCCTTGGCGTCGGCGCCGATCATCTCGACGTCGAATTTTTCGAGCATGCCCATGCGCTCCAGCGAGAGCGCGCAGTTCAAGGCCGTCTGCCCGCCCATGGTCGGCAGAAGGGCGAAGCCGCCGGGAATGGCGTAGCGCTCCTTCTCGATGATCTTGGCGACGATCTCGGGCGTTATGGGCTCGACATAGGTCCGATCCGCCATATCGGGATCGGTCATGATGGTGGCGGGATTGGAGTTGACGAGGACGATCCGATAGCCCTCGGCGCGCAACGCCTTGCAGGCCTGGGTTCCCGAATAGTCGAACTCGCAGGCCTGGCCGATGACGATGGGGCCGGCGCCGATGATCAGAATGGTCGATATGTCGGTTCGTTTCGGCATGTCGGTCCGTCTGTCATCCTTTCTTCGCCTTGCCCTGCTCCAAAACAGCCGGGGCCGCCTCGGCATGAGGGACAAGCGCGCGT
Organism: Methylosinus sp. Sm6; assembly: GCF_019802345.1. GTDB lineage: Bacteria > Pseudomonadota > Alphaproteobacteria > Rhizobiales > Beijerinckiaceae > Methylosinus. Next base: position 11,791 of record NZ_JAINDZ010000026.1, on the reverse strand, counting down.
CCTGCCGCCGACCGCCGTCTTTCGTGCGGGCGCGCACAAAAAAAGGCCGCGCCGCAGCCTTTTCAAGGTTCAGCGCGCCCTCCGTGAGACGAGATCGAGCAGGGCGAACGGCCCGGCCCGGCGGTCGAGCGTGTGTTAGACGAGAATCCGCGGCAGGGGAAGGGGGCGCGGCGACGCTCTCATGACGATCGGGAACGGACCGCGATCCCCGCGGGCCGCGGAATCGGCGCAGCAGACGCTCGATCGACGCCTGTCGACGGAGGCGCGCAGCGGTGGACAACAAGCTCAGCCGCATTATCTGCTGGCGGCATGCTCGATGACGAGAGCCACATCGCGAAACAGGGCGGAGTGTCGCATGGAGAAAAAGGCCGAACACCGCACATCCGCAACCCCGGAGGCCGATTACGACAAGCTCGGCCGCGACGCGCTGATCGCGCTGCTGCGCAGCGCGCTCCAGCAGCGCGACGAGGTGATCTCCAAATATGAGGCGATGGCCTATCAGGTCGACGAATCGACCCGGGAGATCGACGACGCCGTGCTGGCCGCGCGCCGCGAGGCCGCACAGGCCGAGAAGAACGAGCGTCACGCGGAGGAAGAGGAGGCGATCGTCGCCAAGCTCGAGCGGCTTCTCGACGCGGAACGCGGCAAGAACGCCGCGCTCGCCGCCGATTTCGCCCGTTATCGCGAGCAGATGGCGAAAACGCCGGTCGAGGACCCGTGGGGCCATCTCTGGCGCGCCCTGTCGCAGATCGGCGCCGACGGCGTCGCCTGGATGCGGGCGAAAATCCCGCCGGACAGCAAGATGCTGCCCTGGTTCGACCGGGTCGTCGAAGGCGTCGAGACGGCCGGCCGAACCGCCTGCCAATGGGGCGTCGCCGCCTATGATTGGGCGAAACCGCGCGCGATCGAGCTCTACCAATGGGGAAAACCGCGCGCGATCGAGGGTTATAGATGGGCGCGCGGCGAGATCGAGCGGCGGATGGGGAAGGGACCAGGGACTTCGGGCCCCTGAGCCGACCGCTACGCTAGTGCGTTCTTTCGTTTGAGCGAATTCTGATTGATCGAACGATTCCGTTCGATCGGAAAGCGCTCTAATCGACAACGACGATGCCCGCCGCGTTCAGCTCGAGCACGGCGCGCTCGAACGACTGCACCCGATCTCGCGCGAGCTTCTTGTGATCCGCGGTCGCATGGCCGTCAGATTCGATGTCCGCCAATTGAGACTTGGCGTCGGCCAAGCCCTGTCTCGCTCTCCTGAGCAGATCGTGCCGCGTGCGCTCGGCTTTCCGAAATTTCCACCAAGTCGCGGTCTCGGACTCCAGAAATGTCCAAACTTTCAAGAGGACGACGCCGATCGAAGGGGCCGCGACGATGAGCAGGCTCTTCCATTGCGGATTCTCGACGAATGTATTCGCCAAATAGGCGATCATGCCTCCGCCCCCGCCCGTCACGGCGAGCTGCGCTGTCGTGACGGGCGGCTTTTCCGGCGAGGCTTCCGAAGGCGCCGCGCCCAGCAATGGCGAGCTCGTCCGAGGAGCCGGCCTTCAAGCTCGGCAATTCGATTGTTTCGTGTTCGGTCATTGTCGAGCCTGAAAATCAGGCCGCATTTCGAACGGCCGGTGATGACTGCAATTTCACGCCAGGGAATCGTTTCAAATGCCTACGAACTCGCGTTCCCGGCGGTTTCCGTCCTCTTCCTTCCAGGCTCCGACGTGCATTCCAGATCTTTTGGCCTCGGTTGCCGCGCTCAGAAACTCGATTGCGAACCTCAGCACGTCGGCTTTCGACGACTCGTTCTCGGCGGCAATGCGATCCACGATCGCATTCAAGCGCTGAGAAAGATCGAGCGTCAGTCTTACCCTGGCCGCTTCGGGCGAGATGCTCTTCACTGGCTCCTTCGACATTGGGTAGTCCCTTTCTCCTCCTCACAGCACATATCGTTCCTTATTTTCGGCTGTGACTGCCCGGTCTCCGACGACGTAGTTTATGCCGATTGTGTGTTAGATCGGCATAAGTAGGACTCCGGCAAGGCACCCAAGGTCGATTTTTTTTGCTAGGAAATTCAGTCATTCACGTTCCTCCGAAAGTTGCAGCCACGAAACGCCTCTTATGGCATTCGCCCGGATTATATGTGGATAAAAGGCGGAAAAAGTCAACCAAATTACCGCCGATATGGTTGACGATCGGCGTGTCGCGTCTATGTTACGTGCTGCGGCAACGGGCTTGAATGCGGAGGCAGGCACATGGAATGCGTTCGCTGGACGGATGTTTTCGACGGTTTGGACGTTCACCCCTCAGCCGCGATTCAAATCACGAGCCTTTCAGCTGAAGATTATGAGTTGGCGACCTCGGACATTACGGAATTCTTCGAGGTTTCAATGACGATGATACGCACACAATAAAAGCATATATGTACTTTAGTCAAGATATCTCCGGCCTTACTGATCTAGATAATTTTCTATGTGGGAGATTTTCTACGATTTCTGTCAAATGGGAGCACACATTTTTCAAGGTAAACCGGAAATAATTCGGACATATTAGGATACAACATTTACAAATGCTGCGTCCACGTTAATTTGCCTCCGCCATCAGTTGGTCGTTGTTTCTGTAACGAAAGACCGAAGATCACCCGATGGACTTGCTTTGCCCGCCAGGGGTGAGACAGGCCGCCGCTTTGCCTCCGCGGCGCCTCGTCCATATGATGCCCGCGAGCAGGCGGGAATCACCATCATGAGCTTCGGCGCGCAGGACGAGACGGTCCGCTTCCTCATGGCGCGAGGAGAGAGCGCTGGCGCGCCGATCGTCACCCATATCTCGATTGTCGTGCTGACGCGGGACCGCGCCTATAAGCTCAAGCGCGACGTCGTCTTTCCTTATCTCGACTTCCACACGCCGCAGATCCGGCTCGCCATGTGCCGGCGCGAGCATGAGCTGAATCGCCGGCTGGCGCCCTCGCTCTATCTCGGCGCGCGGCGCATCACGCGCGAGAGCGACGGCTCGCTCGCCTTCGACGGGACGGGCGATCTCGTCGACGCCGTCGTCGAAATGCGCCGTTTCGACGAGGACGCGCTGCTCGACCGCCTCGCGCTCGACGGGCGCCTCACGACGGCGCTGATCGAAAGGCTCGCCTCTCGCCTCGCCGCCTTCCACGACAGCGCCGAGGTCGATCGCGCGCACGGCGGCGGCGCGGTCATGGCCACGCTGCTCGATCTCGGCGAAGCGAGCTCGCTCGCCAAATCGCCGGCGGTCGGCGCGGACGAGCGCATCGCGCTGGCGGAAGGGCTGCGCGATGCGGCGCTCCGGCATGGCGCCCTTCTCGACCGGCGGCGCGACGACGGCAAGGTGCGCCGCTGCCACGGCGATCTCACGCTGCGCAATATCTGTGTCGTCGACGGCGAGCCGACGCCCTTCGACTGCATCGAATTTTCCGACGATCTGGCGACGATCGACATTCTCTACGATCTCGCCTTCCTGCTGATGGATCTGACGCGGCGCGGCGCCCATTCGCTCGCGGCCTCGGCGCTGAACCGCTACCTCGACGCCCGCGACGAGACGGACGGCCTGCCGCTGCTGCCCTTCTTCATGGCGCTGCGCGCGGCGATCCGCGCCGATGTGGCGGCGGCCCGCGCCGTCGAGCGCGACGCCGGCGCCGTCGCGGCCAATGCGGAGACGCGCGACTATTTCGATCTCGCCTCAACGCTGCTGCGTCCCGCGCCGCCGCGCATCGTCGCCATCGGCGGGCTCAGCGGAACCGGCAAATCGAGCGTCGCCGCGGCGCTCGCGCCGCTGCTCGGCGCGGCGCCGGGCGCGCGCGTGCTCTCCAGCGACCGGCTGCGCAAGCGCCTCTGCGGCGTCGCGCCGACGACGCGGCTGCCGCCGGACGCCTATGCGCCCGAAACATCGGCGCGCGTGTATGCGCTGCTGCGCGGCGAAGCGGCGCGCGTCGCCGGCGCCGGCGCCGGATGGAGCGTCGTCGTCGACGCCGTGCACGCCCGCCCCGACGAGCGCGCCGCAATCGAGGCCGAAGCGCATCGATGCGGCGTTCCCTTCGCCGGCTTCTGGCTCGAGGCCGACGCCTCGCTCGCCGAGCAGCGTGTCGCGGCGCGCCGCGACGATGTCTCCGATGCGACGGCGACAGTGCTTGCCGAGCAGCGCCGCTATGAGCTCGGCGAGATGGGGTGGACGCGCATCGACGCGTCCCGCGCCGTGGATGCGATCGCCCGCGACATTGCCGGGCGAGCCTGACGGCTCGCCCGGCCATCAGAACAGCAGATTTCTGCGCATGATCGTCCAGGTCGAGAGCGCGTCCGGAATTTCCGTCAGCTGCTCGACGCAGAATTGCGCGAAGGGCGACGCGTCGCCGACGAGGATCGAGGCCAGCGACGCGTCGCGCGCCGGCATGATGTGGCGCGGCACGCTGGAGCCGATCACGAAAGCCTCGTCGAAGGGACGCAGCGCATCGACCGCCTCGGCGATCGGCGCGCCGTCGAACAGCCACGCGACGCGATCGGCGACGCCGAGGCGCTCGAGCACGTCAGCGCCCGCCGCTTCATCGGCGACGACGACATGACGCCAGCCAGCCGTGGAGAGAGTCTCCATCGCATCGAGCGCGCCTTCCGCGAGCCGAACATCCGGATCGCGCGACGCGAGGGCGTCGAGCGCCCAGAACAATAGCCTGCTCATTTGGCCAGCGGCTCGCGTCGTCACTCGGCGGCGGGCGCGGCCTTCTCTTTGGTCTTGGCCTTGGTGTCGATGCGCTCGGCGATGCGAGCCGACTTGCCGCGGCGATCGCGCAGATAATAGAGCTTGGCGCGGCGCACCTTGCCGCGGCGCACCAGCTTGACCGACTCCACCAGCGGCGAGTGGATCGGGAACACGCGCTCGACGCCCTCGCCGTAAGAAATCTTGCGGACCGTGAAGCTCTCGTTGAGGCCGCCGCCCTGGCGCGAGATCACCACGCCCTCATAGGCCTGGATGCGCGAACGGTCGCCTTCCTTGACCTTCACATTGACGATGACGGTGTCGCCGGGACGGAATTCCGGAATGGCCTTGCCTTGGAGGAGGCGGGCGGATTGCTCGGCGTCGAGCTGCTCGATGATGGAGGGCATGAAATCGACTCCTGCCGTTTCGCCTTCGCCGCGTCGACGGAGAGGCGAGCGTTTCGGGACGCTGTTTTGATTTGGACGCGCCGCCATACACGAGGCGGAGCCGATTGTCGAGGGCGCGCGCCGCCTTCCGCTCAGCCGCGCCCGCGATAGGGCGGCACGCCCTGATCCGGCAGCCACAGCCCCTGCGGCGGCTCTCCCGTCTGCCAGAACACGTCGATCGGAATGCCGCCGCGCGGATACCAATAGCCGCCGATCCGCAGCCACCGCGGCGCGAGCGACGCGACGAGATCCTTGGCGATGCGCAGCGTGCAATCCTCGTGAAAGGCCCCGTGGTTACGAAAGCTGCCGAGATAGAGCTTCAACGATTTGGATTCCACCAGCCACTCGGCGGGAGCATAATCGATGACGATGTGAGCGAAATCGGGCTGCCCGGTCACTGGGCAGAGCGAGGTGAACTCGGGCGCCGCGAAGCGCACGAGATAAACCTCGGAAGGATGCGGATTGGCGACGAGGTCGAGCTCGGCCTCGTCGGGCGAGGCCGGAAGCTCGGCCTTTCGCCCGAGCAATTCGGCGCCTTTGTGCGTCTTGGTCATGCGCCGGTTCGATCCGAAGGCGGGCGCGCGGTCAAGAAAAATCCGCGCGGCGCGGTTTGATGCGGAAGGGCGCCGGAGTATAGTCCTGCGCCGAAGCGGAAGAGAACAAGCATGACCGAAAACAAGATCGACGCCCTGCTGGCGTTGCGCCGCGAGGGTCGCTTTCTGGTCGGGCGCGATCGCATCAAGCTGCTGGAGGCCGTCGCCGAGCACGGCAGCATCACCAAGGCGGCCAAGGCGGTCGGCTTCAGCTACAAGACCGCCTGGGACGCGGTGAACTCGATCAACAATCTGCTGCCCAGCCCGGCCTTCGTGACCAAGGCCGGCGGGCGCTCGGGCGGCGGCGCCGAGGTGACGGAAGAAGGGCGCCGGCTCATCGCCACCTTCCACCGGCTCGAGGAGCGGCTGTCGCGCATCTCCTCGCTGATCGCCGAGGAGGGGCTCGAGGATCAGGACGATTTTCTGCTCTGGAGCGTCGGCCTCAAGATTTCCGCCCGCAATGTCTTTCAGACGGAGGTCGTGCAGGTGAAGCGCTGGCCGGTCGACGTCGAGGTCACGCTGCGCGTGTCGCCGGACGCGTACATCCTGTCCATCGTCACCAATGACGCCGCCGACGAGTTGAGCCTCCAGCCCGGGCGCAAGGCGCTGGCGCTGATCAAATCCTCCTTCGTCAATCTCGCCCCCGCCGATCTCGCCGGCGCCGAGCCGCCGGCGAGCGGCATGCGCAACCGTTTCGCCGGAATCGTCCGGCGCCGCATCGACGCCGAACGCAACAGCGAGGTTCTGCTCGACATCGGCGCCGGCAAGACGATGAGTTCCGTCGTCCCGCGTCAAACCGCCGAAGACCTCTCTATCGCCGAGGGCGACAAGATCGTCGCCACGTTCAAGCCCTCGGATGTGATCCTCGCGGTCGACTGACCGATTTCCGATAAGCAGATCGGCGCGTTTTGAGGCGCCTCTGTCGATTGACAGGCCGGCGAAAGCGTATTTAATTTCCGTTATGCAACGCAGATGCATATCGGCCCTCATCCGCCCCAGCCGGCGCGCGCTTCTCGCCGGAGCGCCCGCAGCGCTCGGCGCGGCTCTCCTCTCGCGCGCCGCCGAGACCGTGGTGGTCGCCACCAGCTTTCCGGAAGAGCTGACCACACACTACGAGGTCGAGTTCGAAAAGGCGCATCCGGGACTTCACGTTCAATTTGTCTGGAAACAGTCGCGCGACGCGCTCGCCTTGCTGAGCCAGCCGGAGCAAGGCGGCGTCGACGTCTATTGGGCCCCATCGCTCGGCAATTTCCCTATATTGCGAGACCACGGAGCCTTCCGCCCCCTGCCGGTCGATCGCGCCGTTCTGCCGGGCCGTCTCGGCGCCCAGCCGATCTCCGATTCGAAGGGCATGTTCGAGGCCTATGACCTCGCCGGCTATGGGATCGTCTATGATCCGGCCGCGCTCGCCGTCCTCGGCCTCGCCGCGCCTCGGCGCTGGAGCGATCTCGCCGCGCCGGCCTTCGCGGGGCGCGTCGTCATCCCGCTCGCCGGCAAGGTCGGCTTCTCGCCGGCGCTCTATGACATCATCCTGCAGGCCGAGGGATGGGAGCGCGGCTGGTCGCTGCTGTGCGAGATCGCCGGCGGCGCGGAGCTCGCGAGCTCGGGCCCCGGACCGACCGGAGCCGTCAGAGAGGGCCGCGCCGCGCTCGGCCTCACCATCGATTTTCTGGCGCTGGGCGCGCAGGCCAATGGCGCGAAGATCGGCTTCGCCTATCCCGAGCGCACCGCCTTTCTGCCCGGCCATATCGCGATCACGACCGCAACGCGGCGTCCCGAGGCGGCGCGCGCCTTCGTCGATTTCGCGCTCTCGACGAAAGGACAGCGGCTGCTGATGGAGGCCGACAGCAGCCGCCATCCGGCGCGGCCGGACGCCTATGCCGGCCATGCCGAACGCATCGTCGATCCGTTCTCCCTGCCGCCGGACTCCTTTTTCGCCTATGACGCCGAGATCGGCCGCCGCCGGCCCAGCCTCGTCAGCGTTCTGTTCGGTCTCGCCATCGCCGAGCGCCACGCCGAGACGGTCGCGCTCTGGCGCGCTCTCCACGCGGCCGAGGCGCGACTGGCTGCTGCGCCGGAGGCTGGCGCGGCCGAAATCGCCGCCAAAGCGCGCAGGCTCGCGGGCTTCGTCCCGCTCTCGATCGCGGAGGCTTCGGACCCCGCTCTGCTCGACCGCTTCAGCGGACGCGAGCTGAAGGACCCCGAGCTCGCCGCGCGCTGGCGCGCCGAGATCGGCGCCGCGCGCGCCGAGGCGACGCGGCTGCTCGCCTCGCTCGACGCGCGGCTGTGAGACCCCTTCTCGCGGCGCTGGCGCTGGTCCTGCTCATGGCCGGCGCGCCTTACGAACATTCGGCGCTCGATGGCGAGGTCTTCTCCCGGCCTCTTCCCGGGCTCGATCCGGCCTTCCCGCGCGCCTTCGGCGAGGGCGCCGGCCTGTTCCGTCACGCCTGGGTCGTCGGCCCTTCGGTCGACTCGTCCGAGCTGACCGGCCTCGGCCCGCTCTACAACCGCCTCTCCTGCGTCGCCTGCCATGTGAAGAACGGCCGCGGCCCCGCGCCGGACGCCGAGAATGGCGTCGCTCGCGCGATGGTCGTTCGCCTCGGCGTCGCCGGCTCCGACGCCCATGGCGGTCCGCTGCCGCATCCGCTCTATGGCGCGCAGCTCAATCCCGAAGGGATTCCCGGCGTAACGGGAGAAGGCCGCGCCATCCTCGGCTTCGACGAATTCGAGACGCGGCTCGACGACGGCGACATTGTCGCGATGCGCCGCCCCCGTCTCTCCTTCCACGATCTCGCCTATGGGCCGATCGACGCGGAAACCCAGACATCGCTGCGCAATGCGCCTCCCGTCTTCGGCCTCGGCCTGCTCGAGGCCGTGCCGGAAACCGAGATTCTCGCCCATGCGGCGGGCCCGGGCGGCGGCCGGCCGAACCATGTCCACGACATGGCGGCCGGCCGCATCGCGCTCGGCCGCTTCGGCCTCAAGGCCAATCAGCCGAATCTCCGCCAGCAGATCGCCAGCGCCTTCGCCGAGGATATCGGCGTCGCCTCGGCGCTGTTCCCCGACGCCGGCTGCGCGCCCGCGCAGCACGCCTGCCGCAAGGCGGCCGGGGCGGACCCCGAGCTTTCCGAACAGCGGCTCGACGCCGTGCTCGCTTACATGCGCGGCCTCGCCGTTCCGGCGCGTCGCCATATCGACGATGCGCGCGTGCAGCGCGGCGCGGCGCAGTTCGCCGCGCTCGGCTGCTCCTCCTGTCACCGAGAGACGCTGCGGCTCGGCGCCGTCGATTTCGCGCCGGCGCTGAGCGGCTCCGAAATTCATCCCTATACGGACCTGCTGCTGCACGACATGGGCGAAGGCCTCGCCGACGGCCGCGCGGATTTCGAGGCCGGCCCGCGCGACTGGCGCACGCCGCCGCTCTGGGGCCTCGGCCTCGCGGGGCGCTTCGCCGCGACGGGCCTGCTGCACGACGGGCGCGCCCGCACGGCGGCCGAGGCGATCCTCTGGCACGGCGGAGAAGCGCAGGCAGCGCAGCAGCGCTTTCGCGCCCTGCCCCGCGCCGAACGCGAGGCGCTGCTCGCCTTCCTCGACTCTCTTTGACAGCTCTTGCAACCAATCGGGGGATTGGATGATGAAGCACGACGCCACTCCTATCTTCACCTTTGCCGCCGCGAGCGTCGCCGCCATGACAGCGAGCGCCATGACAGCGAGCTTCGCGGCGGAGCAGCCGCAGCCCTTCGATCTCGGGGAGATCCATGTCGGCGCGCAGCGCATGAGCGCGCCCGAGAAGACGACGGTCAAGAAGAAGGACGACGGCCCGGCGCCGCGCCAGACCACCGATTCCTTCGGCGGCACGGTGCTGAGCAATCGGCAGATCGAAACCTATCAGCGCGACTCGCTCGATCGCGCGGTCAATCTCGCGCCCGGCGTCGTCAGCCATTCGACCGGCGGCTCGCGCAACGAGCAGAACATTTATGTGCGCGGCTTCGATCGCTGGCAGGTTCCGCTCACCATCGACGGCGTCCGCGTCTATCTGCCCGCCGACAACCGGCTCGATTTCGCGCGCTTCCTGACGCCCGACATCGCCTCTGTGCAGATCGCCAAAGGCTATGTCTCGGTGCTCGACGGCCCCGGCGGCATGGGCGGCCAGATCAATCTCGTCTCGCGCAAGCCGACCCGCGAGGTCGAGGGCGAATTGCGCACCGGCCTCGAGTTCGGCCGCGACGGAACCTATGAAGGGATCAAGACCTACGGCCTGCTCGGGACGAAGCAGGAGAATTACTATCTCCAGGTCAGCGGCGCCTGGCGCGACCTGCGCGGATGGATGCTGCCGGAGAGCTTTTCGCCCAACGCCACCCAGGGCGAAGGACAGCGGGTCAATTCGGAAGCCTATGATTGGAACGTGAACGCCAAGGCCGGCTACACGCCCAACGCCGCCGACGAATATTCGCTGAGCTTCATTCGTCAGGACGGCAAGAAGAGCGCGCCCTTTCACATCAGCGATCCGATCGCCAGCCAGCGCTATTGGACATGGCCCTACTGGCGCGTGCAGAATCTCTATTTCCTGTCCAACACCAAGCTCGGCGACGACTTCTATCTGAAGACCAAGGCCTATTGGAGCAAGTTCGACAATGGCCTGTTCTCCTTCAACGACGCCGCGCTCGCGACGCAGAAGACACAGAAATCCTTCCGCAGCTATTACACGGACTATGCGCTCGGCGCCGATATCGAGGTCGGCGCCGACATTGCGGGCGTCGACACGCTGAAGATCGCCGGCCATTATCGCTTCGACGAGCACGGAGCCTGGCAGGATTATTATGGCGTGAACGCCTCCGGCGGATCGGCGGGATGCCAGACCAACGTCGTCTGCTTCACCCAGCCGATGGTCTATGCGCAGGAGGACACTTATTCACTGGCGATCGAAAACACTTTCCATCCGACCAAGGACATCGATCTCGTGCAGGGCTTCGCCTATGACTGGCGCCATCTGCGCAAGGCGGAGGATTATGTGATCGGCTCGGGCGTGCTGAGCTATCCGCTGCGGGACATGACGGCGCCCAATTACCAGGGCGCGGCGATCTGGCGCTACAACGACACCGACAAGCTCTATTTCAACGTCTCCGACCGCGAGCGCTTTCCCACTCTGTTCGAACGCTTCAGCACGCGCTTCGGCGGCGCGACCTCCAATCCCTCCTTGAGGCCGGAGCGCGCGATCAATTTCGATCTCGGCTGGTCGAGCGAGTTCGCGCCTGGCGGCCGCATCGCGATCGACGTGTTCCACAGCATCGTCGGCGATCTCATTCAGAGCGTGCCGGTTCCCCGATTCGGCGCCGGCGTCACGCAGAGCCAGAATGTCGGCGACGGCCGCTTCTGGGGCGGCGAGATTTCGGTCGATTACGCGCCGGCGGAGAATTTCTCGATCGGCGGCAATCTCACCTTGATGCGCCGAAGCGTCGTCGCGCCCTATATCGCCAATTTCCAGCCGATCGGCGTGCCGGACGCCAAAATGTTCCTCTTTGCCGCCTATCGGCCGATCGCGGAGCTCACTCTATCGCCGAATGTCGAGATGGAAAGCAATCGCTGGACCTCGAACACGAGCGGCTCGCTCTATTATCGGACCGGGGCCTTCTTCCTGTTCAACATGCAGGCGGATTATCAGATCCACGAGAATTTGAAGCTCACGGCCGGCGTGCGCAATCTGTTCGATACCGCCTATACGCTGACCGATGGCTTCCCCGAGCCGGGCCGCAGCTTCTATCTCGGCGCGAAGACGACATTCTGACCGGCGATCCGACGGAATAGCCGAGCCATATGGATTTCCGGTCCGCGCTTCGGCCGCTTGCCAAAGCGCGCCCTATTCCCGATAGTCCGGTCGATCATTAGATCTGTTCCGATCCGATAGGATCGGAACGTTTCTCGAACCTTCGATGAAGCGCGGTGTCTGCTCCCTCTCCCGCGCAGCCTAAGGGAGTCACACATTTCCAGGAGGCCGTCATGGCCGGGCTCGTCCCGGCCATCCACGCCGCAACGCCGCGGTTTCTCGCAAATTCA
>NZ_JAINDZ010000025.1 GCF_019802345.1 Methylosinus sp. Sm6 | reverse complement strand
GAAGGATAAAATCCCCAACCCTCGTCCTGAGGAGCCGCCGCAGGCGGCGTCTCGAAGGACGGCCGCAGGGCGAAATCTTTAGGCTTCTCCCCGTTGCCGTCCTTCGAGACGCCCGCGTCGCGGGCTCCTCAGGACGAGGGTGATAGGGCTGTAGTCCGTCACTCGATTACCCTGCCCTCATCCGACCCTCCCGTCGAGCGTCGGCGAGACTCGCCGAATTAGAGCAACAGCTCCTGAACTCGGCGCAGGCGACACAATTCGCGCCAGGCGAGGCCCGTCACGATCGTCCTCACGGAACGACCGTCAGCTCGCGCGACGCATTCGACCGCAGATGATTGGCGTCGAAGGGAAAGCTCGCCTTCAGCACATGCGTCCCGACAGTGAGCGCGGACGTCGACAAGCTCGCGCGGGCGCGGACGAGGGCTGTGAAGCCGGGCACGTTTCTGGGGGTGTAGCGACCTCTGTCATACGTCCCATTGCCGAGCTGGCCCCACCGATTGTCGCCCCAGCATCTCACGAAGCCCGCATTGGTCGATGCGCAAGTATAATTGACGCCCCCTCCGATCGCGGTGACGCCGTGAAGAAACGACACGCGATCTGGCGTGAGGCGGTCTGTCTTAGAGCCGTCGCCGAGCTGGCCGTCATAGTTCGAACCCCAGCACTTGCCGTCGCCGGCGCTGGTCACCGCGCAGCTATGCCGGGAGCCTGTCCCGATAGCGACGACGCTGTTCGAAAGTGTCGCCACATCGACAGGGGCGCGGCGGCCTGTCCGCGTGCCGTCGCCGAGCTGACCATAGTTATTCCGACCCCAGCACTTGACAGCCCCGGAGCTGGTCAGCGCACAGGTGTGAACATGGCCCGCCGCAATCGCGACGACGCCGCTCGAAAGACCCTTCACTGCGAGAGGGGTGTAGTGCAGCCTGCGGCTCGTCCCGTCGCCGAGCTGGCCGTAGGTATCCCAACCCCAGCACTTGACGGCGCCGGCGCTGGTCAGCGCGCAGCTATGATAACCGCCTGCCGTGATCGCGACGACGCCGCTCGACAGGCCAACCACGCTGCGGGGGGTACTCTGAAGATAGTCAACCCCGTCGTCGCCGAGCTGGCCCAAGGTGTCCAACCCCCAGCATTTGACGGCCCCGCCGCTGGTCAGCGCGCAGCTATGAAAATGGCCCGCCGCGATCGCGACGACGCCGCTCGAGAGGCCGGACACCGCGACGGGAGTGTGGCGGCGGATGGTCGTCCCGTCGCCGAGCTGGCCTTTACTATTGTCCCCCCAGCATTCGACGGCGCCGGCCTGCGTCAGTGCGCAGGTATGATCGAAGCGGCTGGCCGTGATCGCGACGACGCCGCTGGAAAGGCCCGACACGGCGACAGGCGTGGCGCGGTTGACGGAGGTCCCGTCGCCGAGCTGGCCTCTCGCATTGGCCCCCCAGCAGCTCACCCCGCCCGTCGACGTCAAGGCGCAGATATGCCCGTAGCCGGTGGCCAGCGTTCCGTGCCCTGTTCCGATGGACGACAGCGTCCCCGAGCCCAGCGCGACCGAGCCGTCGGAAAAGCTCACCTTACCCGTCGGCGCGCCGCCGCCGAGGCCGTCGACCTCGGCGGTGAGCGTCACCGTCTCTCCCGCTTTCGCCGGATCGGGCGCGGCGAGCAGGCGCGTGCGCGAAGGGTCGCGGGCGAAGGCCGGCGCCGCGAGGGCGAGAGTGAGGGCCGCGACGGCGAGAAGTCTGAATGCGCTCATGAGCGAAGCCTCTGAAAATACGGCAGAAGCGAGACAATAATCGTGCCGCGAGCAATCCTCACGGGACCACCGTCTGCACGCGCGGCGCGCTCGACGGCAGATGATTGGCGTCGCCGGGAAAGCGCGCCTGCAGCGCGTGCGTACCGACGGCGAGCGCAGAGGTCGACAGCGTCGCGCGGGCGCGGACGAGGGCCGTGAAGCCGGAGACGGGCGTGGGAGTGAGGCGGTCGATGGTCGTCCCGTCGCCGATCTGGCCGTAATCGTTATCGCCCCAGCATTTGGCGGCGCCGAAAAGGCTCAGCGCGCATGTCGAGTTGATCGCGAACACTCCGGACGAAAGACCGGGCACAGGAGCGGGCTTGAGGCTATCGGTGGTGGTCCCCCCCCAGCATTTGACGGCGCCGGAGCTGGTCAGCGCACACGTGCGGGTGCCGCCCGGGGCGATCGCGGCGACGCCGCTCGCTAGACCCGACACTGCAACGGGCGTTCCCCGGGTCCCCCCCGCCCCGTCGCCGAGCTGGCCATGGCCGTTGTAACCCCAGCATTTGGCGGCGCCGGAGCTGGTCAGCGCACATGTGTAGGAGCTGCCCGCGCTCGAGGCGATCACGGCGACGCCGCTCGAGAGGCCCGACACGGGCACAGGAGCAAATCTTGCCGTGTAGTCTCCGTTGCCGAGCTCGTTGAATACGTTATGCCCCCAGCATTTGACGCCGCCGGCGCTGGTCAGCGCGCAGCTGTGAAGTAGGCCTGCCGTGATCGCGACGAAGCCACTCCGGAGGCCCGAACCTGAGACGGGCGTGAGCCTCCTCCTCTCCGTCCCGTCGCCGAGCCGGCCGAAGCTGTTGTCGCCCCAGCATTTGACGCGGCCGGTGTGGGTCAGCGCGCATGTGTGGCCCAGGCCCGCCGTGATCGCGACGACGCCGCTCGAAAGTCCAGACACGGAAACGGGCGTGTGCCTGTCCGTCCGCGTCCCGTCGCCGAGCTGGCCCTGCCGGTTCGACCCCCAGCATTTGACGCCGCTGGGGCTGATCAGCGCGCAGCTGTGATAACTGCCCGCCGTGATCGCGATGACCCCGCTCGAAAGTCCGGACACGGCGGTGGGCGTGTGCCTGTCCGTCCGCGTCCCGTCGCCGAGCTGGCCGAAGTAGTTCCACCCCCAGCAGTCGACGCCTCCGGCGGAAGTCAGGGCGCATTTATGATACGCGCCCGCAGCCAAAACGGCCTGTCCCGCCCCGACACGCGACAGCGTCCCCGAGCCCAGCGCGACCGAGCCGTCGGAAAAGCTCACCTTACCCGTCGGCGCGCCGCGGCCGAGGCCGTCGACCTCGGCGGTGAGCGTCACCGCCTCCCCCGCTTTCGACGGATTGGGCGCGGCGAGCAGCCGCATGCGCGACGGGTCGCGGGCGAAGGCCGGCGCCGCGAGAGCGAGCGACAGGGCCGCGACGGCGAGAAGTCTGAATGCGCTCATGAGCAAAGCCTCCGTGAATGCGGCGGAAGCTAGACAATAATCGCTCCGCGAGCAATCTTCACGGGACGACGATCTGCCGGCGCGGCGCGCTCGACGGCAGATGATCGGCGTCGCCGGGAAAGCTCGCCTGCAGCACATGCGTCCCGACGCCGAGCGCGCTCGTCGACAAGGTCGCGCGGGCGCGGGCGAGGGCCGCGAAGCCGGGCACGTTTCTGGGGGTGTAGCGCGGCAGGGTCGTCCCATTGCCGAGCTGGCCCGACCCGTTCCTGCCCCAGCATCTCACGAAGCCCGCATTGGTCGATGCGCAAGTATATTCGGAGCCGCCGCCGATCGCGGCGACGCCGTGAAGAAACGACACGCGATTTGGCGTGAAGCGGTTCGTCCGCGTGCCGTCGCCGAGCTGGCCCGACTCGTTCGAGCCCCAGCACTTGCTGTCGCCGGCGCTGGTCACCGCGCAGCTATGGCGCACGCCTGTCCCGATAGCGACGACGCCACTCGAAAGGGTCGCCACATCGACAGGGGTGCGGCGGCCCGTCTGCGTGCCGTCGCCGAGCTGACCATGGCTATTCCGACCCCAGCACTTGACAGCCCCGGATATGGTCAGCGCGCAGGTGTGATAATGGCCTGCCGCGATCGCGACGACCCCGCTCGATAGGCCCGACACGGCGACAGGCGTGGGGCGCCTGTCGGTGGACCCGTCCCCGATTTGGCCGGCGTCGTTCATCCCCCAGCATTTGACGGCCCCGCCGCTGGTCAGCGCGCAGCTATGCAAATAGCCTGACGTGATCGCGACGACATCGCTCGAAAGGCCCGGCACGGCGACAGGAAAGCCGTGGCCCTCATCATCTTCGAAGGTGCCCCAGCATTGGACCGCCCCGCCGCTGGTCAGGGCGCAGGTGTGCAAGCCTCCGGCCGCAAGCGCGACGACGCCGCTCGACAGCCCCACGACGGATGTGGGGGTACGCCGATCCAGCCCCGACGCGTCGCCGAGCTGCAAGAAGAAGTTCGACCCCCAGCACTTGGCGGCGCCCGCGTGCGTCAGAGCACAGGTATGAAAGTCGCCGGCCGTGATCGCGACGACGCCGCTGGAAAGGCCCGACACGGCGACAGGCGCGAGGCGCCCGACGGACGTCCCATCGCCGAGCTGGCCGTCCGAGTTGCTCCCCCAGCAGCTCACCCCGCCCGTCGACGTCAAGGCGCAGATATGCCGCTCGCCGGCGGCCAGCGTTCCCAGCCCCGTTCCCACCGACGACAGCGTCGCCGAGCCCAGAGACGCCGAGCCGTCGGCAAAGCTCACCGAGCCTGTCGGCGCGCCGCGGCCGAGGCCGTCGACCTCGGCGGCGAGCTTCACCGCTTGGCCCGCTTTCGACGGATTGGGCGCGGCGAGCAGCCGCGTGCGCGACGGGTCCCGCGCCGAGGCCGGCGCCGCGAGGGCGAGAGACAGGGCCGCGACGGCGAAAAATCTGAAAGCGCTCATCCTCGAAATCTCCTGCAAAACAGGCAGAAGCTAGACAATAAGCGCGACGCGCGCAAGCTCGCTCACTTGACGACAGTCAGCGCGCGCGGCCCGCTCGACCGCAGATGATTGGCGTCGCCGGGAAAGCTCGCCTCCAGCCGATGCGTCCCGACGGCGCCCGCGCGCGTCGACAGCCGCGCGCGGGCGCGCACGAGCGTCGTGAAGCCGGGAATGAGCGTCGGGGTGCGGCGGCTGGCGTTCGTCCCGTCGCCGAGCTGGCCGGAACTGTTCCAACCCCAGCATTTGGCGACGCCGGCGCTGGTCGTCGCGCATGTGTGGTCTCCCCCCGCCGCGATCGCCGCGACGCCGCTCGCGAGACCCGACACAGAGACAGGGACCGAACGGTTCGTCGTCGTACCGACGCCGAGCTGGCCGAACAAATTGAGTCCCCAGCATTTGGCGGAGCTGGCGATGGTCAGCGCGCAGCTGTGAAAGTCGCCGACCGCGATCGCCACGACGTTGCTCGAAAGACCCGATACGCCGACAGGAGCAGAACGAGCGGTGGTCGTCCCGTCGCCGATCTGACCGGCGTTGTTGCCGCCCCAGCATTTAACGGCGCCGGCGCTGGTCAACGCGCAGGTATGGCCATCGCCGGCCGCGATCGCCACGACGCCGCTCGAAAGACCCGATACGGCGACGGGCGTGAGACTATCGGCGTCAGTGCCGTCGCCGAGCTGGCCCTCGAAATTATTGCCCCAGCATTTGACGGCGCCGGCGCCCGTCAGCGCGCAGCTGTGCAAGCCGCCCGCCGTGATCGCGACGACGTCGCTCGCGAGGCCCGACACCGCGACAGGAGCAGGACGCCTCGTCTGCGTCCCGTCGCCGAGCGCGCCAAAATCGTTGTCGCCCCAGCATTTGACGGCGCCGGCGCTGGTCAGCGCGCAGCTGTGCAGGCTGCCCACCGCGATCGCCACGACGCCGCTCGCGAGACCCGACACGGCAACGGGCGTCAAACGCGTCACGGTCGTTCCGTCGCCGAGCTGGCCTCGGGCGTTCCAACCCCAGCATTTGACGGCGCCGGCGCTGGTCAGCGCGCAGCTATGATCGTGTCCCGCCGCGACAGCGACGGCGCCGCTGGCGAGACCCGAAACGGCGACAGGGACGAGACGTGTGGTCGTCGTCCCGTCGCCGAGCTGGCCGTTATTGTTCTTGCCCCAGCATTTGACGCCTCCGCCCGAGGTGGTGGCGCAGCTGTGATAAAATCCCGTCGCCAGCGTCGCCTGCCCGGCCCCTTTGAACGTCAGCGTCGCCGAGCCGAGAGAAACAGCGCCATCGGCAAAGCTCACCGTCCCCGTCGGCGCGCCGCGGCCGAGGCCGTCGACCTCGGCGGTCAGCTTCACCGATTGGCCCGCTTTCGACGGATTGGGCGCGGCGAGCAGCCGCGTGCGCGACGGGTCCCGGGCCATGGCCGGCGCCGCGAGCGCCAGAGTCATAGCCGCGACAGCGAAAAATCTGAAAGCGCTCATCATCGAAGTCTCCTGCAAAGCAAGCAAGAGCTAGACAATAAGCGCGACGCGCGCAAGCTCGCTCACTCGACGACAGTCAGCGCGCGCGGCCCGCTCGACCACAGATGATTGGCGTCGCCGGGAAAGCGCGCCTTCAGCCGATGCGTCCCGACGGTCAGCGCGGAAGTCGACAGTGTCGCGCGGGTCAGATCGAGGGGCGAGAGCCGGCCGGCGGACCAATGATCCTCGATACCGGCTTGTCAGCCCGAGCGCAGCCCTCTATATGTTCGCCCGCTTTCGAAGCGGGCTCGCCCGCGACCGCGCCCATCGTCTAGAGGCCTAGGACGTCGCCCTTTCACGGCGAAAACACGGGTTCGATTCCCGTTGGGCGCGCCATTTGCGTATAAAACCGCGAACGCCCTTTTGTTCTTTGTAGATGACAGCCTTTTCGGGGCTGGTCCGGTTCGAGCACGATTGGCGACGTGGGCTGGGCTTTGAACCGCTGGGATTTGAGCGCGGAACGCAGCGGCTTCCCGGTCGACCGCATTGACGATCAGAGCGCGACCTCCGACGAGAGATGCGGCTGCGACACATCGCTGCAAGGCATGTTTGAGTAGACCCGTGCCAATTCCCTTGCCGGTCCAGTTCTGATCGGTCGCAAGCTGTCCCAGCAGCAGGCAGGGAATCGGGTCGGGCGGTTGACCGGTCCGAACGGACCGGGGCAGGCGTGACGGACGGCGATCTCCGCCGTGAAGCCCTTTTCCTGCCCGAGCTGCCCGTCTCCCATGGCGCTACACGTTGGAAGAGCTCGAGCATTTCCGGCGCTGCGCGCGCCGGTCCGGACAATGCTTCCATGAACGCCTCGAACCCGGCAGGCGTCATTCGAATGGGCGCCGTGTCCATGAGCACGTCTTCGGCTGCTCGCACCGCTGCATCGCGTACGAAATCGGTGCGCGAGCGGCCGCGCAGCGTAGCTGCCCGGTCGATGATGGCGATATCGGCTTCCGGCAACCGCATCGAAAGCGGACACTCTTTGCGCTCGACCGCTCGCGGCATCAGGACCTCCATGGCATCCATGCCATGGACAATCGTAGCGCATTTTACAGTACGAAATCGACTTCCGCGCGAGATTCCAGTGGTCTGCATCACCGATTTGATGGGCTTCGAGAGCGAGCCTGAAGGCGCGCCCGACGTCCAGGCGCTCCGGCAAATTCCCGTCTCGTGGGCCAGCTCGGCGGTTGCGCGCCGCCTCACGCCCCTTCCGTCACGGCGGCCGCCGGCCCCAATGGGGCGCCGCGCGAAGGGAGCGGCGGCTGACCGGCCCGCCGGCGCGCGTCGGCGACGGTCGACGCATAGAGCGCCTCCGGCTCATGCAGGCCGGCGGAGAGCAGCGCGCGGCGCACATTGGGCCGCGCCCCGGCGACGCAGACCGTCACGCCGCCGCGCCGCAGGCGCGCGACGAAAGCCTCGAGCGCCCTTGCCGCCGTGCTGTCGATCAACGGCGTCTCGCCAAAGTCGAAGATAAACACGCGCGGATAGCGTCCGATCTCGTCCAGCGCCGCGCTCACCGTCCCCGAGGCGCCGAAGAAGATCGCCCCGCTGATCTTGTAGACCATCACATCCGGATCGCTGGCCGCGGTCGAATCATAAGCGACGCGCGTTCCGCCGTAATCATCGGCCTGGTCCTCGTCGAGCAGGACGTCGCCCGTCTGCACCTCGACCGTCTCGGCGAGGCGATGCAGGAACAGGAAGGCGCCGAGCGTCACGCCGACGCCGATGCCGATCGTGAGATCCGCGAAAATGGTGAGCAGGAAGGTCGACGCCAGCACCAGGGCGTCGCCGCGCGAGGATTTGAACAGCGCGACGAACTCCTTCTTCTCCGCCATGTTCCAGGAGACGACCGCGAGCACGGCGCCGAGCGAGGCGAGCGGAATATAGGAGGCCAGCGGCGCCGCCACGAGCATGAAGACGAGCAGGAACACGGCGTGCAAAATGCCGGAGACCGGCCCGCGCGCGCCGCTGCGCACATTGGTCGCGGTGCGGGCGATGGTTCCCGTCACCGGCATGCCGCCGAAGACGGTCGCCGCCATATTGGCGACGCCCTGCGCCGCGAGCTCGCAATTGGAGCGATGGCGCCGCCCGCTCATGCCGTCGGCGACCACCGCCGAGAGCAGGGATTCGATCGCCCCGAGCATGGCGATGGTCAGCGCGTCCGGCAGCAGCGCGCGCATGGTCGACAAATCGAGCACAGGCAGCGCAGGGGCCGGAAGCGTCTGCGGCACGCCGCCGAAGCGCGAGCCGATGGTCTCGACGGGAAGGTGCAGCAGCGCCGTCGCCGCGGCGCACAGGCCGACGGCGATCAGCATGCCGGGCCAGGCCGGCCGAAACCGCCGCAGGGCGAGAATGACGAAGATCGCCAGCGCCGCAAGCGCCGCCGTCGCCGGCTTGGCGGTGCCGATCGCAGCGAGGATCGCCTCGAGCTTGGGCGCGAGCGCCGCCGGCTCGCTTTGGATGTCGAGCCCGAGCAGATCCTTGAGCTGGCTCGCGAAAATAATGACGGCGATGCCGGCCGTGAAGCCGACGGTGACCGGAAAGGGAATGTATTTCACATAAGCGCCGAGGCGCAGCAGCCCGGCGGCGAGCAGGACGACGCCGGCCATCAGCGTCGCGGTCGCCAGTCCGGCATAGCCGTGGCGTTCGACGATCGAATAGACGAGCACGATGAAGGCGCCGGCCGGGCCGCCGATCTGGAACCGGCTGCCGCCGAGCGCCGACACGAGGAAGCCGCCGATGATCGCCGTGTAGAGGCCACGGTCGGGGCCGAGGCCCGAGGCGATGGCGAAAGCCATGGAGAGCGGCAGAGCGACGATGGCGACCGTCAATCCCGAGATCGCGTCGGCGCGCAAATCGGCGAGGCGATAGCCTTCGCGCAGAACAGTCACGAGCTTGGGCGTGAACAGCTCCACGAAGGTCGGCTGGCGGAAACGTCGATCTCTCATCTTGGCTCCTCGATGGCAAGGAGCGGCGGGATCGTCGGCGCGAGGTCGGCGGTCGTCGTCGCGGGATCAATCGGTCATGGCGCCGCGTTCGCGGGCGTGCTCGCGGGTCCGGCGCGGCGCAGTCGCGCGCCGCGGCCCGCCCCTTCGCTGCGTGCGTTCTCGCCGATCAGCTCGACTCCCGCCTCGTTCAGCGCCTCGACCACTTTGGTGAGCGTGTCGACCATGCCGCGCACATTGCCCTCGCTCGCCTCCATGCGTTGGATTGTCGGCAAGGAGACGCCCGAAAGCTCGGCCAGCTTCTTCTGATCTATGCCGAGCAGGGCTCTCGCAGCGCGCATTTGGGCGGCGGTGATCATTTCATCGGCTCACGTATGTACTATTAGCATATATGTGCTACATCGCCAAGCTGATGTGCAGGACATCAGCGCCCGGCCTTCGCAGGCGCGAAAGGCGCGAAGCGGACAGCGCCGTTCTCGCTCCTTCGACACGCTCATGATAGCCTCGAACTCATGAATAAACCGGTTCGCTTGGACGAAAGCTGGAAGGCGCGCCTCGCCGGCGAATTCGCCCAGCCCTATTTCGACGAGCTGCGCCGCTTCGTGCGCGCGGAATATGACAGGGGCCCGGTCTATCCGCCGGCCAGGCAGATTTTTCGCGCTTTCGACGAGTGCCCGTTCGATGCGGCCGAAGTGGTCATTCTCGGCCAGGATCCCTATCACGGCCCCGGCCAGGCGAATGGGCTGTGCTTCGCGGTCGAGCGCGACATCGCCCCGCCGCCCTCCTTACAAAACATCTTCAAGGAGATCGAGTCCGACCTCGGCCGCGAGGTCTCGCGCGATCCCGATCTCTCGCGCTGGGCGCGCCAGGGCGTGCTTCTGCTCAATGCGACCTTGACCGTGCGCGACGGCGCCGCCGGCTCGCATCAGGGCAAGGGATGGGAGCGCTTCACCGACGCCGCAGTGGCGGCGCTCTCGCGCGAGCGCGAGGGGCTGGTTTTTCTGCTGTGGGGCGCCTATGCGCGGCAGAAAGGCGCGGGCGTCGATCGCCGCCGCCATCTGGTGCTCGAATGCGCCCACCCCTCCCCGCTCTCGGCCCGCAACGGCTTCTTCGGCTGCCGGCATTTTTCCAAGGCCAACGCCTATCTGGAAGCGCGCGGCGCGGCGCCGATCGACTGGTGACGCGCGCCCAACGCCCTCGCCCCCGCCCCCTCAATTCCCCGGCGGGCGCCTTTTGGCGAAGAGGCCGACGATGACGGCGCGGGCGACATGCTCGGCCATGCACCGATAGCCGAGGTCGTTGAGATGGAAATTGTCGCGCGCCATCAATTGCAGATTGGCGCGGTTCTGCGCAATGAAGCGCATCGCGTCATAGCGGCGCACATAAGCGACGGTCTCGGCCGCGGCGACCCGCTGCAGCGCGTCGCGAATGGCGAAATATTCGCTGTCGCGCGAAAAGCGCGAGCTGTATTGCAGGCCGACCAGCACCGTATCGACCTCATTGTCCTTCAGCCAGCGGATGGTCGAGCGCACCGTATCCTCGAACTCCTCCGGCGCGACGCGGGCGAGCGCGTCATTGGTGCCGAGCTGCCAGAGCAGCAGATCGGGCTTCTCCAGCGCCACCTCGCTCTTGATGCGCTCGGCGGCCACCGACGCGACCTCACCGGAGACGCCACGATTGGCGATGACCACGTCGACAGAGGCGAGCGCGCCCTCGAGGATCGTCTCGAGCTGCGCCGGATAGGCCTCGGCTGCGGAGGATGCGCCGACGCCGGACGTGGAGGAGGAGCCGATCGCGACGATGCGCAGCCGGCCTCGCCGCAGCGCCGCCGCCACATGCGGCAATTGGGCGGGCGCGGCGATGTCGCCGGCCGGCGCCTCGCAGGCCGGCGACAGCGGCGGCGGCGCGAGCGGAGCGGCGGCCTCCTGGGCGCAGCCGGCCGCGACGCCCGCGCCCAGCGCTAGGCCGCAGAGGCTTTCGACGATTTTACGCGCAACCTGTCTCGCCATTCCGAGGCCCATGCCGCCGCTCCCATGGAGCAGACGCCGAAGATAACGATGGCGGCGTCGGTGACAATAGCGCCGCCCGAAACGAAACGGATGATCTGCCCGGAAAGGCTCAGCAGCGAGCCGGCGCAGAACACATTGAGCGAATTGCGCCCGAGCAGCGAGAGGAAACCGCAGCAAGGCGGCGCCCATCGGGCCAATCTCCGATAGAGGCCGGCGAACAATGCGACGAGAGCGAGGCTGTGCAGCAGCCGCGGCGGCGACAGATAGGTCTTGTCGAACATGAATAGCAGCTTGGGCTCGGGCAAAGCGATCGGATCGGGCGAATAGTCGAGCCGCGCCGCGACGGCGCCGAGCGTCACCAGGGGAATGGCGATCCACCACAGCGCGCGCCGATGGCGTCGCGCAAAGGCGCCGATCCCGTTTTCTCCCGCCAGCAGAAAGCCGAGCACATAGATCAGCTGCCAGGACAAAGGGTCGAAAAACCACACGCCCTCGCTCGGCCAGGTGGAGAAATTTTGTCCCGAAGCGAGCGCGAAACCATAGATCGCGAGCGACACGGGCAGCACGACCACAGGCGCGTGGCGCTGCGCCAGCGCGACGAGCGGCGACGCGAGCAGCAGCACGACATAAAGCGGCAGGATATTGAAATAGCCCAGCTGATAGGAGAGCGTGACGAGCCCGACATGCGCGCGCACCGGATCGTAGAAAGTGCTGGAGGCGTTGTGCCAGTCGAGCAGGAAGGGCGCGTCGAGCAGGATCGAGGCGGCGGCGAGCAGCGCGATGGCCGCTTCCGTGGTGACGATCTGCGCGAGATAGACGGTGAAGGCGCGGCCCTCGAGCCGGAAGAACAGCCAGCGCGCCGACAGGCTCGCGGCGGGGCCGTCGCAGAGCTTGCGCAGCGCCCAGCCGGCGAGAAAGACGAAGAGCTCCGCGGAGTCGGAGAGCGAGACGTTGCGAAAGGTGAAGCGCTCGAAGAACACGCCCGGAATATGATTGACGAAGATGGTGACGAGCGCGAAGCCGCGCCAGAAGTCGATTTCGTTCGGCTCGCGCATGCGCTTCGCGGCGCTCCATTGCTCTTCTTCGCCTGTCGCGGAGCGCCCTCCGCCCCAGCCCCTGCGCGCCGCCCGAATCGGGCTTCCCAGCGGGCGACCCTGCTGGCGCCGATTGTCGTTTTTTTGGCGAGAACTCGCCTCCGTTCAAGGCGAGGCGCGCGCTCGCAGATGGGCGAGCACGCGCGCGGCGGCGGCTTGGCTCGGGCTTTCGCCCGCCGAGCGGATCAGCTCGCGCACACGGGCGAGGCCGCGCCGCTGCGCCTCGCGCTCGGGGCCGCCGAGGAGGAGCGGCTCCAGAGCCGCGGCCAGCGCCCGGGGCGTCGCCTCCGCTTGCAGAAATTCCGGAACGACGCGCTCGTCGAGCACGAGATTGGGCAGCGCGAAGCTGTCGACCTGAACCAGGAATTTCAGCAGCGCCTCGACCGGCGCGACCTTGTAGGCGACCGCCATGGGCGTTCCGGCCAGGGCCAGCTCCAGAGTGACGACGCCGGAGACGGCGAGCGCGGCCCGGGCGCCGCGGAAGGCGCCGTATTTTTCCGCCTGCGTCAGAAGACGCGGTCGAATCGGCCAGGAGGTCAGACCGGCGCGAATATCGGCCTCGACATGCGGCACGACCGGCAGAACGGCCTCGAAGGCGACGCGGCGCGACAGGAGCCCCAACACCGCGCCAAAGGTCGGCATGAGGCGCGCGACCTCGGCGCGGCGCGAGCCGGGCAGCACCACCAGCAGCGGCGGCGAGGCCTCGCGCCGCACATCGTCCTCGGGCGTCGGCGTCAGCTCGGCGAGGCAATCGAGGAGCGGATGGCCGACATAGGCGCAGGGCGGGCCGTCGAGCCGCCGCAACGCCTCGGGCTCGAAGGGAAGCACCGCGAGAACGTCGTCGACATAGGCGCGCATGGCGCGCGCGCGCCAGGGCCGCCAGGCCCATACGGTCGGCGCGACATAATCGATGATCGGAATTGCCGGCCGCGCCCGCCGCACGCGCCGCGCCACGCGATGAGTGAAGTCGGGCGCGTCGATCAGCACGAGACAGTCGGGCTCGGCCGCGAAGACCGCGCGCGCCGTCTCGGCGATCCGCCGGACGAGAAGCGGCAGCCGCAGCGCCGGCGCCAGCCCCATCACGGCGATATCGTTCATCGGAAACAGGCTCGCGAGCCCTTCGCCGGCCATCGCCTCGCCGCCGACGCCCGCGAAGCGGACATCCGGCCGCGCGGCGCGCAGCGCGCGCATCAGCAGCGCGCCGAGCAGGTCGCCGGAGGGCTCGCCGGCGACGAGGAAGATATGGGGCTCCGGCCCTCCCCCGCTTTGCGAGCGGCTTCGCGCCGCGCTCGCCACTACTCCCTCCGGCGCGGCGCGCACAGCGGACGCTCGCGCTCGGCCCGCAAAAAGACGATCAGCGCCTCGACATCGGCGTCGCCGGCGAAATCCTGCGCCGCGCGCTCGATCCGCTCGGCGAGCACGCCCTGCCCCGCCTCGTCCGAAAACAGCAGCCGGAACGCCGCGCGCAAGGACGTAAGGCGCGCGTCCGAAAAGCCGCGCCGCTGCAGGCCGACCAGATTGAGGCCGAAGAGATGGGCGCGATTGCCGCCGGCGAGGCCGTAGGGAACGAGATCACCCTCGAGCCCGGAGAGGCCGCCGATATAGGCATGGGCGCCGATGCGCACATTCTGATGCACGACGCTGGCGCCGCCGATCGCCGCATGATCGCCGACGCGCACATGCCCGCCCAGCAGGACCTGATTGGCGAGCACCACGCCGTCGCCGAGACGGCAGTCGTGGCCGACATGCGAATGGGCCAGGAAGGCGCAGCCGTCGCCGATCCGCGTCTCGCCGCCGCCGGCGGGCGTGCCGGCGTTGAGGGTGACGCCCTCGCGGATCAGGCAATCGGCGCCGATCACGAGCGCGCCGGCGGCTCCCTTGGCTTTGAGATCCTGCGCCGGCGCTCCGATCGAGGCGAAAGGATGGACGATCGTCCGCGCGCCGATGCGCGTGCGCCCCGCGACGACGACATGGGAGAGGAGCGTGACGCTCTCGGCGAGCTCCACGCCGGCGCAGATGTGGCAAAAGGGGCCGACGGCCACGCCATCGCCGAGCCGGGCGCCGCTCTCGACGATCGCAGTGGGGTGAATGCGCGCTTTCACATCATCCGCCCGCTACGCGCCTCAATCGGCGATCTTGGCGCTGACCTCGGCCTCGCAGACCAGCGCGCCGTCGACGAAAGCGCGGCCCGAATACCAGACGATGTCCCGCCTCTGCGCCGTCTTCGTCAGATGGAATTCGACCCGGTCGCCGGGCAGCACCGGACGGCGGAACTTGGCCTTGTCGATGGTGACGAAGAAAACGCCGCCCGGACGATCCTGCGACGGCCGCGCATTGAGCGCGATCGCGCCCGCCGTCTGCGCCATGGCCTCGATCAGCAGCACGCCCGGAAAGATCGGCCGCTCGGGAAAATGCCCCTGGAACTGTGGCTCGTTGACGGTCACATTCTTGACGCCCACCCCGAAGCGGTCGCCGTCGACATCGATTACGCGGTCGATCAGCAGAAAGGGATAGCGATGCGGCAGCAGCTGCATGATCCGCGCTATGTCGATCGTCACGCGCGTCGTCGGGGTCGTGTCTTCCATGTCTTTCTCCTCCCTGGGCGTCGGCGTCTCGAGGCCGACTTTCCCGTCGATCGCGGCGGCCGCGCTCAGCGCTCGCGCCGACCGCCGTCGCGCCGTGCGAGCCGGTCGAGCAGCAGCTCGCCGCGCAAATGGCGTCGCGCCGGCCGCGCCGGGGCTCCGCTCAAACGCGCGAGCGGCGGCGCATCGCGCGTCACGCCGGCCTTGGCGGCGATCTGCGCGCCATCGCCGATGGCAATATGCCCGCCGATCGCCGACTGGCCGCCGAGCGCGACGAAATCGCCGAGCTCGCAGGAGCCGGCGAGGCCCGATTGCGCGACGATGACGCAGCCGCGCCCGATCACCACGTTGTGGCCGATCTGCACGAGATTGTCGATCTTGGTCCCCTCGCCGATGATCGTGTCGCGCGCCGAGCCGCGATCGATCGTAGTGTTGGCGCCGATTTCGACGTCGTCCTGAACGATGACGCGGCCGATCTGCGGCGCCTTCACATGGCCCTGGCGCGACAGCACGAAGCCGAAGCCGTCCTGCCCCAGCCGCGCCCCGGGATGGATGATGACCCGGTCGCCGATCAGAGCGCAGAGAATGCTGGCGCCGGCGCCGATCGAGCAGCCGCGGCCGATGCGCACATCCGGGCCGATCGCCGCCAGCGGGCCGATCACGCTGCCCGCGCCGATCTCGGCGCGCGGACCGATGACGGCGCCGGGATCGACGATCGCGCCGGGCTCGAGCCGAGCGGACGGATGCACGACGGCGCCGGGCGAAACGCCGCTCGAAGCGAACAGCGACTGCGGCCGCAGCGCGTCGGGAAACAGCGCCGCCGTGACCTTGGCCATCGCCTTGTGCGGCTCCGGCGCGATCAGGCCCACGACGCCCGGCGGCAGCGCGGCAAGATCGCGCGCGCGCAACAGGCAGGCGGTGGCGCGGCAGAGCCGCAGCGCCTCGGCGTAACGGGGCCGGTCATAGAAGGAGAGGTCGCCGGGGCGAGCGCGATCGAGGGCCGCGACCCCGATGATGATCGCGTCCGCTCCCGGCTCGGATCCCGCGAGACGCGCGCCGGCGATCTCGGCGACCTCCGCCAGGCTCGAGGGTCGGTCGAGACGGAAGAATCCGCCCGCGCTCATCGCTTAAGCCCTCCGGGTCGGGACGATCGCGGCCGGGCCCGCGCGCGTCGCGCCCCCGCCGCATCGTCCTTGCGAAGAAAAATCCCCGGACGGTCCCTGTCGGGGCCTCCGGGGATCGAGAGCAACTCTATCCGGCGCGCCATGCGCCGGAAAGGCGGCGGCGATCAGAAATTGGCGCCGCCGGAGAAGCGGAACCGCTGCGTCACGTCGCCATAGGCCTTGGAGAGAATGACCGCATAATCGAAGCGCATCGGTCCTATCGGCGATTGCCACAGCGCCGAGGCGCCGACAGAGGAACGGATTTGCGCCGTATCGCCGGAGACGGTGATACAGGTGCCCTGTCCGTAGTTCGATTCCACTGTATAGGCATAGGTGCAGGTCGGATTATAAACGCCCGTCAGCGACTTGCTGAAATTGGTCTGCCCATTGTAGCCCCAGAGCGTGCCGGCGTCGGCGAACAGAGCGCCGCGCAGGCCGATGTCCTTGGGCAGGCCCCAGATCGGGAACTGCACCTCGAGCGAGCCGCCGATATAATTCGTGCCGCCGAGCGAGTTGCCGTAAGTGCTCGTCCAGTTCGAAATATCGCGCGGGCCGAGGCCGCCGGGCGCGAAGCCGCGCACCAGGGTCGGACCGAGGTTGAAATTGTCGATCACACGGAACTTGTAATCGCCCAGGCCGAACATATTGCCGCCCTGCACGCGCGCGATGCCGACGACGTCGTCGAGGAACGGCAGCTCGTGATAATAGCGGATGTCGCCGGTGGTGCGCACATAGCGGCTGTCGCCGCCGAGGCCGGCGATGTCCTGCGACAGCTGGGCGTGCACGCCGTTCTTCGGATTGCGGAAATTGTCGAGCGAATTGTATGACAGCGTGTAGCCGACCAGCGAGGTGAGCCGCGAGCCCACCGACTCCTTGATCGCCAGCGACGCCTCGCCATTGCTCTGGCAGTTATAGTAGAGGCTGACGTCGGCGGCGGTCGGCGCATAGGCATAGCCATAGCCCGGCGTGTAGCCCCAGATGGGGTTTTGACAGTCGTTATAGGGGCGCGTGCTGCTGTTCGGGATCGAAATATTAGTGTTGTAGATCGAATAGCGCGGCGAGAAGCTGATCTCCTCGGTGATCGGCACGCCGAAGCGCACCGTGCCGCCGATCGAGGTCGTGCTGTAGTAGGAGTAGTAATAGGCGTCCGACTTCTTGGCGAAGATGTCGAAGCCCGCCGACATTCGCTGGTCGAGGAAATAAGGCTCGGTGAAGCTGAGGCTCACGCCGCGGGCGCGCTGCCCCACCTGCACGGAGGCGCGCGCCGCCTGGCCGCGACCCATGAAATTGCTCTCCGACACCGACACTTCGCCGATGAAGCCTTCGACCGTCGACCAGCCGCCCGAGACGCCGAAATTGCCGGTCGCCTGATCCTCTAGATCGACATTGATGACGACGCGATCGGCCGAGGAGCCCGGCTCGTTGGTGATGCGCACCTTCTTGAAGAAGCCGAGGCCGTTGAGGCGGCGCTCGGCGCGGTCGATCAGCACGCGATTATACGCATCGCCCTCGCCGATCTCGAACTCGCGGCGAATCACATAATCGCGCGTGCGCGTGTTGCCGCGAATATTGATGCGCTCGATGTAGACGCGCGGACCCTCGTCGATCACGAAGCGAATCGCCACCGTCTGCGCCGCCGGATTGCGCTCGCCGCGCGGACGCGCCTGCGAGAAGGCGTAGCCCTTCTTGGCGATGTCGCGCGTCAGCGCCTCGACCGTCTTCTCCACCGCGTCGCCATTGTAGACGTCGCCCGCCTCGATGCGCAGCTCGCCGCGCAGCGATTGCGGATCAATGTCGGGCAGATGCGATTCGATGTCGACGACGGAGACGCGATATTGCGGCCCCTCCTCCACCACGACAGTGACGATGTAGCCGCCCTGCGCCGGATCGAACACGGCGTCGGAGCTGACGACATGGAAATCGGCGTAGCCGTTCTTCAGATAGAAGCGGCGGACCAGCTCGAGATCGGACGCGATGCGGTCCGGATCATAGACGTCGCTCGTCTTCAGGAACGACAGAAAGTTCATCTCCGTCGTCTCCATCAGATCGACGAGACGGCCGGTGGAGAACACATTATTGCCGACGAATTTGATCTCCTTGACGCCGGTCTTCTCGCCTTCCTCGACGGTGAACACGACGTCGATGCGGCCGTTGGGCAATTCGACGGTCCGATAGGTGATCTTGGCGCCGGCGCGGCCCGAGCGCTTGTAGATCTCGAGGAGGCGCGCGATGTCCTGCTCGACGACGACCTTGTTGAAGGAGCCGTGCGCGCGCGTGCGCACTTCCGAGGTCAGCGTCTCGGTCTTGACCTTGCTGTTGCCCTCGAAGACGACGCGATTGATGAGATTGGTCTCGGATACGTGGACGACCACGCGTCCCTTCTCGCGCGACGCCGACACGCTGGAGAAGCGGCCGCTGTTGCGCAGCGCCTGCAGGCCCTGCTCGACATCCTGCGGGCTCGTGCCGGCGAAATAGGAACGGATCATATCCGCATCGCCGCGCGTGTTGCCGACGACGACGATGTCCTCCGCATATGCGGGCGGGGCCAGAACGAGGATAGCGGCCACCGCGGCCAAGACACAGGAACGTTTCCAGAAAGCCTCGATGGACAGCATCATGAATCCTAAGTCCTCGTCGCCGCGTCTGCCGCCCGATGAGCGGCGCGGCCCACGTGCCGGGACAACGCACGCACGCGACCGCACGCTGTCCGATCCGATCGTCAACCTTCTACAAGGTTTACCGACTACTGCAAATGCCGATCATGTCGTGGCCCTTCAATTTGTCCAGGACGTGGCGAACAGGCCACGAATTATGGTGATCGCCGCGTTAACGACGAGCAGGCGCTCGACGCGCGAGGACCCCGGCGGACATGACGCCGCCGGGGTCCTTCGATCGTCGTCAGAAAGATGGCGAAATGCGGTCGAAACGCTCGTCGCGGAAAAAATCCCGGTAGTTTTCCCGATGGGAAATCTACCGGCTCGTCAGTCCTCGCCGGCGCCGGTCAGCTTGCGCAGCAGCCGCACGACATCGTTGTAGGTCGAGAAGACCATCAGCGTCGTCACCATCGCGAGGCCCAGCCGAAACGCATATTCCTGCGTGCGCTCGGCCAGCGCGCGTCCGCGCGCCGCCTCGATCGCGTAGAACATCAGATGGCCGCCGTCGAGCAGCGGCACGGGCATCAGATTGAGCAGGCCGATCGAGATCGAGAGAATCGCGATGAGGTTGAACAGCGGCGTCAGGCCGACCTTGTCGATCGCCTTGGCCATCTGGCCGGACACCTGGGCGATGCCGATCGGGCCGGACAATTGGTCGGCGCCCTCGCGCCCGGCGACGAGTCCGCCGAGATAGGCGCCGGTGCGCTCGACGATCATCCAGGTCTCGCCGACCGCGAGCAGGACGGAACGGCCGAGGCCGAAGCGCTCCTCGCGCAGATCCGCCGGATCATTGCTCGCCTGCAGGCCGAGCATGCCGATCTTGGTCTTGCCGAGCGCCGTCTCGATCTCGCGCAATTGCGGCGTCGCCGTCAGCGTCTCTTCCTTGTCGGCGCGCCGCACCAGGACGGTCAGCGGCTTGCCGGTGGACGAGGCGACGATCTCCTGCATGCGGGAGAAGCTGTCGATCGGCTGGCCGTCGATCGAGAGGACGAGATCGCCCGGCCGGAAGCCTGCCTGCTCGGCGGCGCTCGACGGCGCGACCGAGGCGATGCGGGGCGTGAGCACATTGCGGCCGAGGGTCGCGAACAGGACGGTAAAGATCGTGATCGCCAGGACGAAATTGGCGAGCGGGCCGGCGATCACGATGGCCATGCGCTTCCACACCGGCTGTGCGGCGAAGGCGACCTTGCGCTCCTCGACGGGCATTGCCGCGATGCGCGCCGGATCCGGGACGCTCGCGCCATTGGCGTCGCCGTGGAACTTCACATAGCCGCCGAGGGGAATCGCCGCGATGCGCCAGCGCGTGCCGCGGCGGTCGTCGCGGCCCCAGAGCTCGGGTCCGAAGCCGATCGAAAAGGCGTCGATTTTCACCCCGCACCAGCGTCCGACCAGGAAATGGCCGAGCTCGTGGAAGAAGACCACGACCGTCAGCACGAAGATGAAGGGGACGATGTAGGTGAGGATCGACATGATGACGTCCAGCAAAGCGATACTCCCGGCGAACGCGTGACTCGACCAAGAGTTTCGCCCTGCGGGCGGCATCCTGGTTACGGAAGCGTTAACATGCCCGAAGCCGCGGTCATCGCCAAGGCGGCGCGCGACCTTTCTCTGACAATATGGTCAATATCGAGCGCTTCTTCCACGCTCGCGGGCTCGCGGGCCGTGCCGTCCTTGAGCGCGGCGTCGCAGGCGTCGGCGACATGGCGATGGATGCCGTCGAAACCGATGCGCCGGGACAGGAAGCCCTCGACGGCGATCTCATTGGCGGCGTTGAGCACCGTCGGCAGGCCGGAGCCCTCGGCGAGCGCGTCGAGGGCGAGCCGCAGCGCCGGAAAGCGCTCGAAATCCGGCCGCTCGAATGTGAGCTGGCCGATGGCCGCGAGATCGAGCCGGCGCGCGGGCGTCGTCAGCCGCTCGGGATAAGCCAGGCAATGGGCGATCGGCACGCGCATGTCGGGCACCGCGAGCCCGGCCGTCACCGAGCCGTCGGAAAAGGAGACGAGCCCGTGGACGATGGATTGCGGATGCACCACGACGTCGAGCCGCGCTGCCGGCACGCCGAACAAATGATGGGCCTCGATCAGCTCGAGGCCCTTGTTCATCATGCCGGCGCAGTCGATCGTGATCTTCGGCCCCATGGCCCAATTGGGATGGGCGAGCGCCTGTTCCGGCGTCGCCTCGGCGATCGCCAGGCGCGTCCAGGTGCGGAACGGGCCGCCCGAGGCGGTCAGCGTCATCCGCTCGATCGTCGCCGGATCGGCCCCGCCGAGCGCCTGGAAGATGGCGTTGTGCTCGCTGTCCATCGGCAGCAGCCGCGCGCCGGCCTTCTCCGCCTCGCGCATGAAGGGGACGCCGGCGCAGACGAGGCATTCCTTGTTGGCGAGGGCGACGTCGCGGCCGAGCCGCAGCGCCGCATGCGTGGGCGCGACGCCGGCCGCGCCGACGATGGCGCTGACGACGAGATCGGCCTCGCGCTCGGCGGCCTCGACCACGGCCGCGTGGCCCGCGCCGGCCTCGATCCCGCTGCCCGCCAGCGCCTCTTTCAGGGCGCCGAGCGCGTTCGGATCGGCGATGGCGGCGAATTTGGCGCGCACGGAGCGGGCGACGCGCGCCAGAGCCTCGACATCGCGCCCGCCTGCGACCGCCGCGACCTCGAAGCCTTGCCGATCGCGCTCCAGGAGATCGACGGTCGAGCGGCCGATCGACCCCGTCGCGCCGAGCAGGACGATGCGCCGCGGACGCGCGGACCCGGCCACAGTGGAAAAATCGTCGATTCGGATGCCTGTGCCCATGACGCGCCTACCAGATGAAAAGTCCCGCGGCCAGGGACTCCTGGCCGCGCAATCCGCCGAGCAGCGCCGCGAAGGCGCTGGCGAAGATGAAGCCGTCGACCCGGTCCATCACGCCGCCGTGGCCGGGAATGAGCCGGCTCGCATCCTTGACGCCGAAGCGGCGCTTGATCCAGGATTCGAACAAATCGCCGAGCTGCGCGAGCGCCGCCGCGACGAGCCCCACGAACAATAGCTCGCGCGAGGCCGCCTGCGGCCAAGGGCCGAACACGGCCACCGCGAGGCCGAACAGCGCCCCGCTGACGAGGCCGACGATCGCCCCGGACCAGGTCTTGCCCGGCGAGACCTTCGGCCACAGCTTGGGCCCGCCGATCAGCCGGCCGCCGAAATAGGCCATCACATCGGCGCCCCAGACGACGGCGAACAGCCAGGCGATCGAAAGCGCTCCGAAATCCGGCGAGCGGCGCAGCACATTGGCCGATACGACGAGCGAGCCGGCGTAGACGAGCCCGAGCGGCGCCCAGAAGCGCCGCCCCGGTCCGGCCAGCACGGCGAACAAAGCGGCGAAGGCGCCGAGCGCGGCGAGCGCCAACGGCCCCGCGCCATGCGCGGCGAAGGCCGCGGCCGCCGCGAGCGCGGCGCCGCCGAGCGCCGTGCGCGCGAGGCCGAACGCGCCGCCCACGATCCCCTGCCATTCCCAGGAGACGGCGAAAGCGGCGAGCAGCCAGAACAATGCAAAGACGTCGCCGCCGACATAGAGCGCGATCAGCGCCGTCGCGATCAGCGCCGCCGCGGAGAGCAGGCGCGGACCGAGATCCCCGAATTTTCCGTCCCTCTCGCCGGCAAGGGCGGGGCCCGACCGCAGTGGTTCGCTCATGAAGCTGTCTTCGCGCGGCGTCCGACCGGCGCGAGCCCGCCGAAGCGGCGGTCGCGATGCGCGTAATCGTCGATCGCCGCCTCGAAATCCGCCCGATCGAAATCAGGCCAATGCACCGGCACGAACAAAAGTTCGGCGTAGGCGGCCTGCCACAGCATGAAATTCGACAAGCGCTGCTCGCCCGAGGTGCGGATGATGAGGTCCGGATCCGGAACATCGGCCGTATCCAGCCGCGCCGAGATCGCGCCGGCGTCGATGTCGCAGGGACGCAGCCGCCCGGCCGCCACTTCCGCGGCGAGCGCGCGCGCGGCGGCGGCGATCTCCTGCCGCGCGCCATAGTTGAAGGCGACGATCAAGGTCAGGCCGGTGTTTGCGGCGGTCGTCTCCTCCGCCTCGCGCAGCAGGGCGGCGATGTCCTCGGACAAGTCGACCCGGTCTCCGATCACCCTCACCCGCACATTATTGGAGCGAAGCTCGGCGAGATCATTGCGGATGAACCGATGCAGCAGCGCGAGCAGGCTCCGCACCTCCTCGGCCGGGCGCGTCCAGTTCTCGACGGAGAAAGAATAGACCGTGAGATAGTCGACGCCGAGCTCGATCGCGGCCCGCACCGTCTTGCGCAGCGCCTCGACGCCGCGCCTGTGACCTTCGAAGCGGGGCAGACCGCGCGCGGCCGCCCAACGACCATTTCCGTCCATGATCAGCGCGACATGACGCGGCGCGGACCTCGGCGCGAGCGCCGCTGCGCCGAATTCGAGAACTCCGCCGTCTCCCATCGTTTCGACCCACACCATGGCTGTCTTGGAAAAAATCTCACTCTAACACGCGAAACGCCTCTCTCTCGGCCCCGGCGGCCGGGCCAAAGTCCGGCGGGAGGGGGACGCGACGAAAAACTCAAACCTGCAGAATCTCTTTTTCCTTTTGCGCGACCGCGGCGTCGACCTCGCGCACCGCGTCGTCGGTCGCCTTCTGCACCTCGGTCTCGTGACGCTTCGCGTCGTCCTCGGGCAGGGCGTGATCCTTCAACAGCTTCTTCAGTATGTCGAGCCCGTCGCGGCGCACATGGCGCACGGCGACGCGCGCATCCTCGGCGTATTTGTGCGCGACCTTGACCAGCTCCTTGCGGCGCTGCTCGTTGAGCTCGGGCGTGCGGATGCGCAGCACCTGCCCCTCGATCGTCGGCGTGAGGCCGAGATTGGAATCGCGAATCGCCTTGTCGACAGCCGAGACGAGGCCCTTGTCCCACACCTGCACGGAGAGCAGGCGCGGCTCCGGAACGCTGATCGTCGCGACCTGATTCAAGGGCGTCGACTGTCCATAGGCTTCGACATGAATGGGCTCGAGCAGGCCGGCCGAGGCGCGCCCGGTGCGCAGTCCGCCGAGCTCGTGCTTGAGCGTCGCCAGGGCGCCTTGCATGCGGCGTTTCAATTCGGGCAGATCGAAAGTCTGGCTCATGAGTTCTGAATCGCCTGTCTGGTCTGTCGATCGCCGCGGGTGGCGCCGCGCCATCGGACAGCATCGCCTCCCATAGACCAAAACCGGCCGCAGGGGAAATACGCCCCGGAGGTTTTTCGCCGCGGCGGCGCGCCGACGACCGGCGCGACTCTCGATCGGCAGGCTCGATCGTCAGGATGCGCAATCAGAGGCGATCCTTCGATCGGGGCTCGTCCTGTTCGTGTGGACGCCCCGCAATTTCAAAATGCTCTATTCAAATCGACTGTGCAAAGTCCCGCCGCCGGGTCGAGCAACCAAGCTCGCTCCCGGCGGCGGCGAGAAGCAGATCAATCCCGGATCAGATCAATTCCGGATCAGATCAATCCCTGACGATGGGCAGCGTCTTGGCGGCCGCGGTCGCAGCGGCGTTGGTGGCGCCGCCGCAGGCCGGATGACCCCAGCCCTTGGCGCTCACGCCGGTTCCGCCGGCGGCGTTGGGGGTGATGTCGAAGACGATGTTGTCGGGACGCCTCGCGTCGCCGGACACGCCGCCGATCGCGCCCAGATGATCGAGGCCGAGGTTCTTGCGCACGCGCCAAGCGATCAGATGGTCCGCGCAGGAGGTGTCGCCGCTGACGCCGACCGCGCCCTCCTTCACGCCGCCGGTCCCATAAAGCGCGAGTCCGCCGCCGAAGACATTGACGCCGCCGATCACGAGGCCGATCATCGGATCGCTGGCCGTGCCATAGTTCGCCGTGTCGGTCGGCCCCGCCGCGACGCCGCCGGCGCCGATCTTGTCGCCATAGGCCTCCGGCGCGGCGACCGGATTGCTGTGCTGCAGGCCGAACAGGCTGCCGCCGGGCTGCACCGCCGAGAACAGATTGGCCGTGGAGAGCGCGAGCTTGCCGGTGGCGAGCCCTGTGCCCGAGCCGGAATTCGCGGTCGGCCCGAGGCTGAGCGTCGCCGCGGTAAACGCCTTCTGCGCGGAGATCACGCGGCTCGCGAGCCACTGCCCTTGAATCGGGTCGCCGCTCGAATTGGCCACGACGCACACGGCGCCGTCCGCCGCGACGACTGTCGCCCACATGTTGAGGCCGAGGCCGAGCTGGCCCTGAGTGTCCGCGATCGCCTTCTTCAGCGCCGCCTGGAGTCGGGTGAGCGACACATTCGGGCAGGCGGCATTGGCCCAGGCGCCCGTCGAGAACGAAGTTGCGGCGACCGCCGCGATCAGCATCTTACGAAACATGAAGGCCCCTCCCCTGCGAATGGCCGATGTCGAATTGCTTCAGCCATTCGCAATAAGCGATGTCGCTGTTGAAAAAGTGCAACGGAATGTTGCGTGCGGACTCAATCATAACTCTCTCGATCACGCAACTCGACGACGCGCCACGATGAGAGAAACTGCGCGTCGTTGCGCCAAATCTTTCGCACGAACGCCGAACACATTGTCTGTGATCGATTCTCGGCTCCGACTGCTGCGGCGCGAGAGTGAGAGGCCTCGCGCTGATCTCCTGCGCGGCCTCGTGTCGCCATGTTGCAGGGGCGGCGTCGGCGGCCACGCGAATCCGCGTTCGATGACGCGCGTGTGACGACGCCTTCAAAAAAATCTTGCCGACGGGCGGCGTAGACGCCGGCCGCGGCCTTGCGAAAAGTTGATGTCGCGGCGCGACTGGTCCAGAATGCGCGCGCCTCGCATCGACTCCGGTCGAGGCGAACCGTCTCCACGACTCATTCGACCGTCTCCACGACACATTCGAGAGCATGACATGACGCGCAGCAACCGTGCCCCGTCGACCTCCTTCGCCGCGCGCGCAACGCGCCTCCGCCGCGCGACGCGGCGAACCGCGAGCCGGCGCGCCGGCTTCACGCTCGTCGAAATGCTGGTCGTGCTGGCGATCATCGGATCGATCGTCGGCCTCGTCGGACCGCGCGTGCTCAACTATCTCTCCGAATCCAAGGTGAAGACCGCGCAGATTCAAATGGAGAACATCTCCAGCGCGCTCGATCTGTTCTATCTCGACACCGGCCGCTACCCGTCTTCGGAAGAAGGCCTCGGCTCGCTGGCGCGCCGCCCCTCGGGCGTCGCGGTCTGGAACGGCCCCTATCTGAAATCGGCCAATGTGCCGAAAGACCCGTGGGGGCATGACTATCTCTATCGCGCGCCCGGCCAGAACGGCCCCTTCGATCTCGGCTCGCTCGGCCCCGAGGGCCGTCCGGGCGGGGCCGCGACGGTCTCGCGCAATCGCGACGCCGCCGCCGCGCGCTGAAAGGCGTTCCGCTCGCATGGCGCCGCGCTCGCCCCGCCCCGCGCGGCGGGGCTTTGCCCTTCTCGTCGTCATCTGGGGCGTCGGCGTCGTCACGCTGCTGATCGTCTCGTTCATGACGACAGCGCGCTCGCGCCTGCAGGCGGCGTTCAACGGCGCCGGCGCGACGCAGACGCAGCTCCTCGCGGAGGCGGCGAGCAATCTCGCGATCATGACGCTTCTGTCGGAGCAGAGCTCGTCCATCGCCAACCAGCATCCGTTGCATGACGGCGCGCCCTCGTTTTGCTCGCTCGCCGGCGCCGCCGTGGCGGTCGCCATCGAGGACGAGGAGGGCAAGGTCGATCTCAACGCGGCCTCGGAACATCTGCTGAAAGCGATGATGATCGGCTTCGGCGTCGAATCGCGCGACGCCGACGCGATCGCTCACGCCATCGTCGAATTTCGCGAGCAGCCTTCCAATGAGGTCGAGGCCTCCGCCTCGTCATCCTCCTACTCGGACCGTCCGTTCGGTCCCAAGCGCGCCCCGTTCCAGACGGCGCTGGAACTCGATCAGGTCGACCGCATGGAGCCCGCCCTGTTGCGCCGCCTGCTTCCGTTCGTCACCGTGCATTCGCGCAGCCCGAGCGTCGACCCGAAGCTCGCGCCGCCCGCTTTGTTCGCCGCTCTCGCCGGCTATCGCCCCGATATCGTGCTCGACCTCGCTGCGCGTCCAGACCCGCGCGCGGTTGACCGTCGCGACCCGCGCTTTCCCGCCGAATTCGCGCAGGAAGGCGCCCATGCCGGCGCTTATCTCGTCCATGTGGAAGTCGCGCAGCCGAGCGGCCACACGAGCGTCGGAGAAACCCTCGTGCGAATCGGCGCCGCCGGCGCCGAGCCTTTCACCATCCTGGAGATGCGCCGCGGCGAATCGCGCGAGCGCGCGCGGCTGCGCGCCATGGCGGGGCGCGGCCTGCCGCCCTGCTGACCCGGCGCCGGCGCAACGCGCCGACCTTCACTGGTCGAGCAGGATCCGCCGCGCGGTGTTCTCCATGCCGTGCGGCCGGACGATGGCCTTGGTGGAGATGCGCAGCATCTTGCGCTTGAACTCGTCGGTGATGTCGCGCGCTTCGGCGAGCGAGCGCACGACATGCGGCGTGATCATGATGAGCAGCTCGGTTTTGCTGGCGTTATTGGACTTGCTCTTGAACGCATTGCCCAAAATCGGAATGTCGCCGACGATCGGAATCTGGCTGGCTCCGCGGCTGCTGGAATCCTGGATGAGGCCGCCGAGCATCAGCGCTTCGCTGTCGTTGACGACCACCTGCGTCTTGACGCGCCGCTGCTTGATCGTCGGCGTCGTCGAGGTCGCGCTCGTTCCTGCCGCGACATTGGAGACCTCCTGCTCGAGCTCCAGCATCACGCGACCGCTTTCGTTGATATGCGGCGTGATCGACAAAATGACGCCGGTGTCGCGGTAAGTGACGGAATTGAACGTCGTCACGCCACCCGACGTGTTGGTTCCGGAGTAGGTCTGGACGGGAACCTGATCGCCGACCTGCAGCACAGCCTGACGATTGTCGAGCACGGTGAGCGAGGGCGTCGAGATGATATTGACATTGGTGATCTTGTTGAGCGCCGAGAGCGTGACCTGCGTATTGGCGGCGCGCAGCGCATAGTTGAACCCGGGGAACGTCGCGCCGACCGCCGCGCCGAGAAGATTGGAGCCCGTCGTGGCGTCGTTGGCGCCCGGCGTGCCGGTGTCGCCGTCCGAGAAGGCGCCGGCCGACGCATTCTTCTGCAGGAACCAACGCACGCCGAAGGTGAGATCGTCGGTCAGCGTCACTTCGGCGATGGTCGCCTCGATGAACACCTGATTGGGCAGGACGTCGAGCGTCTCCACCACCTTCAGCAGCCGCTTGTAGTCCTCCGGCGTCGCCATCACCACGATCGCGTTCTTGGCTTCGTCGACCGCGAATTTGAAGCGGCCGTCGTCGCTGCTGGCCGCGTCCTGGCCGGACCCCGACTGCGAGCCGTTCTGATCGCCGGAGGCGGAGCCGGCCGCGCCGGCCTTCGATGCGCCGAACACGCCGCCGGAGCTTGCCGAGCCGGAGCCGGAACTCGAACTGGAGTTCGAACCGGAACTCGAATTGGAGCTGGAATTGAGGCCGAACCCGCCCGAGCCCAATCCGCCGGAGCCCGAGCTCGACCCCAAGGAGCCCAAGCCGCTCGACGATCCGCCCGAGGAGCCGCTCTGCGACAGAGCGCCGCCGGAAGACGTCGACGATTGTCCGAAGCGTGGCGAGGCGTCATTGCCCGAGCCGCCCGAGTCGCGGCCGAACATGGTCGAGAGCACGCGCACCATCTCCTTGGCCGGACGGTTCTGCACACGATAGCTGAAGAACTGCTTCTCCGTGCTCTCGGCGCGCGCGTCGAGACGATCGATCCAGGCGCGGGCGCGGGAGAGATAGGCGCGCTGCGGGGAAATCACCAATATGGCGGCGAGATGCTTGTTGCCGACGAACTGGATCATTCCGTTCATCGGCCCTTCCTTCTCGGAGCCGAACACTTTGCGCAGATCCTCGGCGAGCGTGTCCGGATCGCCGCTGCGCACCGGCACCATGGCGAAAGACATGCCGCGCATCGCGTCCACGTCGAAGATCGTGATCGCCTCCTCGAGCGCGGCGACTTCGTGCGCGCTCCCGCTCAGTGTGAGAATTCTGCGGCTCTCGTCCGCCTGGACGATGCCGCCGCGCTGGGAAATCGGCTCGAGCACGCGCTTCATCTCGGAGGCCGAGACATAGCGCAGCTGCACGACGCGAACGCCATTGCCGATCTGCTCCGACGCGCGCGGCGCCGCTCCGGCGCCGATGCTGAGCGGCGCGCCGGAGGTCGCGGCCTGATCGGCCGGAACGATCTTGTAGATCCCGTCGCTTTCGACGACCGCAGCGCCGGCGACGCGCAGCGAGGATTGGAACAGCTCGATCGCGACGGATTTTTTCACCGGCCGCGACGTGTGGACGGTGACTTTGCCCTCGAGGCGGGGATCGACGACATAATCGGCGCCGACAATGTCGCCGAGCACGACTTTGGCGGCCTCGGCGATCGGCAGATTGGCGAGATTGAGAGTGACGCCCTCATCCTCGGCGGCGTCCTCCGCCTTCCGGCGCGCGCGCGACGAGCCGACGAAGCGTCCGCTCCCGACGACCGTTTCCGTCCGCCCCGCGCCGCCTCCGCCGAGGCGCAGCCCGTTGCGGCCGGAGCCGTGGGCGATCTGCGCATCGCTGCGAGCATCGTCGGGACGAAGGGGGGCGCGGCTCCATTCGGAGACCGGCGGATCGCCAGTGCTTTCGCACCCGGCGACGGCGACGGCGATACACGTCAACAGAACACGACGGATAAACACGACCACTCCGACTTCTCGAGCAACGCCTCGAGCTACGCTGTCACTGAGGCACTATCATGATACGAGGCGTCGCGCCACTTCGCGCGCGGCTCCTACTTCTCCGGTTCCTTGTCGGCTTCCTTCTCGGACTCTTGTTCAGGCTGTTGTTCGGGTTCTTGTTCGGCTTCCTTGTCGGGCGCCTTGTCGGAGGATTTTTCCGACGCTTCGGCATAGAGCTGCAGTCGCGAGGACTGCCCGCCGTCGCTGACCGTGACCGCGAAGGCGGCGATCTCTTCGACCGTCCAGCCTTCGACCGTCTCGCCTTTCTCGACCCACCGTCCTTCGGATGCGCCCGGAACAACGAGAAAGGCGCGCGCGCGCTCGCCGATTTTGACGATGCCGCCGAGCGTGAGGCCGGTCGCCGCCCCCATGGCTTGTCCGCGCCCATCGGTCTTTCGGCTCGAGCGCGAAGGCGGCGGCGCGCGACGCGAGCGCCAGAAAATCGGTCGCGACAGGGTCGCGAGCTCCTCGCCCGCGAGGCCGGCGCGCTCCTGCGGCGGCGTGAGCGCCTGAGGCGGGCGCCATTCGGTCTTTGGAGCCGCCCGGTCCTCCCCTCCGCCGATGGTCGCGCCGATCGCGAAGGCGAGCGCCGCGACGTCCAGCGCCGCGAGCAGCGCGAAGCGCAGAACCGAGAGCGGCGACAGCCCCAGGCCATTGGCGAGCGCGCGCAAGCGGGCGCCGGCGAGCTCTCTGATCCGGCCGCTCATGAATGGACCTTCGAGGCGCCGCCGAAGACGTCGAACTGCCCTTCGAGCGTGTTGTCGCCGCCGCCGGGGCCGCCGCCGCTGTCCGGCTGCTCCGTCCAGGTGGACGACTGCTTGCGCACCGATGCGGCGAGGACCAGCAGCAAAGGAGGGTCGCTCTCGAGCGCGCGCGCCAGCCGGCTCAGCGCATCGAGCGAGCCCATCACATCGAGCCGCGCGCCGATCAGCGACTGGCCGCTCGCCACCTTGGCCGGCAGCGCCTGCAAAGACACGACCGTGGCGCCGGACTGCTCGGCGAGGCTCTTCAAGCGCGCCTGGAGATTGGCGTTGACGACGCCCTCGCTCTCTCCGGTGAGCAGCTCGCCGCGCGAATTGCTCTCCTCCACCTGCCGCGCATACTCCTTCACCGCATCCTCTTGCACGGCGATGGATTCATAGCCGGCGAGAGTCGCGCGGCGCTCGGCGATCGCTTCGGAGCGCTCCGCCAGAAAGCCGAACAAAGGCGCCACCGCCGCCAGATAGGCGACGAGGAGCAGCGCCAGATTGGCGCCGAGGAACAGCGCCCGCCGCTTCAGCTGCGGGTCCGAGAGCGCTCCGGCGTTCAAGGGCATCGGCTCGTCCTCGTCATTTCGAGCTGCGAATATTGGCCTGCAGCGAAAAGCTCTCGCGCTTCTCGATCGGATCGGGCGTGATGGGCGCCGTGAGCTTGGCGTCGGAAAAGAGCGCGGAGCGGTCGAACAGAGCCGGAAGGCTCGCGGCGGAATCCGCAAAGCCGTTGAGCTCGATCGAGCGGCCGCCCTCGCGACGGTCGGTGAGGCGCAGCTCCGCCGCATGAGCGCCGTCCGGCAGGATGCGCGAGACTTCCTCCCACAGCTCCGCGAAAGTGGGATTTTTCGCGCGCTCCTCGCGCAGCGTGGCGAGCAGCCGGCTGTCGGTCGCGGCGCGGTCGGCGATCTGGCGCGCGCCCGCGGCGCGCGTCGACGCCGCGGCGATCGCCTCTTCCACGGCGGCCATCTCCTGCTCCTGACGCCAGAAAGCGACGCCGACGCCGACGGCGAACAACGTCAGAGCGAGCACGGCGGCCCCGAGCGCGATCCGGCCTTCCCGATCCGGGCCTTCCGTCGCCGCATCGCGCACGCGCATCGCCGGAGGACTGGTCGGCTCGCCGTGAGGCCATCGCGGCTGCACGAGATCCACGTCCTCGACCGAGAGGCTCGAGCCCTCGACGGCGCGGGCGATCAGATCGCGACGCAGGATCCATTGCTCGACGCCGATCTTTTCGGCGCCCCCGTGCGACGCGCCCGCGCGCCCGGCGATGACATGTCCATGCAGCACGTCGGCCGGCTTGAACGGCGTCTTGCGCTCGAGCTCCATGGTCAGCAGGCGCGGCAGATCCGCGAGCGCCGCGGCCGGCGCGTCGAAGCGGCGGACGAAGAAGGATTCGCGCGGCAGCTCCACGACGATCTTGGTCGCCTCGCGCGTCACACCGCGCGCGGCGAGAACCGCGTCGAGCGAGGAGGCGGCGATCTCGTCGGGCAGGATCGGCGGCGCCGGCTCGTCGTCCTCGGCCGCGACGAGGTGCAGAGCGATCGGCGTCTCGCCGACGCGCAGCATGAGGCGGCGCTCGCCGCGATCGAGCAGGAAGGCGAGCGTCGCGGGCGAGAACAGCGCGAAGAATTCGCCGCGCCACCACGCCCACAGGCGAGCCGCGGCTTCGGCCGCCGAGCCCTCGAACAGTTCCTTACGCCAGATCGACGACGACATCGACACCTTCACGCGCGACTTGCGCGGCCACGCACGACTCGCGCGGCCACCTTAAGGTTCTGGCGCCGGGCGCCCATCCAGGTTCGGGCGCCGAGCGCCCATCTGCGCCACGCGCTCCCGAGCGCCGCGCGCGAAAATCGATTGCGCCACA
Organism: Methylosinus sp. Sm6; assembly: GCF_019802345.1. Taxonomy (GTDB): domain Bacteria; phylum Pseudomonadota; class Alphaproteobacteria; order Rhizobiales; family Beijerinckiaceae; genus Methylosinus. The sequence goes on along the minus strand of NZ_JAINDZ010000025.1, from coordinate 42,858 downwards.
TTCGCGCGAGCGACGCTCGCCGTGCGCTTTCTCCATTGCGATTGCAACAAGCCGATGACGTTAGAGCGCGTTCCGACCGAACGGAATCGATCGATCAGAATTCGCTCCAGATCAAAACAAGCTGGAGCTGTTTTCGATCCACTCGGACCGGAAGCTGCTCCGGCGACCCGCGTCATCGAAATCGATGGGCCTCTAGAACGAGCCCAAAGGCTCGCTCTAGAGAGGCTTCGAATTCGTCGACGCGAGCCACCCGCTCGGTTCTCGCGCGCTCAGCCTAACACGCCTCCGCCCCCGTCTCCAAGTTGCGCGGCTCGTTGCAAATCGCGGGACGCGCGGCAAATCGCACGGGCTCACTGGATAAAGGGCGCTGAGCGCAAACGCTCGCGCCGCGCGCTCTCCGATTCCCGGGTCGAGCGCATCGCCGGCCGCGGCTCGTCGATTTCGCCTTCGAGCGCCGCGCTCGGCTCCGCGCTCGCCGTCACCCGCGCCGGCCCGCCGACGCGAAATCGGCCGCTCGCCAGGATCGGAGTCCAGGAATCGGTCATCGGCTCGATGAGCCGGGAAATCGGCCGATTGACGAACAGCCGCGGGATTTCGGCTCCCAGGACGGGCATGGCCGACCAATGATCGGGTCCGCCGACGATCTCGATCCCGAGCAGCGCCGCGCGCCAGCCTCCGTCTTCGGCCTCCGGCTTCTCGCACAGGCGATAGCGCGCCTCGCAGCGTCCGCGCGACGAGAATGTCTCGGTCCGCGCGCGCACATCCGTCTGTGCATTGGTGAAAGCGATCTCGCATTCGCGCCGGCGGAAAATTCCCGACGACGCGCAGGCGTGCGGGGTCGCATAGAGGAAGAAGCCGCCGGCCGCTGCGGGCGCAGGCGCGGCGACGGCGCAGAGGATCGACAACAGCGCCGCGAGCCCGCATTGCAGGGCTCGCCCTTCGGCCTTTCCCTCGCCGGAAAAAGGCGATATGCGTCGACCAGCACGCACTCCGCCACCCTACCCGAACAACTCAGCGCAATTGCGCGCGACAACAAGCACGGTTACCATCCGCCGACCTGAAGCGCCAGTGAAAAACGGCGCGCCGCGACGGCGGCCCGCCGGCTTCTCCCGGCATGTCTCGAGCAGGTGTTCGTCCCAATGGCACATGTCGATCCGTCATCGCGGGAGAGTATCGATCCGGATCGCGCCAATGCGCGCAACGGCGCCTTTCTGCAGGAGTTCGGCGCCTATCTCGTTCAGGAGAAGGCGATCGACGAGCTCGCTCTGCAGCGCTCGCAACGTGCGGCGCGCCAGAGCGGAGAGCGCTTCGACCGCGTGCTGACGAAGCTCGGCCTCGTCTCCGAGACCGACCTCTGCGCGCATCTCGGAAAATTCCTGCGCATTCCGGTGATCGCGCCCGCCGATCTGCCGGAGGAGGCCGCGCTCGCCGAGCAGATTCCGCAAAAGTTCCTGCGCGCGAACGGGCTGCTGCCGCTCGCCGCCGGCGAGAGCGCGCTCACTCTCGCGGTCACCGATCCGCTCGATCTCGGCCCCGTCGAGGCGCTCGCCTATTCGACCGGCCTTTCGATCGATCTGCGCATCGTCACCCCCGCTCTGTTCGAGAAGGCGTGGTCGAGCCTCTATGGCCAAAAGGCCGACGGCGTCTCGCTCGTCGACGACGACCGCGCGCAGGACGCGAGCGATTACGACCTCCAGCGCCTGCGCGACATCGCCAATGAGGCGCCGGTCATCCGCCGCGTCAATCAGATCGTCGGCGACGCGATCGAGGCGCACGCCTCCGACATTCACATCGAGCCGGGGCTCGACGCCGTGCAGGTGCGCTATCGCATCGACGGCGTGCTGCGCACCACCGACACGCTGCCGCCGGGCCTCAAAGCCGCCATCACCTCGCGCATAAAGATCATGGCGCGGCTCGACATCGCCGAGCGGCGCCTGCCGCAGGACGGCCGCGTGAAGCTCGCCGTGCGCGGCGTCGACATCGACTTCCGCGTCTCCACCATTCCGACCGCGCATGGCGAGAGCATCGTGCTGCGCATTCTGGACCGCAGCCAGGTCTCGCTCGATTTCGAGGCGCTCGGCTTCGAGCCGGAGACCATCGTCTCCTTGCGCAACGTCATGCACAATCCCAACGGCATCGTGCTGGTGACGGGGCCGACCGGCAGCGGCAAGACGACGACGCTCTATACCGCGCTGAAGGAGCTCTCCAATCCGGAAGTGAAGGTGTTCACCGTCGAGGACCCGATCGAATATCAGCTCGTCGGCGTCAATCAGGTGCAGGTGCAGCCGGCGATCGGCATGGATTTTCCGGCGAGCCTGCGCGCCATGCTGCGCCAGGACCCGGACATCATCATGATCGGCGAGATTCGCGACGCCGCCACGGCGAAGATCGCCATCCAATCCTCGCTCACCGGCCATCTCGTCTTCTCGACGCTGCACACCAATAGCGCGGTGGGCTCGATCACCCGCCTCATCGACATGGGCGTCGAGCCCTATCTCATCGCATCGACCGTCAAGGCCGTCCTCGCGCAGCGCCTCGTGCGCCGGCTCTGCCCGCATTGCGCGAAGCCCATGGACGCGCGCCGGCAATGGCGCGAGACCCTCGCCGGCGAAGCTTTCGCGCGCGGGCCGGATCGACTGGGCGCCCCGGTCGGCTGCAGCCATTGCCGAAATTCCGGCTATGCCGGCCGCTCCACCATCGCCGAGCTGCTGATTCTCGATGAGCCGATGCGGCGGCTGGTCTGCGACTCCGCGCCGGACGGGGTGATGGCGACGGCGGCGAAAGAAGCGGGCATGATGACGATGTATCAATGCGGCATGGCCAAGGCCTGGCGGGGCGAGACCACTGTCGACGAAGTGTTGCGCGTCACGCGTATGGATTGATCCATGTCGATGTTCCGCTATCGCGCCTATTCGGCCGAGGGCGATCTCGTCGAAGGCGAGATCGAGGCGCGCTCCCGCGAGGAGGCGGAGGAGCAGCTGTGGGGCCGCGGCGTCACGCCTTTCGCCGTGCAGGAGAAGCGCGCCGAGGCGAGCTTCTCGCTCGCCGGCCTGTTCTCGAAATCGGGGCCGTCGGCCGCCGAGATCGCCTCCTTCACGCGCGAATTCGCGACGCTGGAGGAGGCGGATCTCCCGCTCGACAACAGCCTGCGCATATTGGCGCAGCAGAGCGCCGCGCCCGCCGTGCGCGCGCTGGCGGAAGAGATTTTGCGTCGCGTCGTCGACGGCGCCTCGCTCTCCGACGCGCTGAGCGCGCGCGCGGAACTGTTCGGCGCGGACTACCTCAACATTATTCGCGCCGGCGAGACGATGGGCAATGTCGCGCAGGCGCTCGTCGACATCGCCGACATGCTGGAGCGGCGGCTCGAGATGCGCGCGAAAATCCAGAGCGGCCTCGTCTATCCGGCGCTGCTCATCGTGCTCGCCATCATCTCGACGGGCGTCGTGCTCGGCACTCTGGTGCCGAGCATCGCGCCGATCTTCGCCGACAATGGCAAGCCCATGCCCAAGGGCCTGCAATTCATCATCGATCTCCAGGGCGCCTGGCCGATGATCGCGGCGGGCTTCGTCGCCCTCGGCGCCGGACTCTACGGACTGAAGCGCTACGCCGCGGTCAATCCGCCGCTGCAGATCAAGCTCGATCGCGCCCTGCTCGACCTTCCCTACGCCGGCGACATCATCGCGAAATTCCAGGCGGCGCGCTTCGCGCGCACGCTCGGCGCCATGTCGCGCGCCGGCGTGCCGCTGCTGCAGGGGCTGGAGAGCGCGCGCTCGGTGGTCTCCAACGCCTATTTCCGCTCCGAGCTCGCCGGCGCCATCGAATCGGTGCGCGGCGGCGGCGCGCTCAGCGCCGCGCTCGAGCGCATCGAGGCTTTTCCCGTCGCGGCGGCGCAGATGACGCGCATCGGCGAAGAAGTAGCCAAGCTCGACGAGCTGCTGCTGCGCCTCGCCACAATGTTCGAGCGTCAGACTCAGCGCGGCATCGAGCGCGCCGTCGGACTGATCACCCCGATGCTCACCATCCTCATCGCCGCCGTCGTCGGCGGCCTCGTGATGACGGTGATGGACGCCGTGCTCGGGATCAACGAGCTCGCGGGCCAATGAGCCGCAGGCCGCCGACGCGAAGCAGCGCGCGCGCGGGGTTTTCTCTGATCGAGATGCTCGCCGCGCTCGCCATTCTCGGCCTCATCGCCGGCGCCGCCACTCAGCTCGGCGGCCGCCCCTCCCCGCGTCTGCGCGTCGAAAGCGCGACGCGCTCGCTCTGCGCCGCGCTGCGGCAGACGCGCATGCGCGCGATCGCCGCCAATGAGGAACTGGCGCTGACCATCGATCTGCGCCGCAAGTCCTTCGCCTCGCCCACCGTGGCGGAGACGCCGCTGCCCAATGATGCGCGCATCGATCTTTCCGTCTCCGCCAACGAAAGGCGCAGCAAAGACAAAGCGAATTTCGCTTTTTATCCGACCGGCGGCTCGTCGGGCGGCGAATTGACCATCGCCCTCGGCGGCGTGCGCGCGCAAATCGCGGTGAACTGGCTGACCGGAGCGACGCGATGCGCCATATTCTGACGGCCTGCTTCGCGAGAATCGCGAGCCTGAAGGCTCGCGGTCCGGGAAAGGCTCTCGGTCCTGGAGCGGCGTTGGACCGCGAGCCTTCAGGCTCGCGCGCGCGCGCTGCGCGCGGCGGCTTCACGCTGATCGAATCGCTCGTCGCCTTCGTCATCCTCACTCTGGCGATGGGCGCGCTGATGCAGGGACTCGGCGGCGGCGCGCGCAACGAGGCGCGCGGCGACTTTCTGCTGCGGGCGGCGCGACAGGGACGCTCGCAGATCGAGGCGCTCGGCGTCGCGACGCCGCTCGCGGCCGGCGAATCCTCGGGCCGCTACGCCGATGGGCTGGTCTGGCGCCTGATCGTTTCGCCCTATCGCTCGGTCGCCGCGACAGACGGAAACGGGCGCACCACCGCCTATTTCGCGCGCCTCACCGTGCGGCGGCCCGGCGGCGCGCAGGCCGGGCGGGACTCTCTGACCCTGACGGCGATCAAACTCGCCATTGCGAAGCCACGCCAATGAGAATTGCGCGCCGGCGGGCCGGCTTCTCGCTGCTCGAGGTTCTGCTCGCGGTCACTCTGCTCGCGATGATCACGTCGGCAATTCTGGGCGGCCTGCATCTCGGCAAGCGCGCCTGGGAGACCGGCCGCGATTACGAGAGCGTCGGGGAAGTCGAGGAGGCGGCGAATGCGATCGCCGCGATCCTGTCGCGCGCCAGCTCAGTCGCCGTCGCGTCGGGCGACGAGGGCCAGCCGGCAGCGTTCCGCGGACGCGGCGACGATGTGCGCCTGGTGACGATCTATGAGGGCGGGGGGAGCTGGGCGGGCCTGATGCTGACGGAAATCGGCCTGTCCGGCCGCGATCTCTCGATTTGGACCAAAGTATTTCGCGCCGACGGCTGGCGCTCCTCGGCCCGGGGGCTGCCGGTGAAAGCGCTCACGGGCGTCGAGACCTTTCAGCTCTCCTATTTCGGTTCCCCGAACCCGGAGGCGCCGCCGCGCTGGACCAATTCGTGGAACGACCAGCACGCGGCGCCCCAGCTCGTCGCGGTGAAGCTCGTCGCCCTGCGCAATCGCAAGCGCATCGACGTCTCCTTCACCGTCGCGATCCGCCAGCGGCCGGATTGATGGAAAGGCTAGAACGCTTTCCGATCGAACGGAAACGTTCGATCGATCAGAATTCGCTCGAACTAAAGAAACCAAGAGCGTTATCCGATCCATTCGGATCGGATAACGCTCTTGGTTCAGCCGATCTCGAACGGCCCGAGGCACCAGGACAGCCAGAACCCCAGCGCGAGATGCGGCCCGAAGGGAATGGGCTGCCGCGCGCTCGCGATCGCGCGCCCCTCGATCAGCGCCGACGCCAGCGCCGAGGCGCAAGCAATGAGCAGGCAGCCGGGCAGAGCCGCGACGCCGAGCCATAGTCCCGCGAGCCCGAGCAGCCGGGCGTCGGCGGGCCCGAGGCCAGCGTGGCCGCGCAGGCGCTCATAGGCGAGATCGGCGCCGCGCAGCGCTGCATAGCCGCCCGCGGCGGCGGCGAGACGGTCGAGAACCGCGCCGCTCTCGAGGACAGGCAGCAGAGCGGCCCCGCAGAGCAGCAGCACGAGCAGCGGTCCGTCGGGGATCAGCAGATAGCGCGCGTCGAACAGAGCGACGAGGGCGAGGGACGCGAACAGCGCGAGGGTCGGCAGGCCCCACCAGCCGAGCGATCCGGCGTCGGCGAGCAGCAGCGACGCGCCGGCGAGCGCGATCCAGGCGACATGGGCGAGCGATCGCCCTTCCCCTCGCGCGAAAAGAATCATGCGCGCGGGCGCCGCCAGACGCGCGCAGCGGCGCAAGCCCTTCCTCCCCAGGGCGGCCCGAGCGGCGTGCGTCATGCTTCGAGACGCCAGCCGAAAGGCTCGCCCCCCATGCACGTCACTCGTGGCACGTTACTCGTGGTCTGCTTCATCGAATTTGATGGGCTTCGAGAGCGAGCCTGAAGGCTCGCCCTTTCACCCTGTCAAATCGGCTGAAGCGCGCCACTAGAGTTCCTCTTGGATATCGCATCCATATTCGGACACGGGACGGAAGGCCTCGTCGGCGATCCTGTTCCAGCAGCGACCGACGCCGCCGGCGATGCGCCGATAGAGGAACACGCCGTTATATTCCTCGACGCGCTGGTCGGCGACGCCGCGACGGCCGAGATAATTGAAATAGGAGATGGCGATGTCGCCATGGCAGCGATAGACGCGATAGCGATCCATCTCGACGATCGCATGATCGTCCCTCGCTGCGCCGACGCAGAAGGAATAATGCTGCAGAGCATGCGGATCCATGCTCACATCGGCGCTCGCCGGACGATCGCTCCCGGACGCGGCCATGACGAGCAGACCGAGCCCGAACAACGCCCCACCACGCATGCGTCAACTCCGCTCCAGACGACAGCGGCAATCTATCCGACGCGGCGCGCGGAAGCAACGAGCGAAGTGAAGGAGCGAAGTGAAGATCCGGGCGATCGGCGAAGGAATACAGAGCTCAGGACGAGAGCGCAGGTCAGCCCGCCTGGCCGCCCGGCAGCTCTTCCCAATAGGGTCGCGCGTGATAATGCTCGTGCACGCGCCGCTCCCATTCGCGATCCGACCAGCTCTCGTCGGAAAATTCCGGCGCGTCATGGAGCTGCTGCTCGGTGATGTCGGCGACGAAGGCGCCCCTGTCGCGGTCGTAGCTCAAGGAGCTCCACGGCAGCGGATAATGGCTGTGGCCGAGGCCGAGAAAGCCGCCGAAGGCCATCACCGCATAGCGCACGCGACCGGAGACGCAATCGATCATCAGATGATCGATCTCGCCGATCTCGTCGTCCCTCGGATCGAAGACCGTCACGCCCTCCAGATCCTGGCTGGAGATCAGGTTGAATCCGAATTCGGCGGAGGCCATGGCTCGCTCCTGTGGCTCGCTCCCGTCGCGCTCTCCTCGCGGGAACGCGCCCGCGCCGCGAAAGGTTCCGCGCGGGCGGGCGCTAGCATTCTTTAGTTTGAGCGAATTCTGGTCGATCGAACGATTCCGTTCGATCGGAAAGCGCTCTATCGCAGAAGCCGACCGCCGCCGAGTCCTCGAGGCGGCGCGAGGCCGCGTCCACGCCGCGCAGCGCCGAGACGGCGCTGTGGAAGCGCTCGAGGATCGCGTCGATTTCCTGCGGCGCGACGACGAGCGGCGGCAGGAAGCGGACCACGGCGCCGAAGCGTCCGCCCAGCTCGACGATCAGCCCGCGCCGCAGGCACTCGTGCTGGACGCCGCGCGCCAGTTCCGGCGAGGGCGGCGGCGCGCCGTCGCGAGCGTCGCGCGCCTCGACGATCTCCGCGCCGATCATCAGCCCCCGCCCCCGCACATGGCCGATGCAGGGAAAATCGGCGGCGACGGCCTCGAGCCCGCGCATCAGGCGCAGGCCCATGCGCTCGGCGTGCTCTCCGAGTCCCTCCTCGACGACATGGCGGATCGTCGCCGCGCCAGTGGCGAAGGCGAGCTGATTGCCACGAAAGGTTCCCGCATGAGCGCCCGGCTTCCATTGGTCGAGATCGCGATGATAGACGACGACCGAGAGCGGCAGCCCGCCGCCGACCGCCTTCGACAGAACGACGACATCGGGAATGATTCCGGCGTGCTCGAAGGCGTAGAGGCGCCCGGTGCGGCCGAGTCCGGTCTGCACCTCGTCGACGATCAGCGGAATGGCCCGCGCCCGCGTGATCTCGCGAATGCGCTCGAGCCAAGCGTCCGGAGCCGGAACGACGCCGCCCTCGCCCTGCACCGGCTCGAGGATCATCGCCGCCGGCGGCAGCACCCCGCTGTTGGGATCGTCGAGCAGGAACTCGATATAGTTGGCGCCGATTTCCGCGCCGGCCGCGCCGCCGACGCCGAAAGGACAGCGATAGTCCGACGGGAAGGGGAGAAACTGCACTTCGCCGCCGAGCCCGGAGACCGCGCGGCGCGGCGCCGGCTCGCCGGTGACGCCGAGCGTCGCATGCGTCATGCCGTGATAGGCGCCGCCGAAGGTAAGAAGCCCGCGGCGACCCGTCGCGGTCTTGACCAGCTTGAACGCCGCCTCGATCGCGTCCGCGCCGGAGGGACCGCAGAATTGAATCTTGAAGTCCTTGGCGAAAGCCTCGGGCAGGCTGTCGAACAATTCGCGCGTGAACCGATCTTTGAGCGGCGTCGGCAGGTCGAGCGTCTGCAGCACCGGCTCCTGCGCCAGAGCGTCGCGGATCGCCTCGACGACCACGGGGTGATTATGGCCGAGCGCCAGCGCGCCCGCGCCGGCGAGGCAATCGATATATTGGCGGCCGTCCGTGTCCTCGACGAACACGCCGCGCCCGCGCCGCAGCGCGATCGGCAGCTTGCGCGGATAGCTGCGCGCATTGGATTCGATCTCGGCCTGGCGGGCGAGATAATCATTGCCGAAGGATTCGTAGAAGGGGATCGACGAATAGCCGTCGGCGACGCCGAGCCTCCGGCCGTCCGGCCATGTTCCGCCGCCGGGATGCGTCTTCGCCGATTCGAGCATGTCGCGCCTCGTCCGTCCATTCAGCCTATCGAGGGAGACGATCGAGATCGCGGCGGCGCGCCAGCGCATGGCGAAATAATTGACAAGAGTCCCACCGAAAGGGCGCTCCCTTCTCCCGCCCTGCGGGAGAAGGGAGCGCGTCGAGAGTCGGTAGATCGAGCAGCGATCTTGTTTGTCGCCCAGGCGCCGACATGGGGAAAGCTGCGGATCGACAGCCTGCGCCGCCGCCGGCACAATGGCGCGTCGACACACCAAGGAGACGCGCCGATGCGAGCCTTTCGCGCGGGCCTCGTCATAATGATCGCGGCCGCCGCCTCGCCCGCGGCGGCGCAATGGGACGGCTTCCTCGTTCCGGATTGGACGAAGCGAGCGGAGACGCGAACCTCGCATCTCCTGCTCGGCGCTCCGACGGCGGCGCCATACTCCTATTACTACCGCTACCCAGATCCCTATCCTTACGCCTACGCCCCCAGAGGCTGCCTGGTGGACGCGGCGATGTACGACGATTGGGGCGTCTTCCGCGGCTATCAGAGGCTGCGCGTCGCCTGCTGATCGGAAGCAACGCTTTTGTCGAGCAGGATCTGATTGGCGTCGAGCGAGAATTCGCGCCAGGCGGCCGCTATGTCGCGCAGGGTCGCGCTGAGATAATCCTTCGACGGCTTGTGCTCCTCGGGGAAGTTGGAGAGCGCGCAGGAGGTGCGGTTATAGTCGATGACGCCGTCGAGCAGCTCCTGGATGAAGCCGTCGAAGGAGGCCTGCACCAGCGGCGTCAGATCGGAGCGGCCCTTTTCCACGGCGACGGCCGAATGATCGAAGGGCAGGCCCTCCAGCACGGCGATCGCCTCCTTCAGCACCGCCTCCATGGCGCCCAGCATGGCGCGCTGGGTGATCTGCTCGCGCTGGCCGTTGGAGAGGCCGAAATTCAGCCGCTGGCGATAGCTGGCGAACGCCGGCCCGCGCTTCGACTGGACCCATTCGCGAAAGCGCGCCAGGCTCGCCTCGTTGAGCGCCTCGGGCGACGCCGCCTCGCTGGCTCCGGCAATCATGATCGGCGCCTCCTTCTTGTCCAGAATCCGCAGGCCGATGCGTCTGGCCGCCTTCAGCGCGCCTTCGACATAGCCGCCGCCCTCGCGCGCCGTCTCCGCGCCGCCGAGGAACAGCTTGCCCTCCCAGAAGGACTGGCGCAGCAGCGGATCGCCATAGTCCGGATGGTCGGCCGGCGGCGTCTTGTCGAGGCTGGAGCAGGTGAAGGGCTCGCGCGCCCAATCCTGCACATGCTGCTCGCCCAGGCCCTCGAGCGGCTTGCCGTACAATTGGACGAGCTGACTAGCGAGCAGCATGGGCATGCCGCCCTCGAAGGCTTCGCGCCATTCGATCGACAGGGCGAAGAAGCCGCCGATCGCCGCCTGCTCGCCCGAGGCGTCGCATGCGTCGAAAATCTCGCCGAGCACCGCTTGCTCGTGAGTGGCGAAAGCATTGCCGGAATGCCCGTCCGCACGCCAGGCGGGCTTGCCCTCATAGCCGACCACCGCCTTGGCCTGCGCGGCCATCCAGGTCGGCGCATTGCGCATGGCGTTGCGCGTCAGCGCGTCGAGCGGCGGATCGAAGGCTATTCTTTCCTCGATCAGGCGCGGCGGCAGCGCCAGCACGAGGCGGCGCGCCTCCACGATCCCCGGCTCGCCGCCGATGTCGAAGCGCATCTCGACATGGTCGCCGCGCTCGGCGGCGTCACGCAGCACCGCATTCAGATGAATGGATTCGGCGGGGACATCCTTGGCCAGCGCCTCGATCAGCGAGGCCATGCCGCCCGCGAGCCGGCGCGCGCCGGAATGGAGATTCGGCGTCATCCGCGTCTCGGGCTTCTTGTCGCCCTCGGCGAGCAGCAGCGCCGTGCCCGGATCATATTGCGCGAAATCGGCGAGGCCGAGCTCTGCGACGAGCGCGGTGATCGTCGGCTGCGTGTCGGGCCAGAACCAGGTGGGCCCGAGATCGACGCGCAATCCCGAGCTATGGTCCTCCACCGAGAGCACCCTGCCCCCGAGGCGCGGGCGCGCCTCATAGAGCGCGAAGCTCACGCCCGCCTTGGCGAGATCGCGCGCCAACGCCAGGCCGCACGCTCCGCCTCCGACAATCACGACATCCAGCATGGTTCAGCTCCGAGGCCGAAAGGATTTTGGACAAAAGGGAACGCAAAGGGCGTGCCGCGCATTTTGTCGCTTTTGCGTCCCGGTTTTTGGCGCCCGGCGTGCAGGATGAGAAGGGCGTCCCCTTACTCCCGCGCGCGGGAGTAAGGGGACGCGGGCCTTTGGAGACTCGACAGTGACCAGCAACCGCCTCTCCGAGGAGACGAGCCCCTATCTCCTCCAGCACAAGGACAATCCCGTCCATTGGCGGGCATGGTCGGCCGAGACGCTGGCGCTCGCCAAGGCCGAGGGCAAGCCCATTCTCCTCTCCAGCGGCTACGCCGCTTGCCATTGGTGCCATGTGATGGCGGCCGAGAGCTTCGAGAACGTCGGCATAGCCGCGCTGATGAACGCGCATTTCATCAATGTGAAGGTCGACCGCGAGGAGCGGCCGGACATCGATCATCTCTACCAGCAGGCGCTGCAGATGCTCGGCCGCCGCGGCGGCTGGCCGCTGACCATGTTCCTGACGCCGGACGGCGAGCCCTTCTGGGGCGGCACCTATTTTCCGCCCGAGCCGCGCCATGGGATGCCGGGCTTCGCGGATATTCTGAAGGCGGTGGCCGAGCTGTGGCGGGAGAAGCCGGCCGTGGTGACGCGCAATGTCGCCGCCATCGGCAATGGGCTCGATCGCCTCGCCGAGATCGCGCCGGCCGAGCCGATCTCGCCGGCCCTGATCGAGACGATCACGGAGCGCCTGGAAGGCCTGATCGACCGCGAGCACGGCGGCATTGCCGGCGCGCCCAAGTTCCCGCAACCGCCGAGCCTCGAATTCTTGTGGCGCGCGTGGAAGCGCAGCGGCCGCGCCTTCCTGCGCGAGGCCGTGCTGACGACGCTCGACCACATCTGCCAGGGCGGCATTTACGACCATATCGGCGGCGGCTTCGCCCGCTATTCGACCGACGAGCGCTGGCTCGCGCCGCATTTCGAGAAGATGCTCTACGACAACGCCCAGCTCGTCGAACTGCTGACGCTGGTCTGGCAGGAGGAGCGCAAGCCGCTCTATGCGGTTCGGATCAGCGAGACGATCGAATGGGCGCTGCGCGAGATGCGCCTGCCGGAGGGCGTGTTCGCCAGCAGCCTCGACGCCGACAGCGAGCATGAGGAAGGCAAGTTCTATGTCTGGTCCGCGGCCGAGATCGACGCGGCGCTGGGCGAGCGCGCTCCGGCGTTCCGCGCCGCCTATGACGTGACCGAAGGCGGCAATTGGGAAGGAAGGAACATCCCCAATCGCCTCGATCGCCTGTCGCTCGGCTCCTCCGAAGAGGAGGCGGCGCTCGCCGCGGATCGCGCGAGGCTGCTGGCGCTGCGCGAGACGCGCGTGCGGCCGGGCCGCGACGACAAGGCGCTCGCCGATTGGAACGGGCTGACGATCGCCGCCCTCGCCGCCGCCGCGCAGGTCTTCGAGCGGCCCGATTGGCTGGAGGCGGCGAGACGCGCCTTCGATTTCATCGCGACGAGGCTGACGACGGCGGACGGCCGCCTGCTGCACTCCTATCGCGCCGGCCGCGCCAAGCACATGGCCGTGCTCGACGATTACGCCGATCTTTGCCGCGCTGCGCTGATTCTCTTCGAGGCGACCGGCGAGGAAGCGTTGCTGACGCGCTGCCGCGATTGGGCGGAGATCGTCGAGGCGCATTATCGCGACGCGGCGGGCGGCTATTTCTTCACCGCCGACGACGCCGAGGCGCTGATCCGCCGCGCCAAGATCGCCGAGGACGCGCCTTTGCCCTCGGGCAATGGGACGATGCTGCAAGTGTTGGCGCGGCTCTATCATCTGACCGGCGAGGATCGCTATCGCGCGCGCGCCGAGTCGATCCTCGACGCTTTCGCCGGAACGGTGCGGCGCGGCCTGCTCGGCTACTCGACCTTGCTCTCCGGCGCCGAGACTTTGCGCGACGGGCTGCAGATCGTCATCATCGGCGCGCGCTCTGCGCCCGACACGGCGGCGCTGCTGCGCGTCGTTCACGGCGCGTCGCGGCCCGGCCGTTCGCTGTCCGTGGTCGCGCCCGGCGCCGCGCTCCCATCCGGCCATCCGGCCGCCGGCAAGACGGAGATCGACGGCAGGGCGACCGCCTATGTCTGCCGCGGCGCGACCTGCTCCCTGCCGATCGTCGAGCCGGACTCGCTCGCTACAGCGCTGCGGGATTAGCGAGCGTCTTCTCCTGCTCGCCAGGGCAATCGGGTGAAGGATCAGGGGATTCGGGCGAAGGATAAGATCCCCAACCCTCGTCCTGAGGAGCCGCCGCAGGCGGCGTCTCGAAGGGCGGCCGTGGGGCGAAATCTTCAGGTTTCTTCCCGTTGCCGTCCTTCGAGACGCCCGCTTCGCGGGCTCCTCCGGACGAGGGGCAGGGATATAGTCCTTCACCCGATTGGCCTGGGTGAGGATAAAATCCCCCTCGTCCCGCTCGCGGGAAACGATTGACAGGAGTGTCGCCGCTGCGGATCGTGAAGCGATCCTTTCGCTCCGGAGTTTCGCGCAATGACTCTCCGTCTCGCCGCGCTGGCGCTGTTCTCGTCGCTCTCTCCCGCCCTCGCCGAAACGCCCGGCCTCGAGCGCGTGCTCTCGGCCACAACTCTCTATCTCTCTGAGAGCGGCGGCTATGATCTCGCCGTTCTCGTCGACAATCGCGACGCCGGCGCCGATCTCTATCTCTATTTCGGCGTCGACCCCGCCGCGCCCGCAGGAACGACCAAGCCGAGCTTCGTCAAGAAGAATGCGGCCTGGGTCGGCGGCGGGGCGGGAACGCTGCCCTCTCTCGCCGTGAGCGACAAAGGCTCGCTGCTGATCAAATCCGAAAATGACGCCATCGGCCGCGACCGCTGGAGCGAGACCGTGACCGTGGTGCGCCGCAATGGCGCGCTCGTCGTCGCCGGCCTCACCTTCACCGCGCGCGACACGCTGAACCCCGACGGCGGCGGCGCCTGCGACCTCAATTTCCTCACCGGCAGGGGAACCCGCAACGGGAAGAAGGTGGAGATCAGGCCGCAGACCATCCTGCTGGCCGATTGGTCGGCCGATGGCGAGACGCTGCCGAAAGAGTGCCGTTTCTGAGCCGGCTCCCTCTCGACCTTTTCGTTCACGCTCCCGCCCGAAAGCGGATGCGCCTGTCACCTCCGCTTGCTAAAGGAGGGCCGAAACGGAGGGACCAAGGCCGTGAACCAGCCGGCGAAACCAGATCTCGAGAGCGGCGACGCGCTCGGCGCGATCCTCGCCTCCTTCGCGCGCGCCGGCTTTGCGCGTTGTGAGCCGTCCATCCTGCAGCCGGCGGGCCTGTTCCTCGATCATTCCGGCGAGGATTTCCGCGGCCGACTCTATCAGACCAGCGACGCCGGCGGCGCCGATCTCTGCCTTCGGCCCGAATATACGATCCCGGTCTGCCGCGCCTATCTCGCCTCGGCGCAAGCGGGCGAAGCGGCCTCCTACGCCTATGGCGGGCCGGTGTTCCGCTTCCCTTCCGAGGGCGAGCGCGGCGCCGGCGAATTGCTGCAGGCCGGGCTCGAGAGCTTCGGCCGCGAGGACCGCGACGCCGCCGACGCCGAGATTCTCGCCGCCGCGCTCGAGGCTGCGGCCGGCGCAGGGGCGAAGGACCTCGTCATCCGCGCCGGCGACGCCGGCCTCGTCTCGGCCTTTCTCGACCGTCTCGATCTGCCGCCCGTCTGGCGCCGCCGCATCGAGATCGGCCACGCGCGCGGCGAGCCGCTCGCCAAAATCTTCGCGCCGCCCGCCAATGGCAAGGAGCAGGCGGGCGTGCTGGCGGCGCTCTCCAAGATGGACGCCAAGGAAGCGCGCGCCCTCGTCGAGGATCTGCTCTCCATCGCCGGCATCTCCGCGGTCGGCGGCCGCAGCGCCGGCGAGATCGCCGAGCGCTTCCTCGATCAGGCGGCGCTCGCCGACGGCGCCGGCGTCAGCGCCGAGACTCATGCGCTGGTCGACGCCTTCTTCTCCATCGAGGGGCAGGTCGACGAGGCCTCTGCGGCGCTGCGGCGCCTCGCCGCCGACACCTCGATCGACCTTTCCGACGCGCTCGATTCGCTCGACACGCGCTCGAGCTTCCTCGCCGCGCGCGGAATCGACATCGATCGCGTGCGCTTCTCGACCGGCTTCGCCCGCCTTCTCGACTATTACTCCGGCTTCGTGTTCGAGGCGCGCGCCGACGGCGCCGCCGGCCCGCCGCTGATCGGCGGCGGACGCTACGACCGGCTGCTGAAGACGCTCGGCGCCAAGGCCGATATTCCCGCCGTCGGCGCCGCCATCTGGGTCGACCGGCTCGCTGCGCGAGGACAGGCGCGAGGACAGGCGCAATGACCGCCCCGACCGACAGACTCATCGTCGCCGTGCCCTCCAAGGGCCGGCTGCAGGAGAACGCCAACGCCTTCTTCGGCCGCGCCGGCATAGAGGTGACGCAGGGGCGCGGCGCGCGCGACTATCGCGGCAGCCTCGTGGGCGTCGAGGGCGCCGAGGCGGCTTTCCTCTCGGCCTCCGAGATCACCGCGCGGCTCGCGAGCGGCGACGTGCATCTCGGCGTCACCGGCGAGGATCTGGTGCGCGAGACGATCCCCGACGCCGAGAGCCGCGTCGAGCTGCTGACCCCGCTCGGCTTCGGCCGCGCCGATGTCGTCGTCGCCGTGCCGCAAGCCTGGATCGACGTGCGCGTGATGGCCGATCTCGCCGATGTGGCCGCGGGCTTTCGCGCCCGCCACGGCCGCAGCCTGCGCGTCGCCACCAAATATGTGCACACGACGCGCCGCTTCTTCGCCGCCCATGCGATCGGCGACTATCGCATCGTCGAGAGCTCCGGCGCCACCGAGGGCGCGCCGGCGGCAGGCTCGGCCGATCTCATCGTCGACATCACGACGACCGGCGCGACGCTCGTCGCCAATGCGCTGAAGACGCTGGACGATGGCGTGATCCTGCGCTCGCAGGCCAATCTCGTCGCCTCGCTGACAGCCGATTGGACGCCCCGCGCCAAGGAGTCGGCGCGCATCATCCTCTCGCGCATCGCCGCCGAGGAGCTGGCGCGCACGACGCGCGAGCTGCGCGCCCGCCTGCCCACGCTCGACGAGGCGCTGCTGAGCGAAGCGGCTCGAAGCTTCGGCGCGAGCCTGCGCGAGCGCGGCGACGGCGGGTTCGCCTGCTTCAGCGCGCCGGCCGACGCCGCGCCGCAATTCGCCGATTGGCTGATCGGCAAGGGCGCGCAGACGGTGACGAGCGCTAGGCTCGACTATGTGTTCGCGGCCGAGAACGCCCTCTGGAGCCGCCTCTCGGCGCGGATCGACCGAGCCTGACGGGGACTTGATACGCGTGTCCGAGGAGCGAGCCGCCGAGGACGCCGCCATCCTGCGCAGCGCTCTGCGCTTCCTGCGCGATTTCGCCGGCTTCGCCGGAGGTCGGGCCTGCGCGCGGCGGCTGCCGCCCTTCGCGGACGCCGCCTCACCGGCGACTCGCCGGGGCCTCGCGCCGCCGGCAGCGCCGCGCTCCCATGCGGACGAGCTCCTCGCCGGTGAGCGAGGCCGCCTCGTCGAAATCGAGCCGCTCCAGCGCATGGGTGCGAATCGCCCAATCGCGCACCGCGGGCGGATAAAGGGACAGCATTTCGAGCGTGGCGAGCGGGTCGGGCGCGGCGGCGCCCGGCAGCCGCGCCGCATGGAACCAGAACACGGCGCGCGGCGCGACGCAGACCCTGCGCAGCCCGAGGAAAATGGTGCAGGCGGAGGCGCAGACGCCGCGGATGGCCAGCTCCTCGCGCGACGCGTCGAGCCGGCGCGCCTCCTCGCGATAGGCGGCGAGCGTCCCGCCATAATCCTCGACGATCTCGAACGCCTGCACGCGCTCGCCGGCGAGCGTCACGAGACCGGCGGCGCAGAGCGCGAAGACGGCCGCCAACGCCGGCATGCGCAGCGGATGGTCCAGGAGAGAATAGACGAGCGACGTCGCGAGGGCGACCGCGCAGGCGATCGGGACGAGACGCACGGGCCGCTATCGACGCGCCGTCATTGCGAGCCGATGTGACTGAGCGACACGTCCACGCTCGCCGCAGCCATGGTCGAAGCAATGACGGAAAATGCCAATCTCATTGCGGTTTTTTCTCTCTTCCGACGAGGCCGCCTCACGGCGGCTCGACGCAATCGCGAAAATCGAACCTGTCTCGCGCAAAGAGTAGCATGAGCACGACGCCTTCGGAACATCGCGAGAGCGCGCCGGCGCCCAAGAGCACGCCGGCGCCCAAGAGCGTGGCGCTCGCCGAGATTGCGGAGAGACGTTTCGCCGCAGCTGTGATCGTCACCGACCACGACGATCTCGATTACGATGCGATCCTCGATCAATGTCGAGGTGGTGGTCGACAGCCGCAATGTCTATGCGCGGCGCGGCGTCGTCGCCGAGAAGATTGTGAAGGCGTGCGGGAAAAAAGAAGAACGAGAATCTCGACGCGCCGCTTCTCCCACGCGCGGGAGACGAAGCGCCTCTTCGAGCAGCTCGCGCTTGCCTTCATATATGTAAATACATTATATAACGATAAACTCGAGCAGGCGAGGCGCGTTCGATGACTGGACCGGATGACCGCGGGCCGGGGGCCTTCTTCGCGGCGATGACGCAGGCGTTCGACGCGACGATCCGCGCGCGCCGCGGGCGGCATGACTTCGTCGGCGCCCTCTGCGCGCAGGCCTTCGACAGCTTCGACGGCAATGTCGCTATTCAGGCGGAGGGAACGCCGGCGCTCGCCTGCAAGGGCGACTGCCCCACCTGCTGCGTGCTGCGTGTCGTCGCGTCGGCGCCGGAAATCTTCCTCGTCGCCCGCTTCGTCGCGGCCAACGCCGCTCTCCTCGCGCAGCACGGGATCGATCTCGTCGCCCGCATCGAGGCGACCGCGGCGGCGGCGGCCGGCCTCGGCGAGATCGAGCGCATGGCGTTGAAGCGCATCTGCCCGTTCATCGAGAACGGCCTCTGCCTCGCCTATCGCGTGCGTCCCCTCGCCTGCCGCGGCCACGCTTCCTATGACGAGGCGGCCTGCCGCGAGGCGACCGCAGGCCATGCGGTCGAGACGGCGATCTCGACGCCCCATCTCGTCGTACGCAGCCTGGTGCAGAATGCGATGATGTCGTCGCTACGCTCCTCCGGCCTCGCCTGGGGCCTCTATGAGCTCAATGGCGCGGTCGCGCTCGCCCTTTCGACGCCGGAGGCCGAATTGCGCTGGAACGAAGGCGACGATCCGTTGCGGCCGGCGGCCATCGCCGATTTCGACGCCGCCGAGGCGGCGGCGATCTTCGACTCCATCCCTGCCTCTGCGCCTCGCCACGCCTAGAGCGCTATCCGATCCGATTGGATCGAATAGCGCTCCAGCATTCTTTCGTTTGAGCGAATTCTGAGCGATCCAACGATTCCGTTCGATCGGAAAGCGCTCTAGAGGCATGCTTCATCGAAATTGATGGGCCTCGAGAGCGAGCCTGAAGGCTCGCAGTCCAGGGGCGCGCTCGGACCGCGTGCCTTCAGGCTCGCTCTTCGAACCTCCAGCAAGCGGAACGCACCGAGCCTCGAAGGATGCTCCGGGAGGCGCGTCGGCGTGACCCTTCGAGACGCCCGCCGCGCGGGCAGGTCTTGCTCGGAGCGAATCGATTCACCGCGGCATTTGCGCGGCGGCGCCGCCACAACTGGCCTTGATCACCGGGCTATGCTCCCACGGACGCAGCCATCCGTAATGCCATGCGCCGTTCGCGCAATACATTCCGCGATGGACCGGGACCGATAGATCGCCGCCCTTCACGTCCGGAATCGGATTGTAATAACTGCCCAGAGGGGCCGCCGTCAGCGGTGTCGCGCCGGCGAGCGAGAGGGCGAATGCAAGAGAAGCCACGGGCTTGCGCATTATGTCCTCCTCGTCTCGGCCTGCCCTTGCAGCTAATCCCCGCCGCTGGCGATCGTTCCATCGCCACGGCGGACGGCCCCGCTCTCGTCGGATCGGCTCAGCAGCCCACGCCGAAGCGGGCGGGCGTCCAGCCGCTCCCTTCCATCTCCAGAACGAAGGCGACGCTGCGGGCGATCAGCTTATTGCGCTCGGTCACGCCGATGACCGGCGCCGTGTCCGCCACGGTGATCTCGGCGATGGGCATGCCCGGGAAAGCCTGCTGCTCCGGGCGCGCGAGACCGCTCACGCGTCCGCCGACCGGCGCGAGCACTTCCTCCCCGCCGAGGCATCCGATCGCCTCGCCGGCGCGCACGCGCGCGCCGATCGTCGCCATCGCGTCGAGTCGTCCGGCGCAGGGCGCGATCACGTCCCAACGCTCCAAGGCGCGACGATCATATTGCGGAGGCCGGTTCGGGCGCGTTTCGCCCGGCCGCAGCACAGCGCCGGGGTCCGGCCCGTCCGCCACGACGACGACATCGCAATCGGTCCCGGCGATGGCGCCATCGCCGACCGCGATGGTGAGCTCGGCGAGATCGGCGAGGCGTGGCGGCGGCGGATCATGCTCGTCCGGCGCGGCGACGATCACATCCCAGGGCCAGCGGCTCGCCACCTCGCCGAAGGGACGCAGCAGAATGGGGATGAATTGCCGCGTCTGCATCCCCCGCAGAAATTCTGCCGACGAGCCCGCCAGACGCGCCTCCACCGCATTCAGCGTCGCGACCCCGTCGAACCAGGCGTCGGCGAAGCACATGCGTCGCCGCAGCGCGCGCGGCGGCGCCTCCTGATGGAGCACGACGGCGTAGCCTTCGCCGA
Source organism: Methylosinus sp. Sm6 (assembly GCF_019802345.1). Lineage (GTDB taxonomy): Bacteria > Pseudomonadota > Alphaproteobacteria > Rhizobiales > Beijerinckiaceae > Methylosinus. The sequence continues at coordinate 22,877 of NZ_JAINDZ010000025.1, read as the reverse complement.
GCAGGCGCCGCGCCACCGCAGAGGCCCGCTCGCCGACGCCGCAGACCAGCACGCATTTTTCCTTGTTCATCGCGTCACGACTCGCGCTGGACCACGCCCGCAGGTGTGCGGGCGCTTTTGCAATATATAACACGAATACATATCGATCGCGATCCTCTTCGTCCATCCCGCGCCGCCGGCGGGAGCCCCGCGGCGCCTTCAGAAAAGCGGCTGCGCCCCGCGCCGCCTTGCTGTATAGCGGAGCAGGCGCTCCGGCCGAAGGGGGTCGGTGCCCCGTTTCCACACGCACCGCGCCGAATGATCGATCCCGCCCCGCATCGTCTTTCCGTCCGCGTCTATTACGAGGACACGGATTTTTCCGGCCTCGTCTATCACGCCTCCTATCTGCGATTCATGGAGCGCGGCCGCACCGAATTGTTGCGCGATCTCGGCATTTTTCAACGCGCGCTGCGCGAGGGGCCGGGCGGCGGCCTGTTCTTCGTCGTGCGCGGGATGACCATCGACTTTCGCCGCCCGGCGCTGATGGACGATCTCGTCACTGTCGAGACCAGGGTCGCCGCCGTTGCCGGCGCCTCGGCCGATCTCGCCCAGCGCATCCTGCGGGGCGAAGACGCCCTCGTCACGGCGCTCGTCAAGGTCGCCGCCGTGGAGGGCGGAAAGGCGCGCCGCCTGCCGCCGGACGTGCGGCAAAAATTCGAATCGGCGCTCGCTCCGGCGCCGACCGCGTGAGTCCCGGACTTTGCCCGGCTTTTGCGCAAAACGCCGCGAAACGGTCCTTTACTTCGCCTTAATCCTTTCGTTCAAATTTGATTGTGCATCGCATCCAGGCCCAAATCCAGGCGGATTTGACGGCCATATGCGGATTGGGCGGCGGCCAGGCGTCGCCGCATGCGCGCTCGACAATTCGGCGCGAGTCGCGCGAACGGCCTGGCTCTTGCGCCATCGTCTCGATCTTTCAGGCGCGTTTCGAGGACATTGATCGATGAACCCAGCCGAAGTCGCCGCGCCGGTCGCCGGCGCCGCCGCCGAAGTCTCCATCTGGGGAATGTTCCTCGGCGCCCATATGGTCGTGAAGCTGGTCATGGTCGGCCTGCTCGCCGCCTCGATCTGGTGCTGGGCGATCATCGTCGACAAGGCGATCCTGTTCACGCGCACGCGGCGCGCCATGGACCGCTTCGAGGAAGTGTTCTGGTCCGGCTCCTCGCTCGAGGAGCTCTACTCCAAGCTCCAGGACCGGCCGGCCGGCGCCATGGCGAGCCTGTTCGTCGCCGCCATGCGCGAATGGAAGCGCTCGTTCCAGACCGCCGGCGCCTCCTTCATGGGCCTGCAGGCGCGCATCGACAAAGTGCTCGACGTGTCGATCGCCCGCGAGGTCGAGAAGCTCGAAGCCAATCTCCTGGTGCTCGCCACCGTCGCCTCGGCCGGCCCCTTCGTCGGCCTGTTCGGCACGGTCTGGGGCATCATGACCTCCTTCCGCTCCATCGCGGCCTCGAAGAACACCTCGCTCGCCGTCGTCGCGCCCGGCATCGCCGAGGCGCTGCTCGCCACCGCCATCGGCCTCTTCGCCGCCATTCCGGCGCTCGTCGCCTACAACAAGCTGCAAGGCGACGTCGCGCGCACGCAGGCGCGGCTCGAGAGCTTCGCGGACGAATTCTCCGCGATTCTCTCGCGCCAGATCGATCAGCACGCCGGCCAATCCGGCCGCGACCGCGCAGCCTGAGCGGAGGCCGGCATGGGAATGTCCGCGGCGGCGGGACGCAAGGGCGGCGGCAGGCGGCGGCGCGGAACGCCGCGCTATGGCGCCATGGCCGACATCAACATGACGCCCTTCATCGACGTGATGCTGGTGCTGCTGATCATCTTCATGGTGGCGGCGCCGCTGCTCGCGACCGGCGTCGCCGTGGACCTGCCGCAAACCAAGGCCGGCCCGCTCAACATCGATCAGAAGCCCCTGTCCATCGCCGTCGACGACAAGGGTCAGCTGTTTCTGATGGATCAGCCGGTGGAGCTCGACAAGCTGCTCGACCGGCTGAAGGAGACGGCCAAGGCCGGCTTCGACGAGCGAATCTACATGCGCGCGTCGAAGACGGTGAATTACGGCCGCGTCGCCGAGATCATGTCGCTGGTGACGACCGCCGGCTACAAGAAGGTCGCCCTGGTGACCGAGTCCGATAAAAAGTGAGGGCTCGCATTGAAGAAGATGCGTCCGCAGCCTGGCCTTCCGGTCTCGGCGGCGGCCCATGTGGGGCTGCTGCTCGCGGCTTTGCTGGCCTTTCCGGACGCGCGGAAATTCGAGGACGCGCAGGAGGCCGTGCCGGTCGACGTCGTCTCGGACTCCCAAGTCAATGAGGTGATGAAGGGCGAGAAGACCGCCAAGGAGGCGAAGCCTGTTCAGCGGGCCGACAAGCTCGCGGAGGTCGCCGAAACCAAGCCGCTGCCCCCGCTCGCCGAGGCGAAAAAAGATATCGCCGCTCCGCCGCCGCCGCTGCGCCGCCGCCAGGAGGAGCCCGAGGACAGGTCGGAGGCGCCGCCGCCGCCCAAGCGCGTCGCGGCTCTGCCGCCGAAGCCCGAGCCGCCCACTCGGCCCGCGCCGGCGAAGGCGGAGCCGCCCAAGCCGGAGCCTCCAAAGCCGATCGAGCGCGCCAAGCCGGAGCCGCCGAAGCCCGAGCCGCCGAAGCCGCAGGCCAAGCCCGCTCCGACGCCGCCCGAGCGCGAGCCGGAAGAGGCCGAGGTCGTGCGGCCGAAGCCGCCGCCGCGCCCTGCCCCGGAAAAGGCGGAGCGGCCCGAGCCCGAGAAACAGGCCGAAAGACAGCCGAAGCCGGAGCCGCCCAAGCCCGCGGACCGGCCCAAGGCCAAGGACGAGCCGCGGCTGAAGATCGACGAGGTGGCAAAGCTCCTCGAGCACAAGAAGAGCGCCGAAAAGGCCATCGCCGGCGACGGCCCGCAGGACAGCAAATCCGACAAGCCGGCCGCCAAGCCGAAATCTGGCGACGAGACCGCGCCCAAGTCGAAGTTCGACGCCGCCAATATCGCCAATCTCCTGAGCCGCGAGGCGCCGCAGCGCCGCGCCGCGACCGGGCGGGAGATGACGAAGACCGCCTCGCTGGGCGCCCCGACCGCGACCGGCGCGCATATGTCGCCGACGATGGAAGCGAGAATAGACGCCTATCTGATCGAGAATTATCGCCGGTGCTGGGCGGCCGCTCTCGTGAACAATGCGCGCGCCTATGTGCCGCTGGTCGAGTTCCGCCTGACGCGCGGCGGCGCTCTGGAGGGGCCGCCGAAGCTGCTCAACCCTTCGTCCGATCCCGTCGAGCGCAGCCGCGGCGAGCAGGCGCTCGCCGCGATCCGGCGTTGCAGTCCGATGACGGTCCCGGAATTCTTCGCCCCCTACTACGAACATTGGCATGTCACGACCTTCAACATGACCGACGACATGTAGCGCCGCTCGTCTCCGCCTTTCGCAACATCCCGGATCATCCAATGACGCTCGACCTCACCCGCCGCTCCGCCGCCGGCCTCATCGCCGGCGCCGCCCTCGCCCCCCTCATCGCGCCGCCCGCCCGCGCCGGACGCGTGCTCGACCTGCGCGCCGGCGGCGGCTTCCAGCCCGTCGCCGTGGCCGTCGCGCCCTTTGCCGGAGACGAGGCGGCGCGCACGATGACCAGCGTCATCGTCAATAATTTCAATCGCTCGGTGTTCCTGCGGCCGCTCGAGCCCGGCGGCTATCCGGAGCAGGCCTCGGCCGCGGAGGGCGCGCCGGACCTCGACCTGTTCCGCTCGCTCGGCGCGCAATATGTCGTCACCGGCCGCTCGCAGCGCGGTCCCGACGGGCGGCTCAAGACCGAGTTCCGCCTGTTCGACGTCGCCACCGGCCAGCAGGCGGCGGGCCAGCAATATGTCACCGAGACGGCCTATGCGCGCCGCGTCGCCCATCTCGTCTCCGACGCCGTGTTCACCCGCATCACCGGCGAGAAGGGCTTCTTCGACACGCGCGTCGTCTTCGTCGACGAGAGCGGGCCCAAGGAACGGCGGCGCAAGCGGCTCGCCATCATGGACCAGGACGGCGCCAATGTGCGCTATCTCTCGCGCGGGGACGATCTCGTCGTCACGCCGCGCTTCTCGCCCTCCTCGCAGGACGTGACCTACATGTCCTTCGGCGCCGGCGACCCCAAGGTGCTGCTGCTGAGCATCGAGAGCGGCCAGCGCGAGGTGGTCGGCAATTTCCCCGGAATGACCTTCGCGCCGCGCTTCTCGCCCGACGGGCAGAAGATCATCATGTCGCTGTCGCAGGGCGCCTCGACCAATCTCTATGCGATGGACCTGCGCTCGCGCACCACGACGCGCCTCTCCGACACCAATGCGATCGACACCTCGCCGTCCTATTCGCCGACCGGCGCGGAGATCGTGTTCGAATCGGACCGCGGCGGCTCGCAGCAGATCTATGTGATGAGCGCCAGCGGCGGCGGCGCGCGGCGCATCTCCTTCGGCCCCGGCCATTATTCGACGCCGGTCTGGTCGCCGAAGGGCGATTACATCGCCTTCACCCGGCAGTCGAGCGGCTCCTTCGGCATCGGCGTCATGAAGCCGGACGGCTCGGGCGAGCGCATCCTCACGGAGGGCTTTCACAATGAAGGCCCGACCTGGGCGCCCAACGGGCTGTTCCTGATGTTCTTCCGCGAGCCGGGCGGGCAGTCGGGCGCGAAAATCTACATGGTGGACATATTCGGCCGCTCCGAATTCCCGGTGCCGACCCCCTCCTACGCCTCCGACCCGTCGTGGGGACCGCTTCAGGACTGAAGCGAGCCTGGGGCCGGCGCGATGCGCTCGGCCTCGGGACGCGCCGCGATCGCCGGCTCGGCGGCCATCGCCCCGCTCGGCCCGGAGCCGTCGAGCCAGGCGCCGAGCAGCTCCCAAGCGACCGCCAGCACCACCGGCCCGACGAACAGGCCGATGATGCCATGCGCGATCACGCCGCCGATGACGCCCACCACGATGACCAGCAGCGGCGTCGTCAGGCCGCGCGCGATGATCAGCGGCTTCAGCACATTGTCGACCAGCGTCACCGTCAGCATGCAGCTGGTGAATAGAACGGCCGAAATGCTCGGCAGCTCCGTCCAGCTCCAGATGACGGAGGGAATGACGATCAGCATCGGTCCGACCTGGATGATCGCCAGCACCAATATGCAGAGCGTCAGCAGGCTGGCGCCGGGCGCGCCGGCGAGCTGCAGCCCGAGGCCGCCGATGGCCGCCTGCAGCAGCGCCACGCCGATCACGCCGCGCGAGACGGTGCGGATGGTCGAGCCGGCGAGCCCGATGAAATGCTCGGCCCGCTTCGAATCGATGCGCGTCGCCGCGGTCTTCATGGCGCGCACCAGCGACGGCCCCGGCGCGAACATGAAGCCGGCGATAATCACCGACAGCAGGAACTTGAACGCGCCGGTCCCGGCGTTCTTGGTCGCGTCGAGCGCGAATTCGCCGAGCGGCTTCAAGGACGGGGCGATCTGCGCGACGGCGCTGCGCAGATTGGTCGAGGCGAGCACCCAGAACTCATAGGCGGACTCGCCGACGAAAGGCAGAGAGCGCAAGGCCTCGGGCGGCGGCGGCACCCATATGCCGCCATTCTCGATCCGGTCGGCGAGGCTGCGCAGCCCCTCGACGACTCCGAGCCCGAGCCAGGTCGCCGGGCCGATGACCACCAGAAGGCCGACGAGCGTGATGAGCGAGGCCGCGAGCTTGCGCCTCCCGCCGAGCGCGCTCGCCGTCCATTCGAAGACGGGATAGAGCGCCACCGTCAGGATCGCGCTCCAGGTGACGATGGCGAGAAAGGGCTGGACCAGCTGGAAAGACCAATAGGCGAGCGCTCCCAATGCGGCGAGCCTCACGATCAGCTCGATCAGCATCGAATTGAGACGCCTGCGGCCGAAAACCTCGCGCTGACCCTCGCTCACTCGATCATCCTCGCTAGCGCTTTCCGATCGAACGGAATCGATCGATCAGAATTCGCTCAAAGAAAGCAGGAGCGCATGCCGCCGCCGCGCGCCCTCCGCGGGGGCAACATAGCGCGAATCGGATCGCGGTTCACGCCTGCGCCTCGACAGCCTGCGCCGCGACGGCGTGGCGCGCGGCGAGCTCGGCGTCCCGCGCCGCGATCGTGGCGAAGGACGGCCGCGACGTCACGCGCTCGACATAGGCCATGATCTCGGGAAGCTCGGGCACGAGCTTGAATGCCGTGGTCCAGCGCAGCGCCGAGCCCCACAGAATATCGGCGGCGGTGAAGCGCTCGCCGAGCAAATAGGGCCCGTGCCGCAGCTGGCCGGCCAGCGTCGCCAGCATCGTGTCGAAGTCGCCATAGGGCGAGGTGGAAAGGCGCGCCGGCTCGCGCTGCAGCGCGCGGTCGACGACCGCCGGCTCGAAGCTCGATCCGTAGAAGACCAGCCAGCGCAAATAAGGCCCGCGCAGCGGATCGCCGATCGCCGGCGCGAGGCCGGCCGCGGGGAAGAGATCGGCGAGATAGATGTAGATGGCGCCCTGCTCCGTCACCAGCGCCTCGCCGTGGACGATGGCCGGGACCTTGCCCATCGGATTGATCGCGAGATAGGCCGGCTGTCGCTGCTCGCCGGCCTTCATGTTCAACGCCTTCAGCTCGTAAGGCGCGCCGAGCTCTTCGAGCAGGGTGAAGACGCCCGTCGAGCGGGTGTCGGGCGAATGATAGAAAGTCAGTTTGTCATCGGACATGCGGCTCTCCGAGCGCCGAGGCGTTGCGAACATAAAAGGAACATATGCAGGACAAAATGTCTAGCCCCTGCGACGCATGCCGACGCGGTCGCCGCTGTGATAATGGACAAGCCGTTCGCACGCGGCGTCGACGGACTGCTGAGCATGTCCTTTCTCGCCTGCTTCGAGGTCGTCCTCACCGACGAGGACTTGACGCTCGTCGCCAAGCCGGCGCAGCCGAAATCGGCGCAATAGCCGCAGGGAGCACAAGACATTCGTCGAAGGCCTCGCGGCGAATCTGCGCCCTGCCCTCGGCTTCTTCGCCGCTCGCCCTTGCGCCGGACGGCGAGTTTTGCCACATAGGGCGCGGGAGGTTGGCGGTGGACGCTCCACTCGCCAACCGGGTCAGGTCCGGAAGGAAGCAGCCCTAACGAGTTCCGGGCGGGTCTTCGTCCAGCCTCCCACTGCGCTGCGCCCGGGCGCCGAATCGAACGGGCCTTTTTCTCTCTCGGGCGACGCGATGGACGACGAGCATTCGCGCGACGCGGCGCTGTTTCCGGCCGAAGCGCAGGAAAAGCCTGTGGCGCGCGGCGCCTATCGCGTGCTGGCACGCAAATACCGTCCCTCCGGCTTCGCCGATCTCATCGGCCAGGAGCCGATGGTGCGCACGCTCGAGAACGCCTTCGAGCTGAACCGCATCCATCAGGCCTACCTCCTGACCGGCGTGCGCGGCGTCGGCAAGACCACCACCGCGCGCATTCTCGCCCGCGCTTTCAACTACGAGCTGCCTGCAACGGACGGACGGCCGGCCGTCGACCGGCCGACGATCCATATGGACGCGCTCGGGGCTCATTGTCAGGCGATCATCGATTCGCGCCATCCGGACGTGCTGGAGATGGACGCCGCCTCGCACACCGGCATCGACGATATTCGCGAGATCATCGAGAACGCGCGCTACCGCCCGGTGATGGCCAGGGTGAAGGTCTATATCGTCGACGAGGTGCATATGCTCTCCAAGGCCGCCTTCAACGGCCTGTTGAAGACGCTCGAGGAGCCGCCGGAGCATGTGAAGTTCATCTTCGCGACGACCGAGATCGACAAGGTGCCGGTCACCGTGCGCTCGCGCTGCCAGCGTTTCGATCTGCGCCGCATCGACGCCGGCCTGCTCGCGGGCCATTTGCGCAAGATCTGCGATCTCGAGGGCGTCGAGATCGAGGACGCGGCGCTGGCCATGGTCGCGCGGGCGGCGGAGGGCTCGGCCCGCGACGCTCTGTCCCTGCTCGACCAGGCGATCGCCCATGGCGCGGCGCAAGGCGGGGGAGCGATCGCCGCCGAGGATCTGCGCCATATGCTCGGCGTCGCCGACAAGTCGCGCGTCATCGATCTGTTCGAGGCGGCGATGAAGGGCGAGATTGCGACGGCGCTCGCTCTGCTGCAGGAGCAGCATGACGGCGGAGCCGATCCCGGGCAGGTGCTGCTGGAGCTCGCCGAATTCACCCATCTGGTGACGCGGCTGAAGCTCGCCCCCGGCGCCGAGCGCTCCTCGGCGCTGACCGAGGAGGAGAAGAGGCGTGGCGGCGTGGCGGCGCAGACGCTCTCGGTGTCGGCGCTGACCCGCGCCTTTCAAATTCTGATGAAGGCGGTGGAGGAGCTGCGCGGCTCGCCACGGCCGCTCGCCAGCGCCGATATGGCGCTGGTGCGCCTCACCCACGCCGCCGAGCTGCCCTCGCCGGAGGAGGCGCTGCGCAAGCTCGGCTTCGGCCAGCCGCAGCCTCCGGAGCGCGCCTCCCGGCCCGCCGCGTCACCGTCGGAACGGCCCGGCCCCTCGCTGTCGCTCGCCGCGGCGCCGCAGGCGGCGGCGCGGAGCTTCGCCGCGCCGCGGCCCGAGCCCCCGCCGACCGGCGCGACCATCGCCGACTTCCCCGCGCTCGTCGCGCTCGCCGCGGACAAGCGGGACATGCAATTGAAGCTGGCGCTCGAGACCGATGTGCGCCTCGTGCGTTTCGAGCAGGGACAGATCGAGTTCGAGCTCGCGCCGGGCGGCTCCGCCCGCCTGCCCCAGCAGCTCATGCAGCGGCTGCAGGAATGGACCGGCGCGCGGTGGATGGTGGCGCTCGCCGCCTCCGGCGGCGCGCCGACCGTGAGCGAGCAGGCGGCCGCGCGCAGACAGGAGGAGCGCTCCGGCGTCGAATCCGATCCCGTCGTCGCGGCGATCATGGCGCGCTTCCCCGGCGCCGAGATCGTCGCGGTGCGTGGACGCGAGAGCGAAACGAATCACGCGCCCGGCGCCGAATTGGCTTATGACGACGTCGAGCCCGACGAGAGCTGGTGAGCGCTGCGGACGAGGTTAGGAGACCGACATGCTCGACTTCATGGGACTGATGAAGCAGGCGCAAGCCATGCAGACGAAGATGGCCGAGATGCAGGCCGAGCTCGATCAGGTGGCGGTCGAGGGCGAGGCCGGCGGCGGCGCCGTGAAGGTGACGATGTCCGCCAAGGGCGCGCTGCAGCGCGTGGCCATCGACCCGAGCCTGCTGAAGCCCGAGGAGAGCGACATCCTCGAGGACCTCATCGTCACCGCCCACGCCCAGGCGCGCGCCAGGGCGGACGAGGCCGTGGCGGAGAAGATGAAAGCCGTCACCGGCGGCCTGCAGCTGCCGCCGGGGCTGAAGCTGCCGTTTTGAGCGAGGGAGTAGTGAATAGGGAGTAGCGAGTAGCGAATGGCTGTCCCTACTCGCTGCTACTCGCTATTCGCTATTCGCCCGAGGGACACAATGGCCGAACGCATCGCCGGCCCCGAGATCGAGCGCCTCGTGCAATTGCTGGCGCGCCTGCCCGGGCTCGGGCCGCGCTCGGCGCGGCGCGCCGTGCTGCATCTCATCCGCAAGCGCGAGGAGCTGCTCGGCCCGCTCGGAGAAGCGTTGCGCGTCGCTCATGAGCGCATTCTCACCTGCACGGCCTGCGGCAATATCGACACCAGCGACCCTTGCGCGATCTGCCGCGATCCCCGTCGCGATCCCGGCATCATCGTCATCGTCGAGACGGTCGCCGATCTCTGGGCGCTGGAGCGCGCCGGCCTGCTGGCGGCGCGCTATCACGTGCTCGGCGGCGTGCTGTCGCCGCTCGACGGCGTCGGCCCGGACGAGCTCAACATCGGCAGCCTCGTGCAGCGCATCGCCGACGGCGGCGTGCGCGAGGCGATCATCGCCGTCAACGCCACGGTCGACGGCCAGACGACGGCCCATTATCTCGCCGACCTCCTGGCGCCGCTCGGCGTGAAGACGACGCGCCTCGCCCATGGCGTGCCGGTCGGCGGCGAGCTCGACTATCTCGACGAGGGCACGCTCGCCGCCGCGCTCGAGCGGCGCACCGCGTTCTGAGCGCCGCTCCAGACCGAGGCGTCATCCTCCGCGCAGCTGACGGAAAGCCGTCAGGACTTCGACTTCTCGGCGATGATCTTGTCGAGATCGGCGACGCTGATCTCGCCGCTATAGCGCTCGCCATTGATGAAGAAGGTCGGCGTCGAATTGATGCCGAATTTTTCCGCGGCGCGGTCGCGCACCTTGTTCACATTCTCGTAGAGCTTCTCGTCCTTCAGCACCGTCTCGAAGGCCTGCTGGCCGACGCCGGTGAACTTCAGCACATTGGCCAGGCCGTCCAGCGGCTTCTCCACGAACGCCCAATTCTTCTGCTGGGAGAACAGCAAATCGACCACAGCGTCGCGTTTCTCGCCGGCGTTGCGGGCGAGCATGAAGGCGGCCGTCGCCAGCGGATCGAGCGGGAATTCGCGCAGGATGAACTTCACCTTGCCGGCGTCGATGTAATTCTTCTTCAGCGTCGGATAGACGTCGCGATGGAAAGCGGCGCAATGACTGCAGGTCATCGAGGCGTATTCGACGATGGTGACGGGCGCGTCGGCCTTGCCCTCGACGACGTCCGGCAGAGCATTGGCCGCCATCAGCTCGTCGACCGGAACTTTTCCGCTGGCGGCCTTTTCGGCTGCGGCCGGAACGGCGAAGCCGATCAGCGCCGAGGCGGCGACGGCGAGCCCGGCGCGGCGGGACATACGGAAGTCGAGAATGGACATGGAGGCTCCGTTGGGTCGCGGGACGGCGCAATCATAAAGCATTTTTTCGCGTCGGGAAATCATACGGCCGCGATCGGCCAGCGCATAGATCGCCGCGCCTGAGATGCGGCGGTCCGGCACGATCCGCATATGCGTCGAGACATCCGTCACCATGCCGCGTTCCCCCGCCCCCCTCGTATCCAATATGGATAACGATGCGGCGACGATTTATATCTTCGAAAGCGCAGCGTTCGACAGCGAGATGGCGCGTTTGACGTCTCGAGGCATGGGCATGCCTCGGCGTTCCGCCGGAGCGCGGCAGGCGGGGTGGCCAGTCGGATTTCAGATCGGTGCTTCGAATGGACGTTTCGGAGATAGAGTATCTAGGCTTGGTCGAGCTTATCCAGGAGGCGGCGCTCGAACCCGCCGCCTGGGAAAAAGTCCTGCGTCGATTGGCGAGGCTGACCGATTGCACTGCGGGCGGGCTCACGATCGAAAATCCTCGAACCGGGGAAGGAACGCCGATCACCTATTTCGGCTTCGACAAAGGCCATGTGGAGAAGACTTTCGACTATTTCCTGCCGATGAATCCCCTTCACAGGATCGCGCCGCTGATGAAACCGGGGTTCATCGTCGCCAATAGCGACATTGTCCCCCTCGACGCCTTCCGGCGCACAGAATTTTATAATGGCTGGTCCTGTCCTCAGGATCTCTGCTGTCCGTTGACGCTGGTGCTGCATCGCACGGAGTCGGTGTATTATCCGCTGACCTTGGTGCGTCCGGACGGCACCGGCGATGCGACGGATGCGGATCGCGCCTTATTGGCGAGGCTCGCGCCGCACTTGACCCGGGCGATGCGGATATCTCTGGAACTCGATTTGGCGCGGCATCAGCGCGGCGCAATGGAACAGTCGCTGGCGCGGATCGCCATCGCCGTCCTATTGCTGGACCGGCGCAAGCGCGTCGTGTTCGCCAATCCGGCCGCCGAAAAGCTCCTGGCGTCCGCAACGGCGTTGACCTTGGCCAATGGCGCCCTGGCCGCCCGAGCGGCGCGCTCCCACCGGGAATTGCAGAAAGCGATTCTCGAAGTGATCGGGCGAGAACCCGGAGCCGGCGCGGAGATCGGCATCGAACGCGAAGACGGCCGGCCATTGCTCGCCACCGTGCTCCCGATCGCCCCCGAAGGCCCTTTCACGCCGCTCGCCGAGAACGCAGCGTGCTGCGCGATTTTTGTGAGCGACCCCGACGCTCTCCAAACCTCGCGCTCGCGGGCCGTCGCGCAAAACTATGGTCTGACGCCCGCGGAAACCCGCCTGCTGGACTCGATCCTGTCCGGAGCGGGGCTCGCGCGAGCAGCCGAGGAGATGGGCGTGACGGTCGCCACCGCGCAAACGCATCTGAAACGGGTGTTTTCCAAGACCGGAACGGGGCGGCAGGGCCAGCTTATCAATCTGGTGATGACCTCAGCGCCGCCATTGTGGAGCCGGGACTAATCCGTCACGTCGCGGCTGTCGGCGCGCCTCGCATTCGTTCGACCGCGTTCCAGACCGCGCCAGTTGCGAAGCGGCCGACGCCTTGCGCGAAGGCTTTGATGTGGAAGAGCGCTCGCTTCAGGAGCAGAAAGGTGGCGACATGGACGAGAGTAGCGAGCAGCGCCACGGCGACAAAGAACACGAGGCTGTCGTCGATACCGACGTGATTTCGTAGATAGGGATTGCCGAAAACGAGATAAAAGCCGTTTATGAGGAGGAAATCCAGTGAGTTTCTTCCGATGAAGCGGACCGGACGAGCAATCCATATACACCCGAGCGGACCGCTCAGTCCCATTATTCCTGCGGCGCCCATTGCCGCCGTTAAAAAGAACAGCGGCAGAGAGCCGAAAAGCCCGAAGATCATCAGCACGGCGAAACGCCCCGGCAACTCCGCATTTTCACATGTGATCTGCCATGCGAATGTGCATCCGCCATTGGAATGCGCGAGCCAGAGAGCCGTCGCAAGGAGAGCAATGGCCGCCCATGCGCCAATGTCGATCTTATGCGCCGAGAGATAGCGGCCCACCATGAAAAACGCCACTCCCGGCGGGACCGCCCTGAGATGGAACGCCTGCGGGTAGCGATAGGACGCGGCAAAAACGATTGCCAGCGCGGCGCCGATGAGCCATCGCTTCGCGCCGTCGCATCTCGTCAATGCATAAGCCAGGAGGCGCACGATTGCGAAGGCGACGAGGAACCAGGGAGTAATCGTGCTGAAACTCTCCGCGAGAAGAAGATGGTCGACGACATAATTCTCGAGCGTTGGTATCGTTTCTGACGAAACGCCCTGCGTCACGGCGGCGAAGAAAATACCAATGACGTCGACGATATAGGCCAGGGCGATCAAATACGCCGAGCGCGTCGCCACGTCTTTCCAGGATTTTCCGGAAAACTGATCCAGGATAGCGCCCGAGATCAAGAAGAAGAGCGGCATATGAAAGCTGTATATGGCTTGCCATTGCAGGAAAGCCATTTGCGAGAACTCGCCATCGGCTCTCGCGTGAAAAAAAATCTGCAAGACATGGCCATAGATGACCAGGATCATGGCGAGGCCGCGCGCAACGTCGAGACTGTCGTTTCTTTCAGTTGCGTCGCCGCATCGCATTTGCCGAATGCCTCCCCCCTAGCTAAACAATCACACGGCAGGCAGACGGCGCAAGCTTCAGTCCCTATCGGCCGGCGTCGACGAATTCGATGCCTCTCGAGAGCGAGCCTCAGAGGCTCGCTTCCCCTGCCTTCGACGCCTCCTACCCCCCGATTTCCTCGCGCTTGATCTCGAGCTCGAGCCAGCTCTCCTCCGCCGCCGCGAGCTCCGCCTCCATTTTGGCGAACAGCTTCGTCGCCTCGGAGAATTTCGCCGGATCGCGCGCATAGAGGCTCGGATCGTCGATGAGCTTCTGCAGCTTCTCCTTCTTGGCGCGAAGCTCCTCCATCCTGGCCGGCAAGGTCGCGAGCGCATGCTGCTCGGCGAAGGAGAGGCGCGCCTTGGCGGCGGGCCTCGGCTTCGGCGCGGGCTTCGCCCTTTCTTCAGCGCGCGGCGCCGCGACGCTGCGCGCCTGCACGCCCTCGCCGCGCTGCGCCAGCATGTCCGAATAGCCGCCGGCATATTCGACCCAGCGGCCGCTCCCCTCCGACATCAGCACCGATGTGGCGATGCGGTCGAGGAAATCGCGGTCATGGCTGACGACGATCAGCGTGCCCGGATATTCCGCGAGCATGTCCTCGAGCATGTCCAAGGTCTCGAGGTCGAGGTCGTTGGTCGGCTCGTCCAGCACCAGAAGATTCGACGGCAGCGCCAGCGCGCGCGCCAGCAGCAGGCGGCCGCGCTCGCCGCCGGAGAGCTTTCCGATCGGCGTGCGCGCCTGCTCCGGCGCGAACAGAAAATCCCGCATATAGCCGACGACATGCTTGCGCTCGCCATTGATCTCGACAAAATCCGAGCCGCCGCCGGTGAGCGCATCCTTCAGCGTCGTCTGCGGATCGAGGCTGGCGCGGCTCTGATCGAGCGTCGCCATCGCCAGCGCGGCGCCGAGCTTCACCGAGCCGCTATCCGGCGCGAGAGCGCCGGTGAGCAGCTTCACCAGAGTGGTCTTGCCCGCGCCATTGGCGCCGACGAGGCCGAGCCGGTCGCCACGCATGACGCGCGCCCAAAAATTCTCGACAATGACGCGCTCGCCGAAGGCTTTCGCAATGCCGCGCGCCTCGACCACCAGAGCGCCGGAGAGCTGCGCCTCGCTCGCCTCGAGCTTCACATCGCCCTGCGCGCCGACATGGCGCCGCCGCGCCACGCGCAGCTCCGCGAGGCCGGCGAGGCGGCGCTGATTGCGCTTGCGCCGCCCGGTCACGCCATGGCGCAGCCAATGCTCCTCCTCCACGATCTTGCGATCGAGCTTGTGCTGCTGCTTCTCCTCCTCCTCGAGCTCGCGGTCGCGCCAGGCTTCGAACTCCTTGAAGCCGCGCGACAGATGCCGCGTGCGACCGCGATCCAGCCAGACGGTGGAGCGCGTCAGATTTTCGAGGAAGCGGCGGTCGTGGCTGATGACGACGATCGCCGAGCGCAAGGCGGCGAGCCGCTCCTCGAGCCAGAGGATGGCCGGCAGATCGAGATGATTGGTCGGCTCGTCGAGCAGCAGAATATCGGGCTCGGGCGCGAGCGCACGGGCGAGCGCGGCGCGCCGCCCCTCCCCGCCCGAGAGCTGGCGCGGATTTTCCTCGCCGGTGAGGCCGAGCTCGAGCAGCAGCGCCTCGGCCACATGCGGGTCATCGATCGGCCCCAGCCCTTGGGCGACATAATCGAGCGTCGTGGCGAAGCGCGAGAGATCGGGCTCCTGCGGCAGATAGCGCAGGCTCGCGCCCGGCTGCAAAAAGCGCGTTCCGCCATCCGCCTCCACCTCGCCGGCGGCGATCTTCAGCAGCGTGGATTTGCCCGAGCCATTGCGGCCGACGAGACAGACGCGCTCGCCCGGCGCGACGGCCAGGTCCGCAGATTCGAGCAGCGGCTTGCCGCCGAGCGTGAGCGCGATGGCTTGGAGCGACAGAAGCGGAGGAGCGGCCATTGGTCCCTGGCGTTGAGCGAAGCGAGGCCGAAAGCGGGCGTTCGGCTGGGCAGTGTTTTATAGGATGTGGGCGCAAAGGCCAGCGGGGACGGATGGGAGCGACGGTGGAGGAGACAAGGCAGGAACTCCGCAGAGCGCCAGGAGCGGACATTGGAACGCAGGTAGTCTATTCGCGGGTTACGCGATGCCGGACGTCGCCCATGAATTTTCAGATAGACCGAGAACGGCGCCTTAACGCTTTGTCATCGGCCCTAGCCCACAAAGCGGGCTCGAACATCATCGGGTGCTTGTTGGGGTTTTGAGAGACGCTGCGCTTGCTTTCAAAAACGCTTCTCGATCCAACTCGGCGAGCCGTGCGAAAGACGCGTAGCGCTCCTTTACATCCGCAGCAGATTCGCCAGGAACCGCACCCGAAAAGGCCATGCGACGCAAATCACGCCTAGTTGGACTGCGCCACCCCTTCGACGCACACTCCGTCTCCAATTGCCGCGCTGTTTCCGCGATGAATTGAATAAGCGGAGCAGTCTCGTATCCCGACGGCAAGGTGCGCCCCCATAGCAGCACCCCAGCTGCGATCCTTCGTGAAATGTCATCTAAATAGTCAGGGTGCGTGGGCACAATCCCAGCTGCTATGTGCTCGACAAGGCGCAGCGTGTAGATCAGCAGGTAAGGGAGGCGCGTGTAGAGGTAGGACCACTGGCTAAGCTTTGATTCGTAGTCGGAGAAAATGAAATTGATGTTTAAAATCTCTGTCTTAATGGCAGGGTGTTCAGTGAATAGATGCATCGCCTTGTTGCAAACTCCGTCAAACCCATCATCCGTCTTCACGTATCGTAACTGTGCGATATAGTTGGCATCGAATAGGTTTGTCGCCCCAATGGCTTCGAGGACGAGTTTGATCCTACTGGCCTGCCCTTCCGGTCCCCCGGCGTTTTTTGGCCTCAACCGAAGCGGATCCGTCGTGAGCTTCGATGCGAACTCCATCTCATCGAGCGCAATTGATTCAAGTACAAACAATGATTCCTGGAGCGGCTTTCTTAGAAGGATGTAGGAGACATTGAGTTTGCCCTTCCGCGACGACTGAAGTGCTTCATAGATGCAATGAAGCATGTCCGAGAGTACCGCTGGTAGGATGATTGTCTTGAGTATATTTGCGCGGTCTTTCACACGGCCGGAGACGTCGAGCCACTCAAAGATATCAGTGCTGGCTTTCAGGGCATGCGCTTCAGCCGGTCCATCAAGCGAAATGCTCGCAACGAATGCGCCGGATGCTTCGCCGGAAACCAAAAACTGAACGAGCACGTCATGAACGATGAAGCAGAGATCATGCGCAACGTTGTAGGTCACGGGAAGCAAAGGTCGTTTTGTGGCGCGTGAGTTCATACGATATCCATTCATTTAAGAATAACACGGCCGGAGCCGGACAGGCGACATTGTGTATTAATCAGAGCTTTTGCAAGAGCGTTTGTTCGGATCTGAATGACGGCTATGGGTCACAAGCAGACGATCTGCCCCCTCACCTTACCTCCGCCAACACCGCCCCCGCGCGCAAAAACCGCGTCGGGTCGACCGGCTCGCCGTCGATGCGCACCTCGTAATGCAGATGCGGCCCGGTAGAACGCCCGGTCGAGCCGATGCGGCCGACGACGGCGCCGGCCTCCAACGGCTGGCCGACGCTGGCGAGAATGCTGGAGAGATGCGCATAGCGGGTGACGAGGCCGGCGCCATGGTCGATCTCGACCATCTGCCCATAGCCGCCGCTCGATCCCGCGAAGGCGACGACGCCCGCCGCCGTCGCCCGCACCGGAGCGCCGTAATCCTCGCGCAGATCGACGCCCGTGTGCAGCGCCGGACGGCCGAAGAAGGGATCGGTGCGATAGCCGAAGCTCGAGGTGAGCTCGAGCTCGCCGGCGAGCGGCTTGCGCAAGGGCACGCTCGGCAGCGCCTTGCGCAGGCCGTCGAGCGTCGCCGCCGCGTCCTGCGCGGCGATGAGCTCGCGCTCGAACAGAAGATCGCTCGACCGCCGCTCCGCCGGCACAAAGGGGCCGCCGACGAAGGCGGGGGCGCTCTTACGGACGAAACGCTCGGTCGCGAGGCCGGCGGCGTCGAAAGCGCCGCGCAAGCGGCGGGCGGCGGCGCGCATCGGCTCGACGAGCCGCGCCACTCTGGTCGTCTGCTCGCGCTCGACCCGGTCCATCGCGGCGGACAGCCGATCGATGCGCCCCTGCAATGGCGCGCCGGCGTCCGCCGCGGGCCCGGTCGCGGCCTTATCGGCAGGCTGTTTCGGGGCGCGGGCGGCGCGCCCCTCGTCTTCATGGCTAAGGCGCAGCTCCATGCCGGCGGGCTCGGGCTTGCCGAAGCCCGAGAAGGCGGCGGGCCGCGGCTCGCTCGGCGCCGCATAGGCGCTGGCGGCGGGCGGCGGAGCGGCGGCGCGCGAGTGGACCGGGGCTGCCGCGAGCTTGTCTTCGGCGGCGACGCTCTCGACCAGCCGCGCGACGACGGCGGCGCGCGTCTCCAGCTTGGCCTGGCGCAGCACCAGCGCGCGCAGCTTGCTCTCGACATCGTCCTGATCGGCGAATTGGCGGCTGGTCGCCTGATCGAGCTTGAGGCGCAGCGCCGCGAGGCGGTCCTCGTAAGAGTATCGTATCTGCGCCTGCCGATCGCCGAGATCGGCGAGCATGTCGTCGCGAAAGGCGAAAAAGGCGGCGGCGCAGGGAAAGACGACCAAGGCCGCGGCCAGCGCGACGCCGAGGGCGATCGCCGGGCCCGCGCCGAGCTCGATTCGCTTGCGGCGGGAGCCGAGCGAGACATCGAAGGCGAGAGCGACGGATCGGGGCGATTGATCTTGGTCTCGCATGCGCATGTTCCGGCCGGGCTCATCCCGGCGCATCGATCCGAACTCGCGGCCGCGCGGGCTGCGGGGCGAATAGACATCATTAAGGTTAACGCTCTGCAAATGCGGCTTCAGGGGCGACGCCCGAGGCGGCGAGCAAAGACGCGAGCCGCGGTCTTGATCGCGCGCGCCGACACGTGCTATCTGGCGCGACCGCGGCGAAGGCGCGCCTTCGCTACGCCCCCGGAGAGGTGGCAGAGTGGTTGAATGCACCGCACTCGAAATGCGGCATACGGGCAACCGTATCGGGGGTTCAAATCCCTCCCTCTCCGCCAAGGCTCGCTTCAAGTCCTCACTTCGTTGAAAATGCCGAGGTTGCGGCGCCCTGGCGGATCGCGCGGCGGTTCTGGCTTTGCTCGCGCTCGGCTTTTGTGGATGACGTGAATGGCGCGGGATGCAGGGCTCGAGCAACTGCTGAGAGAGCATCTCGAGGCGAGGCCCGGACTCGCCGAACGGCCGATGTTCGGCGGGTGGGCCTGGCTGCTCGACGGACATCTCCTCTGCGGCGCGCGTGACGACGGAGTGCTCGTCCGGCTCGGCAAAGGCAACGATCAATGGGCGTTGGCGATCGACGGCGTCGCGCCGATGATCTCGCGCGGCAGGGCGCTGTCGGGTTGGGTGCGCGTCGCCCCCGAAGCATTTGCCGATGATGCGCTGGCGGCGCGGCTGCTCGACGCGGCCTCGACCTTCGTGCGGACGCTGCCGTCCAAATAGCGCCGTCCCCTCGGCCGCTCTCAGCCCGCCCCGAGACTGCGCTCGACCAGCCAATAGGCGCCGAAGCAGGCGATGATCCCCGAGAGCGCGCGAACGAGGCGCGGATCGCGCACTCCTCGCGTGAATATTCTGTCGACCGCCAGCAAAATCGGCAGAAACGCCAGCACGACGCCGATCTGGCCCGCCTCGACGCCGATGTTGAAGCTCGCCAGCGCCGGAACGATCGCGCGCTGCGGCACGCCGAGCTCGATGAGGCCGCTCGCGAAGCCGAAGCCGTGGACGAAGCCGAAGACGAAAGTGTCGCGCCAACGGCCGTCCACCTTGCAGACGAAGAAATTCTCCAGCGCGACATAAATGATCGACAGAGCGATCGCGATCTCGACAAAGCGGCTCGGCAGCTCGACGAGTTGCAGCGCCGCGAGCGTCAGCGTCACCGAATGCGAGACGGTGAAGGCCGTCACCAGCTTCACGACGGGAAGGACGCGCGTCGCCCACAGCATCACGGCGACGAGAAAGCACAGATGATCAAAGCCGGTCATGATGTGCTCGACGCCGGCGGCGAAGAATTTCGGCGCGAGCTCCCACGGACCCAGCAAGGGCTTGGAGAGATCGATCGGCGCGTCGCCGGGAAAGATCATCACTTGTCCCGGCGCCGGCTCGCGACCCGCGCGCTGCGCGTCGGTCAACGCCGACTCGTCGCCCCCCTCCCCCATGCCGACGAGGTGCTTGGCGCGGCGCCCCTGCGCCGCGAGCAGACGAAACGGATCATAGAAGATCGGTCCCTCGACCGCGCGGCAGTCCATGCGCAGCACGACTTTCGAATCATAAGGATTGCTCGGATCCGCTCCGACTGAGACGACGGCGCTCGCACATGTGTCGCCCGCTTCGTTGCGCAGATCGACGCGGCCGCGGATGAACTCGCCGATCATCCGCTCGATCACGCCGGGCTCGGTGAGATCGACATCGGCGCCGGGCTTGTTCTCGGCGAACATGCGCTCGATATCGGCGCCCAGAAATCCGACTTCGACGCGATAGGCGCGCTCGCCCTCCGGCACGATGCGGCTGCTGGAGATATCGGCGGTATGCGCGCGCGCCGACGATACGAAGCCGATGACCGCCATCAGCGAAACAAAGAGCAATCCGGCCCGCCGCGCCATTCCCGCCATCTCCCTTGACGCGGCGCAATCGCGCGGCGTATGCAAGAAGTGTGAATAGTGCATATCGAAGCCCGAAACACAAGAAGCGGCCGCAGTCGCCGAGCGGGCCCGGGAATGGAACGCGACACGCCTTGCCGATGTCCCGAGAGCCGCCTAGCATCGACCCGATCATCCCGGATTTCGGCTTCATCGAATGACGAGCAGGGCGCGCCGAGCATGAAACGAGCCGAACAGCGGCAATCTGCGCAGAGCTTTCTGGACGACAATCTCTTCCCTCCTTCATGCAGGATCGCCTCGCGACGCGCGCTCGCGCTGTTCTTCTCGGCGATGGCGTTGGGCGCCGCGCGCGACGCCGCTCCGGCTTTCGGCCTTCCCGCTGCGCCGTCCGCGCCGACGGCCGATTCCGCGATCGCTCTCGCCCATGCGATCGTCGTGCGCACCTCGCCGGCGCAGAACGGCGTCTCCGCCGGCGACATCGGCAAGGTGGAAGTCTGGTACGACGCCGGCATTCGCGACGCCTTCGCCGCGCTCGCCGTCATCGCCGCCTCGGGCGATCGCGTGGACAAGCGCGACGCCGCGATCGACAAATCGGATGCGAGCCATGTCTTGGTGAGCGTCGATCGATTGACGCCCGGCAAATACACCGCGCGCTATCGCGCGCTCTCGGCCGACGGCCATATCGTCAGCGGCGCCTGGGAGTTCGAGGTGCGCTGAGAAGCGATGCGCTTTCGCGCTCCGATTTCGGATAAACGACTCTGAAGTGGCCACGAAAATAGAACGAGAGCGACAACGCTCGTCAGCGGGGAAGGAAGCACCGGCGATGAACTCGAATCTGCGGCTCAATCTCTTATTGCTCGCGGGCGTCGTGCTGATCATCGGCGTCAATGTCGCGGCCTTCTCCTATTCGTACTGGGCCTCCTCGTTCGACCTCTTCTGGAATGATTTCCTGAACGCGCACTTCTATCGGCCCGCGGCAAAGGCGGGCGACCGCACCATGGCCGACTGCCTGAAGGTCAACGACTTCTATTCGGCGCGGCTGACCACCTATTTCCGCGCCGATTCCGACGACAGCGCCGGCGGACGGATCGACGACATGAGCAAATATGCCGAATATTGCGACCGCGTTCCCGGGACCGGACGCGTGATCTTCTCCGTCACGCTGATTGAGGAGGACGTGCGCGGCATGCCGGTCGCCTTGTCGTTCTACAAGCTCGACCAGAAGGGCGCACGCGCGCTGCTCACCTCGCTGCCCGCCAAGCCTCATCCGACCGGCTTCGTGACCCTCGACTCGCCGGTCTCCTATCGGGGCAAATATCTCCTCGAGCTCGCCTTCAACGAGGGCAAGAGCGCGGAGGACAAGATCGAGATGCCCATTTCGGTCGGTGAGTGAGCGCAGCCCGCGCGTTCACGCCGCCGGGCGCCGCGCGCGGCGCTTCTGCCGCCAGCGCAGAAAGCCGGTGATGTAGAGAACGAGCGGCGTCGATCCGATCAGCAGCATCAGCGGCCGGCCGATCTCGCCGAAGGCCTCGCCCGTGTGCAGCGGATACAGCCACTCCAGAAATCGCTCGCCGGCGCTGAAATCGCCGCGATCCTGCACATGCAGAATGCGGCCGCTGTATTGGTCGACGCCGACGTTTCGATAGGTCCTCGTGCGATTGGGCTCGCCCTCCGATTGCTTGCCGACGACATAGACGCCATCAGGTCCGCTCGGCAGCAGGATCCAATGCAGCCGCCCATCGGGAAACACCTTATCCGCCGCCGCGGCGACGGCGTCGAGTCCGATCGGCGGATGATCGGGAACAAAGGTCGAGCGGCCGAAATCCGGATCGGCGCGCACCGGGGACACGAGGCTCGTCGCCGCCCGCGTCGCCGGCTTGAAGATCATCGCCACGCCGGTGAGCAGCAGCGCCAGCAGAATGGCGCAGAGGTGAATCCCGACGCTGCGATGCGCATCATAAATGATGCGCTCCCGGCTCGCGCCCCATTTGATCTTCAGTCCCGGCCGCCAATCGCCGTTGCGCGGCGCCCACAGATAGAGGCCGACGAGGATGGAGACGCAGACGAGAATGCCGAGCGCGCCGATCAGATAGGCGTTGGCGACGCCGAGCAGCAGCGTCCAATGAAAGGCCATGAGGATCGGCACGAGCGGCTGCGAGAACTGATCCTCGCCGTGAAGAAGGAGCCTTTGTCCGGTGACCTTCGCCGTATAGGGATCGACGAAGATCTGATGCGCCCGAGTGTCGAGATCGTCGGTCTCGATCATGAAATTGATCGCCGCCGCCGCGCGCGGATGACGCGGCGTCGTCAGGCGCTCCGGCTTTGCGTCTGGCGGCATTGCGGCGACCGCCGCTGCGAAAATCTCGTCGAGCGGACGCGCCGACTCCCCGGCGTGCGCATCGACCTGCATCAGCGGAGCGTTCAGCCATTCGTCGATGTCCTCGCGAAAGGCGAGAACGCCGCCGCTCAGCGCGATCGCTACGAAAATCGCGCCGGCGAACAGTCCGATCCAGCGATGGATCGACAGAAAGATTTTGCGCGCGATCTCGCGCCGACGCATGAGGGAGACTCCACCGCAACATGGGACGGCCGATCGCATCGGGCGTCGCCGATCCATTCCATGGGAGCGACTTCGCTTCGCATTGTCAACTTGCCCGCGTGCGAACGCCAGGGCTCCGAATTCGGGTTAACGAGCAGAGAGTTTTCAGCGTCATGGCCGCGCTTGTCGCACGGCTGTCCGGTTCA
>NZ_JAINDZ010000024.1 GCF_019802345.1 Methylosinus sp. Sm6 | reverse complement strand
CTCTTCCATCATTTCCTCGAGCTGACGATAACTCATCGGATACGCCACATACCAGCGGACGCCCCACAGGATCACATAGCGTTCAAAATGGTTGCCCTTGAAATCGATCATCACGCTATTCCGCCTACCCCAGCCCGGCGATCATAGCCCCAACCCGCCCGCGAGAAAAATTCGCGACAGAGCCCGAGCGCACGGCTTGCGCGGGCGAGCCGCGTGTAACTCCTATGATTGCTCAACCGTGTGCCTTCAACTGTTACTTGCATAGAATTCGCTCGACCTCCGTAACGATGTTTACATCGTCTTAATCGGCCTAAGCTTATGAATCAGCCATCTAGTGGAGCATATACCCCATGCAGGACTGTGAGATGGCCATCAGCTGCGGAGACAAGCTGATGATCTCCGAAGCGGTCGAAATGCGCGATTCTATATTGCGCACCTTTCGGCACAGCGCCAACGTCATGATCGACTGTTCTCACGCGACAGACATCGACCTGACCTTCATTCAGCTGCTGATCGCTAGTCGACGAACAGCGCGAGCGAGCGGCGCGAAGCTGCGAATTTCGGCGCCGTTGGATTCACCGATCGCGGAGACTTTGCGGCGAGCCGGATTCGCGCCCGACGATATCCTCGCAGATATTTCGTCTCACGGCTCACCGATCTGAGGACGCAGCGAAGATCGCTGCGCGCCGCGGACACACTGGTGCGACATGACGGCGCCCATATCGTTACGCGCGAGGCAATCCGGCGTTGCAGCCTCTGCCTCTCGACCAGAGAGTCGCGAATATGAAAAAGGTTTTGACCGTCGACGATTCCGCGAGCGTTCGTCAAATGGTGCGGGCGGTGCTCACGGTCGCGGGCTATAGCGTCATGGAGGCCAAGGACGGCCGCGAAGCTCTCGGCGCAGCGCGCGGCGAACAAGCCAATATGGTGATCACCGATCTCAACATGCCGGTCATGGACGGGCTCACATTCATTCGTGAATTGCGCAAGCTTCCCGCCTACAGCGGCGTGCCGATCGTCTTCTTGAGCACGGAGTCGGACGCTGCTGTGAAGCAGGAGGCCAAGGCCGCCGGCGCCACGGGCTGGATCACCAAGCCCTTCAGCCAAGAGCAGCTGCTCGCGGTCGTCAAGAAGCTGATCGGCAGCTGACGGACACTCGAGACGTTGGTCGAACCCTTTACCGATCCCGTCAACCCATCGAGTGGACGAAGCCGATGAACGACGCCGAAAAGGCCTTTCGCGAAGAAGCCGACGACCTATTGGAGCAGCTCGAGCAGTCGCTGCTCGATCTCGAGAAGACCCCGACCGACAAAGAGCTGATCGACTGCGCCTTCCGAGCCCTTCATACGCTGAAGGGCTCGGGCGCGATGTTCGGCTACGAGCGAGTCTCGGCCTTCGTCCATAATTTCGAGACCGCCTTCGACCAGGTGCGCAAAGGCCGCGCGCCGCCGAGCCATGAGCTCGTCGCCGTGGCGCTGCAGGCGAAGGATCACGTCCGCGTCCAGATCGAGGCTCCGGATGCTGCGGACGAAGACCATGGCCGCCGTATTCTCGACGAACTGCGTCGAGTGGTGGAAGCTTCGCTCGCGACGCCGACGGCTCCGGCCGGAGCAGCGTCGATAGACGCGACGCTGCGCGAGCCGGCGGGCGGCGAGACGGCGCGCGTGACGTGGCGCCTGCGCTTCTCCTTCCACGAGAGCGTGCTCGTCAATGGCACCAATCCACTGCTGCTTTTCGACGAATTGCGCGCTCTGGGCGACTTCGACCTCAACGCCTGTGGGGATGCGGTTCCCGCGCTCGACGCGATCGATCCGACGCTCTGCTATCTCTCCTTCGAGGCGACCCTCGTCACTGACCAGCCGCGCTCGGCCATCGAGGACGTCTTCATCTTCGTGATCGACGAGATGCGTCTCGAGATCGAGCGTGTGGATGAGGAAGCGTCGCCACGGATAGAGGAGCCCTCGGCCGCGACGGCCGATGCGCCGGCGACCGTGACGCGGCGCAGCGCGGAGAGCGACGGGCGCGGCGCCGGCTCGGTGCGCGTTCAGGCCGAGAAGGTCGACGAGCTGATGGATCGCGTCGGCGAATTGGTCATCGCTCAGGCGCGTCTGACACAGCTCGCCGAGACTGCGAGCCTCGACATCAAATCGATCGCCGAGGAGATCGAGCGTCTTGCCGCCAATCTGCGCGACGTCACCATGGGCATTCGCATGGTGCCGATCGGCACGCTGTTCGGACGCTACCGCCGCCTGGTCCACGATCTCTCGAGCGAGCTCGGCAAGCCGGTCGATCTCGTGATGTCGGGAGAAGAAACAGAACTCGACAAGACGATGATCGAGCGTCTAGCCGATCCGCTCGTGCATCTCATTCGCAACGCGCTCGACCATGGTCTCGAGGATGCGGCGGGACGCGCCGCCGCCGGCAAGGCGGCGACCGGCCGCATTCGCCTCGTCGCGAGCCATTCGGGCGCAGAGGTGCTGATCACGGTCGCCGACGACGGACGTGGGCTCGATGTCGCGCGCATTCGCGCAAAAGCGATCGCCAATGGGCTCATCGCCGAGGACGCCGTGATGAGTGACGCGGAAATTCATCAGCTCATCTTCCATGCCGGCTTCTCGACAGCGCAGTCCGTCACCAAGCTGTCGGGGCGCGGCGTCGGTATGGATGTCGTCAAACGCACCATCGAGAGCCTGCGCGGCGCAATCGATATCGCGAGTCGGCCGGGCGCCGGCTCGGAGGTGACGCTGCGCTTGCCTTTGACGCTGGCGATCATCGAAGGCCTGCTCGTGCGCGTCGGCGGCGCGCGCTATGTCATCCCGCTCTCCTCGGTCGAGGAATGCGTGGAGCTGTCGGCGGCCGGCGACAACGGCTCGGCGGGTCGCAGCTTCCTCAACATTCGCGGCGATCTCGTGCCCTTCTTGCGGCTACGCGAATTCTTGAGCGCGAAGACGCCGCCCGATCCGCATCAGAAGGTGGTTGTCGTCTCCTTCGGCGAGCAACGCGTCGGCCTCGTCGTCGACCAAATTATCGGCAGCCATCAAACCGTGATCAAATCGCTCTCCAAGCTGCACGCCGACGTGCCGTGCTTCTCGGGCGCGACCATTCTCGGCGATGGCGCCGTGGCGCTGATCTTCGACATTCCGCATCTCGTCGATCGCGGGCAGGCGCATGACGAGGAGCGCAAGGCGCGAGAGAGGGAGGCAGCGTGATGGCGCAGGAGACGATAGACGAAAGCAGGCAATGCCTGATGTTGGGCGTCGGCGGCGAGATCTTCGCGATCGACGCCGAGCGCGTGCGCGAAATTCTCGATCCGGCCCCTGTGACGGAAGTGCCCGGCGCGCGCGATTTCGTGCGCGGCCTCATCAATGTGCGCGGCAAGGTGGTGCCCATGGCCGATCTGCGTCCGCGCTTCGGAATGGAGGTCGCGGAAGCGACGCCCGACACGCGCTTCGTCGTCATCGAGGTCGATCTCGACGGCGAGCCGACCGTCGTCGGCATCGTGGCGGACAAGGTCTATGAGGTGGCGGAGCTGCCTCTCTCATCGCTCGGGGCGGCGCCGCGCATCGGCATGCGCTGGCGGCCGGAGCTGGTGAAATTCATCGGGCGCTGGCAGGACGACTTCATCGTCGTTCCAGACATCGAGCGCATTTTCAACTGAACTGGGGCGGACCATGCGATACACAGTCAAAGCAAAGCTGACGACCGCTTTCAGCGTCGTCATAATTCTGTCTGCGGCAGCGGGCGCCGTCGCTTATACGAAGCTCGCGGCGCTCAACGAGAATATCGAGACGATCGTCGAGGCGCGAGTCAAGCGGCTCGTCTGGGCGGAGGATCTGAAAGTCATTTCCAGCGAAGCCGTCCGATCCGAGAAAAATGCGATCATCGCCACGACAGACGAAGAAAGCGCGAAGCACGTCGGCCGTGCGCTGAAGCTGCGCGAGGAATTTCGCAAGCTGCGTGAAACCATCTACGAAGTCGCATCCCCGAAAGGCAAGGAATTGATCGCCAAGGTCGGCGCAGCAGCCGATGCGGTCGACCCTCTGCTGGACAAGGTGCTGAACGCCGCGAAATTGAACTCCGCCTCGAAAGCCCGCAGCCTCGCAACGACCGAAGGAGCCGCCAAGGCCAAGGAGCTTCGCGCGGCGTTCAACGCCTTTTCCGAGGTGGCCGCGAAAAACGGAGCCTCCCTGCTCGTGACCGATCTCGAGCGGCTTCACTCGGCCATCGAGACTCTGGGCGGAGACACGCACCTCTATATTTCGGCTCCGACAATGGCGGAGCTCGAATCGGGCGCCAAGGCGCTTCAGGCAGACGCGGCGACAATCGCCGCGAGCGCCGAAGCGATCAAGTCGAGGGCCGTGAAAGCGGGGATGGTTCAGGCGGCGGAGCATTTCGGAGCCGCCTTTGATCAATGGCTGAAGACACAGGCGCGCGTGATCGGCATCGCGCGTGAGGGTGGTTCGGTTTACGCCGCCGACCTGTCGAGCAATCAAAAGCGCATTCTCGCCGCCGAGGTGACGAAGTCGCTCGATGAATTTATCGCTTTTCAGCGCAATATGGTCGATGAGGCCAGAGCAAAGGCCGCCTCGGACTATGATCAGGCTCGGACGCTGCTTGTTCTCGTTTTGGCCGTTTCGATCTCCGTCGCCGCCGCCGCCGCGCTCTGGATCGGCTACTCGATCAGCCGCGGCCTCAACAGGGCCGTCACGCTTGCGAGCGCCGTCGCAGACGGCGATCTCTCTCGCAACATCACCGCTGACAGTGACGACGAGATCGGCGATCTCGTCGCGGCGCTGAAGAAGATGGTCGCCAATCTGCGAGAGGTGGTCGCCAAGACGGCGGATGCGGCGAGCAATGTCACGGCCGGAGCGCAGGAGCTCGCCGCATCGGCGGAGCAACTCTCCCAGGGCGCGACGGAGCAGGCGGCCTCGGCGGAGGAGGCGTCCGCGTCCATGGAGCAGATGGCCTCCAACATCAAGCAGAACGCCGACAACGCCAATCAAACCGAGACAATCGCGCATCAATCGGCGCGCAACGCCGAGGTGAGCGGAGAGGCGGTCGCCCGCGCCGTCACGGCCATGCAGACGATAGCCGACAAGATCGGCATCGTGCAGGAGATCGCCCGCCAGACCGATCTGCTCGCGCTCAATGCGGCGGTCGAGGCGGCGCGCGCCGGCGAGCATGGCAAGGGCTTCGCCGTCGTCGCCTCCGAGGTGCGCAAGCTCGCCGAGCGCAGCCAGACGGCCGCGGCGGAGATCGGCGTTCTGTCGACCGATACGGTGAAGGCGGCGCGCGAGGCCGGCGAGATGCTGACCAAGCTCGTGCCCGACATTCGCCGCACCGCCTCGCTGGTCGAGGAGATCACCTCCGCCTGTCGCGAGCAGGACGCCGGCGCTGCGCAGATCAATCAGGCAATCCAGCAGCTCGACAAGGTGACGCAGCAGAACGCCAGCTCGTCAGAGGAAGTCTCTGCGACCTCGGAAGAGCTGTCGAGCCAGGCCGAGCAATTGCAGTCGACGATCGCCTTCTTCCGCCTCGGCGACCAAGCAGCGCGAAGCAGCGCGGCGAGCCATGCCGACACTGGCGCGCATGGCGTGCGCCAGCTCCGTGAAAAGGCGATGTTCGCAGCTGCGGAGCTGTCGCATCGTTCGACCGGCGGACGCAGACCGATGCGCGCCGCCAAGCCGGCGATGAAGGCGACCGGCACGGGCGGCTTCGTGCTCGACCTGGCCAGCGCAGAGGACGAGATGGACGCGGAATTCCGAAGGGGCTGACGCCCCGCGCCGCCGAAGCCGAGGCGCTCCCGTCTCCAGATGGGGGCGCTCCGCAGAGCTTACAGTCCAAAACGTGACAGGAGCATTTAATGCGATACACAGTCAAAGCCAAGCTGTTCACCGCCTTCAGCGTCGTCATCGTGCTCTCGGCGGCGGCGGGCGCCGTCTCCTACACGAAGCTCGCGGCGCTCAACGAAAATCTCGAGTCGATTATCGAAGGGCGCGTCAAGCGGCTGGTGTTGGCGGAAGATCTGAAGATGCTCACGGTGGACGGCGTTCGCTCCGAGAAGAACGCCATCATCGCGACGAATGACGCGGAGAGCGAGAAGCATGTCGCCAATGCGCTGAAGTCACGCGAGGACGCGCGCAAAGTGCGTGAGACGATCTATGAGGCCGCCAGCGCCAAAGGCAGGGAATTCGTCGTCAAGGTCGCCACGGCCGTCGATGCGCTGAATCCTGTGCAGGACAAGGTTCTGAAATTCGCCAAGCTGAACTCCGCTAATAAGGCTTTCAATATCGCCGCGACGGAAGGAGTCGATGCGGCCAAGGAGTTGCGCGCCGCATTCACCGCCTTCTCGGAGACGGCGGCCAGAAACAATGCGTCCTTGCTCGTCAGCGATCTCGAACACATTCGTTCGGCGATGGAGAAGCTGCGCGGCGACATGTACGCCTATATCGCCTCACAGACGACGGCGGACCTCGCGTCGCGAATTAAGCCGCTCCAAGCAGACGCGGCCGCTCTCGCCGCCAGCGCCGAAGGCGTCAAAGGCCGAGCAGTCCGGGCTGGGATGAGCCAACCCGCCGAGCAGTTCTCGGTTGCGCTCGATCGATGGCTAAAAATGGTGGCGCGCGCTGTCGAGACCGCGCGCGAAGGCGGATCGATTATCGCGGCCGATCTCTCGAGCGAAGAAGGCCGCACCCGCGTCCTCGAAGTGTTGAAGACGATCGACGAATTCATCGCCTTCCAGCGCAAAATGGTCGACGAGGCAAAAGCGCAGGCCGCGGGCTACTATGATCAGGCGCGCTTCCTGCTGATCGTCATGCTCACCGGCTCCGTGCTCGTCGCCATCGGCGCCGCTCTGTGGATCGGCCTCAACATCAGCCGCGGTCTCGGTCGTGCGGTCGGCCTCGCCAATGCGGTGGCCGTCGGCGATCTCAGCCAGCAAATCTCGGCGAGCAGCGACGACGAGGTCGCCGATCTCGTCGACGCGCTCAACGCCATGTCGCGCAACCTCAACGCCACCGCCGCCGTCGCCGACAAGATCGCGGCGGGGGATCTCACCGTTCAGGCGAAGCCGCTCTCCGACAAGGACACGCTCGGCATTGCGCTCGAGCGCATGGTCGCCAATCTGCGCGAGATCATCATTAAGGCGACCAGCGCCGCGAATAATGTCGCGGCCGGCGCGCAGGAGCTGTCGGCGTCGTCCGAACAGCTCTCGCAGGGCGCGACCGAGCAGGCCTCATCGGCCGAGGAAGCCTCCGCATCCATGGAGCAGATGGCCTCCAACATCAAGCAGAACGCCGACAACGCCAATCAGACCGAGACCATTGCGCATCAGTCGGCGCGCAACGCCGAGGCGAGCGGAGAGGCTGTGGACCGCGCGGTGCAGGCGATGCAGACGATCGCCGACAAGATCGGCATCGTGCAGGAGATCGCCCGCCAGACCGATCTGCTCGCGCTCAATGCGGCGGTGGAGGCGGCGCGCGCCGGCGAGCA
This sequence comes from Methylosinus sp. Sm6, assembly GCF_019802345.1. Lineage (GTDB taxonomy): Bacteria > Pseudomonadota > Alphaproteobacteria > Rhizobiales > Beijerinckiaceae > Methylosinus. The sequence goes on along the minus strand of NZ_JAINDZ010000024.1, from coordinate 70,200 downwards.
TGGCAAGGGCTTCGCCGTGGTCGCCTCGGAAGTGCGCAAGCTCGCCGAGCGCAGCCAGACCGCGGCCGCCGAGATCAGCGTGCTCTCCACCGACACTGTGCGCGCGGCGCGCGAGGCCGGTGAGATGCTGACCAAGCTCGTGCCCGACATTCGCCGCACCGCCTCGCTGGTCGAGGAGATCACCTCCGCTTGCCGAGAGCAGGACGCCGGCGCCGCGCAGATCAATCAGGCGATCCAGCAGCTCGACAAGGTGACGCAGCAGAACGCCAGCTCGTCGGAGGAAGTCTCCGCGACCTCGGAGGAGCTGTCGAGCCAGGCCGAGCAATTGCAATCGACGATCGCCTATTTCCGTCTCGGCGACGAAGCGCGCGTCGCGACGGCCCAGAGCGCGCGCCCGGCCATTCGCCAGCTGCGCGAGAAGGCGATGTCCGCCGCCGCCGAGCTCGCCCAGCGCGCGAGCGCCGACAAGGGCGCGCGCGCGAACAGGCCGGCGATGAAGGCGACCGGAACCGGGGGCTTCATGCTCGACCTGTCGCATGCGGAAGATGAGCTGGACGCCGAATTCAGGCGCGGTTGAGTATGAGCGGAGCGCTCTCCTCGGCGAGACGAGAGCGTTCCGGAACGCCAGCCACGAGACGAGGACATTTCGAGAGATGACACAGGATCAGAGCCAATTTGTCACATTGGGCCTCGACGGCGAGGTCTTCGGCCTTCCCGTCGCCCTGGTGCGAGAAATTCTGGATTACCGCCACATCACCAAGCTGCCGCAGGCCCCAGCCTATGTGCTCGGCATGATCGACGTGCGCGGCGAGGCGGTGCCGATCATCGATCTGCGCGCCAAGCTCGGATTGTCGTCCGCCGCCGCGACGGAAGCGAGCCGCCTCATCGTCGTGAGCATTCCGCTGGACGGCCGCGAGTCGGCACTCGGACTTCTCGTCGATTGCGTGTTCGAGGTGACGGAGCTCGACCGCGACGCGATCGATCCGCCGCCCAATGTCGGAGGCCGATGGCGCTCCGGATGCATCAGCGGCGTCGGCCGACGCAACGGCGTCTTCGTCGTCGTCTTCGATTTGCCGCGCCTGCTCGCGGAAGACGACGTCGCGCTCGCGACCGCGCGCGCGGCGTGACAGGAGCCGTCGCATGCTGCCGCGAATGAGCGAGATCTCTGTCGCCGGCGCCACGGCGCCTACGATCCGGCTCGATGGTCTGAGCGATCGTTACTTCCGCACGCTCGCCGCCTTCGTCGAGCGAGAAACGGGCATACGGCTGCCGCCGTCGAAACGAATGATGGTCGAGGGGCGGCTGCGCCGGAGGGTCAAGGCGCTCGGCCTCGCCGATCTCGATGAATACGCCGAGCTCGTGTTCGAGCGCGGCCAACTCGAGAAAGAGAGCGTTCATCTCATCGATTGCATGACCACCAACAAGACGGATTTTTTTCGAGAGCCAGAGCATTTTCAGATCTTGGCGCAGGACATCATGCCGCAGCTGCTCGCGCAGCGACGGCGCAGAACCGACCGCTTCAAGCTCTGGAGCGCAGCTTCCTCCATCGGAGCCGAAGCCTATACGATCGCGATGGTGCTCGCGGATCTCGCGAAGGTCGAGCCCTTCGATTTCCGCATTCTCGGCACCGACATCTGTTCCGCCGCCCTGGCGCAGGCGCGTCGCGCCGTCTATCCCGAGGACATGCTCGCGCCGACGCCGCTGGCGATGCGCGAGCGATATGTCATGCGCTCACGCGATCCGGCGCGCCGCGAGGCGCGCATCGTACCGGAGCTGCGGCGGCTCACGCGCTTCGAGCGGCTCAATTTGATGGACGCGTCCTATCCGGTCGACGAAGGCATGGACGTGATCTTCTGTCGCAACGTGCTCATCTATTTTTCAGCGCGAACTCAGCAGGCGGTGGTCGCCAATCTCTGCCGCCATTTGCGGCCGGGCGGCTATCTGCTCCTCGGACATTCCGAATCCATGGCGGGCGGCAAGCAGCCGGACATGCGCCAGATCGCCTCGACGGTGTTTCGCAGAGAAGGAGGACGCGCATGATCACGCAGACGAAAATTCGCGTTCTCATCGTCGATGATTCCGCCGCCGTACGGCAGACTCTGAGCGACATGCTCGACGCCGAGCCCGATATCGAGGTAATGGGAACCGCCGCCGACGCCTATGCGGCGGCGCGCCGCATTCAGGCGGAGATTCCCGACGTGATCATTCTCGACGTGGAGATGCCGCGCATGGACGGCATCACCTTCCTGCGCAAGATCATGTCGCAGCGGCCCATGCCTGTGGTGATCTGCTCGAGCCTGACGGAGACCGGCTCGAAGGCGCTCGTCGACGCCATGGAGGCGGGAGCCGTCGATGTGATCGCCAAGCCCAATGTCGCCACCAGGCAGTTTTTGATTGAGGCGCGCGTTCGCGTCTCGGACGCGGTTCGCGCTGCCGCCCATTCGAAACGGCGTGCCGCCGCGTCACGCCCGAACATCGTCGAGCGCAAGCTCACCGCCGATGTCATTCTTCCGCCGCCGGCGGCGCTGCGCGTGACCTATCGTCCGACCGAGAAGATCGTCTGCATTGGCGCGTCGACCGGCGGCACCGAGGCGCTGCGCGAGGTGCTCCAATCGCTGCCCGAGAACTCGCCCGGAATGGCGATCGTGCAGCATATGCCCGAGCATTTCACCGCCGCCTTCGCGCGGCGGCTGAACGGGCTCTGCCGCGTGGAGGTGAAAGAGGCGGCGGACGGCGACCTCCTGCGCGCCGGGCGCGTTTTGATCGCGCCGGGCAATCGGCACATGCTTCTGCAACGCAACGGCACGCGCTATCATGTCGCTATCAAGGACGGCCCGCTGGTGTCGCGGCACCGTCCTTCGGTCGACGTGCTGTTTCGTTCCGCCGCACAATGCGCAGGCGCCAATGCCCTCGGCGTCATCATGACCGGAATGGGCGACGACGGCGCCAAAGGCCTGCTCGAGATGAAGCAGGCCGGCGCGCGTACGATCGCTCAGGACGAACAGAGCTGCGTCGTGTTCGGCATGCCGAAGGAGGCGATCGCCATCGGCGCTGTGGACAAGGTCGCGCCCCTCGGCGCCATCGCGCGCGAAGTCTCGATCAACGAGCTCGTCGAGCCGAACGGAGCGACGAAATGGACTGCAGCATGAGACACTCCGCCGCCATGTCGGTCGTCGACCGTGTCGCCGCGTCTCTCGACGGGGTCTTTCAGGGCAGCGAGCGGGTCTTCGCCACGATCGGCGCCGGACTGGGCGACGCGATCATCGATTTCGGCGCGCTGACCTCCACTTTCGAGACCTTGTCGTCGGGCCTCGATAACGAGGACATGCGCGAAGCCGCGGATCGGCTCGCGAAGATTTCGAGCGCGCTCGACGCCGTGGGCGACGAGATGGCCGGCGAGCTTGCGGCGCTGGCCGAGCTTCTCGCCATCAATCGTGAAGTGGCCGATCTTCTCGGCCGCTTGCAGGACGGCGCGCGCACGATGACGATCCTGACGCTCAATGCGAAGATCGAGACTACTCGCCTGGACCGAGAGCAGGAAGATCTCTCGATTTTCTCGGTGGAGATGGCCCGCACCGTCAAGATCGCTCAGGAAACCGTCGACGCCCATGGCGGCGAGCAGGCGACTCTCATCCGCAAGCTCGCATCCGCCTGCCTCGCGCAGGCGGAGTTCGAACGTCATTATCGCGGCAAGATCGCGACGATCGCGCAAGAGCTGAAGAGAGCTTTCGACATCGTCGACGAGCGTCGTCGGCAGGCCGCGAGAGCCGCTGGCGGAATCGGCGCGCGCTCCAAGCAGATCTCCTCGGCCATCGGCGCCGCGATCATCGCGCTACAGATCGGCGACAACACGCGCCAGCGCATCGAGCATGTCGTCGAAGCCTTGCGCATGTCGCATGCTATGTCCCGAACGCCGGGGAGCGATGAGGCGAAGGCGACACTGAAAACCGTGTGCCTGTTGGAATCGGCGCAGATCGACGCAGCGTCGAGCGGATTCGATCAGGGCCTTCGTCATATCCAGGAGGCGCTCGAGCAGCTCGTCGACGACTGCGCCGCGATCGGAAGCGAAGGCGCGCAAATTTGGGGCGCCGAAAATGCCGAAAGCGGCTCGTTCCTCGGTACGCTGATCGATAAGCTCGAGACGTCGAAGCAGCTCATGCGGGAATGCGCAACAGCTTCCGCCGCCGTCGAGGAGGTCAAGAGCGAGGCGCTGCAGACCCTGATCGCACTGCAGGAGCGCATGCATTCGCTCGAGCAGGCCGTGAAGCAAATGATGCTCGTCGGCATCAACGCCGGATTGAAGTCACGCCAGTTCGGCTCCGGCGGCCTCGCGCTCGGCGTCATCGCCGAGCAATTGCGCGGCAATGCGCAGAGGATTTCCTGCGACGCTGAAATGCTCATGCCGTCGCTCGGACGCGCGCTCGCGCTGGCGCGCGGTTTCGAGGCCAAGAAAACGAGCGTCGGCATGGATGATTTCAGCGCCGATTTGTCGGCGACGCTCGGCGCGCTGGATGTGATCGGGCGGCGCCTCGAGGGCGCTTTCGGCTCTCTGCTGACGGGCAGTCGCCGCGTGAAGGAATTTCTCGGCGGCTCGATCGCCGAGCTGGCGCCGCAGCAATGCATCTGCGAAGCCACGAGCCGCGCGGCGCGCGATCTCGAGCAAGCCACGCGTGATCTCCCGGAGACGCCGCAGGATGATTCGACGGCCGCGCTGCTCGAAATGCTCTGGGGGCTCTACACGATGGAAGGCGAGAGGGCTGTTCACAGGGCGATCGCCGAGCCGGGCGCAAATTGTCAGCCGACGCCACGCAGTGGCGAAGCGGAGGAGGACGTCCTCGGGGACATTCTATTCGCCTGAGCGCTAGAGCGCTTTTCGATCGAATGGAATCATCGATGATCAGAATTCGCTCACATGAAACGCGTGGCAGTCGGCAGATCCGCCTGCGTGGCACAACATGGGTTCAAGAATCGGTTTGGTAAACGGGCCGTAATGCCAAGCCGTCCCGCCCTCTATCGCCACCTTTGTTTTCCGCCGGAAGCCATCGTCTACGCCGTCTAGTGGTCTGAGTCATCTAAAGCGAAGGGTATAGGCGCTTGAGTTTGACGCGCGCGTCGTCGGTTGTGAACTGCCAAACGGCTTTGGCGTTGTGAACGCGGGACGTCTCGATTTTGTCGCGGCGTCGGGAGGGCGTAGCCCGACCAGAGCTGCGACAAAATCATTTTGTATGCCGCCCGCGGCACTAAGCCGGAAATACAATTCTAGCGATGAGGCCGTGCGGGTCCCGTTGGTGAAGTTCGAGCCGACCCCGATGCGCTTCGACGATTTCTTTGACGATAGAAAGTCCGAGGCCGACGCTTCCTGGCCGTGCGGAGCGCGATGGGTCGAGGCGAACGAAAGGTTCGAGAATTTCCTCGATTCTTCCGGCGGGAACGCCTGGACCGTCATCGACCACGTCGAGCACGATTTGAGTTCCGTCCATCGAAGCGGAGACGTCGACGCGATTGCCGAAATGAAGGGCATTTTCGATCAGATTTGTCAACGCGCGATTGATCGCGTTGGGCCGACAGAAAAAACGGATGTCGGCGCCGCCTTCATAAGCGATCCGGGCTCCCGTTTCTTCGAACTCGTCACATAGCGTCGACAATAGAGCGCTGAGATCGAGCCATTCCTTCTCTTCCACGTCGAAGGCGCCGCTGAGAAAGGAGAGTGTCGAGGCGACCATCGAATGCATCAGATCGACATCGCGCAGAAGCTTGCTTCTGAGACTTTCCATTTTCCCAGCTTGCAGCTGTAGACGCATGCGTGTGAGAGGCGTCCTGAGGTCATGCCCGACGGCCGCTAGCATGCGTGTGCGATCGCTCATGGAGCGCGTGACGCGTTCCTGCATCAGATTGAAGGCTCTCGCCACTCGTCGTATTTCGAGCGGCCCCTCTTCCTGGATGGGCTCCAGCACGATCTCGCGTCCGAAGGCGTCGGCCTTGTCGGCGAGACGACGCAATGGTCCGGTAACGCGCCAAACGGCCCAAGCGGACAATGCGGTGACCGCCACGCAAAGGAACAGCAGGGCGCCTACGAGCGGAAGGGTGAGCCGTGAAAACTGGTCGACCCCCGGCTTGCCGCTTCGGATCTCCAGCGTTCGTCCATCTAATCGCAGCAGCGCTTGAAGATCGGTCGCGGGGTCGCCGGAGCCGCAAGAGCGGACAGTGGGCTCAGAAAAAGCATGGTTGAATTTCGATCGCAGCGCCGATTGGAGAGTCTGGGCGTCCTTCGTGTTTCCGTCGCAAACGACCGGCGAGGACGTCAGTTGGACTGCGAAATCGCGTCGGCGCGCAGCGGCGACGATAGCCGCGCGCGCATCCTCCGGCGCTCCGAGGACACTCTCGAAGACGAAAGCGATTCGATAGGCACTCGGCCAAGGCCATGGCGGCGGCGGAGGGAGATTGGTGTTGAGGGTCGAGAGAATGGCGAGAAAGAGAAAGAAAGTCGTCGCCGAGGACACGGCGATGATCGCAATGATCTGACCGAGCGTCGTAGTGAAGAAGCGCTGTATCATTCAATCGAGACTTCCGGCTGAAAGGCGTATCCGTCCGCGCGCACCGTGCGAATGACGTCGGCGAATGGATCGTCGCCGGACAGCTTGCGGCGAAGACGGCTGACTAGGAGATCGACGGACCGCGGCGCAATCGCGAAACCTTCACCGCGCGAGAGATTTATCAGCTCCTCTCGGGAGAGAATTCGGCGCCTGTTCCGGCAGAACACAAGCAATAAATCCGTCTCGGCGCCGGTGAGCGGCACACGCAAGCCGGAGGCCGAGCGCAGAAATCGGCGCTGCGGGTGGAAGGCGAAGCCTGAAAAGCGCAAGATCTGTTCGGCTTCGAAGGCGCGTGGTTCTCGGTCGCCGAGCTGCGGGCGGCGAAGCACGGCGCGAATACGCGCCAGCAGCTCACGAAGATCGAAAGGCTTGCCGACATAATCGTCGGCGCCGAGCTCCAATCCGACGACTTTGTCGACTGGCTCGCTGAGCGCCGTCAGCATGATGATGCGCGGGCCGCCCGACGAACGCAGGCTACGGCACAACTCGAATCCGTCCGCGCCCGGCAACATGACGTCGAGGAGAACGAGATCGATACCCTCCCGCGCCAGGATCGGCCCGGCTTCCTCGGAGCTGCCGCAAGCCGTGGCTCCGAAGCCCTTGGCTCGAAGAAAGCCGGCGAGAAGATCGCGTATCTCGAGATCGTCCTCGACAATGAGAATGTTATGGGTCTTGTTCAACGCTATTTCGGACTCCCGAGACCGCGCGCCGAGTTCGCCGAAGCGACAAGAGGTGGATAGGCGCGATTGCACCGATCGGCAATATTCGGTCTGTGTCGATACTGACACATTGCGTTAAATTATAAAATAAACAATCATTTAGTTGAGAACTGCCGCGGCCTGGCTTCATAGTCCGGGCAGATGACCGGGCAGCGTCGCCTCGGCCTTGGATTTCGCCTGTTCTCATGGAAAAGCGCCTCTCATTCTACACGAGTTCGAACCGCCCGGCGCGCATGACCGGCGCGACGGCTCGCCGTTGGCTGATACCGCTCGCCGCGCTGGCCGTCGTCGCGGGGATTCTGCTTTTGCGCGCGCCATGGAAGCGCCCGAGCATGGGTCCACCCGGAGGGCCTCCGGGAATGGCCGCGCCGGGCGCCGCATCTGCGCAATCGGTCTCGGTGGCGACGGTGACGAAGGGCGACGTGCCAGTCACGCTGACGTCGCTCGGCACGATCAGCTCGCTCGCGACGGCGACGGTGAAATCGCAGATCAGCGGCTATCTGACCGAGATCCACTTCCGCGAGGGCCAGATGGTCGAGAAGGGCGAGCTGCTCGTCCAGATCGACCCCCGCCCCTATGAAGCGTTGCTCACCCAATATCAGGGACAGCTCGAGAAGGATCAGGCGCTGCTCGATAATGCGCGTCTCGATCTGCAACGCTATCAGCGTTTGATCAAGCAGGATTCGACGTCGCGGCAGACGGTCGACACGGCCGCGGCGACAGTCCGGCAATATGAAGGCCTCGTGCGCAGCGACCAGGGGCAGGTCGACACGCAGAAGCTCAATCTCGTCTATTGTCGCATCGTTTCCCCGGTGCGCGGCCGTGTGGGGTTGCGCCAGGTGGACGTCGGCAATTACGTCACGCCATCCGACACGAATGGCGTCGTCGTCGTCACGCAGATCGATCCGATTTCGGTCGTCTTCACGCTGCCGGAAGAGAGTCTGCGCAAGCTCATGAAGCGACTGCGGGAAGGCGCGCGTCCGGCGGTGACCGTCTACGACCGCGCCTATGCGGAAAAGCTCGCCACCGGCGTTCTCGACGCCGTCGACAATCAGATCGACACCAGCACCGGCACGGTGAAACTTCGCGCTTTGTTCGAGAACGCCAACGGCGCTCTTTTTCCCAATCAGTTCGTCAATGTCGAGCTCTTGCTCGACACTCAGCGCGACGTCGTCGTCGCGCCGGCGACGGCCATACGCAGCGGCGCGCCGGGTACATTCGTCTATGTCGTCAACTCCGGCGACACCGTGTCCGTGCGCAAGATCACGACCGGCGCGTCCGCCGGCGGCAACGTCGCGATCCTGTCCGGCTTGGCGCCGGGCGACCGCCTCGTCGTCGAAGGCGCCGATCGCCTGAGCGAGGGCGCGAAAATTCGCATCCCCGCACAGTCGGCGCGAGCGGACCGGGGCCGCCGATGAATCCGTCGCGTTTGTTCATCCTGCGGCCGGTGGCGACGACGCTGCTCATGGCGGCGCTGCTCTTCGTCGGCGTCGTCGCCTGGCGTTATCTGCCGCTCTCGGCGCTTCCGACGGTCGAATATCCGACGATCCAGGTCCAGACCTTCTATCCGGGCGCCAGTCCGGAGGTCATGACTTCCGCCGTCACGGCGCCGCTCGAGAAACAGCTGGGGCAGATGGCGAGTCTGCGTCAGATGTCCTCGAAATCCTCGGCCGGCGCCTCCGTTATCACGCTGCAATTCGATCTGTCGCTGTCGCTCGACATCGCCGAGCAGGAGGTGCAGGCGGCGATCAACGCTGCGACGAATCTGTTGCCGAGCGACCTCCCCACGCCGCCGGTCTACGCCAAGATCAATCCGGCCGACGCTCCGATCCTCGTCATTGCGGTGACGTCGCCGACGACGCCGCTGATCGAGCTCCAGACGCTCGCGGACACGCGGCTCGCGCAAAAGATCTCGCAGCTCGCCGGCGTCGGATTGGTGACGCTCGCCGGCGGCCACAAGCCGGCGGTTCGCGTGCGCGCCGATATACGCGCCTTGTCGGCGCATGGGCTCAACATCGACGATCTGCGCACGACGCTCGGCAACATCAATGTCAACACGCCAAAAGGCACTCTGGACGGAGCGCAGCGCTCCTACACGATCGACGCCAACGATCAGATCCAGGACCCGCGTGACTATCTCGATTCGGTGATCGCCTATAAGAACGGCCGCCCTGTCCGGCTCTCTGATGTGGCGAAGGTCGAGCGCGATGCGGAGAACACGCAGCTGCGCGCCTGGGCGAACGCCGCGCCGGCAATTCTGCTCAACGTGCAGCGCCAGCCCGCAGCCAATGTCATCAATGTGGTCGAGGCGGTCAAAGCGCTGCTGCCGCAGCTGACGGCGAGCCTTCCTTCCTCCGTCCAGGCCCAGGTGATCGCCGATCGCACGACTACGATTCGCGCTTCGATCGAGGACGTCGAATTCGAGCTCGGTCTCGCGATCGCCCTCGTCGTGATGGTGATTTTCCTGTTCCTGCGCAATCTGCGCGCGACGCTCATTCCGAGCCTCTCGGTTCCGCTGTCGCTCGTCGGCGCTTTCGCCGCGATGTATCTGTGGCGCTTCAGCCTCGACAACCTCTCCTTGATGGCGCTGACCATAGCGACCGGCTTCGTTGTCGACGACGCGATCGTCGTCATCGAGAATATCAGCCGCCACATAGAAGCAGGTATGCGCCCGTTCGACGCCGCGCTGAAAGGCTCGCGCGAGATCGCCTTCACCATCGTGTCTTTGACGGTCTCGCTGCTCGCCGTGCTCATTCCGCTCTTCTTCATGAGCGATATGATCGGCCGTCTGTTCTATGAATTCTCCGTGACCCTCGCTTCGGCGATCGTCATTTCGGCTGTCGTGTCCTTGACCTTCGTGCCGATGATGTGCGCGCGGCTCCTGCGCGAGCAACCGAAGCAGTCAGACGCGCGCGACGGCGGGCGTCGTGGATGGTTCGATTCTCTGCTTGCCGGCTACGACCGAGCGCTCGCCGTCTCCCTCGATCATCAGAATGTGACGCTCGCCGTCGCCGCCGCCACTCTCGCCTTGACGGGCGCGCTCGCTCTCGTCGCGCCGAAGGGGTTCTTTCCGGTCCAGGACACGGGCGTCATCCAAGGCGTCACCGAGGCGTCACAGTCTATCTCCTTTTCACGCATGAGCGAGCTGCAGACCGATCTCGCCAAGGCGGTCCTCGAAGACGAGGATGTCGTCGACCTATCTTCCTTCATCGGCATCGACGGCGACAACACGACGCTCAACAGGGGCCGCATGCAGATCATTCTGCGTCCCAAATCCGAGCGGCGCCTCTCGGCGGGCGAAATCATCCGCCGCATTCAAGGGAATGTTTCGAAGGTCGCCGGCATCGCTCTCTACATGCAACCGGCGCAGGACCTCACCGTCGAAACCGAAGTCAGCGCGACACAGTATCAGTTCACTCTCGACAACCCCTCGTCGGTCGAGCTCGGCGCCTGGACGCCGAAGCTCGTCGCGGAGCTTCGCAAGACGTCCGGACTCGTGGACGTGACCAGCGATCTGCAGGACGACGGCCTCGCCGCCATGATCGAGGTCGATCGCGCGACGGCGGCGCGCTTCGGCATCACTCTGGCGACGATCGACAATGCGCTCTACGACAGTTTCGGTCAGCGCATCGTCAGCACGATCTTCACGCAAGCAGACCAGATGCGGGTCATACTGGAAGCCGATCCCGATCGGCGACGCGGGCTCGACACATTCAGTTCGATCTACCTGCCATCGGCGACGGCGAGCGGGGGACAGGCGCCGCTCTCCGCCATGGCGCGCGTCGTCGTCGGCCGCAAACCGGTTCAGATCGGGCATTTCGCGCAATTTCCGGCGACGACGATCTCGTTTAATCTGGCGAGCGGCGCTGCTTTGGGCGATGCGGTCACCGCGGTCGAGACCGCCGAGCGCGCCATCGGCCTGCCGGCGAGCTTCGGCACGCATTTTCAAGGAGCGACCGCCGCCTTCCGATCCTCGCTGACGAACGAGTTCTATCTCATTCTCGCGGCCGTTCTCGTCATGTATGTCGTGCTCGGGGTGCTCTATGAGAGCTTCGTTCATCCTCTGACGATCCTCTCCACGCTCCCTTCTGCCGCCCTCGGCGCGCTGCTAGCGATGACGATCACCGGCTCCGATCTCGATGTCATCGCGATCATCGCGATCATTCTCCTCATCGGGATCGTCAAGAAGAATGCGATCATGATGATCGACTTCGCCATCGTCGCCGAACGCGACGAGGGCTTGACGCCGCGCGAGGCAATCCGCCGCGCCTGCCTTCTGCGCTTCCGGCCGATTCTGATGACGACGATGGTGGCGTTGATCTCTGCGGCGCCGATGGCGTTCGGCTCGGGCAATGGCTCGGAGTTGCGCCAGCCGCTCGGCGTCGCCATGATCGGCGGCCTGGCCGTCAGCCAATTGCTGACCCTCTTCACGACGCCGGCCGTCTATCTCGCCTTCGATCGACTGGCTGTGCGACTGCGGGAGCGCTTCGGCGCACGACAGGAGGAGAGCGTCTCGTGAGCATGGCCGCGCTCTTCGTCGGGCGGCCCGTCGCCACGACGCTGCTGACTCTCGCGATCGCCGTCTCCGGCCTTTTGGCGTTCGGATCTCTGCCTGTCGCGCCGCTGCCGAAGGTGGATTTCCCGACCATCATGGTTCAGGCGCAAATGCCCGGCGCCAGCCCGGAGACGATGGCGTCCACCGTGGCGGCTCCGCTCGAACGCCGCCTCGGCCAGATCGCGGACGTCGCCGAGATGACCTCGGAGAATGCGGTCGGCTCGACGCGAGTCATTCTGCAATTCGGTCTCGATCGTGACATCAACGGCGCGGCGCGCGACGTGAAGGCCGCGATCGACGCCGCGCGCGCCGATCTTCCGACCGCGCTCAAATCCAAGCCGACCTATCGCAAGTTCAATCCCGCCGAGGCGCCGATCCTAATCCTGGCGCTTTCGTCGAAAACGCTCACCTCCGGTCAGCTCTACGACAGTGCGGCGACCATTCTCCAGCAACGTCTTCTCCAGGTCGACGGGATCGGTAACGTCGATGTGGGAGGCAGCTCCCTTCCGGCCGTTCGCGTCGATCTCGATCCCCGCGCATTGTTCGATTATGGGATCGCCATGGAGGAGATTCGCGCCGCTCTCTCGGCCGCGAACGCCAATAGCGCCAAAGGCGCAATCGACGAAGGCGAGCGTCGCTTCCAGATCTATGCGAACGATCAGGCGACGCATGCTTCCGACTACGCCGATCTCGTCGTCGCCTTTCGCGACGGTCGACCCGTCCTCCTTCGCGACATCGCGGAGGTCTCCGACTCGGTCGAGAATGTGCGCAACATCGGCTATGTGAACGACAGAACCGCAGTCGTGCTGGTTCTTTTCAAGCAGCCGGGCGGCAATATCGTCGAGATCGTCGATCATGTGAAGACCTTGCTGCCGCAGCTGCGAGCCGCATTGCCCGGCGATGTCGAGCTCAATCTTTCCGGCGACCGCAGCGTCACCATACGCTCGTCGCTCGCTCACGCGGAGCAGTCGCTCGTCATCGCCGTGGCGCTGGTCGTGCTCGTCGTCTTCGTCTTTCTGCGCAGCTTCCGCGCGACGCTGATCCCGGCCGTGACCGTGCCGGTGTCGATCCTGGGCTCCTTTGCCGTGATGAAATTATGCGGTTACAGTCTCGACAATCTCTCGCTGATGGCTCTGACGATCGCCACCGGCTTCGTCGTCGACGATTCGATCGTCGTATTGGAGAACATCGCTCGCCACAGGGAAGCCGGCGCTCCGCGCATAGAGGCCGCCATTCGCGGCGCCGGGGAGGTGAGCTTCACCGTCGTCTCGATGAGTGTCTCGCTCATCGCCGTGTTTCTGCCGATCTTTCTCATGGGCGGCCTCGTCGGTCGGCTGTTCCACGAATTCGCCATCGTGCTCTCGATCGCGATCGGCGTGTCCCTGCTGCTCGCGCTCACCACGACGCCGGTGATGTGCGCACTCTTTCTCTCGGGCGAAGACGAGCGCCGCTCCAGTCGTCTCGTACGTGCGGCCGGAGCCGCGCTCGACGCGATGCGGCGGAGCTACGACCTTTCTCTGCGCGGCGCGCTCTCCCATCCGCGCCTCGTCCTTCTCTCCCTTTTCCTCACGATCGCCTTCAACATCTTCCTCTTCGCCGTGGCGCCGAAGAGCCTTTTTCCGCAGGAGGACGGCGGGTTGATGCTGGGCGGCATCCGCGCCGATCAAAGCATCTCCTTCGAGGCGATGCGTCGGAAAGTCGAGCAGACGCTCGCGATCGTGCGGGCCGATCCGGCCGTCGAGACGGTGACGGCCTCCATCGGCGACGGCGCGGTCAATCAGGCGCGAATGTTCACCACGCTCGAGCCCCTCGACAAGGGGCGCGATTCCGCTTTCGCGGTGATGGCGCGGCTGCGGCCGAAGCTCGCTGAAATTCCCGGCGCGGAGGTGATGATGTTTCCGCGACAAGAGCTTTTTCTCGGCGGCCGCATGAGCTTCGCCCAGTTCCAATACACGCTGCTCGCAGACGACGCCGCCGAGCTTCGGAAGTGGGGGCCGAAGCTCTACGCCGCAATGAAGCAGCAGCCGGCGCTCGTCGACGTCACATCCGATCAGCAGATCGGCGGCCTCGAAACCAAGGTCGTGATCGATCGGGCGACGGCGGCGCGCTACGGGGTGACGCCGGACGTTATCGACGCGACGCTCTACGACGCCTTCGGGCAGCGGCAGGTGTCGACCATCTATCAAGATCAAAATCAATACCATGTCGTGATGGGACTAGCGCCGCGCTATCTGCAGGATCCCTCCTCGATCGAGCAGATCTATGTCAGCACCTCGGGAGAGACCGCGAGCGGGAGCTCCTCGACCAACGCCACCTATGGGACCGTGTCGACTTCCTCGACGAACAGCTCGACGCAGTCGACATCCGGAAGCTCCTCGGCGCGCAACAAGGCGACCAATTCGATCGCCACGAGCAGCGGCGGCCGCGCGTCGAGCGCCGCCGCCATCAGCTCCAGCCGGGCGGCGATGATTCCGATCACCGCCTTCGCGCGGCTCGAGGCGACGACGACCCCTGTCCAGATCAACCACCAAGGCCAGGCCGCCGCAGCGACGATTTCCTTCAATCTCGCGCCGGGGAGGACGCTCGCCGATGCGACCGCCGCGATCGAGACGGCGGTCGCAGAGATCCATTTGCCGAGCTCGATCCACGGCTCCTTCGGCGGCTCGGCCGGCGCGTCCAGGTCGCTCATCGGCACCATGCCGCTGCTGATCGGATCAGCGCTTCTCGCCGTCTACGCCGTGCTCGGAATTCTCTACGAGAGCTATGTGCATCCGCTGACGATCCTCTCGACTCTCCCCTCCGCGGGAGTCGGCGCCGTGCTCGCATTGATCCTCGCCGGCTCGGATTTCACCGTCATCGCGCTCATAGGCGTGTTCCTGCTCATCGGCATCGTCAAGAAGAACGCCATAATGATCGTCGATTTCGCGCTGCAGGCAGAACGGGAGGACGGCCTGCCGCCGGCCGAGGCGATACATCGCGCCTGCCTCGCGCGCTTTCGCCCCATCATGATGACGACCTTCGCGGCTCTGCTCGGGGCCGCGCCGCTGGTGCTCGATCAAGGCGTCGGCGCCGAGCTGCGACGTCCACTCGGCGTCTCTATCATCGGCGGGCTGATCGTCAGCCAATTGCTGACGCTCTATACGACTCCCGTCGTCTATCTCTATCTCGATCGCCTCCGGCTGTGGTCGCGCCGGTTCTGGCGGCGCGTCTTTCCGGGGTCGAGTGTCGCGGAGCTCGCGGAATGAAGCGCCTTTCGATGTTCTTCTGTCTCTGCGGCGCACTGATGTCGCTTCAGGGCTGTCTGATGGTCGGCCCCGATTATCTGCGGCCCGAGGTCGCCTCGCCCGTCGCGTTCAAAGAGGCGCCGAAAGGCTGGAAGGTCGCCGAGCCGGCCGACGGCGCCGATCGCGGATCCTGGTGGCGCGTGTTCAAGGATCCGGTGCTCGACAAGCTCGTTCCGCTGGTCGCGATCGACAACCAGAATTTGAAGTCCTATGAGGCAGCCTATCGCCAAGCGCTCGCCGTCGTGCGTGAGGATCAGTCGAACCTGTACCCGAGCCTATCGGCCAGCGCCTCTTCGACGCGCGCGCGCAGCTCCGGATCGATAGTCACGACGCAGACGGCGGAAGCCACGGCGAGCTGGGAGATCGACCTATGGGGAAAGATCCGTCGTCAGATCGAGAGCGCCGAAGCCAGCGCGGGAGCTAGCGCTGCGCAGCTCGCCGATCTGACGCTCTCCGCGCAAGCGACGCTCGTCACCGACTATTTCTCACTGCGCTATCAGGACTCGCTGGCGCGTCTGCTGAACGACACGGCGCGCGCCTACGAACGCAGCCTGAAGATCACGCAGAACCAATATGCCGCGGGCGTCGCCGCCCAGTCGGATGTGATTACTGCTCAGACGCAACTCGAGACGACGCGCGCCTCGGCCATCGGCGCGGAGGTCTCGCGCGCGCAATACGAGCATGCGATCGCGCTGCTGATCGGCAAGCCTCCGTCCGATCTGTCGATTCCGCGCGGCGAGCTGCCGCGCGCTGTTCCGACGTCTCCCGCCGCGCTTCCGTCCTCACTGCTCGAGCGTCGGCCGGACATCGCCGAGGCGGAGCGCAAGATGCAACAGCAGAATGCGCTGATCGGCGTCGCGATTGCGGCCTATTTTCCCACCATCGACCTCGCAGCCGTCGCCGGCTATTCGGGCGCGCCGCCGCTGATCTCGGCCAGCAACGCCGCTTGGTCGCTGGCGGCAAGCGGCAGTCTGCTGCTGCTCGACGGCGGCGCGCGCGAAGCGACCGTCGACGCTGCTCGAGCGGCATATGAACAGAGCGTCGCCAATTATCGCCAAACCGTGCTCGCCGCCTTCCAGGCGGTGGAGGATCAGCTCTCCGATCTTCGCATCCTCGCCCGACAAGCCTCAGCGCAGGCGGAAGCGGTTCGAGTCTCGCAGCGCGCCGTCGAGATCACGCTCAATCAATATAAGGCGGGAGCCTCGGCCTATACGGCAGTGGTCACGGCGCAAGCAACTGCGCTCTCCAATGAAGAGACTGCGCTGCAAATCCGGCAGCGCCGGCTCACTGCGAGCGCGAATCTGATGATGGCGCTCGGAGGCGGCTGGAGGCCCGCGCCCTTGGAGCGTTGAGCGAGCCTCCTTTGTGTTGCATGCGCCCCGCTATGCGTTCGAGGACGACTCTGTCGCCTACGAGGGCCCCTGCAACGAAGGGACGAGCCTGAAACTGCGGGAGTTGCATGGAAACTCCTCCGCCTATCAGCGCTTTATCACGCCGCTCCGGTCCAAGCTGCGGCCAGATGACGTCGGGTTGCGTCGCAAATTTTGTCTACGGGCGCGACACGGGCGTCCGAGAGTGACGCGGCTCACGAGGCGAGGGCATAGAACTGCTGCGCTGGACGCAGTTTGGCCCTGGTCTGCAACTGGTCCTTTCGGATCATATGCATCAGTTCGATCCCCGAGAGTGCCGCAGCAGCCGATCGAAATGATTTGAAACCCAACATCGGCCGCGTCATTCGTTTCACCGCTCGATGATCCTGTTCGACGATATGATTGTGATATTTGATACGCAGGGTTTCGATGTCCGCTTCATGCTCCGCATTGTAGCTTTCGATCGCCGCCGTGTCGGCGTCGCTCTTGTCGATCGTGATCTTCTCCGACTCGCCATGCTGACCATCGCCTTGCGCAAAAAGCGCAAGGCGGCTTTGCAGTCCCTCTTCGCCGTCGGCAGGAAATCCACGGTCGCGCCTGCCTTATCGACCACCCGATACAGATATTTCCAGCAGCTTTTGACTTTCACATAGGTCTCGTCGAGACGCCAGCTGGATCCGATCGCACGCTTGTGAACACGAATCTGTTTCTCCAGTAAAGGCGCATACTGCCCTTGAAATCGATCATCGCACTATTCCGCCAGCTCCACGCCCGACGATCATAGCCCCATCTGACCCGCGAGAAAAATTCGTGACCGCACGAAATGGTCCTTTTTCACATGCGAGACTGCCGCCGAATGACGCGACCTGTTTCAGGCCTGAGCTAGTCGTTGCAGCAGACGAACGAAGCGATCGCCCGCAATCGCCACGGCGCCGCGGTTATCGAGCGTTCCTTGGACCGTCTGCACGGGAACCTCGCGATGGAGCCTTTCACAAATCGCGGCCTCGTCCTCGCGGCCGCGCATGGACAGTCGCCTCTCGCGAAGTGAGGCGGGAGCGTCGATCAATACGCTGATGGTGTCCGGATAACGCGTCCTCGCGACTAGCCACGCGGCGCGTGCGCCGCTGACGACGACAGTAAATCCGCGTGCGCGCCAGACGTCGACTTCCGCGCCGATCGCGTACATGAAGCCATGGCTTTCCCAATAACGCGCGAGCAGGCCGGTCTCTCGCTGAGCACCTGCTCGGGGCCGCCGAAAGGCGGCTTGGCGGAGACGATCCAATCCGTGTTGCGCAGCGAGCCGATGCGCTCGGCGAAAGCGCGCCGTTCGCTGAGCGGCGCCAATTCGCCGAAGAAGCGCAGTTCGCGTTTGTCGAAGGGCGCCGCGATGGCGCGGTCACGCAGCCAATGGTCGAGCCTTTCGGTCGACATGGCGTAGTCGGCCGTCGTCTTCGCGTTCGTCGTGACTTGCGAGCGCGTCGGCTCATGCCGCAGCCGCGCCGGCTTCGGCCGTGCGCGCGGCCTTGCAGTTCCACACGAGCAGGTCGCTCAGCCGATTGATCTTGGTGCGGCCGGAGACGAGACGCTCGAGAACATCCGTCAGATAGGTTTGCGGATCGACGCCATTCAGTTTCGCCGTGTTGAGGAGCGACGCCAAAATGGCTTAGGTCTCGCCGCCGCCTTCGTCGCCGCAGAACAGGCTGTTCCTCTTGCCGATCGATATGGGCCTGATCGATCGCTCCACCGTGTTGGTGTCCGTCTCCAGACGTCCGTCGTCGAGGAACTTGAGGTCATCTCAAGGTTTGTGATTTTTTGTACGCTATACCCCGCTCACGGCAGAACCCGAAAATCCTTCGGATCGATGACGCGAAAGTTGTCGGTGATCGAATCACGAAATTCCGGCCAGCGCCTCGGGACGGCCGCATGTCAGGGTACAACTTATTGTTGGAAATTCGTAGTTCGTGGCGGGTTTGGACAGCTTATTTGAGAATTACCGGGAGCCTTTCGTGTTCGGACATTTAAATTGAGAAATCGTCACTGTCGCCTACGGCCGAGGCGACGAGCTCGTCGAAGCGCCTCAGATTGAATGGTCGGCACGCTGGCCGGAGATAGCGTAGCGTTCCGATCGTGTCTTTTGCGGCGGCCGAGAGGCCAGCCAGAAGCGCGACGCCTAAGTGGAGCGGGACGTATGCGGTGGCGCCTTTGCTAATGGACGGCGTGATGCGCAACGCCTCAGTATCGAAGCCGGGCACGACCTCGTTGAGCAGCCAGCTCTTGCTATAGTGCTCGGATGACACTTCGGCTCGCCGGCCGCGAGATCAGCCGGGACGTCATCGGCCGGTTGAAGCGTCTCGATCTCATCGACGTGGCGTTGCGCGCGCCCGAGCCCGGCGCGCCCTTCGCCTATGTCACGACGTGGAAATTCCTCGCGGCGTTCGGCCTCGCCAGCCTGCGCGACCTGCCCGACCTCGACCGGCTGGAGGATGAAGGCCTGCTGCAGCGTCCGAGCTACGACGGCGATCTCGACGGGGGTCCTGGGACTGGCCGCCCGATAGCGGTGAGCCGGAAGTGCTCGCGGACGGCGCCGATGTCGATGACGGGGACCGATGTCGATCGGCGGATTGGTTAGTCTGGCGCTCTATTGATGCGGGTGGAATTTTCTCAGGCGGATCACGTCGGAGTCCCCCGATGGAATTCGCCGACCGGTCTCGCGTCGACGAGGTGCGACCGGGACATGGTCGTCGAAGCCACGCCCGCTGTTTTCGGTCCA
This sequence comes from Methylosinus sp. Sm6, assembly GCF_019802345.1. Taxonomy (GTDB): domain Bacteria; phylum Pseudomonadota; class Alphaproteobacteria; order Rhizobiales; family Beijerinckiaceae; genus Methylosinus. The sequence goes on along the minus strand of NZ_JAINDZ010000024.1, from coordinate 50,909 downwards.
CGCGCCGCCGGTCGCGACGTCGTCATCGTCGCGGAGGAAGGCGAAGGCGTCTTTGTGCCGTGTCTGTTGGTCGGCGTCGCCAATGTTGCCGGCGGGCGCGTCGCGATGATCGAGGAAGGCCTTTGTTTTCAGCTTACGCCCTGGCGGCCCGTTCTACGGTTCGCGCGCCGTCTCCGCGCCAGAGCGCAGCGTTCCCGGCGCACACCCGATGACGCGCTTGAAAGCACGGCTGAACGCCGCCTGCGAGCCATAGCCGAGGCGATGTGCGGCGTCGTCGATCGACACCCGATCGCGGGCGATCCATTGCGTTGCGAGCCGCATGCGGAGCTCGGTCAGATACCGCAGCGGCGTCATTCCGGTCACAGCCAAAAAGCGCTCCGCGAAGACGGAACGAGAGGCGCCCATCTCGGCGGCGAGGTCACGAACCGTCCAGCTGCGCCCGGGATCCCGGTGCATCGCGGCGATGACGCGGGCGAGCCGCGGGTCGCGCAGCGCCGCCGCCCATCCCGTCGCCGCGCCACATCCGCACTCGACCCAGGCCCGCACGATGAACGCCGAGACCACTTCGGCCAGTCGCGCCAGGATGCCGGCAAAGCCCGCTCGTTCGTTGCGGGTCTCCCGTTCCATCGCTTCGAGCATGGGCAGGATCTCCGGATAGCGGTCCAGCAGCGTGTCCGCCGATATCACCTCCGGCATCAGCGCCACCAAAGCATGCATGCTGCCGAGCTCGAATTGCATGCAGCCGCTGAAGATCACCGTATCATTGCCGTGGCAGGCCCCCTCGATGCAAGCATTGATGTCGTCGACCGTGCGGCATAGCGGGGCGCTGTCGAAACTCGTGACTGCGCGGCTCGGCTGGTTCGGTCGCGAGACGAGATCATGCGCCCCGCCGTGCGGAAGCAAGACCGCGGCTCCGGCATCGAGCGCGAGGTCGTCTGCGCCCGGACGCCGCAGGAAAACAGAGCCGCGCGCGACGAAATGGAGCCGCGCGCCCCCCTCGTCGCCGCCGAAGTTGAGGCCGAACGGCGGCGAGATCTGGATGCGCCGGTAATTGATGCCGACGAGACGCATGCCGACGAGCAGCTCGCTCACCACACCGGAGGGCGCCGTCGCGGCCGAGCCAGTATCGGACGATTGATCAAACATTCCGGATATCCTGGCATATATCGTCCGACCGCGCCAGCCTAGCTTGGCGCGATCATAGCCTTTCCGTGAAAAGGACCGATGAGATGAGCGAGGAGATTGCATTCGCGGAAACGACCGCGGCGCCCGACGAGCCGGCCTGGGCGGCGATCGGTTCGATGACGCTCGGCGTGTTCGCATTGGTTGCGGCCGAATTCTTGCCGGCGAGCCTGCTGACGCCGATGGCGGCCGATCTCCAAGTCACGGAAGGCGCGGCCGGCCAGGCGGTCACCGCGACGGCCCTGGTTGCGCTGCTGTCCGCGACACTCGTCGCCGCCGTGACGCGGCGCATCGACCGCCGCCATCTGCTCATCGGCTTCTCCGCCTTGCTGATCGCGTCGAATCTGCTCGTCGCGGCTGCGCCGAGCCTGCCGCTCCTGATCGCCGGTCGCGTGCTGCTCGGTGTCGGCCTCGGCGGCTTCTGGGCCATGTCGGCGGCTCTGGTGATGCGGTTGGCGCCGGAGGCGCTGGTGGCGCGCGCGCTGTCGGTCCTCTTCAGCGGCGTGTCCGCGGCGACGATCTTCGCGGCCCCGGTCGGCAGCTATCTCGGCGATCGGCTCGGCTGGCGCAGCGTCTTCCTATTCGCGGCCGGACTCGGCGTCGTGACGATCGCGGCCCAATTCGCGGCGCTTCCGCGCATGGCGCCGGCGGCGGCGGCGCCTCTGCGCATGCTCGGCGTCGTCTTGCGCCGGCCGGGAGTCGCGCTCGGCATCACGGCGGTGATGTTGACCTTCGCCGGTCACTTCGCGGTGTTCACCTATATCCGACCATTTTTGGAAACCGTCACCGGCGTCGGCGTCGACTCGGTGTCGGCGGTCCTGCTCGGCTTCGGTCTCGCCAATTTCATCGGCACGCTGCTGGCAGGGCCGCTGATCGATCGGAGCCTCAAGCTCGCGCTCTTCTCCATGCCGCTTCTGATGGGGATGCTCGGCGTCGGCTTGGTCGCAATTCACGGCAGCCTGGCGGCCCATGCGGCGCTGTTCGCGCTCTGGGGTCTCTCCTTTGGCGCGATTCCGGTCGCATGGTCGACATGGTTGACCCGAACTGTGCCCGACCAGGCCGAGACCGCCGGCGGCCTGCTCGTCGCCGCCGTTCAACTCGCGATCTCCATCGGCGCGGCGGGAGGGGGATATGCCTTCGACATCGCCGGCGGCGGCGGCGCGGTCGCGGCGGCGAGCGTGATTCTCCTCTTCACGGCGATCGTGGTTGCCCTCGGCGTGAACGCGCATCGGATCGCGGCGCCGTGACTTTTGAGGTCGTGGACGGGCGGCTCGGCTCGTCTCGTGGATTGGGACGGTCTTTCCAGTTCATTCGACTGTCCGCGGATGGCGTCGTCTCGGACCGGACTATCCTCGAGACGCAAGCCGTGGCGTTCCATACGCTCTCAAAAAGCAATCTATTCCAGCTTGGAGCGTCGCCTCGGCCTCTGCTCGGCTCGGCGGCTCGATGCCGAGCGCGATCCGAAGCGGCATATCCGCGAAGACGAGATGAAGCAGCTGCGCGGCGGCGATCTTCGCGTCGGGACAAGCGAGAAGTCCCTTTTGCTCGGCCTCTTCGAAGACGGACGTCACGAGATCGAGCGCAGCTCGCTGATTGCTCTCGAACACGAGAAGGCAAAGTGCCGGAAAGCGCCAGCGTTCGCTGCATACGGCTTGGAAGAGCGCGGTGGAATCCCTTCTGAGCCAGCATCCCACCAGCTCCCTCGCCAGCACGCGCAACGCGGGCGCGATGCCGTGGCCCAGATCCGGCGCGGCGCAGCGTAGCGCCTTCGCTCGAAACTCGATCTCGACCAGATCGGCGAAAAGAGCTTCCTTGCTCGCAAAATATGTATAGAGCGTCGCCTTCGACACGCCTGCCGACCGCGCGATCGCATCCATGCTGGTCTCCGAGAAGCCCTGCTCCAAAAATCGCGCTCGCGCCGCCGTGCGAATGACGTCTTTGCGCGATGCGGCGCCCTTTTCCATCGCTTCGCTCTCTGTGACGACGTTTTGCGGTCGCCGCGCCATCGGGTCGGTCGATGCCGAACGGCGCTCCCGGATTGCTCTGTCGATCGCAAAACCCCGAGAGAAAAGATGCCAGAGCGCCATCCATTTCGATCGAATCGAATAGGGGCTAGTCACGCGATTTTTCCGCGATCTCCTCCACCTTCGCCAGCACGCGCAGCAGATTGCCGCCCCAGAGCTTCGCGATGTCCTGCTCACTGTAGCCGCGCCGCGCCAGCTCGCGCGTCACATTGTAGGTTTCGCTTGCGTCCTTCCAGCCGACGATCCCGCCACCGCCTCCGAAATCCGACGCCAAGCCCACATGGTCGACGCCGATCTTCGCGACGGCGTGGTCGATATGATCGACGAGGCGCTTCACATCGGTGCGCGCCCAGACCTGGTCGAGCGCCAGGAGACGCCGAAAATATTCGGCGGCCTTTTCCGGCGGGAGCTTACCGACCGCGAACGGATCGTCGATCCCATACTCTCGACGTAACGCCTCCTGCGCCTTGTGCTTGGCGACGACGCCGACCCATAGATAGGAGTCGAAGGCGACGATCTGGGCGACGCCGCCTTTTCTCGCCAGCGCTTCCAGAGTCTCGTCGTCGAGATTGCGCGAGATCGGATTGAGCGCGCCGACGTCCGAATGCGAGGCGATGACCGGCGCGCGCGACAATTCGATCGCCTGCAGCGACGTCTCCTTGGACGCATGCGAGATGTCGACAATGATCCCCAGTCGGTTGAGCTCGACGACGGCCTCCCGGCCGAGCGGACTGAGGCCATTGTGCTCGGGCCCGTTGTCGAGCCAGGAGATCGGATTGGCGGAATCGCCGAGATCATTGTGCCCGGCGTGGACGAGTCCGAAATAGCGCGCGCCGAGATCGTGATAGCGCTGCAGGAGGCTCAGATCCTTGCCGATGACGAAGCCGTTCTCCACGCCGATCAAAGCGACCAGCTTTCCGTTCGCGCGAATGCGCGCGACGTCGCCGGCGCGAGTCGCGAGCTCGATCTGTTCAGGGTAGGTCTCGACCATCTTGTGGATCGCCGCGAACTTCGTCTCGGCGCCCGAGCGCGCCTGCTCGTAGGTCTCCGCTGTGCGCTGCGCTTGGCCGACATAGACGATGAAGAAGGCGGCCCCCAGCCCGCCCTCGCGCATCTTCGGCAGGTCGACCTGCATTTTGCTCGGCCTGCCGGGGTCGGCCTGCGGCGACATGAACTCGAAGGGAATGTCGACATGGCTGTCGAGTGTCAACACTCGCTTGTGGATCGAGTCCGCAGCGGCGGTCGCCGGATCGGCGGCGTGATCGCCGCGCGCGGGCGGAGTCACGAAGACGAGCGTCGTGACAGCGGCGGCGAGAACACGGTTCGAGAGACGGCGGCGATGCGACGCGCGAGCGCCGCGGCGCGACGAAATTTCGGACATGCGAGCGACTGCCTTCTGGTTCGGAGCGTGGCGGCGTCTCGCGCGGTCTTCCACTGGAGCGAAGGAATGCTCCGTTCGATCGGAAAGCGCTCGACGTGCGAATTAGAACTTCCAGGACGCGCGAGCGTAATAGTAGCCCCCGTTGATGCCGTAGGGAGAGAAGGTATTGGTCACGTTCGCATTGGTGAAACGCGCATAGAAGGGCGAGGCGTCGGGACGCACGCCGAAGACATTATTGCCGCCGATTGCAGCGTGCAGGCCGAAATCGAAATCATAGCCGATCTCGAGATCGGTGATGAGCTTCGGCGAGTTGATCGCCGTCGTGTAGGGCGCCCCGCCGGTCGCGTAGTTCGGGGTGGTCTGCGTGACCCATCCGTAATGAGTGAAATGAAGCGTGAAGGTCCAAGCGTCGAGCAGATAGGAGCCGCCGAAAATAATCTTCTCATGCGGCACGCTGTCGGTGAGGAAGGATTTCGCCGAGGCGTCCAGAAGCGTCGCGCCGTTGAACGCCGCCGGCGCGTCGGTGGTGCGAAGAATGGTTGTCTCGAAGAAGCTCGCCGCGAAATCGAAGCGGAAGAGGCCGTCGGAACCCGCGTCGATCGAATAATCGACCTTCACATCCACTCCGCGCGTGCGCGTGTCGGCGCCATTGACGAAATAGCTGACGAAACCCGCGAAGCCCGCCGAGACGACATTCCCGCTCGCGGCGATCGCCGCATTGGCCGCGTCGCCGGTCAGCGTGCCGGTCGACACGATGCGATCGCGAAGGTCGATCTGATAGGCGTCGATCGAAGCATGGAGATTCTGCAAGGGCTCCAGCACGAGGCCGATCGTGACATTGGTCGACTTCTCCGGCTTCAGCGGCTGCGCGCCGGCGAGCGCCGCCGCCGCCGAATTCGGAGCGAGAACAATATTCGCCGACACGGGCGTGACCAATGATTTGGTGTAGAATTCCTCGGCGAGTGTCGGCGCGCGAAAGCCCGTGCTGACCGTGCCTCTCACCGCGATCTGCGGCGTCACGTCATAGCGCGTCGAAAGCTTGCCGTTCACCGTGTCGCCGAAGTCGCTGTAGGTTTCGTAGCGGCCCGCGACTTCGACCTTCCATTGCGGCAAGGGCTTGTTGCTGACATCGACATAGCCGGCGAAGGAATCGCGGCCATGCGCGCCGGCGTCGGTGGGACGAATTCCGACCAGGGCCGCCGGACCAGCGAGATAATAGGACCAGGCGTCGCCTGAAATGATGCGATAGGTGTCGCGCCTGTTTTCCGCGCCGAATGCAATGTTGAAGGGCGACGACCAGAAAGGCAGGGAAACGGGCTTGGTGAAATCGAGATTGATCGTGCGTTGCGAGTTGGAATATTGGCCGATGTAGAATTGACGCGGCGTCCAGCCCTGAGCGTTGAACAGCGAGGCGTTGGCCGAGTCGTTGAGGCCGACGTCGACCTCGTCGGCGCCATAGGTGAAGGCGATATCCCAGCGGCCGTCCTCGAGGAAGGAGCCTTTCAGGCCGCCGGTGACCGACCAGTCGGTCTCGTGAATCGTCTCGGCCGGGAGAAATCCGCTCGTCGAGAGCATCAGCGGGAGGGCGCCGTTGAGCGTCGGCGTGCGGAAGCCCTGGAAGGATTCGCCTCGGCGTCGCGCGCCCGTGCCGAACAGATAGGCTTCGACGCCATTGTCGAATTTATAGCCGGCGTTCAGACCGCCGGCGCCACGCAGATAAGCGGCGTCGCCGTAGAAGAGCCCGACCGTGTCGGGATTGAGCCAGGGAAAGGACGTGCCTGGTCCGACGCGGGGCGAGGCGCTGTAGAAGGCTCTGTCCGGTCCGGCCTGATTGGAATGCAGATGCGACGCGAGATCGGCGGAAAGATGCAGAAACCCGCTTTCGCCGAGAGCAAATCCCTTGTCGACGCGTCCCGTTCGCGTGAGGCCGTTGCCATGGGTGTTGGCGTTGTAGCTCGGGCCGTAGGAGCCGATGAGCGCGCTGATTTCACCCGAGTCGGGCGAGTCCTTCAAAATGATGTTGATGACGCCGGCAATCGCGTCCGAGCCATATTGCGCCGCCGCTCCATCTTCCAGGATCTCGACATGGTCGATCGCCGAAAGGGGTATCTGCTCGAGATCGACGCCGTTCACGCCATTATTGTTGAACTCGCCCATATTGGCCGTGCCGTGCCGGCGCTTGCCGTTGACGAGCACGAGCACATGATTGGCGGTGAGGCCGCGCAGGCTCGGCGTGCGGACCAGATTGTCGAGATCGCCGCCGAAGCCGCTGAAGGCGTATGACGGATCGAGCTTTTGCAGCGCGTCGAACAGATTGCTCGCGCCCGTCTGCGCCAGGCGATTGGAGCCGAGCACGGTGACCGGCGTGGTGCTCTCGCGCGCTTTCACATTATAGTCCCGCGTCCCGGTGACGATGATGTCGTCGACGGAAAGCGCGGTCGCCTTCCGGTCCTCCGCAAGAGCGGATTGCGTGGCGACTGACAGAACGAGCGCGGCGAGGCTCGCTTCCGTCGGGCCTCTACGAGAAAAGAAAATTCTCTCGCGCGGAAGAACAGTCATTTGGACCTCCTCAAGATCATCATTCGGCGGGGGGATTTCGCGAAGCGCAAACGCGCCGGACGTCCTTGCGTATCGCCATCCGAGATGGCAGCTCTATCGGTAGCGTCTTCGCTCCTTCAAAGGAGAAATTCTCAAGGAGATCGACAAGTCACGACGATTACGGCGTGTCCAATTTCGTCGATCGACACGAGCGCGCGTCCGGCGAACCTACCTTTGCGCTATCGAGGAGAAGCCATGTCGGGGACATGCCTTGCTCTCACGTTTCCGTCGAGGCGGGGCGTGCGGGAGGAACGAGGCTGCCTTTGTCGAATCCGAGGTGTCCTCTGAGAGTGGAGCTCTCGTACTCCGCACGAAACAATTTACGGCGCTGCAGCTCCGGGACCACGAGGTCGACGAATTCCTCGTAGCCTCCCGGCGTATGGCTCGCGGAGACGATGAAGCCGTCGGCTTCCTCGTTCTTGAAGCTGGCTTCGATTTCATCTGCGATCTGAGTAGGGGTGCCGACAAAATGCGGCAGCAGCACGCCTTGCGCGAAAAGCTTCCCGATATCGCGTAACGTCAAATTATTCGCATCGGTGAGACGCTTTGCTAACGCGAGCATCCCCTGGGTGCCGTTGGAATCGATGTCGGCGAGCGGGGCATTGGGGTCGTATTGTGACAAGTCGTGGTCGAGGTGGCTCGACAAGGTGACGATGCCGGCGATCGGGTCCGCCAGCTCATTGTTGAATTGCTGCTTTTCGCGTGCGATGGCTTCGGTTTCGCCGACGAACGGTATGAATGCGGGGAAAATCTTCACGTCGTTCGGCTTGCGGCCGAACTTCGTCAATCGCGACTTTACGTCTGCGTAATAGGCCTTACGACCTTCTGGCGTCGGGTCGATCTCGAAAACGATTTCTGCCCAGCGCGCCGCGAAATCTCGACCTCGATTCGATGATCCCGCCTGCATGATAGCCGGGCGCCCCTCTGGCGAGCGCGGAACTGTCAAGGGACCCCGAACCTTGAACCATTTTCCCTCATGATCGGCATAATGCACCTTGTCGGGATCGGCGAAGAGCCCGGATGCCTTATCCTGTATGAGAGCTCCTTCATCCCAGGAGCCCCAAAGCTTGAATGTCGCCTCGAGGAATTCTTCCGCCCTGTCATAACGCAAGTCATGATCGATGTGTGCGTCCATGCCGAAATTGCGCGCCTCGGACTGACAGCCAGACGTCACGACATTCCAGGCGATGCGGCCACGCGAAAGATGATCGAGCGTCGCGAAGCCTCGAGCGATGTCGAATGGCTGATAATAGGATGTGGAACGCGTGAGGCCGATCCCGAGGCGCTTGGTCGCGGCCGCGACGAGGGGAACGATGTACGCCGGATCGAGCGAGGCCGCCCCCTGCACTCCGCGCTGAACCGTGTCCCTGACTCCGGCGCCATAACGATCGGGAATCAACAAGCCATCCGCGAAGAAGACAAAATCGAATTTGCCCTTTTCCGCGATCCTCGCCAAGTTCTCGTAATATTCCGGCGTCAGGAAGCTCGGATCGTTGCGTGGATGTCGCCATGACGCGTGACTATGCGTCATATGCGACGCCAAGAGAAACGCCGCGAGATGAAGCTGCTCGGCCATCGGATAAAGCTCCTTGCTCGGAAGTTCGCCTGAAGTCTGTCGGCGCTCGCCAGCGATCAAAATTTCCAGGATGCGCGCGCGTAGTAGTAGCCCCCGTTGATGCCATAGGGAGACATGTTGTTGGTCGTGTTCGCGTTGTTGAAGCGCACATAGAAGGGCGAGACGTCGGGACGCACGCCGAACACATTGTTGCCGCCGATCGCCGCATGCAGGCCGAAGTCGAAATCATAGCCGATCTCGAGATCGGTGATGAGCTTCGGCGAGTTGATGGAGGTGGAGTAGGGCGCACCGCCTGTGGCGTAGTTCGGAGTGACCTGCGTGACCCAGCCATAGTGAGTGAAATGGAGCGTGAAGGTCCACGCGTCGCGCAGATATGAGCCGCCGAAAATGATCTTCTCATGCGGCACGGTGTCCGTGAGAAAGGATCTCGCCTTCGCATCGAGCAACGGAGCGCCGTTGAACGTCGCCGGCGCATTGGCGACGCGGAGAATGGTCGCGTCGAAGAAGCTCGCGGCGAAATCGAAGCGGAACGAGCCATCCGATCCCACGTCGATCGAATAGTCTGCCTTCAGATCGACTCCGCGCGTGCGCGTGTCTGCGCCATTGACGAAATAATTGACAAAGCCAGGATAGCCGAGAGTATTGCCGCTCGCCGCGATGGCCGCATCGGCCGCGGAGCCGCTCAAACTTCCGGTCGTTACGATGCGGTCACGCAAGTCGATCTGATAAGCGTCGATCGAGGCGTGGAGATTCTGCAATGGCGCCAGCACGAGGCCGACGGTGACATTGGTCGACTTCTCGGGCTTCAGCGGTTGCGCGCCGGCGAGCGCCGCCGCCGCCGAATTGGGAGGCAGAACGACGTTCGCCGACAGGGGCGGAGTTAATTGTGTCTTGGAGTAATATTCCTCGGAGAGCGTGGGCGCGCGAAAACCCGTGCTGACCGTTCCTCTCGCGGCGATCTGAGGAGTAATGTCATAGCGCGTCGAGAGCTTGCCGTTCACCGTGTCGCCGAAGTCGCTGTAGGTTTCGTAACGACCGGCGATGTCCAGCTTCCATTGCGGCAGCGGCTTGTTGCTCACGTCGACATAGGCCGCGAAGGAATTTCGGCTGTGGTCGCTAGCGTCGGTCGGACGAATTCCGGGTAGGACGGCCGCGCCGGCCCCATAGTAGGACCAGACGTCGCCCGAAAGGATGCGATAGGTGTCGCGCCTGTTTTCTGCGCCGAAGGCGATATTGAAAGCCGAGGACCAGAAGGACAGAGAGACGGGCTTGATGAAGTCGAGGTTGATCGTGCGTTGCGAGTTGGAATATTGGCCGATGTGGAATTGACGTGGCGTCCAGCCTCGATCGTCGAACAACGAGGCGTTGGCCGTGTCGTTGGCGCCCACGTCGACGATGTCGGCGCCATAGGTGAGGCTGAGATCCCAGTGGCCGTCCGCGAGGAAGGAGCCTTTCAGGCCGCCGGTGACCGACCAATCGGTCTCGTGAATCGTTTGGGCTGATTGAAATCCGCTCGCCGAGAGAATCTGGGGAAGGGCGCCGTCGAGGGTCGGTGTGCCGTAGCTCTGGAAGGATTCGGCTCGCCGTCTTCCGACGGTGCCGAACAGATAGGCTTCGGCGCCATTGTCGAATTTGTAGCCGGCGTTCACACCGGCTGCGCCGCGTATGTAAGCGGCGTCGCTGAAGAAGGTGCCGACTGTGTCGGGATTGAGCCAGGGAAAGGGTGTGCCCGGACCGACGCGGGGCGAGGCGCTGTAGAAGGCCGTGTCTCGCCCGCTCTGATTGGAATGCAGATGCGAGGTGATATCCGTGGAAAGATGCAGGAAGCCGTTGTCGCCGAGAGCGAAGCCCTTGTCGACTTGGCCGGTTCGTGTGAGGCCGTTTCCGTGGGTGTTGGCGTTGTAGCTCGGGCCGTAGGAGCCGATGAGCGCGCTGATTTCACCTGAGTCTGGCGAGTTCTTCAAGATAATGTTGATGACACCGGCAATGGCGTCCGAGCCATATTGGGCCGCAGCTCCGTCTTCGAGAATCTCGATATGGTCGATTGCCGACACCGGTATCTGCTCCAAGTCGACGCCACTCGACCCGATGTTGGAGAATTCGCCCATGTTGGCGGTGCCATGCCGCCGCTTGCCGTTTACGAGGACGAGGACGTGATTGGCGGTGAGCCCGCGCAAGCGCGGCTTGCGCACGAGATTGTCCAGATCGGTGCCGAAGCCGCTGAAAGAGAAGGATGGATCGAGCTTTTGCAGAGCGTCGAACAGATTGTTCGCGCCGGTCTGCGCCAGGCGATTGGAGCCGAGCACAGTGACCGGCGCTGTGCTCTCGCGCGCTTTCACATTATAGTCCCGCGTCCCGGTGACGATGATGTCGTCGACGGAAAGCGGGGTCACCGGATTCGACCTGATGTCCTCCGCGCGAGCGGATTGCGCGGCCAGCGCCAGGACGAGCGCAGCGAGGCTCGCCTCGATCGAGCGTCCAGGGGACATGAGCAAATTCTTGCGCTGACCGACGGCCATTCGACTCCCCCCATCGAAATCGGCATTCCGCGACGATTTCGCAGATGCGCATAAAGGCGCAGAAATTACGTATCGCCTCCCGGAGCCTTTGCTCTATCAGTAGTCTCGCGATATCGACAAAGGAGAAAATTTAAAGGCGCACATGAGAATCATAGATTTGTCACGCATTCACCTCGAGCTTCGGACGGAGGCGGAACAAATTCATGAGCATCAGCTCGTGCGGAGATGAAACATGCCGAGCGCGACGTTGCACGAAGCAAAACGTTATTGCGTCGTCGAGAGACGAGGCTGGTCGGCTTCTGCATTGCAATTCAGGGTAATCTGGATTGGCGAGCGCCGCCGCTTTTCCGTGACAGACGACCGCCCATCGGCCGAGGCCCCATTCTCGAGGGGGCTGGTGCAAAGGGCCGATGCTCGCGTCGAAGGGCTGTCCAAATAGCGGCGGTCACACCTGCCGAGGCGATCCGAGCAGAACCCCTCATGCTTGTCTTTAGAATTTCTCCTTTGTGGACATCGATATGCTGCTGCTAGCCTCTCGGTCGAGCTAACGCTGTACGAGCGTGTCGGCGGCGTTGCGCGCATCTGCGATGTCCTCGCCGAGTGACGAGTGCGATGAGGGACGAAATGGTCGCTGTTCAGAGCAGGAAGTTTTCTGTTTTCCACGGGCGCCCGGCCGAAGCGAGCCTCGTCGCGCTCGCTCTGGCGCTGGCTTCGCATTCCGCTCATGCCGAAGACGCTGCGCAGAAGCCGGTGACGCCGCTCGCCGTCGACGACATCATCGTCACTGGAACGCGTGACTATCAAGTGAAGGCGCGCGAGAGCGCTGCGCCGGTCACCGTCCTCAACGCCAGCCGGCTCGAGCAGACGGGTCAGAGCAATCTGGCGGGCGCACTGCAAAAGCTCGCGCCGTCATTTTCCTTCACTGGATTCGACGGCGTTCTCGACAATCTCGTGCGTCAAGTCCGTCTGCGCGGACTGACGTCGAATCATGTGCTCGTGCTCGTCAACGGCAAGCGCCGCCACACGACGGCGAATATCGGATCACTCGTCAACAGTGGCGCGAGCGGAGTCGATCTCGAGCAAATTCCCGTCTCCGCAATCGATCATATCGAAATCCTGGAAGACGGCGCCGCTGCGCAATATGGCTCGGACGCCATCGCCGGCGTCATCAACATCATCCTGAAGAACTCGTCCGATTCGGGCCAGGCGAGCGTTCTCGTCGGCTCGTACGGGCCGAGCGACAACACCAGCACCCATGGCAATGGCCTGACCCGAACGGGGCAGATCGACAAGGGCTTCTCCCTGGGCGACGAGGGCTTTTTGCACCTCAGCGCGGATCTCGTCTCGCATTTGCATTCCAATCAGAGCGGATCGGACACGAACTTATACAGCTATACGCCGCGCTTCGGGCCGGGCACGGCCTATCCCTGGATCGATCCGAAAACGGTCGGCGTCATCGCCGGCGACGCCGCCTATATTCGTGGCGCCGCCGGATTGAACGGCGGATACAAATTCGACAATGGCGTCGAAGCCTATGTCTTCGGCACCGGTGGCGGGCGCAGAGGCGAGTCGCTTCAGAATTTTCGAGCGCCAGTCGTGAGCGGCGTGAATTTGTCGTCCATCTATCCCTCCGGCTTTGCCCCAGCGACGACGATTCATGAAAATGATTGGTCGGTGACGGGCGGCCTCAAGGGAGCCTTCCTCGAAAACGGCCGTTGGGATCTCAGCTTCACTTATGGAGCCAACGTCATCGACGTCGGCGCCAACACCACGGCCAATCCCGAGCTGTTCCGCGACCAGGGCTGGACGCCCACGACATTCTATATCGGGCAATATTCCAATTCGCAGCGCACGATCAATCTCGACTTCGTCAAGCCGGTGTCGTTGTCATTTCTGTCCGCGCCGATCAATGTCGCCATCGGAGCCGAGAACCGGCGTGACTCCTATCGAATCGTCCAAGGCGACTACTGGTCCTACTACAACAGCGGAGCCGCGGCCGGGGCCGGGATCCGTCCGACCGACGCGAGCGAGCACGGCCGCGATTCCTTCGCCGGCTATATCGACGTCGCCACCAAGCCGCTGCCGCAATGGAAAGTCGACATCGCCGGCCGCTACGAGACCTATAGCGACTTCGGCGACACCGTGAACGGAAAGCTCTCCACGCGCTATGATATCTCTCCCCAGATCGCGGTTCGCGGAACGGTCAGCACCGGCTTCCGCGCGCCGACGCTGGCCGAGGAATTCTACTCTCAGTCGAAAGTCTCGCCGTTCTCGGCGATCATTCAGCTCGCCCCCAATTCGGCGGCCGCGGCGCTTGCCGGCGCGCAAGCGCTGAAGCCGGAGAAATCGACCAATGTGACGGTCGGCCTCGTGCTGGAGCCGCTGCCGAACCTGCGCGCTTCGGTCGACGCCTATCAGATCGATCTTCGCGACCGCATCGTCTCGACCGGCACAGTGAACGGCTCGGCGGCGGACGCCGCGATCGCGGCGAGCGGCAATATTCCTCCGCCGGGCTCCGCCGGCTATGTGAGCTTCTATGTGAACGGCGCCGACACGCGCACGCGCGGCGTCGATATCAAGGCCGACTACTCGATCGACGCCGGCGAAGATGGCATATTTCGCTTCAACGCGGCGGCGTCCTTCTTCGAGACGGCGATCCTGCGCGTCGCCGCTTCGCCGGCGGCATTCCACGGCGCGCCCTTGCTCGACGCGCAGGCGCGTTCCTATCTCACCTCCAACGTGCCGCACGAGAAGATCATCGTCGGCGGAACCTATCTTCGAGACAATTGGACATTCGCTCTGAACTTCACCCATTACGGTTGGGTGTCCTCGACCACGGCCTATTTTCTCACTGGCGCCGCGCCCTACACCGTCGCCGTCACCTCGCCGAAGATCATCACCGATCTCGAGATCGGTTATGATTTCGACTTCGGCGTCCATGCCGCGATCGGCGGCAATAATGTGTTCGGCGTGCGGCCCGACGCCACGCCGCTGTATGCGCAGTATTATCACGCGAATACCTATAATTTCTTCTCACCCTACGGCTTCAACGGCGGCTACTACTACGCCCGCGCGTCCTGGAAGTTTTAAAAAAAGCGCCGAGCTCTGGGGCGTGATCCGCAGTCGCATCGCGAGAATTTCACGGAGAACGCAATGATCGACCAGTTGCGCCGAGGCGTCGATCGCCGGACATTGCTGCTGGGAGGCGGCGCGGCTCTCGCCAGCGCGGGCGCGCCCACGCTCGGCGCGCCCCCAGCTTTCGAGCGAGCCGATCCGCCGTCGCAGGAGATCACTCTCGCCGAGGGCACCAATATCGCGGTCGCCGCCGCGCCGGACGGACAGCGCATCGCCTTCGATCTGCTGGGTGTTCTCTGGATCGTCGACGCCGAGGGCGGCGTCGCGCGCCGACTGACCGACGATTTCGCCGATATCGCGCAGCCCGACTGGTCTCCCGACGGCGAGACGCTCTGCTTCCAATCCTATCGCACGGGCAATTTTCATATCTGGACGATCCGCGCCGACGGATCCGGCTCGAAGCAGCTGACCAGCGGCCCCTATGATCATCGCGAGCCACGCTTTTCTCCCGACGGGCGACGCATCGCCTTTTCGTCGGACCGCAGCGAGGGCCGTTACGCTATTCATATCCTCGATCTCGCGAGCGGCGAGATCCGCCTCTTTTCGCGCGGCGACACGCAGGATTCGGAGCCGGCCTGGTCACCGGACGGCAGGCGCATCGCCTATGTCGCGGGCGGCGCGAAGCTGATCGTCGCCGATTTCGACGGCGTCGCCGAGACGCGCCTCGCCATTCCTCGCTCCACGGATCTGCTGCGCCCGTCCGGCCTCTTCGCGCCGAGCTTCGGGCCCGACGGCGGCTTGCTTCACGTCATGCTGGCGGATGGAGAGACGCGGCTGATGAATGACAGCGCCGTCGTCGTGACCGGAGAGGATGTGTTTCCATTCCGGGCGAACATTCTGCCTGGCGGCGACCTCCTCTACGCCTCGAACGGGAAGATCAGGCGGGCGCCGATGGCGGGCGGATCCGCGAGGGTGATTCCCTTCGCGGTGTCGGTCACGGCCACGTCGCCGAGCTATGACAAGCGGCGTCGCGATTTCGATTCGACCGCTCCCCGCCCGGTCGTCGGCATCGGCAGCCCGGTCCTTTCGCCGGACGGCAAGCGCATCGCCTTTCGCGCGTTGAACGACATCTATGTGCTGGAGATCGGCGGCGACGCGACGCCTGTGATCCGCGACGGCTTTCACAAATGTGATCCCTCTTGGTCCCCGGACGGCAAATGGCTCGCCTATTCGTCCGATCGGGCGGGCGTGCTCGACATCTGGCTGCGCGATCTCGCCACGGGAGAAGACCGGCAATTGACGCGCCGCTCCGACGCCTCCTTCGCGGCCAGCTGGTCGCCGGACGGCGCCTCGCTCGTCTTTCTCGATCAGAACGGCGCCGTGCATACGGTCGAGGTCGCGACCGGCGAGACGCGCATGGCTCATGGCCCGCTGTGGGAGCCTGGTCGTCCGAGCTTCGGTCCCTATGGACGCTATATCGCGCTTGCCGCCTTCAAGCCCTATTCGGCGCGCTATCGCGAGGGGCTGAACGAAATTCTCACGATCGAGCGCGCGACCGGCAAGGCGATCTATGCGCCGATCGCGCCTCATCGCTCCATCGCCACGCGCGGCGACGATGGTCCGGCATGGGCGCCCGACGGGCGTCATCTCGCTTACGTGTTCGCCAGCACGCTCTGGATCGCGCCAGTCGATGAGCAGGGCCGCTTTGTCGGGGAGCCGCGCCGGCTCTCCGACGAGGTCGCCGACGCGCCGAGCTGGAGCGGCGATTCGCGCACGCTCCTCTATCTCTCGAACGGAAAATTGCGCCTCGTTGACATCGATGGCGGTCCGCCGCGCGCGGTCGATCTGCCATTGACCTGGGCGAGGGCGGCGCCGGCCGCGCGCACGCTCGTTCGCGTCGGGCGGCTCTGGGACGGGAAGGGCCGTGACTATCGCGAGCGCGTCGATGTTCTCGTCGAAGGCAATCGTGTCGCGAGCCTCTCGCCATCTACCGCAGCGCCGCCCGAAGAGGGTGATCTACGCTTCCTCGACGCTTCGAGTTGCGCCGCCATTCCCGGCCTTGTCGACATGCATCTGCATCGTCAGTCGCAGCGCTTCGGCGATCGCTTCGGGCGCTTGCTGCTCGCCTATGGCGTGACGGCGACGCGCTCGCCCGGCGGGCCGTCGTATCATATGGTCGAGGACCGAGAAGCGATCGAAGCGGGAGCACGACTCGGCCCGCGTCTCTTCGGGACTGGCGAGCCGCTCGACGGCTCGCGCATCTTCTATAATTTCATGCGCCCGGTGACGGAGGAGGGCCAGCTCGCTCGCGAGCTGGCGCGGGCGCGGGCGCTCTCCTATGACATGATCAAGACCTATGTGCGCCTGCCGCACGCTGCGCAGGCCGAGATCGCGCGCATCGCGCAAGGTTGGGGACGGCACGTCACCTCGCATTATCATTATCCGGCGCTCGCGCTCGGCGTCGATGGCGTCGAGCATTTGGGCGCGACGAGCCGATTCGGCTACTCGCGCACGATCAGCGCGCTCGGCGCGGGCTATGCGGATGTAACTCGCCTGTTCGGCGCGGCGCGGGCGGCGCGCACGCCGACCCTGTTCCATGCCTGGGCCTTGCTCGGCGAATCTCCGTCGATCGTCGACGACGAGCGCGTGCGCGCATTCTATCCCGCATGGGAGCAGGCGCGGCTGAACGCGCTGGTGAAGCGCCTCGGCGAGGACCCGACGGCGCGCGCCGTTCTGCTTTCCTTCCTCGAGCGCAGCGTGCGGCAAATTCGCGACACGCTCGACGCCGGCGGCCGCATCGTCACGGGCACCGATGCGCCGCTCGACTTTTCTGGGCTGAGCCTGCATCTCAATCTCCGCGCGATGGTGCGATTCGGCGTCGCGCCATGGGAGGCGCTGTCCACGGCGACGCGCTTTTCGGGCGAGTTCCTCGAAGAACCGATCGGCGTGATCGAGCAAGGCGCGCTCGCTGATTTTCTGGTCGTCGACGGCGACCCGTTGAGACGCATAGAAGATGCGGCGGCGATCGACGCCATTGTCGCGAATGGCGTCATACATACGCCGGCCGCATTGCGCGCGCCTTTCTCCGGGACCAACGCGCGCAAGCGAATGAGCTGCGTCGCGGTCGACACGGCCGCCCAGGAATCCGACTATTGGTGGCACAGCGCGCAATTCGTCGCCGAGAGCCGCGCCGCCTGTTGCTGCGCCGGGCATTTCGCGTGAGCGCGGCTCGACGCCGGCCCGAGACATCCGTTTCGGAATCTGCGACGCCGCTCATGGGCGCCTTTCGAAGAACTCGCTTGTCGGGCCAAACCCATTCCGCAATGAAGATGGAAATCGAAGCTTTGGGAGCGCGAGAATGACATCGATCCGAAGGTTGCGCGACTTCGTCGTCGAGACGACGCAAATCATCGATCGCGGCTGGGATGAAGCCGCGACGCTCGCCGACATTCTCCCCCGATTGGACGAGCTCGTCACCCATGACGACTGGCTGCCGGACGAATATGCCGCCGCGGATCCCCAATTCTACCGGCAATATCTTCTGCACGCCGATCCTCTCGAGCGGCTGTCGATTGTGAGCTTCGTCTGGGGCCCCGGGCAGAAGACGCCGGTGCATGATCATCGCGTCTGGGGACTCGTCGGTCTGCTGCGCGGCGCGGAACGCTCTATCGACTATCGTCGCGCGCCGGACGGAAAGCTGACGGCTGATGCTCCGAGGCTGCTGGAGCAGGGCTCCGTCGTCGCAGTTTCGCCGCGCATCGGCGACATTCACGAAATCGCCAACGCCCGGCCGAATGGCGTCTCGATCAGCATACACGTCTATGGCGGGAATATCGGCGCCGTGCGGCGGGCTACCTTCGATCCGGCGACGGGCGTCGAGAAAGCGTTCGTATCCGGCTATTCGAACGGCGCAACGCCAAATCTGTGGGATCGCTCGTGCGAGCTCGGGAGCTGAGTCGAATGGCAGGATCGATTTCCGCCCACGCATTGCGGCAAATCTGGCGGGAGGGCGGCGAGGTCGCGCTCTTCGACGCGCGCGAGGAAGCGCCCTATTCGCGGGCGCACCCTTTCTTCGCCATATCCCTCCCCATCTCCGAGATCGACTCCCGAGTCATGGAGCTCGCGCCTCGACTCTCCGCGACGCTCGTCGTCTACGACGATGGCGAAGGCTTCGCCGAACGAGCGGCGCGCCGTCTCGAGGAGCTCGGCTACGCCGATGTCCGCCTCCTCCGCGGAGGGCTGTCCGCCTATGGCGAGGTCGGCGAATTGTTCCGCGACGTCAATGTTCCATCGAAAGCCTTCGGCGAATTGGTCGAAGCCATACGCCACACGCCCTCGCTTCCGGCGCAGGCGGCGGCGAAGCTCATTGCGGAGGAGCCGAATCTCGTCGTGGTCGACGCCCGCCGCTTCGAGGAGTATCGCGCGATGAGCATCCCCAAGGGCGTCAGCACGCCCGGCGGCGAATTGGCGCTGCGCATCTTCGATATCGCGCCTTCGCCGGACACGTTCATACTGGTCAATTGCGCGGGCCGGACGCGTTCCATCATCGGCGCTCAGACGCTCGTCGACACGGGCATTCCCAATCGTGTCGCCGCGCTGAGGAACGGAACCATCGGCTGGACGCTCGAGGGCCTCACGCTCGATGTCGGCCAGACGCGCCGCTCTCCGCCGACGAGCGCCAGCGGCCGAGCGCAGGCGATCGCCGCGGCGCGCGCGCGGGCGAAGCAGGTCGGGGTGGAGACGATCGATGCGGCCCGCTTCAAAGCCCTTCTCGAGCAGCGCGCCGAGCGCACCCTCTATCTGCTCGACGTTCGCACGCCCGAGGAGTTCGCGGCCGGCCATGTCGCCGGATTTCGCTCCGCTCCGGGCGGCCAGCTCGTTCAGGCGACCGACGAATGGGTCGCCGTGCGCGGGGCGCGCATCGTGCTCTACGACGACGCCGAAGCGCGCGCGCTGACGACGGCGGCCTGGCTCGTTCAGCTCGGCTGGGAGACTTATGTGCTGTCGCCGGACGCAGGCGTCGCAACTGAGAGCGGCTCGCCGACGCGTCGACGCCCGCCTTTGCCGGCGCTCGCCGAGAACGTCATTTTCGCGGCGGAGGTCGCCGCGCGGCGCGAGGATTTCATCCTCGTCGACATCGGTCGCTCGGTGGATTATCGGGCCGCGCATATTCCGGGCGCCCTTTGGGCTGCGGCGGCTCATCTCGAGCGCGACCTCGCGACGCTCCCGAGCGATCGAACAATCGTGCTGACCTCGACCGACGGCGAAATCGCTCTCGACAATTTTTCGCGCGCGAGAGCGAGCTGGCCGGGCGACGTTCGTGCGCTAGCGGGCGGGAACGCCGCCTTCGGCGCGCTCACGACGGAGGACGAGCGCTGGATCAGCGCGCCCGACGACGTCTATAAGAGACCCTATGAGGGAACGGACAATGCAAGCGAGGCGATGCGAGCCTATATCGACTGGGAGCTTCAGCTCGTCGCGCAGCTCGCCAATGACGGCGTCGCCAACTTTCACGTCGTGAGATAGGAGGCCGACGATCGTCGCGGCGCGAGCTGCGGAGTTTCGTCGCGGCTCACTCCGCAGCGGCGCCGGACCGCGAGGCGTCTCGAAGCGCGGCTTCGCGCCGGACGAGCGGAATGAGCTTCTCGCCATATTCGATGGCGTCGGGAAGAGGATCGAAGCCGCGGATGAGAAATGCATCGACGCCGATCGCTCGATAGTCGAGCAGAGACTCCGCGACCTGCTCGGCTGTACCCACGAGCGCGGTCGAATTGCCGCTCGCGCCGGTCAGCGACGCGATCTCGGTCCAGAGCCTCTTGTCGACGACGGCGCCCTCGGCGGCAACTTTCAACAAGCGGAGCGAGCCCGTATTGGCCGGAGCATCGTTACGCCGGCGTAGAAAGGCCGCCACGGTCGACGTGGTCGCTTCGCGCAACGCCTTCGCCGCCTCGAGGATAGAACGTGCGCGCTCCCACGCCTTCTCTTCCGTCGAAGCGAGGATCGGACGAACCGAGAGGCTGAAACGGATCGCGTCGGCGCGCCCGTGCCTGGCGGCCGCGGCGCGGATGCGCGTGATCTGATCGCGCGTTCCGGCGAGCGATTCGGCCCAGAGCATATAGACGTCGGCGAAGCGCGCGCCGATTTCGATCGCCGCATCCGACGATCCCGAGAAGTAAATCGGAATGTGAGGCTTTTGAACCGGCTTCACCGACGAGACATTGTCTTCGAAGCGATAATGCCGGCCGGCGTGGTCGATCGCAGCGTCGCTCGTCCAAATCCTCTTCAAAACCTCGATATATTCGCCGGTGCGTTCGTAGCGCTCGTCATGGGTGAGATAGTCGCCGTCGCGGCGCTGCTCATGATCGTCGCCGCCACTGATGATGTTGACGGACGCGCGACCGCCGGTGAACTGGTCGAGAGTCGCGAATTTTCGCGCGGCGACCGTCGGGGCGACGACGCCGGGACGATGCGCGACGAGAAAGCCGAGCGTCTCTGTGTACGCGGCCGCGTGCTGCGCGGCGATGAAGCCGTCGCCGGAGGCGGAGCTGTAACCGATCAGCACACGATCGAATCCGGCTGTCTCGTGAGCTTTTGCAAGCTCGCGCGCGAATTCCGGCTGCACGGCCGGGCCGCTACCCGCGATGCTCTCGGAGCCGGGGCGGTAATGCAGGATGCCGATGAATTCGACGGTCATGAGAAAGCTCCGCATCTCGGCCGCATCGGCCATGCTTCCAATTTGAAGCTTACGAAGCGCGCATCGCGGTGAAAAGTTGATTTGCGCAACTCGATCGATTGAGAAAACTCGCGGATCGACATCCGGTCCTCGCATTGCCCGGGCGCCTGAAAATGGTAGATTGATGCGGCTGCGATCACCGAGTGAGGACGCGTCACGATGACGACGAGGCGTCGGTTCAACGAGCTGCTGGCGAGCGCCTTCGTCGCCGCGCCATTCGGCGGCTCGTTGGCGGCGCAGTCGCCGCGCTCGGGCGGCGAGCTGACGGTGGCGTTCGACGGCGCTTCGATTGTCAAATTCGTGCTGGATCCGCATAATTCGCTGTTCGCGCCTCACAACCGCGTCTTTCGCTCGATCTACGACAGCCTCGTCGTGCTACGCGCCGATCAGACCGTCGGCCCATGGCTGGCGCGCTCCTGGGAGATTTCGCCGGATCGCCGGCATTACGTATTCGATCTGCGCGATGATGTTCTGTTCCACGACGGCTCCCGCTTCGATGCGGCGGCTCTGAAATTCAATTTGGATCGCGTCATCGACCCGAATGTCGCGACCTATGCGCGCGGCGAGCTCGGCCCTGTCGTCGCGACCGAGGCGCTCGCTCCGCATCGGCTCGGCGTCACGCTCGCCGAGCCTTTCGCGCCGCTGCTGCGCAATTTGAGCTCGACGAAGCTCGGGATCGTCTCGCCCGCCGCGATCACGAAATATGGCGAGGGAATTGGCCAGAATCCGGTCGGCACTGGTCCGTTTCGCTTCACCGGCCTCGCGGCGGGCGTGGAGATTCGGCTCGAGCGCAATCCGGACTATCGCTGGCCGCCGTCGACGTCGACTCTTTCGGGCCCTGCGCGGCTCGATCGGCTGACGTTCAAAAATGTGCCGGAACATTCGACACGCGTCGCCGCGCTGCAGAGCGGGCAAGTCCAAGTGGCGGACCTCGTCCCCTCGCAGCATCTGGCGACGATCCGCTCCTCGCCGGATCTTCGTCTCGTGCAGCAGGAGCTGCTCAACACCAATTATGCGCTGTTCGTCAATCCGACGCGCGCGCCCTGGGATGATCCCGATCTTCGCCGCGCGCTTCGTCTCGCGATCGATGTCGACGCCATCGTTCGCACCGTCTATCTCGGCTCGCTCGCCCGCGCTTGGTCGCCGCTCTCGCCGTCGATGTTCGCGTCCGCGGAGCAGGACCTCGCCGGATCCTGGAAGCCGGATCCCAAGCAGGCGGCGGATATTTTCGAGAGCAAGGGCTGGCGTCGCGGCGCCGACGGCGTCCGCGAGAAGGCGGGCAAGAAGCTCGCGCTCGGATTCGTCGACGCTCAGGGCAACCGCGAACAGCGTCTCGACGTCGTGCAGCTCGTCCGTCGGCAGCTCGCCAAGATCGGGGTCTCATTGACGATCGAGAGCCAGAGCGGGCCGCTTCTCGTCCAGCGTCAACTCGCGGGCGATTACGATATTTCAGGCGGCGCGCAATTTGCGGACGATCCCGACGTTCTGCGCCGTGTCTTCGCGCCCGAGGCGCGCAATCGTCTGTCGGTGGTGCAGGTCGAGGATGACCAGCTCGCCGATTTGCTGCGAAAGGCCGCGCGCGAGGACGAGCCGGAGGCGCGCAAAGCCCTCTATCTGCGAGCGCAGCGGCGGATCGTCGACGAGGTCTATGCGATACCGATCTATGTGCTGCTGTATAATCTCGCCCTGTCGTCCTCGGCGCAGGGAATCGTCATCGACGCGCATGGCTTTCTGCATTTCCACGAAGCCTGGCTGAGCGGCTGAGACGCAAAACGTGATCGTCTATCTCCTCCAGCGTCTGCTGAGCGTGGCCGTCGTCGTCTATGGCGCGGTCACGCTCATCTTTCTCATTCTGTTTTGGCTGCCCGGCGATCCGGCCGAGCTCGTCGCCGGGCCAGACGCCGATCCTGCGACCGTCGCCACGATCCGCGATCGCCTCGGCGCGGACAAGCCACTCGTCGAGCAATATTTGGGTTATGTCGTCCGACTTGCGCATGCCGATCTCGGCGTTTCCTTCACGACGGGCGAGCCGGTCTTCGATCGGCTGGCGGAGCAGGCGCCCGCCACCTTCGAGCTCACGCTCGCCGCCGGCTCTCTGGCGCTCGCGAGCGGAATTGGTCTCGGCGTCGTCAGCGCCGTCAATGCCGGCCGATGGGGCGATTACGCGATTCGATCGTCGCTGCTTCTCTTCGCATCCATGCCGCCCTTCTGGCTCGGCGTCTTGCTGATCCTCTTGTTTTCCGTCACCTTGCGCTGGCTGCCCGCGGTCGGCAATGGCGCGGCGGCGCAGCTCGTGATGCCGGCGTTCTGTCTCGGCCTCATCGCCGCTTGCCCTCTCGCGCGTCTCGTTCGCGCCAATGTTCTCGAGACTCTGCACGAGCCTTTCGTCGTCGCGTTGCGCGGCAAGGGCCTCGGCGAGCGCGCGGTTCTCTACCGCCATGTTCTGCGCAATGCTTTGGCGCCGGCCGTCACCGTGTTCGGCGTTCTCACGGGCGAGATGCTCTCCGGCGCGGTCGTCGTCGAGACGGTTTTTGCGCGCCAGGGTCTCGGCCGGCTGCTCGCGGAAGCGGTCGGGGGCAAGGACATTCCGATGGCGCTCGGAGCGACGCTGCTCGCCGCCGTCGTCTTCTGCATCGGCAATCTTCTGACGGATGTCGTCCATCGAATCATCGATCCGAGGATCGAATCTTGAACCGGACAGTGGGGACGCGCGAGGCGCGAGGATCGATCGCGATCGTGAAGGACGAGACGTCGTCATCGACGCGCGAACGGCGGAATCCGCCATGGTCCGTCGCGGTGGCGCTGCCGGCGCTCGTCATCGCGGTGATCGCGCTCTGCGCGCTCGCGCCGGATTGGCTTTCGCCCTATGACCCGACCGATTTCGATACCGATGCGATCCTGCGCCCGCCGAGTCTCGCCCATTGGATGGGGACGGATCACTTCGGTCGCGACGTGCTCAGCCTCGTGATTCACGGCGCGCGCCGCTCCGTGCTGATGGGCGCGCTCGCCGCGCTGCTCGGAGCGGCCGTCGGCGGGGCGATCGGCCTCGTCTGCGGCTATTTCGGCGGCGCGCTCGATCTCGTGGCGATGCGTTTCGTCGATCTGTGGCTGTCGACGCCGCCGATCCTGCTCGCCATCCTCATCGCCACCGCGCTGGGGCCCGGCTTTTGGAGCATCATCCTCGCCGTCGGCGGAGTGGGCGCGCCGCGCTATGCGCGACTGATGCGCGCTCAGTCGCTCGCCGTCGCGCGTCGTCCATTCGTCGAGGCGGCGCGCGCGATCGGCGTCGGCGATGGCGCGATCCTGCTGCGTCATGTGTTGCCGCACGCGTTTTCAGCGCTGCTCGTCATGGCGACGTTCGGCGTCGCGGATTCCATTCTGACGGGAGCGGCCCTCGGCTTCATCGGGCTCGATGTCGTCGACGACCGGCCGGATTGGGGTTTTCTCACGCATCAGGGCCGCGGCTATATCACGATCGCCTGGTGGTTCGCCGCCTTCCCCGGCTTCGCCGTCACGGCGCTGGTCATGTCCGTCAATCTCCTCGGCGACGCGCTGCGGGATCGGCTCGACCCGCGTCTCGAAACGCGGGCGCCGCGATGACGCGCCTCGAGATCGCCGGGCTTTCGGTCGCTCTGCAGGGGCGCGGAGCCCGTGTCGAGGCGCTCGACGCGATCGATCTGACGATCGGCGCCGGAGAAACGGTCTGTCTCGTCGGCGAGTCCGGCAGCGGCAAGACCGTGACGGCGCTCTCGGTGTTGCGCCTCATCGATTATGCGGGCGGCGCGATCACATCCGGCGAAATTCGATTCGGCGGCCACGATCTCGCGCGTCGGACGCAAGAAGAGATGAGCGCGCTGCGCGGCCGACGGATCGGCGTCGTGCTCCAGGACCCGATGACGGCCTTCGATCCGCTCTTCACCATAGGCAGCCAGATCACCGAGGCGATCCGGCGCCATCGACGCGTCGGCGCCGCGGATGCGCGGCGGGACGCGATCGCTCTGCTGCGCCGGACCCGCATCGCGGATCCAGAGCTGCGCATGGATCAGCTTCCGCATGAATTGTCGGGTGGGATGCGTCAACGCGCATCGATCGCGATGGCGCTCGCCTGTGGCCCCGATCTGCTGATCGCCGACGAGCCGACGACGGCGCTCGACGTGACCATTCAGGCGCAGATCCTGAGGCTGCTGCAGGAGCTGCAGAGCGAGACCGGCATGTCGGTGCTGCTCATCACCCACGATCTGGGCGTCGCCGCCGAGATCGCCGACAGGATCGTCGTGATGTACGCTGGACGCATCGTCGAGGATGCGCCCGCGGCCGATCTGTTCGCGCGGCCCGCGCATCCCTACACACGGGGACTGTTGCGGTCCATAGTCGGCGAGGCCGCGTCCCCCCGCGCGCCGCTGCCCGCCATTCCGGGGTCCATTCCCGGCCTCGCGGCTCTGCCGACGGGCTGTCGGTTTCATCCGCGCTGCTCGCGGTCGAGTTGGCGCTGCTTGGTCGAGGCGCCGCCGCTCATCGAGACAAACGCCGCTCGCGTCGCCTGCTGGCATCCGCATGAAGAGAGCCTCAGTCTCGCGACGTCGGTCGCGGAGCCCGCGCCACCTCATACGGTGAGGCCGGCCTCTGTTGAGCCGCTGATCGAAACCGTCGCGCTCAGCCGCCATTATCCGATCGGTTCCGCGCGGCCGGGCGCGCGGCGGGCGAGCCTGCGCGCCGTCGACGACGTGTCGTTCGCGATCACGAGCGGCGAGACCTTCGGCCTCGTCGGCGAGTCGGGCAGCGGCAAGTCGACGCTCGGCCGTTTGCTGCTGAGATTGGAGAGGCCGGACGCCGGCCACGTCGCCTTCGACGGCGTCGATCTCGCGCGGCTCGGCGGGCGGCGGCTGCGACAGATGCGGCGCGATATGCAGATGATTTTCCAGAATCCGCACGGCTCGGTCGATCCGCGCTGGACCGTCGGCGAGATCGTCTCCGAGCCGCTCGCGACGCATGAGTGGGGGACCGCCGCGGAACGGCGGGACAAGGTCGCCGAGCTGCTCGCCGAAGTCGGGCTCGATCCGGCGCTGGAGCGCGCGTATCCGCATCGATTGTCCGGCGGGCAATGCCAGCGCATCGCCATTGCGCGAGCGATCGCGCTACGTCCGCGCTTCATCGTCGCGGACGAGGCCGTCTCGGCGCTCGATGTCTCGGTTCGGGCGCAGATCGTCAATCTGCTGCAGGAGCTGAAGGAGCGCCTCGGCCTCACCATGCTCTTCATCGGACATGGGCTCGACGTCGTGCGCCATGTTTCCGACCGCATCGGCGTCATGTATCTGGGTCGGCTCGTCGAGATCGGCCCCGCCGACACGCTCTTCCGCCATCCGGCGCACCCCTATACGAAGGCTCTGCTCGCGGCGATCCCGAAGCTCGATCCGCGTCTTCGCTGCGGGCTCGCGCCGATCGATGGGGAAATCCCGTCTTTTGTATCGCCGCCGTCCGGCTGCGCCTTTCATCCACGCTGCCCGGCCGTGACTGCGCGCTGTCGTGAGGAGACGCCGGCTCTCGTTCCGATCGGCGAGGATTCGCGTGCTGTTGCTTGTCATGTCTCGGCCTGAGGCCAAAGCGCTCCGACGCGCGCTCGCTGGTTCAGACGGCGACGAGCGCCGCCGAGCGGCGACCGGGCGTGGCCTCGAGCAACTCCCGCGTGTAGGGATGGGCCGGATCGCCGAAAACTTCAGCGACCGGTCCTTGCTCGACGATTCTGCCTTTGCGAATGACGACGACGTGATCGGCCACAGAAGTCACGACGGAAAGATCGTGTGACACGAGGACATAGGCGACGCCCAGCGCGCGTTGCAATTCGTCGAGCAAAGCGAGAATCTGCGATTGGATCAAGACGTCGAGCGCCGAGACGGGCTCGTCCAGGAACAGCAGCTCGGGCTTCAGCGCGAGAGCGCGCGCGATCGCGACGCGTTGCCGCTGTCCGCCGGACAATTCGCGCGGATAGCGGCTCGCTGCCTCGCGCGGCAGCTGGACGAGATCGATCAGTCGGCTCGCGGCGGCCTGCAGCCCCTTGCCCTTTTCGAGCCCGAAGGAGACGAGCGGCTCGACGACGCATTCGGCAATGGTGAATCTCGGATCGAGCGAGGCGAAAGGATCCTGCTGCACGAGCTGGATGCGCCGACGAAGAGGTCGAAACTCGGGCCAGCTCAATCCGCTGATGTCGCGATTCTCGAACAGCACGCGGCCGTCGCTCGGCTTCTCGAGGCCGAGCGCGATCCGACAGATCGTGGTTTTTCCAGATCCAGATTCCCCGACGACCGCCAGGGTTCGGCCGGCGTGGACCGTGAAGCCGACATTGTCCAGCGCCGTCGAAGCGCGAGACGGTTCGCCAGTCATCGGCGAGGGAAAGCGCTTGGACACGCCCTCGAAACGCAAAAGCTCGCCCCCTGCGGGCCGGCTCGCGCGCCGAACGCCGAAAAGGCCTTTCCCGTCGAGAGCCGGCGCGGCGGCGATGAGCGCGCGCGTATACGCCTCGGCGGGCGCCGTGAGAATGGCGCGCGGGGGACCTTGCTCGACGATGCGGCCATCCTTCATGACGAGGACGCGATCGGCGCGATCCGCCGCCAGGCCGAGATCATGGGTGATGACGAGAAGCGCGACGCCGCGCTCCCCGGCCAGCCGAGCGAGATGGTCGAGAATGCTCTTCTGGACCGTCGAATCGAGCGCGCTGGTCGGCTCGTCGGCGATGATGAGGGCCGGATTTCCGGCGAGGGCGATCGCGATCAGCACGCGCTGGCGCATGCCTCCCGACAATTGATGCGGATATTGCCGCGCGCGGAGCGCCGGCTCGTCGACGCCGACCTGCTCGAGAAGCGCGATGGTTTCGGCGTCCGCTCGGCGGCCGTGCAGGCCGCTCGCTTTCGTCACCGCCTCGCCGATTTGTCCGCCGATGCGCATGGTGGGGTTGAGGCCCACCATCGGATCCTGCGGCACGAAGCCGACGATTCTGCCGCGCAGGCCCAGCGTCTCCACATCGGCCATCGAGACGGACGAACCGCCGTCGACCTGGATGTCGCCGGCGAGAATTCGCGCATTGGCGGGAAGAAGGCCGAGGATCGCAAGAGCGATGGTGGATTTGCCGGAGCCCGACTCGCCGACGATGGCGAGCGTCTCGCCGCGCCCGATCGAAAGCTCCACATTCTGGACGGCGGCGACGAGCGATCCGCCGGCGCGATAGGCGATGGAGAGGCGTCGGACGCTGAGAAGCGGCGGGCGGATGCTCATGGCCGCCCGTCCTCGAGCGTCCGCGCGATATGATTGGCGGCGAGAACGACAGCCATGACGAAGAGGCCGGGAATGAGCGAGAGCCACGGGGCCGTTACGAGAAAATTGCGTCCATTGGCGATCAGCGTGCCCCATTCGGCGGCGGGCGGCGCGGCGCCGAAGCCGAGAAAGCTCAAGCCGGCGACGGCGATGATGGCGACGCCGAAATCGAGCGTCGCGAGCACGATCACCGGTCCGCAGGAATTCGGCAGAATGTGGCGCAGCAAGGTCCGCGCGCGACTGGCGCCGCCGAGCCGGGCCGCTTCGACATAGGGGAGCGTCTTGACGCGCAGCACCTCGGAGCGCGTCGTGCGCGCGAAGCCCGGCATGATTCCGACCCCGACCGCAACGGCGACCGGAATGGTTCCGAAGCCGATCGCGGTGATGATGGCGAGCGACAGGAGCAGGCTCGGCAAAGCCAGAAGCACGTCGATGAAGCGCATGATGGCGGCATCGGTCCATCCGCCGGCGAATCCAGCGATCACTCCGAGCACGAGGCCGGCCGAGAAGGCGATTCCGACCGCGATCGAGGAGGCCTGCACCGACAGCGAGGAGCCATGAACGATGCGCGCGAACAGATCGCGGCCGATCTCGTCCGCGCCGAACCAATGCTCGGCGCCCGGCGGCGCCAGCCGATCGGCCGGCACGGTCAGATAGGGATCATAGGATGTCAGAAGCGTCGGCGCCGCCGCAGCGACGAAGACGAAAGCAAGGATGGCGAGCGACAGGACGAGGCCCGGTCGCCGCAGCAGATGTCCGAGACGCTCGGCGCCGCGCAGAGATGGCCGCAAGCTCCTTCCGAGCGCAGCTCGCCCGGCTGCGAGGCGAAGGCGAGCCGTGGAAAGCTCGGAGCGGCTGTCGTCGACCATTGACATCATCCTTTCGACGCGTGGTCGATACGCGGATCGAGGATCGGATAGAGAAGGTCGACGAGGAGATTAATGAAGACAAACCCCGCCGCGGACAGCGTCACCACGGCGAGCACCACCGGAATGTCCTGCCGGAGGACCGCTTCTTCGGCGAGGCGTCCGACGCCAGTCCGAGTGAACACGGTCTCGATCAGAACGGCTCCCGAAAAGGTGTTGCCGATCTGGAGGCCGACCAGCGTCACAATGGGCAGGGCGGCGTTGCGGAAGGCGTGCCGGAACTGCACCTCGCCTCGGGTCAGGCCCTTGGCGTAGGCGGTGACGATGAAGGGCTCGCGTGAAGCCGCCTCGAGCCCGCGAATCAAAAGCTGCGCATAGATCGCCGCGCTGTAGAGCGACAATGTGAAGGCGGGCAGGATCAGCGATCGAAAGCCGTCGTTTCCGGCTGCCGGGAGCCAACCGAGCGTGAAGGCGAAAAGATGGATCAGCAGGAGCCCGAGCCAGAAGCTCGGAAGGGAGACGCCGAAGGCCGGCAGACGCGCGAGAAAGCGAGCGAGGACGGGGGAGCGCACAGAGGCGGCGAGATAGCCGAAGCCGACGCCCTCGACGATCGAAAATGCGACGGCGAGCCCGCCCAGCGCGAGCGTTTGCGGCAACCGCTCCAAGATCAATTGCGCGACCGGCGCGTTCTTGCTCGCCGAAAAGCCGAAGTCGCCATGGAGGGCGTTCCAGAGAAGCTCGAAATAACGCTCGAGCGGCGTCCCATCGAGGCCGTAGAAGCGTCTCGCCTCGGCGATCTCCGCCGGAGACAATGCGTCGATGTCCCGGCCTGCGGCGTTGAGCAGAATGGCCAAGGGATCGCCGGGCAGCAGATAGAGAATGAGATAGGCGATCGTATAGGCGCCGAGGAGCACGAGCAGAGCTTGCGCGGTCCGCGAGAGGAGATAGCGCGTCACGGCGTTCTCCTCACGCTGCTCAATGTCGCGAAACCCTCGGCCGTCCACGCGAACCCACTTACCTTGCCGGTGAGCGCCGTTTGCCAGACGCGCTCGAAGAGCGGAAAGGCGAGATTATTGTCGATGAGAAGATCCTGGAGCTCGCCATAGGCGCGGGCCCTGTCGTCGCCGCGCGTCGCCACAAGCCCGGCGTCGAACAATTTCTCCGCCGCAGGGCCGATTTCTGGCGGAAAGACGTTGCGCGCCGCGGCGCGGCTGCCCGTCGGCGCGAAGCGAGGATCGAGAACGCTCTGCAGCGCGATCGGATCGCCGCGCGTCAGATAGAGCGCCACCAAATCATATTTTCCGGCGGAGAGCGCCGTGATCATCTCGCCCGGAACCAGAAAGCTCAGCTTCAGTTCGATTCCGACTTTCCGCAACTGATCCTGAAGCAGAAGATCGCCCGCG
Organism: Methylosinus sp. Sm6; assembly: GCF_019802345.1. GTDB lineage: Bacteria > Pseudomonadota > Alphaproteobacteria > Rhizobiales > Beijerinckiaceae > Methylosinus. The sequence goes on along the minus strand of NZ_JAINDZ010000024.1, from coordinate 20,247 downwards.
GTCTCCTTGGTCCAGAGAACGTAGAGCAGCGACAGGCGCTTCCCGTTCTTGTATCGGTAGCGATCCTTGCCGAGCGTCCAGCCCGCCGCTTCGAGCAGCCGCGCCGCGCCTTCCGGATCATAGGCCAGCTTTTCTTTCTCGGATTTGAAATAGGGCGTGGTCGCGTCGAGAACGCCTTGCACGACGGGGAAGTCGTCGCTGTAGACCGTCCTCGCATAGCTCGTCCGGTCGATGGACTTTTGCAACGCCTTGCGCAGGCCGGGATCGGCGAGCGGTCGTCCGGCCGCGACATTGGGATAGAGATTATAGGCCGGTCCCGGCAGCGAGCGGCTCGCGATCGCGGCGCCCTTGCCTTTGAACACGCGAATATCCGCCTCGCTGAAAGGATCTCTCGGCCAGAGAATATCAGTCTCTCCGAGAGTGAATTGGCCATTGCGGACGCTGGCCTCCGGCACGTAGCGGACCTCGATCCGATCGAGATAGGCCTCGCCGCCATTGTCGACCGCGTGCGACGCCCAGCCATAGCCCTTGCGCCGGACCAGCTCGAGGCCGACGTCCGGCGTGTAGCTGGCGAGGACGAAAGGTCCGGTGCCGATGATCGCGCCGAGAGATCGCTCCTTGGCGCTGCGCTTGTAGGATTCGGGCGCGAGAATGGCCAGCGTCGTCGTCGACGTCGCCTGCAGAAAGCCGGCGTTCGGCTTCGACAGGACGATTCTGATTCGATGGGGATCGATCACCTCGGCATGGTCATAGCCTTCGAGAAAGGCGGCGCCGAAGGCTCCCGGGGAGGTTGCGAGAAACGCCTTGTCGGCGTCGAAGGCGGTCTTTACAGCCTCGGCGTCGAGGGGCTCGCCATTGCTGAAGGTCACGCCCTCGCGCAGCTTGAACAGATAGCTCGCGCCGTCGGCGCCGGTCTCCCAGCTCTCGGCCAGCCAGGGAATGATCTTGCCCGTCGCCGGGTCTTGATCCGTGAGCGACTCGACCACATTGCGCAGCACCACGCGATGCTCGATCCAATAGACCTGGAACGGATCGAGGCTGGTGAGAAGCGGATTGTCCGCGTTGAAGGCGATGCGCAACGTCGTGGCGCGCGAGCCCGCGCCGCTCGCTTGCTCGCGGGACGCTGCGACGAACGTCAAAGCCGAGAGCGCGACAATGGTCGCGGAAGCGGCGCGGCGGCGAAACATTCGAATGAAACATCGTCGCAAGACTTTCACCTCGGCGCTCCTGCTCTCTCCGCGACCAGCGCTCCGCGTTGCGCGATGGTCGATGGACCTTCATGAATCATAGCCCGGAAGCTCCCTGTCGAGGCGACGCAGGAGCGCCGCCCAGGCGAGCCGGTCGTGGTTGGCGACGAAATCGTCGCCGAGGCGTTCGAGCTGACGAAGAACTTCCGCCTGCGCCGCCTCGGGCGCGATCAGCACATTCTCGCGCCCGGCCGAGAGCGTCCGGACTTGCGCGGTCGCCGCGCGCTCGAGCGACCAGATGTCGAGCCAGGTCCGAACCGCCGTCGGCCCGAGCGCCAAGGTCCCGTGATTGCGCAGCAGCAGCAGCGACTTCTCGCCGAGGTCCGCGACGAGACGCGCGCGTTCGTCGAGATTGAGCGCAACGCCTTCATAATCGTGATAGGCGAGCCGAGGGGCGAGCGCGAGCGCGCGCTGATTGAGAGGCAGCAGCCCCTCCTTCTGCGACGACACCGCGACGCCGTCGTCGGTGTGGAAATGCGCCACGAACCGCGCATCCTCTCGCGCTGCGTGGATCGCCGAATGGATGACGAACCCCGCGTAATTGATTCCATGATCGCCCTGCAGCACATTGCCGTCGAGATCGATCTTCACGAGATTCGACGCCGTCACCTCGCTGAAACAGAGACCAAACGGATTGAGCAGAAAATGGCGATCCGGTCCGGGAATCCGCGCCGAGATATGCGTGTAGAGGAAATCGTCGTAGCCATGGAGCGCCGTCAGCCGATAGAGCGCGGCGAGCTCCACGCGCGTCGCCCATTCCTCGGGGCCGACGTTTCTCTCGAGTCCCTCCGATTCCGAAACATTGAACGTTATCGCGCTCATCCTGTCGGTCCTCTTGTGCTCTCGACATTCAGCGGGACGCCACGGTCATTCGCACGATCGACCGGATCTCCATAGCGAGTAATTCTCAATTCGATCATGCGAAAAACCGAACGGACGAAACCATCTCGAATGTCGCTCCCATACCGATGAGGCTCATTCGGCCGACGCCGATCGAAAGACAATTCCTTTCTATGGCCGACGCAGCGCGGCGGCGCCGGCGGCTGCGAGCACGGTGTCGCTCTGTGGCGAGTGGATCCGGCTGCAGAGCACGTCCCGATAATGACGTTGCAGTGGATTGTGACGGGAGAGGCCATGATTTCCAGTCAGCGAAAGCGCTTTCTCGACAGCGGCGATCGAATTGTCGGCGACGGTGCATTTGAGGAAGCTCGTTTGCGTCGCCGAAGGCGCTACGAAGCGATCGACGGCGGCGGCGGTCGAAAAGAGCAGCGTCTCGTTGATGTAGAGAAGCCGCTCGATCTCGCCGAGCGCCTCCTGGAGGCGAGGAACCGTGGCGAGAGACGCGCCGAGATTGGTCGGCTTGCGCCGCTTCAAGAATTCGACGAACCAATCACGCGCGGCCCGCGCGACGCCGTCATAGATGGCGGAGAAGAGAACGAAGGTCCAGGCGAGCTCGACGTTGTCCGGCTGCGCCCATTCCTCGGGTCTGCGAATGTCGAGCGCATGATCGTCGGGAATGAAGACATCGTCGAAGGTGACCTCGTCGCTCGCGCTCGCGCGCATGCCGAGATGATTCCAGCTCTTCACGACGCCGACACCCTCGGCTCCGCGTGGCGTCACCCACACGCCGACGAGAGGAGCGTCATCGTCGCTACGGGCCCAGACCGCGTTCCAGGCGAGATAGCCGGCGCCCGTACTGTAGATTTTACGTCCCGTGAGGCGCCAGCCGCCGGTCACCCGCCGGGCGATCGTCGCCGGCAGGCCGCCGCGCACCGGCGTGCCCAGCTCGTGCTCGACTCGCAGCACATTGATGAGCGCGCCATCCTCCACGGCGCTCTCCGCGATGCGCGCGCGCAGCCGCCAGGATGGCGCATCGCGGTCGAGACGCAGCAGGGGCGAATGGAGGAGATATTGAAGCGCGATAGTCAGCCCGGTGTTGGGCTCGCCTTTCGATAGAGCGGAGACGACCTTCAGCGCTTCGACGAGGCTTCCGGCCGAGCCGAACGGCGGCGGAACGACAGCGCGGAAAAAACCGCGCCGATGCAGCTCGGCGAGATTGTCGACCGGAAATCGCGCCGTCTCGTCGAGGGCGGCGGCGTCGAGCGAAAATCTCGCGCCGAGTTCGATGGCGGCTTCGACGATTGCGGGATCGGGCTCGATCCTGGCTGAGCTCATGGCGTCAATATCCGATTTCGGGGCGGACCTGTTCGGCGAGCGGCTCGCCGGCGAGAAATCGCGCGAGATTTGCGAGGAACTGTCGGACCAGCAGCTCGCGAAGCGGCAGCCCGCCATAGGCGACATGCGGCGAGATGCGCACGCGCGGATGCGCATACAGCGGATGGCCGGCGGGCAGAGGCTCCGGCTCGGTCACGTCGAGGGTCGCGAAGCCGACGCGCCCGGTCTCGAGAGCGGCGAGAAGAGCGGCATGATCGACGACGCCGCCTCGCGATATATTGACGAGATGCGCGCCGGGCTTGAGCGCTTCGAAGGCCCGCGCATCGAGCAGGTGGCGTGTCCGAGCGGTCAGGGGCAACAGGACGGCGACATGATCGGATTGCGCGAGAAGCGGCTCCAGCTCCGTCAATTCGACGCCGGGGACGGGGCTCGGCGCGTCGGTGCGGCGATGCGCCAGAACGCGCAGGCCGAAGGCTTGCGCCCGCTTCGCGACTTCGATCCCGATCGAGCCGACGCCGAGCAGGCCGAGCGTCTTGCCGAACAGCGCGCCGATCTCCGGCGGCGCGCCGTTCGGCGGGCCGGCGAGCCAAATTTCGGGAAAGCGCTTCTCGAGGGTGAGCAGGCTGGCGATGACGAATTCCGCCAATGGGACGGATGTCGCGCCGCGTCCGCATGTGACCACGGGCGCATCGAAGATCCATCGAGGAAACTCATCGACCCCCGCCGAGACGGTCTGAACCCAGCGCAGATTGCCGGGCCAGCCCGAGGGCTTTTCCGGTCGTGCGATTCCTCGCGGCGGAATGGCGATCAGGGCTTGCGCCTCGTTCGGAACATCCCAGAAATTCGCTGGCGACAAGGCGGCGAGCGCGACGTCGGGCGGCAGCAACGGCGTTACGTCTGCGTGAAATCTCTCGCCGAGCTGGTGAGCGACGAGGATCGACGAAGTGGTCGCAGACGATCTCGTCATGCCTCCTTGCGTTCCGCATGGCGGTTCGTATTCACGAAAGATCATGTCGGCCGCTCTGTCCGTTACGTGAGCCAACGGCACTATACCGATTGAAGGATAGCGAAATAGCCAGTTTTTCTTCAGCCTTTCATGATTGGTTTTCAACTATTCGGCGGCGATGGGCCTCGGGACCGCGCGGGGTCGTCTGCCCGGGCGCGCGGGCGCCGGGAACAGTGCCGGCCCGCGCAATGCGCCTTCCGGCAGATGCGCGAGCAGAGACTCGAGCAGCATGGATCGCAGATGCTCGAGCGCTTCGCTGCGGCTGTTGGGCGTCAGCAGCAGTGACAAGGGCGTCACGCCGGCGATCGGCGGCAGGCCGCTGCGCTCGTCGAGCACGCAGAGCGCGGCCGGAAGCTCGAACGCCGTGCGGACGGTCACGCCGAGTCCGGCTTCCAGCGCGCCCCAAAGCCCGGGAAGGCTCGGACTGGTAAAGGAGATACGCCAAGTCCGGCTCGCCGCGTCGAGCTCTCCAATGCCGAAATTGCGGAACATGCAGGGGGCGTCCAGCAGAGCGAGCGGCAAGGGCTCCTCCGGACGAGCCACGAAGTCGCGCGGGCCGATCCACGCCACGGGAAGATAGGCGACGGCGTCGGGCTCGTCGCAGGCTCTGCCGATCTCCCCGAAGACGAGGGCGATATCGACCGCCCCTTGCGCGACCTGTTCGCGAAGATCGCGACTGCGTCCGATGACCGCCTCGAAGACGATATGCGGATAGGCGCTGTGAAACGGACCGAGGACGCCGGTCAGCCATTGATCCGCGAGATCCTGAGGCAGGCCGAGCCGCACCGAGCCCGCGACTGCGCCGCCGCGCGTCGCCGTGACCGCCTCGTCGTTCAACGCCAGAATTCGCCGGGCGTAGCCGAGCAGCACGTCGCCCGTGTCGGTGAGCGCGACGCCTCGGCCGTTCTTGCGGAAGATCGCGTGCCCGATCTGATCCTCGAGCTTCTTCATCTGCAGGCTGATCGCGGACTGAGTGCGGCCGAGGCGGCCGGCCGCTTTGACGAAGCTCCCGAGGTCGGTGGCGACGACCAATGAGCGGAGAACGTCCATGTCGAGGTTGATCGGCAACATCATGCAGACTTTCTTTTGCGACGCCCGTACGCAACAAATTGTTTTTTTTTTGCGGACCGCGCGAGGCGTCCGGCATCTCTGTAGACAGGGTAGCACCCCGAGGGATATTCGTCCATAATATCGATCATATTTATATATTTTGAAGCGTGGGCTCCGTTTCGGTTCGGAAGCCTCCCGGCGGCCGGTCGGAATCCAGGACGTCGTCGACCGTCGCAAGCGACGCATCGGCGCGATCGATTGATTCCGCCGAAGCTTCGGAAAACTAGCGCGCATCCACGGATCCCGCACCTCCACGACGCCTGGAGAGCCAATTAGCTTTTCTCAAGCGTCTCATTTGACGAATGAAATATTCAACATCTCAAAATCTACTAATCTAGAGGGGTGAGACGGTCGCCCGCGAGGGTATGGGGCTCGGATTTTCAGTCACGGAGGCTCGCATGCCAGTCCAATTCATCGGCTTCGTCCATTATCAGGAGACATCCGAGAGTCTCGCGCCGAGAGGTCCTGCGGTCCAACCCGATTTCGTGCGAGACTTCGCGCGGGCGCAGGAGGACGCCGGTTTCGATCGCGTGTTGATCGGCTACGCCTCGAATGTCGGCGACGGCTTCGTCGTCGCGCAGCACGCGGCGGCCCATACGAAGCGGCTCGGCGTGCTCATCGCTCATCGCCCGGGCTTCGTCGCGCCGACTGTCGCGGCGCGCAAGTTCGCGACGCTCGACCAGTTCACTAATGGCCGCGTGTCCGTCAACATCATCAGCGGCAGTCACGATACGGAGCAGCGCCGTGACGGCGACTACCTGTCGCATGACGAGCGCTATGAGCGCACGGCTGAATTCGTCGATGTCCTGAAAGCCGCCTGGACCAGCGAAGGGCCGTTCGATCACGAAGGAAAGCACTATCGCTTCAACGATAATTTTTCCGCGGTGAAGCCCGTCCAGAAGCCGCATATTCCAATCTATTTTTCCGGCTCGTCGGATGCGGCGATCGCTGTCGGCGCGCGAGTCGCGGATGTCTACATGTTGTGGGCGGAATCGCTCGCCGGAACGCGCGACCAGATCTTGCGCATCAAGGCCGCCGCCGCAAAATACGGACGAGCGGAACAGATTCGTTTCAGCCTATCCGTTCGGCCGATCTTGGCCGATACCGAGAAAGCCGCGTGGGAACGAGCCGAAAGCATTTTGGCGCGCGCCACAGCGCTGGCCGGCGCGAGCCCGGCGCCTCTTTCCAGCCTCAGCCGTCTCAAGCAAGGCGCCCCGGGCAATGTCGGCACGATTCGTCTGCTGCGAACCGCGGCGGAGGGGCCGGTCGTCGACAAGCGGCTGTGGACCGAAATGGTCGCTCTGCCGAATGCGAGCGGGAACACCACGGCTCTCGTCGGCGCGCCCGATCAGGTGGCGGAGTCCTTGCTGGATTATTACGATCTCGGAGTGACCCAATTTCTCTTGCGGGGATTCGATCCCTTTTCCGACGCCGTCGACTATGGTCGGGCGTTGATCCCCATCGTGAAGCAGGAGATTGCCGGCCGCGACGCCGATCCCGCCGTCACCGCCGCCGAATGAACAAGGCTGTGGTTCGTTAGCGCATTTACGACGGGCGCTACCCGCTTGCTCTACTGGATCGAACGCCATTCCGCGGGCTTCCGATCGGCACGCCGCGCCGGGCCTTCGTGGCGCGGCCCGGATTCTTGATCGGTAGCCGGCCGCAAGTGACAATAGGTAAATTGTTTCGACACGCATGTTATATTTGGAGACACGTCATGTACGTAGGGCATTTCGCGGCCGGATTGCTCATCATCGCCAAGGCGCCGACGGTGAAGCCGCTGCCGATCCTGATGGGCGTCGGTCTTCTCGATATCGTGAATGGCCTGGCGGTCATGACAGGCATCGACCACGTCACGCCGAATCTCGCGAGCGGTCCCTATCTGTATTTCGATTTGACCTTCATCGATTGGGACCATTCTCTGCTCATGGCGATCCTCCTGTCGGTCTTCTGGGGCGCGCTGTTTTTTCGTGACGCGCGCTTGGCGCTGCTCGCCGGCGTCGCCAGCTTCTCTCATTTCCTGCTCGACCTGCCTTTGCACAACAGCGACCTCGCTCTCTATCCTCATGCGGAGCGCCATCTCGGCGGCGGCCTTTGGGCCAGCTTGGGAATCGGAGCCTGGCTGCTCGAAGGCGCATTTTCCGCATTGCTCGTCGCCGGGGCCTGGCGGCTCGCCGCGAGACGCAGAGTGAGCCTCGCCTGGCCGGCGGCTTTTCTTGCTGTGCTGTTCATCCAATTGTCGCCCTGGCTCTCGCCGACGAAATTCATCGCCTCACTGCCGGAGCCATACACGCATCTGCTGCTGGGTCTCGTCATCACGCTCGGCTTCATCGCGCCAGGAGTCATCCTCACCATTCTCGTCGCCAATGCAGAACGAAGAGGTCGGCAAAGCATCGCCGAACACGGCATTGCGACGTTGGCCGAGTCGAAGCAATCGGTTCAATGAGAGCCGAGAGCCGCCGCTGTCGCGAAACGCTGTCTTTACAAAAATTAAAAAGTCTTGCCGCTTTCGGAAAACCGGGAACGGCCATTGTGAACGCAATGAAGAGGCCAAGGCGTCATGACCTTTCAAAAGCCGATTACTCCACAAATTCTCCATAAGGACAATGTGGACGACGTTCTGTTGAGCGACGTTCGCGCCCTGATCCCGGCTCGCATCGAGCGGGAATTGGCCGATTCGATCGTACATGATTGGGGCCCTGAAGAACGACGATTGTTCTTCGATACCTATCGCGCGGAAGAACAGGTCTATATTCTCCGCAGCGTCCCGGTATCGATCGACCAGAGCGCCACGATCGTTCTGTCGGAGTTCGAGCTAAATCTCCCCGAATTTTATCGTCGTGACGGCGAGCGCCTGCATCTTTCTGCATCCTATCTGCCGCCGAGCGTCGAGGAGCATCTTCGACGAGCTTTTCTGCCACATGTCACGCCGGTGGGCGGCGAAGATGCGGCGATCTTGGCGATCAGACTCGCGGAAGCGGAGCGATGGAGCGAAGCGCGGGTCAATTCGTACAGAATGTTGAACGACACCAAGAACTATTTCTTTTATCGCAAATCGCATGAGCACGTGCCGGGTCTGATGCTCATCGAGGTCGCGCGACAAGCGATGTATCACTATTTTTATAGCGCGAGCGGCTACGACCGCGGCGACGTGTCGATCTCCATGTCCGAGCTCGACGTGCGCTTCTCTTCCTATGTCGAGTCGACCTATGCGGTCGATGTCTTGATCAGCCAGACCGAAGGCATTGCGCGCACGATGCCGAAATTCGTCGACAAGACGGCGCGATTTTTTCAAAACGGACGAGAGGTCGCGAGTGTCCGTCTGCAGGGCGGGGCGATGAAGATGCCTTTGTTCAAGCGCATGCGCATTTTGAACTTTCCGGACAGCCATTGGTTTGCGCCATCCGATCGCGTGCTTTGCAATGTGCTCGTCGGAACCGACGAGCGGCTCTCGCTGCGCGCCGATCTCCAGATGCTTTCACTGAAAGGCGTTTCCGTCAGGAACTCGGCCGCGCTGGAGGGACGCAACGACTTCAAGAGCGTATCGATCCACGTCGATGGGGTCGGATTTCTGTCTTTCCCGATCGGCGCGTTCGACGTGTCGGGAGATCGCGTCGTGCTGAGGTTCGACACCTTGTCTCGCGAGCAATCGGTCGCGTTGAAGGAGGCGATAAAGTCGCACTTCTTCTTCGTGGCGCGGGAAGATCTCGCCTCGGCTAGGCTGTCCGAGGCCAGGCCATCGAACTCCGAAGATCGGGCGGCGCCGCGCTATGCAGCTCTATCCTGAGGTGACCGCGCCGCTGCGGCTCGGGCGCCTCAGCCTGAAGAACCGCATCTATTTCGCGCCCATGGGCCTCGACATGGCTGACGAATGCGGCGGCATGTCGGAAGAGTTGGCGCGGTTCTACAGGGGCGTCATCGACGGAGGATGTGGGATGGTCGTGCTCGGAAACTCGTCGATCGATCCGTCGACACGTTTGCACGAGCGAGGCCTTTGCTTGTACGACGATGATCATGCACGAAAGCTCGAGCCGCTGCTCTCCTATGGAGCGTCTCGCAATTGTCCGGTGGTTATCCAATTGCAGCATTACGGCGCGCAGGGCGGCAGCCGATTCACCGGAATGCCTCTGCTCGCGCCGAGCGCGCCGAAGAAATATCCGCCACGCGCATCCGGCGAGTATAGGACGTGGCGCATCATGGACGTTCACGACATCGCCGCGGTGCGTCGTCAATTTGCAAACGCGGCGCGCCTCGCGCAAAGCGCCGGCGCTGCAATGATCCAGCTGCAGGCGTCGAACGGATATCTACTGGGCAGCTTCCTCTCACCTTACACGAACCGACGCGAGGACGCCTATGGCGGGTCGGCTCTACGCAGAGCGCGCTTTCTTCTCGAGGTCGTCGGCGACATTCACGACGCGACGCGCGGCGGCATCGATGTGACCGTTCGGTTGGGCGTCGACGATTGCCTCGGTCCAGAGGGACAGGAGCCGCATCTTCTCGGCGGCGTGGTGCGAGCGCTCGAGCGAGTGGGCGTCGCCGCGATCATGTGCTCGATGTCGATCCGCGAGACGTTTCATTATTTGATCCATCCGACGCTCGCAATGCGACGGCGGTTGATCGAGGGCGTCCAGCATATACGCGCCCATACTTCGCTGCCAGTCGGCTTCGCCGGATTCACGGCGTCGATGGAGCAGGCAGAAAGCCTGCTCGCCGATCGCACTGCCGATCTGATCGGTATGACCCGCGCGATTTTCGCCGATAATGATCTCGTCGCCAAGTCGCTGGCGGGTCGGCAGAGCGCTGTCGAGGCGTGTCATTTCGATGGCAATTGCTTTCGAGACAAGGCCAATCCGGCGCTCGACAGAGTGTATTGCTGCGTGAATCCGAAATACAAGCGGCCAGAGCATATTCGATATGCGTGAGGAGGGGGGAGTGCCATTCAAGGGAAAGACGAGCCTCGTCGTCGGCGGCACGGCCGGACTGGGATTCGAGATCGCCAGGAAGCTCTTGGAGCTGCGAAGTCACATCGTGATCATGGGGCGGCAGAAGGAGAAGGGCGAAGCCGCGGCGGCGGCCCTCGGCGATGGCGTGCGATTCCTCGAATGTGACGTCGGCGATGTACGACGCGTCGACGCCGCCTTCGATGCTCTCGCCGATCGATCGGAGCTGCATTTCGCGGTCAATAATGCGGGCGTCACAGGTCTCCATGCGCCGATCAGGCGCATGGAGCCGAGTGATTGGGATCGGCTGATCAGCGTGAATTGCAGCGGGCCGTTTTATTGCCTGCGGCGCGAGATCGCGCTCATTCGTCGCGCGGCCGGCGGCGCGATCGTAAACGTCTCGTCCTGCGCCGGACGGCTCGCGATTCCCAATCAGGCCGCCTATGTCTCCAGCAAGGCGGCGTTGAATATTCTCACGCAGGTGGCGGCGATCGAAAACGCGACCGATCACGACGGCGGCTTCGCTGTCCGCGTGAACGCCGTGGCGCCCGGACCCATTCTCGGCGGAATGAACACGGCCGAGCGACTGGCCGCCAATCCAGAAGGCTCGAGAAGAAAGATCGAGGTGACGGCAATGAAGCGGTTCGCGCGTCCGGAGGAGGTGGTCGACAGCATACTTTATCTCCTCGGACCAGGAGCCGGATATATCACCGGGGCGGTCCTCGATGTCGATGGCGGCTATCATGCGGGAAAGTTCTGAGAGGCGAGCGTGCGGACAGTTCTCATCACCGGAGTGAGCACGGGGATCGGGCATGCGCTCGCGAAGCTCTATCTATCGCGCGGATTTCGAGTCTGCGGCGTTTCGAGACGCACGCCCCTGGATTTGGCCGATCATCCGGAAATGATCTTCATTCGATATGATCTGACTCGCTTCGAGGGGATCGCGTCATTGGTCGACGAGCTGCTGAGCCGAGCCCATGTCGCCACTCCGGAAATATTGTTTCTCAATGCAGGCAGATTCGGATCGCCGCCGAAGCGTGCGGACGAAACGTCGATCTCCGAGTTTCAAGAGACGCTGGCGGTCAATCTCGTCGCCGTAAAGGCCGTTCTCGACGCATGTCTGTCTCGGAGCGAGCGGCCGCAATGTGTCGTGTTCTCGGCGTCGATCTCGGCCCTCCGCCCTCGCGCCGGCATGCTCTCCTACGCGGTGTCCAAGGCGGCGCTGAACGCCCTCGCGCAGCTCTATGGAATAGAAAACCCCGATGTCTTCTTCGCGGTGCTCGGACTTTGCAACGTCGACACCAAGGTCGCGAGAACGATCATGCAGGCCGATGACCGCTTCGACGATCTCGTCGCGCTGCGTGGTCGCGCTATGACCATCCCCGGCTATCTGTCGTCGCCCGACGAGCGCGCGCGGCATTTGGCGGCGGTTCTCGAACAGCGCGCGGAACTCGGGTTGCAATCGGGTCGCTTCAAGGAGATTCGTGAGCTGACGCATTCCTGCTCGAATTGACCTGTGACCGCGCGCCTTTCGTAAATTCAATACAGATCGAGGATCCATCATGTCTCTCATCCAGAACGTCGCCGGCACGGCATTCGTGGCGGCCGAATGTCGCGCCGACGAAAACCGTGAAGACAATCCTCTCTACCTCGACCCTGTCGTGAGCTTGTTTCTCGACGAGGAATCGAAACGTGTGGCGGATCGCATTTTCGTCTCCTTTCCGCAGTGGAGATCGAGCGTGCGCGTAAGAACCCGCTATGTCGACGATTGGCTCGATCGGCAATTGCAGAGAGGCTTTCGTCAGGTCGCAATCCTAGGGGCCGGATTGGACACTCGCGCACAACGAAAAGCTTCGCCGGGGGTAGCCTATTTCGAGATCGACAATGGCGCGACGCTCGCTTTCAAAAGCGCCCGCTTGCGAGAGAATGGGCTCGATCCGGGAGTCGTTTATATTTCCGGCGACTATGTCGCGGACGATCTCACGACGCTTCTTCGGCGTAATGGTTTCGATTTTTCGCTGCCGACGCATTTTATCTGGGAAGGGAATACGGCCTATCTCGACGCCACGGCGGTCGCGCTCGTTCTCGATGGCATCGCACAAAATCTCCGGCGATTCTCGATCTCTTTCGACTATGTCGGGCAGGAGCTGATCGCCAATGAAACCGGCGATCCGGAGACAGCCGCGGTCGTGGCGCGCTTCGCGGCGATGGGAGCGCCTTGGACCTTCGGGGTCAGCGACATCGAGTCTCTCGCCGACACGATCGGCGCGCAGGTCGCCGACCGATTTTCCATCGCAGAGCTCTATCGACGCTATTGGCCCGGCAAGACGCCCGATTCGCGGATATTCGACTATTATTGGATCTGCACGCTGGAAGGAGGACAAGGCGATAACTCGTGATGGGTAGGGCGGTAGCTGATCTCGTATGGCGTCGCGCCGTCGAATGCGGGATCGTCACTCGACTCTTGAAAATTACTGTTTTGTCGATCGATGTCGGCCTCCGGTAAGGTGACGATCACAAACGATATGGCGAGAGGTCGGCAAGATTCGCACTCTCCGAAATCGGCCTCCGGACGGCGACGGCGAGGTCTATTCGCGGGGGAGAAGCACCCATTTGCTTCATGTTCTCGAGCTCGCCGCGGCAGAAGATCGATCGTGGGGAAAAATGTCAGAAACACGCAGCTTATCGCGTCGCGATCTGCTCGCTCTGATCGGCGCCGCTGCCGGGCCGGCGGCCATGACCATGGCTATGTCGAGCCTCGGCCTTGCCGGGGAATCGAATTATCGCGCAGCGCCCGATCTCTCGGGCGCTCCTCAGGGCGTGCGCGTGCTCGTGCTCGGCGCTGGGCTGGCGGGGCTCATCTCGGCCTATGAACTGCGGAGGGCGGGCTATCAGGTCGAGGTGCTCGAATATAATTCGCGCGTCGGCGGACGGAGCTGGACGCTCCGTGGCGGCGACGTCTACACGGAGCTCGGCAACGAGACGCAGAAAGTCGGCTTCGGCGAAGGGCTCTATTTCAATCCCGGCCCTTGGCGCATTCCCTATCATCATTATGCGATCCTCGATTATTGCCGCAAGCTCGGCGTCGCGCTCGAGCCCTTCGTCCAGGTCAATCACAATGCTTTGGTCCATAGCTCGAAGGCGCTGGGAGGCCGGCCGGTCCGCTATCGCGAGGTGGCGGCGGATTTCCAGGGATATGTCGCCGAGCTTCTCGCCAAGAGCCTCGGCCAATCCAAGCTCGACGAAGCTGTCGATAAGGAGGACAAGGAAATATTGATCGAGGCGTTGCGCAATTGGGGGGCGCTCGACGAGGATCTGCGTTATTCGACAAGCTTCGCGTCGAGCATGCGGCGCGGGTTCGACAAGCCGCTCGGGGGCGGGATCGATCCCTTTCCGACGCTCTCCAAGCCGTTGGCGCTCGAGGACATCTTGCGTCCGGGCCTCTGGCAGTCGTTGCTGCCGGGATCGCTCCAGTTGTTTCAGACGACGTTGTTCCAGCCGGTCGGCGGCATGGATCAGATCGCGAAGGCGATTTATCGCGAGCTCGGAGATATCGTTCGTTTCGACGCCAAGGTCGTGGCCATTCGCCAGGACGAGCGCGGCGCGCGCGTGGCCTATGAGGATTTGCGCGCGCGCGGCGAGGTCAGGGAGATCGCCGCGGACTGGGTCGTCTGCACGATTCCCTTGTCGATCCTCAGCCAGATCGATTTCGATGCGAGCGACGCCTTGAAGGCCGGCGTCGCCGCGGTGCCCTATGGCGCCGCGGTCAAGATCGGCCTTCAATTCAGGCGTCGCTTCTGGGAGGAGGACGATCTCATCTTCGGCGGCGTGACGACGACCGATTTGCCGATTCATCAGATCGGCTATCCGAACTCGGAATTTCTGGGGCGTGGCAAGGGCGTCCTGCTCGGCGCCTATGTCTTCGGCTCGCCGGCGCTCGAATATAGCTCGATTTCGGCAGTGGAGCGCGTGCGGCGCGCGGTCTCGCTCGGCGCTCGGATTCATCCGCAATATCCGAGCGAGTTCGAGAACGGCGTCGCCGTCGCCTGGCATCGCGCGCCCTTCTCGCTCGGCTGCGCGGGCCTCTGGAGCGATGCGGCGCGCGCCGAGCATTACAAGAATGTCGCGGAGATCGACGGCAGGCTCGTGCTGGCGGGCGAGCATGTCTCGCTGCTTCCGGCATGGCAGGAGGGCGCGGCGCTGTCGGCGCTCGACGCCGTCACGCGTCTGCACAAGCGCATTTTGGAGAAAGCCGAGCATGTCGCAGCGAAGCATTAGACGTTTCTCGGCGCTCGGCGCCGGAGTCGCGGCGGCGCTCGTCACGCTCGCTCCTTCTGCGAAGGCTCCGCGCGCAGCCAGCCGCAACCCGCTCTACATTCTTCTTCCCGAGGCCTCTTTCGAGACGGTGCGGGGCGGCGACGAGGTTTATGCGCTCATCTGCGCCGGCTGTCATCAGCCGCGCGGCGAAGGGGCGACGGGCGCCGGCCGTTATCCCGCGCTGGCGGGCAGCGCGAAGCTCGCGCATGGAGCCTATGCGATCGACATTGTCGTCTCCGGCAAAGGCGCCATGCCGTCATTCAAGGAGCTGCTGGACGACGAGCAGATCGCCGCGGTTCTGAACTATGCGCGCGGCGTAGCGCTCGGAAACGCCTTTTCGCCGACCTTGGAGGCGGCGGATGTGCGGCGCGCGCGTCATTGACGCGCGGCCTTCAGTCGGGAGACGAATATGTGGAAGCTTTCGCCATTTTTCTCGATCGGCGTCGCTGCAGCGACGCTCGTCTCCTCCAGCGGGCGCGCGGAGGAGATCGTCCGCTATCCTCTGCCGACGCCCATCGTGCCGATCTCGCTCGGCGTCGAGCTTCCTGCCGGCAAGGCCCTCGTGCTTTTGAGTGGCGCGGTACCGTTTTCCCTCCCAGACAAGGACGGCAAGACGCCGCCGCCGCCGAACGGCACGCAAGCGCAAGCGAAGCTTACGCTGGAGCGCATTCGCCAATCGCTCGAATCGTTGCATCTGACGCTGGGCGATGTCGTATATCTTCGAGCCTATCTCGTCGGAGACCCTGCCACAGGCGGCAAGCTCGATTTCAACGGCTTCAATGCGGCCTACAAGCAGTTCTTCGGAACCGCCGAGCAACCGGCGCTGCCGGCGCGGACCGTTGTCCAGGTGGCGGGGCTCGCCAGTCCGGATTTTCTCGTCGAGATCGAAGTCGTCGCTGCGCGCAAGTAACGATCGGCGCGGGCGAGCGGCGGATCGGCGAATTTGCGCCGGCCGCCGTCGCGGCGATTCCGGGCGCCGCGAATTCCGAGAGTCGTCGACTCTAGATCGCTATCCGATCCGATCAGGTCGGATAGCGATCTAGTTTCGCAGCGCGAGATGCCGTAGAGCTTTTGAACGGCGGGCGCTCGGCTCGGGACTGCAAAAATCGGCGACGCTATCGTCTTTCCAGTCATTCGATCGAGGGGTTTCAAATGTTCAACCGTCGCGACTTTCTCGCCGCAGTCGCCGTCACTGCGGCGGCGCGCGTGCCGCCCGCCTTCGGCGACGCATCCGCGACCGCAGGATCGCGAGCGAGCGCAGCCCTCCGCGATCTCTTCGAGAAGCTCGCGCAACAGCGTCTGCGGCGAAGTCCGACGCTGGTCACGAGTCTCGGTCTCGACAAGGGCGAGCTCGCCGACGCCAAGGGAAAGCTCGGCGAGCGGTCTCCCGCCGCCGTCGCGAGCGAGGCGGCCGAGGCCGCTCGGGCGCTCGAGGAACTTCGGCGCATCGACCGGACGTCTCTCTCGGGCGCCGACGCGGTCGGCTATGACACGCTTCTCTTCACCCTCGACGTTCGCACCGAGGCCGATCGCCACTTCGACTATGGCGGCGGCGGCGCCGGGGAGCCCTATGTGCTCAGCCAATTGAACGGCTCTTATCGCTGGATTCCCGACTTTCTGGATAAGAAGCATCGCATCGAGACGGTCGGCGACGCCGAATTCTATCTCGCGCGCCTCGAGGCCTTCGCCGCGCTTCTCGACGAGGAGCTGGAGCTCGCGAAGCACGATGTCGACGCCGGCGCGATCCCGCCCGATTTCGTCATCGAGAAAGCCGTGGCGCAGCTGACGACGCTGCTGCGCACGCCGGCGGAAAAGTCGACGCTGGTGCGCTCGCTCGCGCGCCGCGCCGCCGAAAAATCCCTCGGCGGCGAATGGGAGAGCCGCGCGGAGGCGATCTACGCGCGTCGCATTCTGCCGGCGCTCGAGCGTCAGGCGAGCCATATTCGGGAGCTTCTGCCGCGCGCCGTTCATACGGCCAGCGTCGCGCGGCTTCCCGAGGGCGAGGAGTTCTATCGCCTGTCGCTGAAGGATCAAACGACGTCGACTCTCTCGCCGGAGGAAATCCATCGGACCGGGCTGGATCTCGTCGCGCAATTGTCGTCGCAGATCGCGGCTCTGCTCGACGCTCAGGGGCTTCCCGGCGGCTCGGTCGGCGGCAGGCTCGCGGCGCTGCGCGCCGATCCGCAATTTCTCTATGAAAACACCGACGCCGGCAGGGAGCGGCTGATCGCCGACCTCAATCGTAAGGTCGTGGTCGTGCAGGGCAAGCTCCACGGCTATTTCCGCGCCCTGCCCAAGGCGCCCGTCGAAATCCGGCGCGTGCCGAAGGAGATCGAGCTCGCGACGCCGAGCGGCTATTACGAGCCCGGACCGCTCGACGGCTCTCGTCCCGGCGCCTATTACATCAATCTGCGCGACACGGCGGAGCACGCCCGTTGGAGGCTGCCGACGCTGACCTTCCACGAATCGATCCCCGGACATCATTTGCAGATCACTCTGGCCAATGAAACGTCGGACTTGCCGCTGCTGCGCAAGATCATCTGGTTCGCGAGCTATGGCGAAGGCTGGGCGCTCTATTCCGAGCAGCTCGCCGTCGAGATGGGCCTCTATGACGATGACCCGCTCGGCCATGTCGGGCAGTTGCAGGCGGCGCTGTTCCGCGCGGTTCGGCTCGTCGTCGACACGGGCCTGCATGCGAAAGGCTGGAGCCGCGAGCAGGCGATCGATTATTTTGTCAAAGCGCTCGGCGACACGCCGGGCGTCGCGACCACCGAGGTCGAGCGCTACTGCGTCTGGCCCGGTCAAGCCTGCAGCTATATGGTCGGAAAGCTCACCTGGCTGCGTCTGCGCGACGAGGCGCGCCGGGCGCTCGGGCCGGATTTCGACCTGCGCAAGTTTCATGACGCGGGCCTGCTGTCCGGCGCCATGCCGCTCGCGGTTCTGGAACGGGTGATCGGCGATTACGCGCGGAGCGGAAAAATATGAGCGTCAGCCTTCGCATCGCCGCGGGAGAGGAGAACGCATGCATCGCTCGATCATAGTCGCTCTGCTCTTTTGTCTGTCCTGCGGAGCCGCGGCCGCCCGCTCCCCACTCGTGCTGTTCACCGATTTCGGAACGTCCGACGGCGCCGTCGCGGCCATGAAAGGCGTCGCCTATTCGATCTCGCAGGATTTGCTGATCGCCGATCTCAGCCATGAGGATCCGGGAAGCATATTCGCCGGCGGCTATCGTCTCTATCAGGCCGAGCCCTATTGGCCGAAAGGCTCGGTCTTCGTCGCCGTCGTCGATCCCGGGGTCGGAACAGGGAGGCTCGCCATAGCGCTGGAGACGAAGAGCGGGCGTTTTTTTCTCGCGCCCAACAACGGGCTGCTCACCTTCGTCGCCGAGCGCGAGGGCGTGAAGGAACTCCGCGAGATCGACGAGAGCGTGAATCGAAGACCCGGCTCCGAGCAGTCGCATACGTTTCACGGACGGGATATTTTCGTCTATGCCGGCGCGCGCCTCGCCGCCGGCTTTCAGTCCTTCGAGCAGATCGGACGAAAGCTGCCGGAGGAAGCGTTGGTTGTTGTTCCCTATCGCGCCGCCGAGCGCAGAGGCGATGCGATCACCGGAATCATTCCCGTGCTCGACGCGCATTTCGGGAATGTCTGGACGAACATACCGAAGTCCCAGTTCGACGAGCTGGGGCTCTCTCTCGGCGAGGACGTCCATGTGCGGATCCGCCACGGCGATCGCCTCGTCGCCGATCTCGTCGCTCCGTATCAACGCACTTTCGGCGATGTTCCGCAGGGACGGGCGCTCGTCTATGTCAATAGCCTCTTCGATATGGCCATCGCGCTCAATCTCGGGGATTTCGCCAAGAGCTACGGCGTCGATTCCGGTCCCGACTGGACGATCGATCTCGCACGCCAAAAATAATCGCGAGCCTCCGAAAAAATCGGGTTCTGTCACGCCGGCGGCGAAAGATGTCTCGTGACCCGAGCGCAGGGCCAAGGTCGCGCTCCGGCGGGTCGGGGTCGTTCCCGATCGCGACTATATTGACAATGGACGCTATGACCAAATCTCCGAACGGTGCGGGATCCGACGTCGTCGTCGCGCTCGTTGCGGCTTCGCTCTCGCTCTTTGGGGTCCGCAGCCGAGACCGTGCGCGTCGGCATCATCGGCGGCGAGGACGGGGACCTCTGGAAAGTGGTGGCGGCCCAGAATGGGGTGACCCTGAAGACCGTCTTCAACGACTACACGCAGCTCAACGAAGCCTTGGAGCGCGGCGACATCGAAGCCAATGCGTTTCAGCACAAGCCATATCTCGACAATCAGGTCAGGACGCGCGGCTATCACATCACGTCTGGTCAACACCAATTAATCCGGCCTGACGCCGGCCGAGGATCGCATCGCGCAGGAGCGGAGTTCAACCGGGTCAGAAGCCTGAAACTCGAGAATTGGCTCGGCTGGCCGGCTTGATTGGGCTGCTTGAACGAGCGGCGCCGACTCCCGCTGAGGGTCGTATATAATCCCTCGAGCCGAGGATCGCATATCTTCGGCTCTGCGCATGAAGGACAGGATCGGCCGACCACAGATCGTGATCGTCACGCTTTGCGGACTGCTGGCGATGGCGGACGGCTTCGACAATCAAGCCATCGCTTTCGCCGCCTCCCGAGATCATCAAGGAATTGGGCATCGCGCCGACCGAACTCGGCGCGGTATTCGCCGCCGGCTCTTTCGGCTCCCTGACAGGAGTCGTCGCCCAGGGGCAGCTCGGCGATCGCCTCGGCCGTAAAACGGTGATGCTCGCGGCCTTCGTCCTCATCGGGACAATGTTGCTCATGATCCCCTTTCGCCTACCCTGACGATGGCGTCCTTTGTGGGATTGGACGGGCGCGCGCAGCGTGTCTCCGCGCCGCGACCATCTCTTCCGAAACATCGCGCCCCGTTCAAATGAACGGGTTGGTTTTGTATTTCCACTGCAAAAGGCTATCAATAACAAAGTCAACCGTCAACTATTGAACGATATCGTTCAGTTACGGGTATCGAATGAGGATCGCAATGGCGGAGCCCGGCAGGCCGAAAGTCAGGACGAGAGGACCGCGTACCGTCGAGCGCATCGTCGAGGCGGCTCATCGGCTGTTTCTCAGCAGAGGCTTCGCCGGAACTTCGATGGAGGCGATCGCTCAGGAAGCCGGCGTCAGCAAGGCGACGCTCTACGCGCACTATGGCAACCGGGACGAACTGTTCACGGCTGTGATCTGGTCGGCCGGCGACCGGTTTTCATCTGGCCTGGTGTCGGGGGTAACAGGCGCCGTAGATTTGAGAAACAAAATGGAGCGTCTCGCCGGCGCAGTGCTCGATCTATTGCTGTCGCCCGACGTGGTGGCCACGAACCGGATCGTCGCAGCCGAGGCCCGGCGCTTTCCCGAACTCGGCAAGCTATTTTACGAGAACGGGCCGGACAGG
>NZ_JAINDZ010000023.1 GCF_019802345.1 Methylosinus sp. Sm6 | reverse complement strand
CGACGCCGAATAACAAGCCGGACCCACGCCAATACGAGATAATACTATGCCTATCTTGAACCGGACAGCCGTGGGACAAGCCCGGCCATGACGGCGCTGTGCTTTCCAAGATGTGCGCATGCGATGACGGCCGCGGCGTCACCATTTGAAGCTCACCTGGCCGAGGAAGGTGCGCGGCGCGCCATAGGCGGCCGTGTTGTATCCGTTGCTGTTCTCGAAATAGCGCTCGTCGCCGATGTTCTTCACATTGAAGCGGAAGGCGACATCGTGTTCGGCGATCACCGTGCGCCAGGCGGCCATGGCGTCGAACTTCACATAGGACGGCATGTACCAGCTGTTGTCGTTGCTGCCGTAGCGGCGATCCATCGCATAGAAGCCGGCGCCGAACTCGAAACCCTCGCGCGCGCCGGGCGCCGTGTCCCATTTCGCCCAGAGGCTGCCGACATTGGGCGCCGCGCCGTAATAGCGCCTGCCGACATTGCCATTGTCATTGTCGTCGGTGATCTTCACCGAGTTGAAGGTGTAGCTGCCGATGACGCTCAGATTTTCGGTCAGCTGGCCGGCGACGTCGAATTCGACGCCGCGGCTCGTCACCTCGCCGACCGCGAGGGAGAAAGCCGGGTTGAACGGATCGGCCTGCAGCACGTTCTTCTTGCGCAGGTCGAACAGAGCGAGGCTCGTCGACAGGCGGCCGTCCATCCACAGCTTCTTGACGCCGACCTCCCATTGCAGGCCGCGTTCGGGCGCGAACATGTCGCCTGCGGCGCCGCGGCCGTTGTTGGTGCCGGCGGAGCGGGAATAGCTGCCATAGACCGAAGTGTCGGGGTCGGCCTTGACGAGCAGTCCGACGCGCGGCGAGAGTGGCGTCGTGTCCGGATTGCGCTGCATCGGATAGGGCGAGCAGAACGGATAGCAGCTCGCCGAATCGGAGCCATAGGTCGCGCCATAGCTCTCCTCGGCCTTGTCGTAGCGGCCGCCGAGCAGAAGATGCACGCGATCCTCGAAGAAGCCGATCTGGTCCTGAACATAGGCGCCGAAATTCTGCCAGCGGCTCGCAAAGAGCGTGTTGTCGCGGCCGGCGTCGGCCACCGAATGCATGAGCGGTCCGACCCCTCCATAGGACGGCGCCCATACGTTCAACGCCGGGAACGACGACAGCCATCCCGTGCTCGGCCAGTCATCGCCATAATGGAACCAGTCGACGCCGGCGAGGAGCTCGTGATGGACGGGGCCGGTGTCGATCTCGCCGATCAGATTGAGATTCGTCGACAGCTGATAGCGCTTCACCACGCCGACATAGAAGCTGCGCGACGCGGTGACGCCGTCGAATCCCGAGGTGAAGATCGCATTCTGATTCTCATGGGCGTCGATATAGTGAAAGGCGTTGGTCACCTTCCATTTGTCGGCGAAGCGCCACGTCCAGTCGAAGGCGTAGACGGTGCGATGGACCACAAAAGGAAACTGTGAGTAGTATTCGTTGTCCGCCTGATTATAGCGTCTCGAAAGCTTGGCGGGCTGATCGTTGAAGCCTGGAATGGTGACCGGCTTGCCGGAGTCGTCATACAGCAGAGCGACCGGAATCTGACCCGGCCGGATCGACTTCATCTGCTCATAGTGCTCGAATTGCACATTGGCTTCGAAATTCTCGGTCGGACGGAAGGTGAGATAGAGCGCCGCCGCGCCATTGTTCCGATGATCGAAATTCACCCAGGAATCGGCGCGGTCATAGACGCCCATCAGCCGGTAGAGCACGGTCTTCTCGGCGTCGACCGGGCCGGTGATGTCGGCGATGGTGCGCGAGACGCCCCAGCTGCCGAATTGCGTGTCGAGCGTCGCCGCGAAATCCTCTTGCGGCCGCTTGGTGACGACATTGACGAAGCCGCCGGGCTCGATGCGCCCATACAGCATGGAGGCGGGGCCTTTCACCACCTCGACGCGATCGGTGAAGGCCATGTCGACCGTGCCGCCGGTTCCATCGACGCGCAGGCCGTTGCGATAGCTGCGTCCATAGCCGCTGCTGAAGCTGCGGATGAGGAAATTGTCGTAGAAGATTCCCGAATTGTCGGCCTGCACGCCGGAGACGTTCTGCACCGCCTCCAGCACGTTGAGAATCTGCCGATCGCGAATGACCTCGCGCGGCACGATCTGAACCGATTGCGGCGTGTCGATCAGCGGCGTTTGCGTTCGCGTCGCGCTCGCGGTCGAAGAGCGCGCATAGCCCGTCTCGCGGGAGGGATCGCCGGCGCCGCGCCCGCGGCCGCCGCCATTGCGCGCGGCGGGCGCGTTCTGTTCGGCGCCGATGTCGATCGCCGGCAGCGTTTCCGCGCCGGCGTCGCCGCGAACCCCCTTGTCGTTCTGCGCGAGAACGATCATCACGCTCTTGCCGTCGGCGGCGACGTCATAGCCGAGCCGCGTGCCGGAGAGGAGCGCATCGAGCGCCGCGCTCAGCGTGCGCACGCCCGAGAGGCCGCGCGTGGTGAGCGCGCTCGTCAGCGCGGCGTCGTAGACGATCAGCACGCCGCTCGCATCGGCGAGCCGGTTGAGCGCGGTCGACATCCGCCCCGCGGGAATCTCATAGGAGCGGACGATCTCGACGACGTCCTCATGCGGCAGCTGCCCATGCGCACGGGCGTCGTCGGCGCTGCCGAGCGCCAAGGCGCTCATCGCCGTCACCAGGGCCGTCGCGCCCATCGATCCACCTCTGACGCATCCGATACTTCTCGCGACCACGCCCCGCATCCGCATCCCCCTCGATTTCGCGAGGGCTTCGTCTCGCCCTCATCGAGTTGGACGCGGCTCGCCGTCATTCGAGTAGGTCGGCTCGCGACTATTTTTCTCGAGGCGGCCTCATCCTCCGAGCAGCACGACGGAGCCGAAGGAATAGGCGCGCAAGCCGAGCGATTTCTCGATCGCGCGCAGAGCGGAGAGCGGATCGCGCGTCTCGAACACGCCCGTCACGCGGCGGCTGCGGATCGACGGATCGACGATGATGAGGAAGCCGTGATGATAGCGGGCGAGGATCGCGACCACCTCGCCGAGCGGCTTGTCGTCGAAGACGAGCTTGCCGCGCCGCCAGGCGGTGACGTGATCCGCGTCGACCGGATAGGGCGCGACCGCCGCGACGCCCTTGCCGAAGGCGCTCTGCCCGCCCGCCTCGACGACGACGCTCGGTCCGGCGCCGGTGACGCGCACGCTGTGCCGCGTCACCGTCACCTCGGTGCGTGCGCCCTGGATCGCAATGTCGAAAGCCGTGCCGAGCGCCGTGACCTCCCCGGCGGCAACCGACACGCGGAAGGGGCGCAGCGGGTCGTGGGCCACGGTGAAATAGGCCTCGCCTCTCAGCAGCGTGAGGCGCCGCTCCTCGCCGGAGAAATCGGTGGCGAGGGCGGTGTCGGGCCCGAGCTCGACGCGCGAGCCGTCGTCGAGCGTGATCGATCGGACTTCCGCGGCGCCCGTCAGCGCATTCGCCCGCCAGCGGATCGACAGCTCGTCGAAGGAGAGGACGCAGGCCACGCCGAGGGCGGCGGCGCTCTTCCGGCCGGGTCGCCGGAGCGCCGCGCGGCGCCGTGCGGGCGCCGGCGCTGCGACCTGCGGGCGGATGATCTCGACATCGCCCCAGAGACAGCAGATGTCGTCGAAGGCGGCCTTGTTGGCGGGGTCGCGCGTGAGCCAGGCGGCGAATGCGGCGCGCTCGGCGGGGGAGGGCGCGCCGGCGTCGAGCCGCGTCCACCAGGCGATGGCGGCGCGCCGTCGCTCCGTTTCGGCAATGTCGGCGGCGTCCTTCGTCATGCGATGATCCGAGACCGGTCCTCATTCGTGCGCCGCGGGCGTTTCATAGAGTAAGACGCGCGCCGCCGCCAAACAGGAGGCGCGCCTTGCGAAAAATCAATCGAGCGCGGCGCGCAGCCGCTCCAGCGCCAGCCGCAGATGCTTTTCCACCATGTTGCGGGTGACGCCGAGCCGTGCGGCGATCTCGTCGTGGGAGAGATCCTCGAAGCGGCGCAGGACGAAGGCCTGCCGGCATTTGGGCGGCAGCGCCTCGACGGCGGCGAGGAAGCGGCGCGCCCGCTCGCTCGCATCGAAGAGATCGTCCGGCGCGATCGTGCGGTCGACGACGTCGTCGGCGTCCTCGCCGGCGACGAAATATTTGGCCTCGCTCTCCTTGCGGCGAGCGAGGTCGCGCGAGAGATTGACGGCGATCTGCTTGAGGAAGGCGGGCGGATCGTCGACCATTTCGAAACGCTCGCGCCGCAGCGCGCGCACGAAGGTCTCCTGCAGCAGGTCGGAGGCGTCCTCCGGACCGACCCGGCGGCGCAGATAATCGAAGAGGCCGCGCCGATGGCGCAGGAACAGCTCGCGAAAGGAGGGTGGAGTCTCGTCTGGCATCGCAGCTCGCGTCGCCCGGCGTCCGCGTCGCGGCGCCTGTCGTGCGGGGAGGTCGAATAGATAGGATTCGAGCGCTCAGGCGAGCGGCGGCGCGCGCGACGACCAAGCCGCGGCGCAGCCGGCGGGAGGAGCGGGCGCCTCGGCGCCGAAGAGCCGCGCGGCCGCGGATTCGACAGGCGGCGCGAGCGCATCGGCCATCGTGACCGTCGGCGGCAGGGCGTCGACGATAGTGAGGCACGGGCAGAAGGCGCAATGGCCGGGCGTCGGACCGGGCTGCGCCGGCGCGTCGCCACGGCTCTGCGCCGCATGGCAGAGGGCGGCGAAATATGCGGTCGGCGCGCCGGAGGCGTAGCCGGCGAAGCCGGGGACGAGAAGCTGCTGCAGCAGGGCCGCGAGCACGGTCGCCACCAGCGCGCGCGCCGACCAAACGCTCGAGGGCCTCGGTTTCGCCATAATGTCGACAGTCGACAATCCGCGGCGGCCCGTCAAGGCCTCGCTCATCTCGAGAGGCGCCGGTTCGGCGAGGGCGCCTGTGATCCGAAACCCTTGACGCGCGCCTGTCTGCGGGAGTTATTTGCCGCCGCGGCAGTGATCGACGCCGCATGGCTTCGGGAGGAAATCCAATGTCGTTCGTCGTCGCGCGCCGGGGAATCGTCCTGGCGGCTCTGTCGCTCGCGGCTCTCGCGCCGTCGACAGGTTTCGCCCATGGCCCGTCGCGCCAGAAAGTCACCGAAACGATCGAGATCGCCGCGCCCGCCGAGAAGATCTGGGCCGTGATCGGCAATTTTCAGGATCTGAGCTGGCTGCCGGTCGTCGCCAAGACCGAGGGGACCGGGGACAACGAGCCCAATAAGGCGACTCGCCACATCACGCTGAAGAACGGCGGCGAGATCGACGAGCTGCTGACCAAATATGACGCCAAGGACTTCTCGCAGGCCTATCGCATCGAGAAGGTCGATGTGAAGGTGCTGCCGGTCAACAACTACTCCTCGACGCTGACGGTGAAGCCGCAGGGCGACAAGAGCGTCGTCGAGTGGAAGGGCGCCTTCTATCGCGGCTATCCCAACAACGATCCGCCGCCGGAGCTCTCCGACGAGGCGGCGCTCAAGGCGATCACCGGGCTCTACCAGTCGGGTCTCGCCGCGCTGAAGGAAAAGGTCGAGAGCGGCAAGTGATCGCTCGGCCGGCGAGCCCTCGGACCGCGAGCCTCGAGGCTCGAATCCTTGGCGGCGAGCCCCGAGGCTCGCGGTCCCGGCGCGGGTCGGCGGCGCGAGCCGCCGCTCTCGCTCTGGCGTTGTCCGCGCCGGCGGCGGCCGACGAGGCTTTCGTGACCAATCAGGGCAGCGGCGATGTGACCATCGTCGACCTTTCGACGATGAGCCCGGTCGCGACGCTCGCCATCGGCGGCAAGCCGGCGGGCGTCGCCGTCTCGGCGGACGGCGCCCGCGCTTATGTGACGAGCCCAGAAGGCAAATATCTCACCGTGATCGATGCGCGCGGGCGGCGCGCGCTGCGGCGCATCGCACTCGAGGGCGGGCCGCTCGGCCTCGCGGTCGCGCCGGACGGCCGGCGCGTCTTCGTCGCCGATATGTATGACGGCCGCCTGTTCGCGGTCGATCCGGAGACCGGCGCCGTGGTCGCGACGGCCCATGTCGGCGTCACGCCCTCGGGCGTCGCGGTGACGCCGGACGGGCGGCTGATCCTCGTCTCCCTCCGCGACGCCGATCGCATCGCGCTCGTCGACGCCGCCTCCTTCGAAAAGATCGGCGAGATCGAGGTCGGGCGCCATCCCTTCGGCGTGACGATCGACGCCGCCGGCGCGCGCGCCTATACGGCCAATGTCGAATCGGATGATGTCAGCGTCATCGACCTGGCGACGCGCGCCGTGGTCGCGACGGTGAAGGTCGGCAAGCGCCCCTATTGCGTCGCCCTGGCGCAGGGGCGCGGCTTCGTCACCGATCAATATGCGGAGGCGGTCAGCGTCTTCGATCTTTCGACCCTCGCGCCCGTGGGCGAGGTGAAGGTCGGCGAATATCCGGAAGGAATCGGCGCCAGCCGCGACGGCAAGACCGTCTATGTCGCCAATTGGTTCACCAATGAATTCTGGTCGATCGCCGCCGACAGCCTGCAGGTGGTCGGCAAGGCGAAGACCGGCGACGGGCCGCGCGCCTTCGGGGCCTTCATCCGCGCGATGAACTGACCGCGTCGGCGACATGCTCCGGCCTTATCCCGAGGCCGATGAGACGCGCCGGCAGCCGCCGCAGGATGGGGAAGCGGTCGAACAGCCGCAGCGCCAGCGGCGGCTCGATCGGCGCATCGGCGGCGAGCACATTGCGAATGACGCGATTTTGTATGACGAGCTGCAGGCGCTGCGTCGCGCGGGCGGGGAATTCGCGGCGGCGCTGCACGGCTTGGAGATCGGCGTCCGTGAGCCGTCCCTCGCGCAGCGGTCCGGCGAGAATATTGGCCGTCGCCACCGCGTCCTGAATGGCCAGATTGACGCCGACGCCGCCGACCGGCGACATCGCATGGGCGGCGTCGCCGATGCACAGGAGCCCCGGCCGGCTCCATTGCCGCAGGCGATTGACCTGCACGGTCAGCAGGCTGACGTCGCTCCAGCCGGCGATCTCGTCGACCCGGCTCGCGAGAAAGGGCACGGTCGCGGCGATCTTCGCGCGGAATGATTCGATCGGCTCGCTGCGCAGCGCCGCGGCGCCGCCCTTGGGGATCAGATAGCCGCATTGCCAATAGGAGCCGCGCTCGATCATCGCCAGCATGAGGCCCGGCACGATGCGGCCGAAGCTCTCCTCCGGATCGCCCGGCTCGCGCCGCAGCTTGAACCACAGCACATCCATCGGCGCGCCGAGATCCTCGACCGCGAGGCCCGCCGCCGCCCGCACCGTGGAGGCGCGCCCGTCCGCGGCGACGACGAGACGTGATCTGATCTCGATCGGCCCCTCCGGCCCTAGCGCTCTTATACCGACGACGCGCCCATTCTCCTCGACGAGGCCTTCGGCCGCGGTCGACATCAGCAGACGGAAGCTCGGCAGCTTCTTTGCCTCGCCGGCGATGAAATCGAGAAAGTCCCATTGCGGCATGAAGGCGACGAAGCCGCATTTCACCGGCAGGCCGCGAAAATCCGCCATCACGATCTTCTCGTCGCCGATCGAGGCGGCGAGCTGATAGGCCTTGCGATGCGGCAGGCGCAGGAAGGCGTCGAGCAGCCCGAGCTCGTGCATCACCTCGAGCGTGGAAGGATGAATCGTGTCGCCGCGAAAGTCGCGCAGGAAATCAGCGTGCTTCTCGAGAACGACGGTGTCGACGCCGGCGCGGGCGAGCAGAAAGCCGGCCATCAGCCCGGCGGGTCCGCCGCCGACGACGCAGCAGGTGGTTTCGATTCTCTGCATGAGGCGGCCTCCCGGGGCCGAAGATCGGCGATTCTTCCAAGCTCGGCAAGGCCGCCGTCAGTAGTCCCCGCAAGAGAGGGAATTTTTCACTCCCGGCGCTCACGACAGGACCATGAAAGAAAACATCGCGTATCGTGGCTTCTGCGTGGCTGGGCCATTCGCCGCGGTGCGCGCGCGACATCGAAGCGCGGCTAGCGGCATGATTCGGCTGATTTGAGCGAGCCTGAAGGCTCGCGCTCGAGAGGCTTCAAATTCGTCGACGCAAGCCACCGGTTTTTTTCAGGGGATTTTGAAATCATGAATCGACCCGAGCGGAGCGAGGCGAAAGAGCGCGCGCATCTCTCGCGGGCGCTGCCGATACGGGCGCGCATGCGTCCCGCTCTGCACAAGAAGGCGCAGACCCTGGCCGGCCGCCGCGACCTCCCGCCCGATTGCCTCGTCATCTCTTTTTTCGAGCTCAACGAATCCGTGCCGATGTGCTGGCTGCAGTTCACCGGCGACCATGACATTCGCCAGACGCTCGCCGCGCCTCTGGCGGAGGTGGTGCTGGAGCGGCGCGGCCGCAGTCGATGAGGCGCTCGCGCCGGCTGGACCAGTTTCCGATCCGAGTGGATCGGAAACTGGTCCAGCTTTTTTTATTTGGAGCGAATTCTGATCGATCGAACGATTCCGTTCGATCGGAAAGCGCTCTCGGCGCGCGCCGTCATGGCGCCTTCCAATAGCCGAATGGGTTCTTCGACAGCTCCGAGTTGAAATAGCGCGGGTCGCCGGAGACTTCGCGGCCGAGCCAGGCGGGGCGCTCGAAGCTCTCGCTTTCGGTCGCGAGCTCGATTTCGGCGAGGATCAGCCCGTCATTTTCGCCCTGAAACACATCGACCGTCCACAGACGGCCGCCGACGCTCTCCTCGTAGCGGGTCTTTTCGACGAGCGGGCGCTCGCAGAGGCGATCGAGCATCTGCTCGGCGTCCTCGACCGGAATCGGATATTCGAATTCGTTCCTGGCGACGCCGGAGGTTCGTCCCTTGACGGTCAGAAAGGCCGCGCCGCCGGCGACGCGCACGCGCACGACGCGGTCCTCGGCGCGCGACAAATAGCCTTGGCGGAAGGCCGTCCCGTCGTCGCGCGGCCGCCAGAGGTCGCGGTTCACGAGGAATTTTCGTTCGATCTCCAGCGCCATCCTTTGTTCCTCCATCTCGTGGTCCTGCGTCCCCCGGGCTGAAGAGCCGAAAGCCCCTCTGTCGAGCGTGGTTCGCGTCAGGTCACGAGCGCCACCGCGCGTTCGACTCCCTTGGGAAAATTGACATTGAGCCGCGCGTCGACGCCGAGCGCGCGCAGCGCCTCGCGAAGTCGCGCCGGGTCGGCGCTCTCGACGGCGACGCTGTCGAGCGGAACGGCGCCGATCTGCACCCGCACGGCCTCCGCCGCGCAGCCGCGGAACGTATAGCGCCGGCGCGCCTTGCGCACGGAGACCGGCCGCAGCGCGCGGCAGGCGGCGACGACCTCCGTGAAGAAGCCGTCCTGATCATAGGCCGCGCGCAGCGGGGGAGGGTGAAGCGCCAGAGCGGCGGCGGCTCTCGCGAGATGCTCGGAGCCGAGCGGAAATTCGGCGCGAAACGCGGGCCGCCATAATTCCAGTCCGTCCCCGTCCACCTGCAGCAGCCGCTTCACCTCGAGCGCCCCGCTGCGAATTTTCGCGCTGTGCGGCGTCGCCGAGTTCAAGAGATAGATTTCGTCGCTGCGTCGCGGCGCATCGAGCGGGGTCCCGAGCCGCGCCTCCAGGGCGGCGAGATCGGCCCCGAAGATGCGCCATTCCCAGCGTGGCGCGTCGCTCGCAGGATCGTTCACGCGGACCTCCTCACCTTTGACGCGAGATGAGCGGCCGCAGAAACGCGACCTTGCGCGCGAGGCCGGCGGCCTTCGCGCGATCGGCGACGCCGCGCCCGTCGGCGCCATCGGAAATCTGCTCGCGGCGAGAGACATCCGTCAGCCCGGTCTTTCCGCGGCTTTCGCAAAAGACTTAGCGCGGGCGGCCCGAAAGAGGATGCGCGCGGGTTCACGGTTCGGAAATATCTGAAGAGTCATCCAGAAACGCTGGCGCGGGAGAATGGCGCTCCGGCTCGAGCGAAGCGGCGCGCGGGCGCGGCGGAGCCGGAGGGAGACTGATGCTGGTGCAAACGACCGGGTTGCTGCGCTCATGACGATCCACGCCGCCTTCGAGGACGCCCGCGCGCATCATGAGGCCGGGCGGCTGAACGAAGCGGAAACGCTCTATCGGACCATTCTCTCCACCGAGCCGGCGCACGCCGAGACCCTGCATCTGCTCGGCCTGCTCGCGGTCGAGCGCGGCGCCGCGCAGAGCGGGGCGGAGATGATCGGCCGCGCGATGGCGCTGGCGCCGGGCCAAGCCATCCATCACAACAGCCTCGCGACCGCGTTTCGCGCGCTCGGTCGCCGCGAGGACGCGGTTCGCGAATATCGCGCGGCGGTCGCTCTGCGTCCGCGCTCGGGGGAATTGCGCTGCAATCTCGCCACCGCGCTCGACGAGCTCGGCTTGCGGGAGGAGGCGGCCCTGCATTACCGCTGCGCCGCCGAATGCGCCCCGCAGCGGCCGGAGATCTGGTACAATCTGGCCAATCTCCTCGCCGAGACCGGCCCGGCGCGCGATGCGGAAGAGGCCTTTGCGAACGCCCTGCGGCTCGCGCCGGGACTCGTCGAGGCCCAGGCCAATTACGGCCGCTGGCTGATGCGGCGCGGCCGCTGGGCCGAGGCGGCGACGCGGCTCGCGGAAGCGGCGCGGCTCGCGCCGGGCGAGCCGAGCTATTGGAACAATCTCGCGGCGGCCTTGCAGGAGCTCGGCCGCTGGGCCGATTCCGTCGCCTGCTATGAGCGGGCCCTGGCCCTCGATCCGCGTTTTGCCGACGCCCATTATAATCTCGGCTGCCTGCTCCATCTCTCGGGCCGGACCGACGAGGCGGTCGCGCGCCACGAAGCCGCCGCGGCTGCCGATGCGCGCCACGGAGCGGCGCGCATCGCCGCCTGCATGGCCGAGCTGCCGATCGTCTACGCCGAGCCGTCGGAGATCGCGATTCGGCGCGCGCGCTACGCCGCCGCGCTCGAGCGCCTCGTCGCCGCGGCGCAGGACGAGCAGGCGGCCGCGACGATCGCGCCGGCGCTCGCGACGACTCAGCCTTTCTTCCTGCCCTATCAGGGGGAGGACGACATCGCATTGCAACGGCGCTATGGCGAATTCGCCTGCAGCCTTCTCGCGCGCGCCTTGCCGCCGGCGCCGCTCGCGGCGCGGCCGGCGCCGGGCGAGCGCGTCCGGCTCGGCGTCGTCAGCGGCTTCTTCTGCCGCCATACGGTGTTTCGCCTCTTTCTCGACAGTTGGCTCGCGCGACTCGATCGCGCGCGCTTCGAGGTGATCGGCTTTCATACGGGCAAGATCGAGGACGCCGAGACGCGGCGCGCGGCGGAACAATGCGACCGGTTTCCGCGCGAGCCGGCGACGCCGCAGGCGTTTCGGGAGGCGATCGTCGACGCCGCGCCTCATGTGCTGCTCTATCCCGAGATCGGCATGGACCCGGTCGCCGGATGGCTCGCCGCCCAGCGCCTCGCTCCCGTCCAATGCATGGCCTGGGGCCAGCCGGAGACGAGCGGCATGCCGACGATGGATTATTTCCTGTCGAGCGAGCTGATGGAGCCCGACGGCGCCGAGCGCTTCTATACGGAGCGGCTGGTCCGTCTCCCCAATCTCGGCTTGCATTACTCGCCCGAGCCGGTCGCGCCCACGGCGCTGGATCGCGCCGCGCTCGGAATCGCACCCGGCGTTCCGGTGTTCTGGTCCGGCCAGGCGCTCTACAAATATCATCCCCGCTACGACAGCGTGTTCCCGCGCATCGCCGCGGCGCTCGGCCCGTGCAAATTCCTCTTCATCGCTTTCGCCAAGAGCGAGGAGGTGACGCGCGCCTTTCGCGAGCGTCTTCGCCGCGCCTTCGCCGCCGCCGGGCTCGACGCCGAGGATCATTGCGTGATCCTGCCGCAAATGCCGCAGGACATGTTCGTCGCCGCCGCGCGCGCTTGCGATGTGATCCTCGACACGCCGGGCTGGTCCGGCGGCCGGTCGACGCTCGATTGCCTTTCCGCGGATCGGCCGATCGTCACGCTTCCCGGACGCTTCATGCGCGCGCGCCACACGGCGGCGATCCTGCGGCGCATCGGCTGCGAAGCGACGATCGCCGTCTCGCTCGACGATTACGTCGAGATCGCCGTCGCGCTCGGACGCGACGGCTCGCGGCGCGAGGCGCTCTCGCGCTTCATGGCGCAGAACAAGTCGAAGGCCTTCGAGGACATGGACTATATCCGCGCGCTCGAGGGCTTTCTCGAGAGAGCGGCGCGCGGCGAGTGGTTCGCGTCAGCCGAACCGAGTGGGGTCGAAGAGCGAGCCTGACGGCTCGCTCAAATCGGCTGAATCACGCCGCCAGTGGCTCGCGTCGATGAAAATGAAGGAACCCGACGCCCTCTCTCCCGCCTTCCCCCGCTCAATTCGCCCGCTTCTCGAATATGGATAAGCCCGCGTCGGCGCCTATATGCTCGGGATGAGATGTCGCGAGAACGGGACGTCGACCATGGCCAAGCCACAAAACGAAAAGCCGAAGAAAGAGGCGAGCTGGGGATTCAACGTCGCCTATCTGCTGTTCGCGCTGATCGGCGTCCTGATGCTGCAGCAGATGTGGACGGCCTATCGCCAGACCGAGGTCGTTTCCTATAGCGAGTTCCAGACTCTGCTCCGCGAGAGCAAGATCGACTCGGTTCAAGTCGGCGATCAGCTGGTTCACGCCACGCTGAAGGAGCCGATGACGGACGGGCGCAAGCAGATCGTCGCGGTGCGCGTGCCGCCGGATATCGCCGCCGAGCTGCAGGCGGCGAATGTCAAATATTCCGGCGTCATGGAGAACACCTGGATCACGACGCTGCTCTCGTGGGTCGTGCCCATCGCGCTGTTCTTTCTCGTGTGGAGCTTCCTGTCGCGGCGCATGACGCAGGGCCTCGGCTCGATGATGTCGATCGGCCAGAGCCGAGCCAAGATTTTCGTCGAGACCGATGTGAAGGTCGGCTTCGCCGATGTCGCCGGCGTCGACGAAGCCAAGGAGGAATTGCAGGAGATCGTCGCCTTTCTGAAGGATCCTGCCACTTACGGCCGGCTCGGCGCGCGCGTGCCCAAGGGCATTCTGCTGGTCGGCCCGCCCGGCACCGGCAAGACCTTGCTGGCGCGCGCGGTGGCGGGCGAGGCGGGCGTGCCCTTCTTCTCGATCACCGGCTCGGAATTCGTCGAAATGTTCGTCGGCGTCGGCGCGGCGCGCGTGCGCGATCTCTTCACCCAGGCGCGCGCCTCGGCGCCCTGCATCATCTTCATCGACGAATTGGACGCGCTCGGCCGCGCGCGGGGGATATCCGGGCTGTCGGGCGGGCATGACGAGAAGGAGCAGACGCTCAATCAGCTGCTGGCCGAGCTCGATGGTTTCGATCCGACCTCGGGCGTCGTGCTGCTCGCGGCGACCAATCGGCCGGAGGTGCTCGATCCCGCTCTGCTGCGCGCCGGCCGCTTCGACCGGCAGATTTCGGTCGATCGTCCAGACAAGGCCGGGCGCGTCGAGATTTTGAAAGTGCATTTGCGGAAGATCAAGCTCGGCGCCGATGTCGATCCGGGCGAGATCGCCGCGATGACGCCGGGCTTCACCGGCGCCGATCTCGCCAATCTCGTCAATGAGGCGGCGACCTTGGCGACGCGGCGGCGCGGCGCTTCGGTGACGCCCGAGGATTTCACCGCCGCGATCGAACGTGTGATCGCCGGGCCGGAAAAGCGCAATCGCCTGCTGCATCCGCGCGAGCGGCGCATCGTCGCTTATCACGAAATGGGCCATGCGATCGTCTCCATGGCGCTGCCGGACATGGACCCGATCAAGAAAGTGTCGATCATTCCGCGCGGCATTGGCGCGCTCGGCTATACGATGCAGACGCCGACCGAGGACCGCTATCTGATGACGCGCAGCGAATTGCTGAACCGCATGACGGTGCTGCTCGGCGGGCGCGCGGCCGAGATGGTCGTGTTCCACGAGGCGACCACCGGCGCCGCCGACGATCTGCAGCGCGCCACCGAAATGGCGCGCGCCATGGCGACGCGCTACGGCATGGAGCCCTCGGTCGGCCAAGCCTCCTATATCGCCGAGCGGCCGCGTTATCTCGACGTCGCCGACCTCGGCCAGCGCCGCTCCGAAGCGAGCGAGGAGACGAGCGCGCGCATCGACCGCGCCGTGCGCGAGCTCGTCGATGAGGCGTTCGCGCGGGCGACGCGAATCTTGAAGGAGTGCGCGAGCGTGCATGAGTCCTCAGCGCAGCGGCTGCTCGACAAGGAGACGTTTGTGGAGGAGGAGCTGGCGCCGATACGGGCGGAGGTGGAGGCGAGCCTGAAGGCCGGGCGTTCGGCGAGCGCGTCGGACCGCGAGCCTTCAGGCTCGCGCTCCTTGGCGAGCGGGGGGTGAGCGCTCGCCGTTTTGTAAGCGTGATGTTTCGGCAACCGTGAGATTCTGGCGAGAGGGAAGACCGACCAAAGATGGCGCTGGAGAGTTTCGTCGAGCGGGGGTAGAGAGGGCTCTCGACTTTCGGCCTCGGCTTTTTCAGGCGCCACAGCAATGAGTGATATCAAACTGTTTCGTACTGTTGGAGCTGAAGTCATCGAGCTCAGAGGCAGCGCTGTAGCGCTCGAGAAATCTCTGCAGACTCTCATCGAGCGGCACATGGAGGCGTTTCTGGGCGTTCGATTTTTGGCGTCCGAGTATCCAACCTCCAATGGCGGCCGTATGGACTCGATGGGGATCGACGAGAACGGTTCGCCGGTCATCGTCGAGTACAAGCGCTCGAGCAACGAGAATGTAATAAATCAGGGTCTGTTTTATCTGGATTGGCTGATGGACCACCGACGTGACTTCGAATGGCTTGTTTTGGATCGCTATGGGCGGGAGCTAGCGAAGTCGGTAGATTGGGGGGCGCCTCGACTGATCTGCATCGCAGGTGATTTCACGAAGTATGACGCCCATGCGGTCAATCAGATGAACCGAAATATCGAGCTGGTCCGTTATCGCCGATTCGGTGAGGAGCTATTGTTATTCGAGCTGCTGACTTCGACATCGGAACGTCCAGCTCGGGAAGTCCCAGACGAAGCTGATGTAGCGACCTCTTCATCACAACGGTCGCGCTCGAAGCAAAAGACCGTTACGCAATATCTTGCTGACGCCGACCAAGGCTTGGTTGATCTTTATGAGGCGATCAAATCCTACCTGTTGGCGCTCGGCGACGATGTGCAAATCAAAACGCTCGACTATTACGTGGCGTTCCGGCGCTTGAAAAATTTTGCGTGCGTCGAGGTCAAGCCACAGATTCGGCACATCAAGATTTTTGTGAAGGTAGACCCCGACAGCATAGTTCTCGAGCAGGGCTTCACGCGCGACGTGCGTGACATCGGTCACTTCGGAACCGGCGACCTCGAAATAATCGTTACCGACTTCGACGCGTTCGAAAAGGCAAAGCAGCTGATGGAACGCAGTTACGACAGCGCGTAGGCGCTCTCATATGGACCGGTTGGCCGAAGGACTGACTACTCAGCCGCGCGAGAGAACTTGTTCCATGGCGCTTCGATCGCGATGACCAAGGCGGCTCCTTCGAAGCTCTCCGCCCATTGCGGATCGGTCTTGATCTCCGAAAGATCGCGCGTCGGGGGAAATGGCAGCCCGTCCTCGCGCATTCCTTCGGCCCACAGCTCCAGAGCCTCCGTCGCCATGGCGAACAGATCGTCGAGCTCGTCGGCGGCCGAGAAGCAGCCGGGCGCGTCGGGAAAGCTCACGCCATAGGCGCTGTCGCCTTCCTGATGGACGATGGCGATATAGGGTTTCATGCGACGCTCAGTGTCATAGACGGTCGATTATAGCGCGTTTCATTCGTTTTGCCATGAGGGGAAGAGAGCGGCGCGGCGACGGCTCGCACATGGTACGAGCCTGTCGCAGGTCTAAGCCGCCCGTGTCGGCAATCCGGAATAATCGTTTTCGGCCTCGGCCTTCGACAGATCGAAGGCCGCCTGGAGATTGAGCCAGAAGCGCGGATCGGTTCCGAAATAGCGTCCGAGCCGGATGGCCGTGTCCGCCGAGACGTCGCGGCGTCCGCGCATGATGTCGCTGATCCGATTGCCCGGCACGCCGAGCGTTTCCGCGAGCGCCCGGGCGGACAGGCCGAGAGGCTTCATGAACTCCTCGGCGAGGATATCGCCCGGATGGGACGTGATTCTGATCATCGCGAACTCACTTCAATGAGGTCCGGGCGAGGAAGCCCGGAAAGGACGTTGCCGGTGAGGTACTCCCTTCAATGATAGTCGACGATCTCGACGCGATCCGGCCCTAGGTCCGTCCACACGAAGCAGATGCGCCAACGATCATTGATGCGGATGCTGTGCTGGCCGAGACGGTCGCGCTTCAGCGCCTCGAGCTGACTGCCGGGCGGCGCGCGGAGGTCGGACAGAACGACGGCCGCATCGAGCATGTCGAGCTTGCGCGCCGCGACCTTGGCGACCTGTCGCCATTGCGCCGGACAATCGTCCATTTTGAAAAAACGCTCGGTCGCGCCGTCGGCGAAGCCCTGTATCACGAGACGGTATTATGTGATACGTTTTGCGTATCGTCAAGGGGCGGAGCCGATGCGCGAGCCCGTCCATCGCAAGCTCGCGCGCCGGATGGCCTCAGCCCAAAATCTTCTTCAGCTCCGCCACAATCGCGTCGCCCATCTGGCTGGTGGACACGGGCGTGTCGTTCGGCCCGGCGATGTCGGCGGTGCGCAGGCCGGCGGCGAGGACGTCGGCGATCGCCTTGTCCACCGCGTCGGCGGCCGCGCCGAGGCCGAAGGAATAGCGCAGCGCCATCACGACGGAGCCGATCATGGCGATCGGATTGGCGAGGCTCTTGCCGGCGATATCCGGAGCCGAGCCGTGGCACGGCTCATAGAGCGCCTTGCGCCGACCCGTCGCGTCCGCTCCGCCGAGCGAGGCCGAGGGCAGCATGCCGAGCGAGCCGGTCAGCATGGAGGCGACATCCGACAAGAGGTCGCCGAACAGATTGTCGGTGACGATCACGTCGAACTGCTTGGGCCGGCGCACGAGCTGCATGCCGAGCGCGTCGGCGAGCATATGCTCGAGCTTCACATCGGAATAGTCGCGCGCATGCAGAGCGGTCACCACCTCGCGCCACAGCAGGCCGGACTTCATCACATTGGCCTTTTCGGAGGAGGTCACCTTGTTGGAGCGCGTGCGCGCGAGCTCGAAGGCGACGCGGGCGATTCGCTCGATCTCATAGGTCTCGTAGACCTGCGTGTCGACGCCGCGCTTCTGGCCGTTGCCGAGATCGGTGATCTCCTTGGGCTCGCCGAAATAGACGCCGCCGGTCAATTCGCGCACGATCATGATGTCGAGGCCGTCGACGAGATCGGGCTTCAGCGAGGAGGCGTCGACGAGAGCCGGATAGCAGATGGCCGGGCGCAGATTGGCGAAGAGGCCGAGATCCTTGCGCAGGCGCAAGAGGCCCGCCTCCGGGCGAACGTCATAAGGCACGCCGTCCCATTTCGGTCCGCCGACGGCGGCGAGCAGCACGGCGTCGGCGCTCTGCGCGAGGGCCATGTCGCTCTCGCTGATCGCCTGGCCGTGGGCGTCATAGGCGGCGCCGCCGACGAGACCCTTCTCCGTCTCGAAAGAGGCGACGCCGGCCGCGCTCAGAAAAGCGACGAGCTTTTCGGCCTCGGCCATGATCTCCGGGCCGATGCCGTCGCCGGGAAGAAGAAGGAGCTTGTAGGCGGCCATGAAATCCTCTCCAGCTTTTTTGGTTTGGAGCGAATTCTGATCGATCGAACGGATCTGTTCGATCGGAAAGCGCTCTTAAGGGGTCGGGCCGTCAATACGGCGCTCGCGGCGCCGACGCAACACTGGTCCCGGGCCGCCGTCTCATGCGACAATCTGTCCGCTTCCGCGGCCCTTGCCGCTCGCGGGGCGACCGTGCAGCCTGCGATGGATCGGGGAACGACGCATCGCGGGCCGGCGGGCGAGGCGGAGACCCTTTCGGGTGGCGAATAATTCAAGAAAATAAGAGGAGACGCACATGTCGAAATTCCATGTTCTCGCGGCCGCGCTGTTGGCGGCCTCGCTCGCGGGGAGCCGCGCCGAGGCCTTCTGTCTGTTCTCCTGCGAGCCGACCGCCGAGAACGCGCGCAAAGTGTTCGAGAATCGCGTGAAGCAGAAGTTCGACCCCGATGCGGTGGTCGAAAAGTTCGAGGTCTCCCGCTTCTGGCGGCTCGACGTGGAAGGCGCCGGACATGCGGGAGTGGAGTACTATTTCGACGCGACCGTCTCCTTCCCCAAGGGCGCGCATCTCGAATGCAGGCCGGACGAGACCGGAGCCGTGAAGCCCGGCTGCGCCACGAGCACGTTTTTTTCGACGACGGTCTCCAACCAGGAGGTCAAGGACAAGCAATACATCGAGCCGGGCGCGAAGATCGAGTTCAAGGACGAGACCCGCTTCGACGAATCGTCCAAGGGCTGGAAAGGCCAGGACGGAAATTTCTACTGATGGCGGGCTTCGCCCGCCCCTTCCCACAGCCCGCGCAAATGGTGTAGAAGGCGCGGCGTCGAGACTATGCGCGTGCCGCGGGGCGGGCGGAGCCGAGCGCCGGGAGAAAGCCGTTCATGCAACAGGTCGTCATCGTGATCCACCTCATGGTGGTGGTGGCTCTCGTCGTGCTGATCCTCTACCAGAAGTCGGAAGGCGGAGCGCTCGGCATCGGCGGCGGCGGCGGCCTGTTCACCGGCCGCGGCCAAGCCAATGCGTTGACGCGCGCGACCG
Source organism: Methylosinus sp. Sm6 (assembly GCF_019802345.1). GTDB lineage: Bacteria > Pseudomonadota > Alphaproteobacteria > Rhizobiales > Beijerinckiaceae > Methylosinus. Next base: position 61,870 of record NZ_JAINDZ010000023.1, on the reverse strand, counting down.
GCATTCTCGGCGCGATCTTCTTCTTGACCAGCATTATTCTGACCGTGCTGCCCGCCTGGGAGCGTGGCGGCGAGGGCTTCGACGCCGGCAAGATCATCGAGCTGAAGGAAGTCCCCGCGGGGAATGCGCCGGCGACGCCCGACGCGCAGAAGCCGCCGGCGCCGGGAGCCGCCGCGCCGGGCGAGAAGAAAGAGAGCATCTTCGAGCAGCTGCAGCGCGCGCAGCAGCAGAGCGCGCCGTCCGCCGCCGAGCCGCCGGCCCTGCGTCCGGCCGACGAGCCCGCCAAGGAGCCGGAGGCGAAGGCGCCCGAGGCCAAATCCTCCGAGGGCGGCGCCGACAAGGCGCCCGCGACCGAGCCGAAGTAAGGCGATCCTGCCGGGCGGCGGCGACGAAAATGCGAACGTGAGCCGGGGAAAAGCCCGACTCACGAAAAAAAACCTTTTCCGAATCGGTCGGGAAGGCGCTAAGCGTAGGGCCCCATGGCGCGGTACATCTTCATCACCGGCGGCGTGGTCTCTTCACTCGGCAAAGGCTTGGCGTCCGCAGTGCTCGGCACGCTGCTGCAGGCGCGCGGCTACACTGTGCGGCTGCGCAAGCTCGACCCCTACCTCAATGTCGATCCGGGGACGATGAGCCCCTATCAGCACGGCGAGGTCTTCGTCACCGACGACGGCGCCGAGACCGATCTCGATCTCGGCCATTACGAGCGCTTCACCGGACGTCCGGCCTGCCGCCAAGACAATGTGACGACCGGGCGCATTTACCAGGACATCATCGCCAAGGAGCGGCGCGGCGATTATCTCGGCGCGACCATCCAGGTCATTCCCCATGTCACCAACGCCATCAAGGAGTTCGTCCTCGACGGCAATGACCATGTCGATTTCGCGCTGATCGAGATCGGCGGCACGGTCGGCGACATCGAGGGGCTGCCCTTCTTCGAGGCGATCCGCCAGCTCGGCAATGAGCTGCCGGAGAAGCATTGCGTCTACATCCATCTGACGCTGCTGCCCTATATTCCGAGCGCCGGCGAGGTGAAGACCAAGCCGACGCAGCATTCGGTCAAGGAGCTGCGCTCGATCGGCATTCAGCCGGATATTCTGCTCTGCCGCACCGACCGCGAGATTCCTCGCGAGGAGCGCCGCAAGCTCGGCCTCTTCTGCAATGTGCGCGAGAGCGCGGTGATCGAGGCGCGCGACGCCGCGCATATCTATGACGTTCCGCGCGCCTATCACGCCGCCGGGCTCGACGCGCAGGTGCTCGCCGCCTTCGCCATCGATCCGGCGCCCAAGCCCGATATGAGCCGCTGGAATGCGGTGACGCAGCGCGTCAACAATCCGGAAGGCGAGGTGACCATCGCCGTCGTCGGCAAATATACCGGTATGAAGGACGCCTATAAGAGCCTGATCGAGGCGCTCGCCCATGGCGGCATCGCCAATCGCGTGAAGGTGCGGCTCGACTGGATCGAATCGGAAGTGTTCGAGACCAGCGATCCGGCGGCCCATCTCGAGCATGTGCACGGCATTCTGGTGCCGGGCGGCTTCGGCCAGCGCGGCGCCGAGGGCAAGATTCTCGCGGCGCGCTTTGCGCGCGAAAGGCGGGTTCCCTATTTCGGCATCTGCTTCGGCATGCAGATGGCGGTGATCGAGGCGGCGCGCGCGCTCGCCGGAATCGACAAGGCCAATTCCACCGAATTCGGCCCGTGCGAGGAGCCGGTCGTCGGCATCATGACCGAATGGCTGCGCGGCAATGAGCTGGAGCAGCGCGCGGCGGGCGGCGACATGGGCGGCACCATGCGGCTCGGCGCCTATCCGGCGCATCTGAAGCCCGGCTCCCGCATCGCGAAAATCTACGGAAAGCAGGATATTTCCGAGCGCCATCGCCATCGCTACGAGGTGAACTCCTCCTATCGCGAGCGGCTCGAGGCGCATGGCCTTTCTTTCGCGGGCATGTCGCCGGACGGGCTGCTGCCGGAGACGGTCGAGATCCCGGAGCACCCTTGGTTCATCGGCGTGCAATATCACCCTGAGCTGAAGTCGCGGCCCTTCGATCCGCATCCGCTGTTCGCGAGCTTCATCGAAGCGGCCAAGGCGCAGAGCCGGCTGGTGTGAGGAATTTTTAAGCAGAAATCTCGCCGCGCGCCCTTCTCCCGCTTGCGGGAGAAGGAAGAACTCCTCGTCAGCCGCCGTTCTTCTTGGTCTGGTCGCTGGCGACGGGATGGGAGGCGTCGCTGAGGCCCTTGTCGATCTTCTCGAGAATCTTGGGCAGATCGTCGGGGTCCGGATTCATGTCGCGCGCGTGATTCCACTGGAAGCGCGCCTCGAGCTTGCGATCGACCCGCCAATAGGCGTCGCCGAGGTGATCGTTGATCACCGGATCGGAGGGCTTCAGATCGACAGCCTTCTCGAGCTCGCGGACCGCGTCCTCATAATGGCCGAGTCGGTAATAGGCCCAGCCCAGGCTGTCGACGATATAGCCGTCGCGGGCGCGCAGATCGACGGCGCGGCGCAGCATGCGGAAGGCCTCGTCCAGATTGAGGCCCTGATCGACCCAGGAATAGCCGAGGTAGTTCAGCACCAGCGGCTGGTCGGGGAAGAGTTCCAGCGCCTTTTTGAGGTCTCCCTCGGCCTGGCTCCAGTTCTTGCGCCGCTCATTGGCGATGCCGCGGTAGTAGTAGATCAGCCATTGGCTGCGGTCCTGCTGCGGCTGCAGCGCGAGGACTTTGGCGTAAGTGTCCGCAGCCTCCGCAAACAGCTTGCGCGAGCGCTGGATGTTGCCGAGCGCCGTCAGCGCCTCCTGATCCTTGGGATGCTGGGCGATGACCGATTGCAGATGGTCGGTCGCGTCCTTGGTGCGGCCGAGCGTCTCCAGCAGCAGCGCCGCCTGCACGTCGGCGTTGATGCGCAGCGGATCGGCTTTCGGCACGCTGTCGTAGAGGTCGATGGCGATCGCCTCCTGCTTCATCCGCTCGTAAATGTCGGCGAGCGTGATCGTCGCCAGCGAATTGTCGGGCGCGAGGAACAGCGAGAGGCGCAAATAGACCAGCGACGCGAGCTCGTCGCCCTGGCGGCCGCCGATCGCGCCGAGGCCGTAGAGCACCTCGGCGGCGCCTTCCTCCGCAGTGCGGACGAGCGGGGAGAAGGGCTTGCCGGCGTCTATATCGGCGATCGCCGCGGTCACGATCGGGTGGCGCGGGGAGAGATCGTCGAAAGCGCGATAGACGCGGCGCGCTTCCTCGCGGCTGCCGCGCCGAGCGAGAAAGCGCCCATAGGCGTCGACGAGCCGCAACGTATTGCGCTCGGAGCCATAGGCGGATTTGAAGCGCTTCTCCGCCTCGGCCCTGGCGTTCGGCGCGAGGTCGGCGATGAGCGCAGCGTGATAGTCGCGGAAGACCGAGAAGGGGTCTTCCTTGAGCTTATCGGCGGTCTGCAGAGCCTGCCGGGTGTCGCCGGCGCCGGCATAGGCCCAGGCGGTCAGCAGGGTGGAGGTCACGTCATGCTTGCGATCGAGCCCGCCCTTGGCCAGCGCCGCCCTCGCTTTCGCATATTTCCTGGTCTTGATGCCCTCGACGCCGAGCGCGAGATTGGCGAGCCCGTTCTTCTTGTCGTAGGAGGCGACGCGCGCGGCGAGGTCGAAGGCCTCGGCCATATTGCCATTGGCGAGCGCGGCGACAAAGGCGCGCTCGGTCAGCTCGCGATTGCGCGGATCGTCGCGGAGCGCCTCGCGGAAGAAGGTGGAGGCGGCGTGTGTGTCGCGCTCGGCGCCGGCGACGATGGCGGCGAGATAATTGCCGGACGCGCTCGCGCCGACCTCGAAGGGCGTCGCGATCGAGAGGAGGCTTTCGCGCGCATGGGCGAAGCCCTTGCCGACGAAGCCGGGGTCGCCGAAAGACAAGATGCAAAAAGCCGCGACGGCCGCCGCGCGGGTCGAGAAGCCGCGGGCGCCACGCCGCGCGGGCGCCTGAAGCGAAAAGGATTTTTTCACGTGCTGTGTTTCCCGCAAGCGGCCGGAGCGGCGCCGATTCGCCTCACACTGCGCCCCGCAGCGTCACCATCGTGAGGGAAGATGGCCGTTTTGGGCCATCCTCGCAAGTGCGAATATTCCCGCCGCCGGAGCCGAGAGCCTTATCCGATCCAATTGGACGGATAAGGCTCTAGGGTTCTTTCTTTTTGAGCGAATTCTGATCGATCGAACGATTCCGTTCGATCGGAAAGCGCTCTAGAGGCCGTGGTCCCGGCGCGCCGGGAGCGGCTGTCAGCCGCGCCCGCGCACGGCGGCGACGATCTTCTGCGCCGCGTCGTCGAGGTCGTCGGCCGCGATCACATCGAGGCCGGAGGCCGCGAGGATCGATTTGCCGAGCTCGACATTGGTGCCCTCGAGCCGCACGACCAGCGGCACGGCGAGGCCCACCTCCTTCACCGCGGCGATGACGCCCTCGGCGATCACGTCGCAGCGCATGATGCCGCCGAAAATATTGACCAGAATTCCCTTCACCTTGGGGTCGGCGGTGATGATCTTGAACGCCGCGGTCACCTTCTCCTTGCCGGCGCCGCCGCCGACGTCGAGGAAATTGGCCGGGTTCTCGCCATAGAGCTTGATGATGTCCATCGTCGCCATCGCGAGGCCGGCGCCGTTCACCATGCAGCCGATCGTGCCGTCGAGCGCGATATAGGCGAGCTCATATTTGGAGGCTTCGATCTCCTTCTCGTCCTCCTCGGTCTTGTCGCGCAGGGCGACGACGTCCGGATGGCGATAGAGCGCGTTGTCGTCGAAGGAGATCTTGGCGTCGAGGCAGCGCAGGCGGCCGTCCCTGGTGACGATCAGCGGATTGATCTCGAGCAGCTCCATGTCCTTGGCGAGGAAGGCGGAGAACAGCTTCTCGGTGAGGTCGACCGCCTCCTTCACCAGCGCGCCCTTCAGGCCGAGCGCGTCGGCGACCTTGCGGCCGTGATGCGGCATGATTCCAGTCGCCGGATCGACGGAGAAGGTCACGATCTTCTCCGGCGTCGCATGGGCGACGGCCTCGATATCCGTGCCGCCCTCGGTGGAGACGACGAAGGAGATGCGCGATGAGGCCCGATCGATGAGCAGAGAGAGGTAGAACTCCTGCGCGATATCGGCGCCGTCCTCGATATAGAGGCGGTTGACCTGCTTGCCGGTCTCGCCGGTCTGCACGGTGACCAGCGTGGCGCCGAGCATCTCCTTGGCGAAGGTCTCGACCTCCTCCGGCGAGCGGGCGAGGCGCACGCCGCCCTTGTCGCCCGCGGACGCCTCCTTGAACTTGCCCTTGCCGCGGCCGCCCGCGTGAATCTGCGCCTTCACCACGAACACCGGGCCCGGCAGCGACAGCGCCGCCTGGCGCGCCTCGCCCGCCTCGAACACGGGCGTTCCAGCGGCGACCGGGGCGCCGAACTCACGCAGAATCGCTTTGGCCTGATATTCGTGGATGTTCATCTCTTGCTCGATCCTGAATGCGATATTGGTCGCGATATGCGTCGAACCTCCGCGCGGGCGCGCGCGGGTCTCAAGCGAACGCCGGGTCCAGCGCCTTGCTCGCCGCGATGAGCGAGCGCACCGAGGCGACGGATTTGGCGAACATCTGCTGCTCGGCGGTGTCGAGGTTGATCTCGACGACGCGCTCGACGCCATGGGCGCCGATCACCACCGGCACGCCGACATAGAGATCCTGCACGCCATATTGTCCCGAGAGATAGGCGGCGCAGGGCAGCACGCGGCGCTTGTCCTTCAAATAGCTCTCGGCCATGGCGATGGCCGAGGCGGCCGGCGCATAATAAGCGGAGCCCGTCTTGAGCAGGGAGACGATCTCGCCGCCGCCCTTGCGCGTGCGCTCGACGATGGCGTCGATCCGGGCCTGGGTCGTCCATCCCATGGCGACGAGATCGGGCAGGGGGATGCCGCCCACGGTCGAGTAGCGGACCGAGGGCACCATGTCGTCGCCATGCCCGCCGAGCACGAAGGCGCTGACATCCTCGACCGAGACGTTCAGCTCCTCGGCGAGGAAATAGCGGAAGCGCGCCGAATCGAGCACGCCGGCCATGCCGACGACCTTGGCGGGGGGGAGGCCGCACACTTTCTGCAGCGCCCAGACCATGACGTCGAGCGGATTGGTGATGCAGATGACGAAAGCGTCCGGCGCATAGGTCTTGATGCCGGCGCCGACCTTCGAGACGACGCCGAGGTTGACGCTCAGGAGGTCGTCGCGGCTCATGCCCGGCTGGCGCGGCACGCCGGCGGTGACGATGACGACATCGGCCCCGGCGATGGCGGCATAATCATCCGCGCCCGAAATAGCGGCGTCGAAGCCCGAGACCGGCGAGGACTGGGCGAGGTCGAGCGCCTTGCCCTGCGGCACTCCCGACGCGATGTCGAACAATACGACGTCGCCGAGTTCTTTGAGGCCGATGAGATGAGCCAGAGTGCCGCCGATATGTCCGGCGCCGATCAATGCGATTTTCTTGCGCGCCATCGTTTCTCCTATGGGCGAGCGTCGCGAAAAACAGTGCTAGCGCGCTTTTCCACGTCTGAAAAGACGGGGACTCGCCCTGGACTGGCTTTCGCACGAAAATTGAGCAGGGCGCAGAGGCGCCGCGCCGGCAGCGCGGCTGCTCGACTCTCCGCCGCGCTGCGCGTGACCGCCGAACAAACAAGTCGAGAAATACCGCGGTGAATGGCGCGGTGAGAAATCTCCGCGCGGGCGCGCGTCACCCCGCCATCGACAGGATCAGCTCCCATTCCGCTTCGGTCACCGGCTGCACCGAGAGGCGGGAGTTATTGACCAGCACCATGGCGGAGAGCCGCGGCTCGGCTTTGATTTGCGCCAGCGTGACCGGCGTCTTCAGCGGCTCCGCGGCCTTCACATCGACCATGCCGAATTTGCCGGTTTGATCCGTGTGGTCGGGATAATAGGTCCGGATCACCTCGACGATTCCGACGATCGCCTTGTCGGCGTTGGAATGATAGAAGAATCCGCGCTCGCCGAGCTTCATCGCCATCAGCTGCTGCTTGGCGAGATGGTTGCGCACCCCGTTCCAGAAGGTGCCTTCCGCGCCCGCCGCGACCATCTGGTCCCAGGACCAGGTCGAGGGCTCGCTCTTGAACAGCCAATGCGCCATCAGAGCTCGGCTCCCACGGCGCGGCGCCAGGGCTTGACCTCGACGCTGACGAACAGGCCGGCGAGGGCGTAAGGATCGCGCGCGAGCAGCGCCCGCGCCGCCGCCGCGTCCCGCGCCTCGACGATCAGCATCGAGCCGAGCGGCTTCTCGCCGGCGGCGTCGAGAAAGGCGCCGCCGAGCTTTACCTGCGTCGCATGTTCGGCCAGAAAGGCGAGATGCGCCTCGCGCGTGGCGAGCCGCAGGGCGACATGATCGGGCTTGTCCTGGCAGAGGGCGACGAACAGCAACGGGGAACCTCGGAAAATGCGGGGAGACGCCGGCACTGTTTCAGACGGCGCCGGCGCGGTCAACCCGCGCTTCCTTGCACCCGCGCTTCCTTCCGGCCGACGAGCCGCATAGACTGGCGGCTATGACGCTGCGCCTGTCGAAAATACTCCTCGTCGCCTGCGCGGGCCTGCTCGGCCTTCTCACCGGCGTCGACAATATTCTCGATTATGCGACGAATTTCGAGGTTGTGCGACATGTCGCGTCGATGGACACGACCGGCGCCGGCGAATCGATGATGGCGCGCGCGATCGTCTCCGACACGCTCCGCCGATTGCTCTACGCCGCGATCATCGCCGTCGAGCTTGCCTATGGCGCCCTCTGCCTGTTCGGCGCGCAGCGGCTTTTCGTCGCGCGCGGGGGGAGCGCCGCGGCCTTCGAGGGCGCCAAGGGCCCGGCCGCCGCGGGCCTCACGCTCGGCGTCCTCCTCTATTTTTTCGGCTTCATGATCGTCGGCGGGGAATGGCTGCAGATGTGGCGCTCGGCCGATTGGAACTTTCAGCAGCCCGCCTTTCGTTTCCTTCTGTCTCTCGGTTTCGTGCTGGTCTTGCTGGCGACGCCGGAGCCGCGCGACGAGCCTGCCTGAGCCGGTTTGTTTGGAAAGCGTCCAATCTATCTCGTTTGACGCGCCCATTTCTCATTTTCTACATTTGTCGCCGCGATAAAGCCTTTCGCGCATCTCTCGCAATTCGGAGTTTCTCATGGCGCCCGCGTATCGACCGCTCCGACTCGCGACGCTCGCGTCCGGGGCGGTCCTCTCCTTGCTCGTCGCGGCATGGGCGACTTCCGCCGCGGCCGAGACGGGCGCCGCAGAGGGCGGGACAAGAATGGCGGCCGGCGCTGCGCCCGCCGCGGACGAGGCCGGCCTCTCGCCGCTCGAGCTCCTCGGCAAGAAGATCTTCGAGGACACGCGGCTCTCGGAGCCGCCGGGCGTCTCCTGCGCGTCCTGCCATGAGGCGAGCAAGGCCTTTCAAGGCAATAACGGCTCGCCCGTCGCTGCTCTGGCGCAGGGAAGCCGCGCCGGCGTCCTCGGCAAGCGCAACACGCCGACGCTCTCCTATATCTCTTATGCGCCGCGCTTCGGCCTGGTCGAGGAGCAGGAGGAGGAGGCGACGGAGGGTGCGCTGGTTCCGGCCGGCGGCATGTTCTGGGACGGGCGCGCCGATGATCTCGTGGCGCAGGTCGAGGGCCCGCTGCTCGAGCCGCGCGAGATGAACAATCCGTCCAAGGCGGCGGTCGTCGAGAAGATCAAAGCGGGCGATTACGCCGGGCTCGCCAAGCAGGTCTATGGCGAGTCCCTGTTTTCCGACCCGGACGTCTTCGTGAAGCTCGCGCGCGCGGTGGCCGCTTTCGAGAGCACGCCGCGCTTTCACCCCTTCGCGTCGAAATTCGACGACTTTCTGCGCGGCAAGGAGAAGCTGAGCAAGGAGGAGGCGCGCGGCTTCGCTTTGTTCATGGACAAGAAGAAGGGCAATTGCCTCGCCTGCCATGCGGGCAAGAAGGGCTCGCGCAATCCGCAGGACTGGCTGTTCACCGATTTCACCTATGACGGGCTCGGCGCGCCGCGCAATCCCGCCGTTCCCGACAATAAGGACCCGGCCTGGTTCGATCCGGGCCTGTGCGTTCGCAAGGACTTCCCGCTCGCGCCTCCGAGCTATGTCGAGGGGCTCTGCGGCCAGTTCAAGACGCCGACCCTGCGCAATGTCGCGATCACCGGGCCCTATCTGCACAATGGCGTCTTCAGCAGCCTGCGCGACGTCGTCGCCTTCTATGCGACGCGCGACACCAATCCCGAGCGCTGGTTTCCGAAGGTCGGCGGCAAGACGGCGAAATTCGATGATCTCGCGCCGCCGCACCATGAGAATGTGAATGTGAAGGAGGTCCCCTATGATCGCAGGCCCGGGCAGAAGCCGCGGCTCGACGACAAGGAGATCGACTCCATCGTCGCCTTTCTGCTGACGCTGACCGATCGGCCGCCGGGCGCGGCGCGCCGGTAGGGCGCGCCGTCGAATTCGAAGCCTTGCGCGTGCGAGCCTTCAGGCTCGCTATTGCGAAATCCTTCAATTCGACTGATGCGAGCCATTGGTCGGGCGTTGCCGAAACAGCGGCGGCTTGCGCCCTTCGCGTCGTCGACGCGCGGCCTATTTCGGTCCGATCGAAAACTGGTGTAGTGGTCTGCTTCATCGAAACTGACGGGTCTGAAAGAGCGAGCCTTCAGGCTCGCTCTTTCAGACCCGTCAGATCGACTGAATCACGCCAGTAGGCGTCCGTGTCGACGAAATCGCAAGGAGCCCGGTCCTCGCCACCCGCTGCGCGGGAGTGGGGAGTTTCGCTTCTCCAAAACGAGCCACATCCTGCATGACCGAACAGCCTTGTCCCTGCCGCGCCAAAGACGCCGAGCCGGCGCCTCTCTCCGCCTGCTGCGGCCCCCATGTCGACGGGTCGAGGCCCGCGCCGACCGCGGAGGCGCTGATGCGTTCGCGCTACACGGCCTATGCGCTCGGCGAGATCGACTATCTTCAGGACACGCTCGCGCCCGAGCGCCGCGCCGGCTTCCATCGCAAGGCGGCGACCGACTGGTCGAAAAAATCGCAATGGCTCGGCCTCGACATCGAGGCGACGAAGGCCGGCCGGCCCGGCGATCGAGACGGCTACGTCGAATTCTCCGCTCATTATACCGCAGATGGGCTGCGTCAAACGCATCGGGAGAGGGCGCTGTTCCGTTTCGACGAGGCCGATCAGCGCTGGTATTTCGTCGAAGGCGAGGCCATCAAGAGCGCGCCGGTCGTCCGGGAAGCGCGGCCGGGCCGCAATGATCCTTGTTCCTGCGGATCGGGGAAGAAATACAAGAAGTGCTGCGGCGCCGCGGCGTGATCCGCGAGCGCTCCGGCTCGTTCGGTCGTCACGGCCGCCTCATCCAGCTCGACGCCTTGCGAGGCGAGCCTGAAGGCTCGCGGTCCAGGGCGCGTTCACTTTTCCGTCTCCGCCCTATCTAAGCCGCACGCCGGCGCCGGCGCACGGCGCTCGCGTCCATGCTGCGAAAGGAGAAGCGAGATGGGGCTCTTCAATTTTTGGAATCACGCCAAGAGCGGCGAGCCGATCGCCAAGGACGCGCCCTCGCCCAAGGGCGCGTCCGACAACGCCGCGGCGCCGCCCGAGGAGCTGAGGAAGGAGATCGAGAAGCAGGGGCTCGACGCCTCCAAGATCGACATCAAGGTCGAGGGCGACAAGGTCAAGCTCGGAGGGCAGGCGCCATCGACCAGCGACGCCGAGAAGATCGTGCTCGCGGTCGGCAACACCAAGGGCGTCTCGCAGGTCGAGAGCAATATCTTGGTCGGCAAGACGGAGACCGAGTCGCTATTCTACAAGGTCCGGAAGGGGGATACCTTGTGGAAGATCGCCGAGTCGCAATATGGCGCCGGCAAGGGCGGGAAATATGAGGAGATCTTCGCCGCCAACAAGCCGTTGCTCTCCGATCCGGACAAGATCTATCCCGGCCAGGTGCTGCGCATTCCCAAGAGCGGCGGCGGGGCGCAGGCGAGCCGCTGACGCGCTACGGCCGACGGCCGGAGCATCGCCCGGCCGAACGCGCGCGCTCCCACAGCGACGCGCCGCGTCCGCGAGGCATTTATTTCCTCTTCATATCAGAACCTTGTTCTTCGCCGCGACGAAGTTCGCGCTCCTCGCCTTGACAAGGCGGGGGGCGCGTTCCTATGTCACTTCCTGCTTGTTGGCACTCGCCTCAGGCGAGTGCCAATCGGCTTTTTACGTAATCCTATCGCCCGCGCGTCGCGACGCGTCGGCTCGAGATAAAGGAAGACCACATGGCGTTCCGTCCCCTCCACGACCGGGTCGTGGTCAAGCGCCTCGAGGGCGAGGACAAGACCAAAGGCGGCATCATCATTCCCGACACCGCGAAGGAGAAGCCCGCCGAGGGCAAGGTGATCGCGGTCGGCCCGGGCTCGCGCGACGAGAGCGGCAAGCTCGTCGCCCTCGATGTGAAGGAAGGCGATCGCGTGCTGTTCGGCAAATGGTCCGGCACGGAAGTGAAGATCGACGGGGAAGATCTCCTCATCATGAAGGAAAGCGACATTCTGGGCGTCATCGCCTAAGTCGCCGACACCTCGCACTCTATTCTCTCCCACGGAGCTGAACGACAATGGCAGCCAAGGATATCCGTTTCTCCTCCGACGCGCGCGACCGGATTCTGCGCGGCGTCGACATTCTCGCCAATGCGGTGAAGGTCACTCTCGGCCCCAAGGGCCGCAATGTCGTGATCGAGAAGAGCTTCGGCGCGCCGCGCATCACCAAGGACGGCGTCACCGTCGCCAAGGAGATCGAGCTCGCCGACAAGTTCGAGAATCTCGGCGCGCAGCTCGTTCGTGAGGTCGCCTCCAAGCAGAACGACACCGCCGGCGACGGCACCACGACGGCGACCGTTCTCGCCGCCGCCATCGCCCGCGAAGGCGCCAAGGCGGTCGCGGCCGGCCTCAACCCGCAGGATTTGAAGCGCGGCATCGACCTCGCGGTCGAGGCGGTGGTCGCCGATCTCAAGAAGAACTCCAAGAAGGTCACCTCCAACGACGAAATCGCCCAGGTCGGCACCATCTCGGCCAATGGCGACTCGTTCATCGGCCAGGAGATCGCCAAGGCGGTGCAGAAGGTCGGCAATGAGGGCGTGATCACGGTGGAGGAGGCCAAGAGCCTCGACTCCGAGACCGTCATCGTCGAGGGTCTGCAGTTCGACCGCGGCTATCTCTCCCCCTATTTCATCACCAACGCCGAGCGTCTCGTCGCGGAGCTCGAGGATCCCTACATCCTCATCCACGAGAAGAAGCTGTCGACGCTGCAGCCGCTGCTGCCGATCCTCGAGGCCGTTGTGCAGACCGGCAAGCCGCTGCTCATCATCGCCGAGGACGTCGAGGGCGAGGCTCTTGCCACGCTCGTCGTCAACAAGCTGCGCGGCGGCCTGAAGATCGCGGCCGTGAAGGCTCCGGGCTTCGGCGATCGCCGCAAGGCCATGCTCGAGGACATCGCCATCCTCACGGGCGGCCAGGTCGTCTCCGAGGATCTCGGCATCAAGCTCGAGAGCGTCACGCTGCCGCTGCTCGGCAAGGCCAAGCGCATCCGCATCGACAAGGAGAACACGACGGTCATCGACGGCGCCGGCGAGAAGAAGGACATCGAGGCTCGCGTCGCCCAGATCAAGGCGCAGATCGAGGAGACCACCTCGGACTACGACCGTGAGAAGATGCAGGAGCGTCTCGCCAAGCTCGCGGGCGGCGTCGCGGTGATCCGCGTCGGCGGCGCGACCGAGGTCGAGGTGAAGGAGAAGAAGGACCGCGTCGACGACGCGCTCAACGCCACCCGCGCCGCGGTGCAGGAAGGCATTTCCCCCGGCGGCGGCGTGGCGCTGCTGCGCGCCATCGCGGTGCTCGGCGATGTGAAGGTGGCCAATTCCGACCAGAAGACCGGCGTCGAGATCGTCCGCAAGGCGATCCAGGCCCCGGCCCGCCAGATCGTCGACAATGCCGGCGGCGACGGCGCGGTCGTGGTCGGCAAGCTGCTCGAGTCCAAGGACTACAGCTTCGGCTATGACGCCCAGTCCGGCGAGTATGGCGACCTCGTGAAGCTCGGCATCATCGATCCGACCAAGGTCGTCCGCACCGCTCTGCAGGACGCGGCGTCCGTCGCGGCGCTGATCGTCACCACCGAGGCGACGATCACCGAGCAGCCGAAGAAGGACAGCGGCCCGGCCCTGCCTCCGGGCGGCGGCATGGGCGGCATGGATTTCTGATCTCGCTTCCCCGAGAGAAAACGAAGGCCCCGGAGCGATCCGGGGCTTTTTTTTCGCGATGTGCGCATGGGCACAGCGGCAAAGACTGTGTTGCGCGAAACCGGCCCTTGAGCCGCGAGCGAGAGGGCCTCTCTTCCCTCGCCCGCGCTCGAAAGCGGCCGGCGCGCCCCGCCGTCTTCTCTCGCGGACGCCCCAACCGCAGAGAAGCAGAGCAGCCCGGAGCGCGTCGGCTCCGGGCTGCGAGCTTCGCGCTCAGCGCGCGAAGGCGGTGCGGAAGGCGTCGAACAGGCCCGGCTCGTCTCCTTCGAAGAAGATGCCGCGCTCGCCGCGCGCGCGTCCGAACTCATATTTGCCCGAGAACACGAACGTCCGCTGCGGGAAGGGATGGAACAGGAAATATTTGTAGTTGTTGAGGTTGTCTATGCCGAAGGCGAAGGACAGGTGCTTGTTCCACTTGTATGAGATCTTGGTGTCGACGACGAAGAAGCGGTCGAAGCTCTGATAGACGCCATGGGCGACGTCATTATTGTCCAACGTCGTCCACATGCGGCCCTGGAAGCGGGCCGCCGCGGTGAGCGCCCAATGCTCGTCCGGCCGATAGGTGGCGGCGAGCGTCCAGCGCCAGTCCGGCACGTTCGGGACATTCTTGCCGACGACCGACGTGTTCCAGGGATAGGCCGAGGACGCGACCCAGCTGCTGTCGGCCAGGACGCGCGCATCGAGATAGGTCATGCTGCCCGAGAACTCCAATCCCTTCAGCAGCACATTGTCCTTGCGGAAGGCCAGCTCGACGCCGCGGTTGCGGATCTTGTCGACATTGCTGGTCACCGTGGAGAGGACGTTGGTCCCGGAGATATAGCTGCTCTGCGAGATGATCGCGTCGCGCACCTCCTCGTTGAAGAAGGAGACGCGCACATTGCCGTCGTCGCCGATCTTGCGTTCGATGGCGAGCTCGCTGGAGAGCGCGACCTCGGGACGCAGATTGGGATTGGGATTCACGACCTGATTGTTCACGGTGGACAGATTGTAGAGCTCCTTCACCGTGGGGAAGCGATTGGCGAGGCCGATCGATCCGGTGATCGTCCAATCATTGTCCGGAGTCCATTGCAGCGACCCCTTGGGCGAGAAGCGCGTGTGGTAGAGATTGGGCTGATAGACGACGCTCGCGCCCGACTGGTTGACGCCGTCCGACGCCTGCCAGTGCTCCCAGCGTCCGCCGACGGTGAATTTGAAGTCCGGATGGAATTTCCAGGAATCCTGCGCCCACAGCGCCTGGGTGCGCGTCGTGCCGGCGCCGAAGGTCTGAATGCTGGTCGCCGACGCCATGCCGCTCGTCCAGCTGTCGGTGTTCCAGACCGGATTGTTCAGATGGAAGTGATCGCCGTGCAGGCCGAAGCTGATATCGTGCCCTGCGAGAACGCCTTCCGGCCTGACGATCCCCTTGAGGTCGAGCAAGCTCCAATAGGTGCCGTCATAGCGCGTGTTCCGGCCGGCCTGCGAATAGCCGTTGGCGAGCGCGGTCGTGGGCTGGCGCTGGTCCGATTGCAGATAGGTGAAATGCGCGGCCGAGACCTCGAAGTCGAACAGGCCGCGGGTGTTGGACTTCACCGCCAGCGCATTGGTCAGCATCTTCTCCTGGATGCGGTAGTATCCCGAGCCGAAGCTGGACCTGGACGAGGCGACGGAGAAGCTTTCCGTCCCCGGCGCGAGATAATTTTCCGGGACCGAGGTCCCGTCATTCGACCAGAAGCCGAGCGTATAGGTCGCGCGGATGGTCGGCGAGAAATCATAGGCGAGCTTCAATTTGGCGTTGATCTGGTCGTTCTCCAGATTGCCGGTGCTGCCGACCACCACATTGGGCGAGCCGAATTTGTTCGTCGCCCAATAGGCGCCGGGATACATGGTTCCGGCGCCGGTGGTCGCGAAGCTGAGCGGCTGCGTCGTTCCATGGGCGTAATTTGCGGAGACGAACCAGGAGAAATCGCCGACCTTGTCGCCGACCGAGGCGCTCGTCACCTCGGTGTGCAACAGTCTGCTCGTTCCGTAGAGAGAGTAATCCTGCAGAGAGACGGTCTGCTTGGCGGTCACTTCGAGCTTGTCGGGCATGCGCGTCGTGATCTGCAGCACGCCGCCGAGCGAATTGCCCGGATATTGCGCCGCGAACGGGCCGTAGAGCATGTCGACGCGCTCGATCTCCTCCGGCGCGACGAGGCCCCAGCGCGGGGCGCCGATGGTATTGTCATTGCCGATGAGCGCGGTGAGCAGAAGATCGTCGGCATAGACGAGGCTGCGCGCGCTGGAGCCGACGCCCCAGGTGCGCGTCTGCAGCACCGCCTGCGTGTCGCCGTTGTTGCGCTTGCGCACGAACAGGCTCGGCAGATATTTGACCACGTCCTCGGTGTCGATGACGTTGATCTTGTCCTCGATGTCCTTGCGCGTGACGCTCGCCACCGTATTGGGAAGCTTGAATTTCTCGACGAAGGCCGGCGTGCCGTCGGCGCGCGTCGGCGACCAGGTCGCGGCGCGCCCGCTGTCCGACGGCGCGGCGCCGACGTCGATGGTCGGCAGCGATTCCTGCGCGAAAGCCGGCGCGACGGAACACGCGCAGACGATGAGGAGCGCGCCGGCGGAAACGCCGCGCAGCAGATGATGACGGTGCATTGAACAGGTCCTTCTCTGGCGCCCGCGCGGGACGCGTGCCGAAAGCAGGCGCCGGCGGCGCCGCGACATGAGACTTTCGTCGGATCAGGAGAAGGCGGAGGGCGGGGCGCGGGCCGACGCGTTGCGGTCGACGTGGGCGAACACCAGTCCTTTCGAATAGTCGAATGACAGCCGAGCGCCGGCGGCGACCGGGAGCCTCTCGAGCGACAGAAGCGTCGTGGCGAGCGGAGGATCGCCCGAGCCGAACACGCAGAAGGAGCAGTGTCCGTGTCGATGGCCCGTCTCGTGCTGCGGCGCCTGCTCGGAGGCGTTGCCGGCGTAGGTTTGAGAGCGCGCCTCGCCATGGGAGAGGACGCACAGCCTGGCGCCGCCGCTCGCCGCAGGCGCGGACGCGCTCGCTGCGAGCTGCGCCAGCAGGGCGAGGCCGAACAGGAGACGAGCGAGAAAAGCGAGCGCCATTGCGGGTGAATACGCCGTTAACCGTGACGAGACGAGCGGCGCTCATTTGAGCGCAGCGGCAGGCAAATCCAAGACCTTGCAGATTGTCAGAAGTTAAAAAATCCGTTAAGAGACATTTATGTCACAGGGCGGAGGCCACAGAGCAGCAGTGCGCGCGATCTTCGCGATCGTCGCCGCTTGCGCGCTCGTTTTGAGCCTTTGCGCCGCCGTTGCGCCGCATGCGTCGGCTCGCACGGGCGTTCGCGGGGCCGCGCAGAGCATCGCCGTCCTGTGTCACGAGAGCGGCGCGCCGCTCGCCTCCGCGGACGACGCCGGCGCGCCGGACAAGAGCGGCTCCAGGAAGCCGATTTCCTGCCCTTGCTGTCTCGCCGCGCATGCGGGCTCCGCCGTGCTGCCGGAGCGTTTCGCCCTGCTGATGCGGCTCGAGCCGAAGGCTAGTCCCGCCGTTTATTGCTCTTTCCCGAAATCGCTGCCGCGCTTCGCGCTGCGCCAGACCGTCAATTGCGCGCGAGCGCCGCCGGCTGTCTCGCAGCTCGCCTGACGGACGCTTCGCGCGCAGCGCGGTGGCGATGACGAATTCGGATCGCGCGCTGCTCCGCGTCGGAGCGCGCCGGCGATCGAACGGCAAGACGACAATCAAGAAAATCAATGCAGATCGCCGGCTTCGCCGCGCGATCGGGGAACCCCGAGCACGAGTGCGTCTCATGGAATATTCTTCGATTTCACCGGTAACGATGTTCATGAACGCCGGGCCTGTCGGCAAGGCGGTCATGGCGATGCTCATTCTCGCCTCGGTATGGACATGGGTCCTCATCGTGGAGGGGATCGTCGCCGTTCTGCGCATCTCCAGAGCGGCGCGCTCCGTCCGCGCGGGCGGGCCGGCCGGACTGCTGGCGCCGATCGAGGCGGCCGGCGAGCACGCCGGATCGTTCGACCTTCCCGGCGAATCGATCGGCGAGAAGCGCGAGCGCGTCGCCGAGATCATGAGCCGCGTGGGTCGCGAATTGCTGACCCATGCGGAAGGCGGCCTGCCCAATCTCGCGGTGATCTCGTCGGTCGCGCCCTTCGTCGGCCTGTTCGGCACGGTGTGGGGCATCATGACGAGCTTCGCCGGCATCGCCCAGTCGCAGGACACGAGCCTCGCGGTGGTCGCGCCCGGCATCGCCGAGGCGCTCGCCGCCACCGCCTATGGACTCGCCGCCGCCATTCCGGCCTCGGTCGGCTATAACCGGATCGGCGCGGCCTTCGCCCGCGCCGGCCAGCAGGTGGCGCATTACGTCGAGGACAAGGCGCTCGCCATCACCAGCGAGCACGCGGTTCCGGCGCGTCAGCGGGAGGCCGCGTGATGGCCGGCATGCCGACGCGCTTCAAGAACGGCGACAGCCTCTATCAGCCGCTCTCCGAGATCAATGTGACGCCGCTCGTCGACGTCATGCTGGTGCTGCTCATCATTTTCATGGTGACCGCGCCGCTGCTCGCCAAGGGCATGAAGGTCAACCTGCCGCAGTCCAAGGCCGCGCAGCCGCTCAATCCCAAGGAGCCGATTGTCGTGATCGTCTCCAAGGACGGCAAGGTGGCGCTCGGCTCGGACGAGGTCGCGCCGGACCAGCTCGTCGCGCTGGTGCGCGCGGCGATGGGCGACGACTTGAGCCGCGTCGTGCATCTGCGCGGCGACAAGGAGGCCAATTACGGCGAGGTGATCGCGGTGATGGACAGGCTGGCGATGAATGGCATCACGCATCTCGCGATTCTGACCGACTCGCGCAGCAAGGTCCCCGCGGCGGCGATCGCCGCGCCCGCCTCCGCTGCGGCTCCGGCCGCGAGCGGGGCTCCGGCGGCGGCGGGAGGTGCGGCGAAATGACCGACCTGACCTTTTCCTCCTTCGAGAGCGGGATGGGCGGCGACCACGCGCCGCCGCCGGTGAAGCCGCCATGGCTGCGCGCGGCGAGCTTCGCCGGAGTCGTCGCGGCGCATGCGGGAATAGCCTATTTGCTGCTGAAGCTGGCCGTGCCGGCGATCTCGACGCTCGACTCGATCAGCATGGAGCTCATTCCGCAAGGCGATTACTTCGAGCAACAGGAGCTGGCGGCGGCGGAGGAAGAGCCGCCGCCGCCCGAGGAGATCGAGCAGCCCGATCTCGCCATCCCGCCGCCGCAGGTGATGGCCCCCGACGCGCCGGCGCTGCCGCAGCAGAAGGAAGTGGTCGAGCAGAAGAAGAAAGCGGTCGAGCGCAAGCGCGAGGCCGAACGCGACAAGAAGCGCGAGGCCCAGGCGGCGCGGCGCATGGGCGCGCCGGAAGGGCAGTCGGGATCGAGTGGAATGTCGACGGCAGCCTATAAGGCGCTGCTGGCGGCCGCGATCCGCCGCCACGCGCCCGACGTGTCCGCGCTCGGGGAAGGCACGGTCGATTGTTCGTTCCACGTGACTGCCGGCGGCACTATCACAGGAGTGTCGGTGTCGGGGACGTCTCCCGCCCAGGTCGCGTTGGTGCGGCGTGCCCTCGCCTCCGTGCATGCGCCCCCGCCGCCTGGCGGCGGTTTCGACGCCAGTCAGCACTTCCATTTTCACGGAAACTAAAGATGCGGAGAAACGCCTAAATGAAACAGCTCTTTATGATTGCCGCCCTCGTGATCGGCGGCCCCGCTATCGCGGCCGAGGGCGATGCGCCGGCGCCGCCGGCTGACGCAGCCCCGGCCATGGCCGACCATGGCGCTATGGAGAAGCCCGCCCAAAAGAAGCCGAAGAGCCACGCCGCCATGGGCGAGGAGAAGGGCAAGGACAAGGCCAAAGGAACCGAGGCCAAGACCGAGAAGAAGACGAGCGAGCAGAAGCCCGCTCTGTCCAAGACGGCCTATGCCAAGCTGCTCGCCGCCGAGATCAAGCGGCACACGCCCCCGAGCTCCGATGCGCAGACCGGCTCGATCCATGTAGCCTTCACGGTCGGCTCCTCGGGCCGCATCGTCTCGCACAAGGTGCAGTCGGCGTCCAATCCGGCGCTGGAGCCGGTGGTCGGGCATATTCTCGCCTCGGTGCGCACGCCGCCGCCGCCCGGCGGCTCCTTCTCCGCAGTGCAGGAATTCAACTTCCATTGACGGCAAGCGGCACGGCCTTCGGCGAGCGTCGGGACCGCGCCAACCCTACGGACCGATGATGAAGCGCATCACTCTCGCCCTTTTGTGCGGGCTCCCGTTTCTGTGCGGCGCTGCGGCCGCGGTGGAAGGCAAGGCCGGTGAGACGAAGCCGGCGGCTGCGCCGCCCGCGGCGTTCTCCGGCCTGTCGCAGAGCAAGTTTCTCGGCCTGCTCTACAGCGAGATCGCCAAGCGCACGCCGATGAACAATACGTCGGGCCCGGGCTCGGCGACGGCCAATTTCCACATCGACGCCGCCGGCCGCGTCGACAAGGTGACGATCGCGCGCTCCAGCAGCGCCAAGCATGCGGAGCTGGTGCGCAAGATCCTCACCGGACTGCAAGCCCCGCCGCCGCCGGCGGGGTCGTTCGAAGGCTCGCAGACGTTCAATTTTCATTGAACGAGCGTCGTCCGGATCGAAGGGGGCACAAGAGCGAGCCTGAAGGCTCGCGGTCCAAGCGCGGCCCTGGACCGCGAGCCTTCAGGCTCGCTCTCATTTATACGAGTTGCATTTCTCGGTGAGCGCATTTCCTGGAGACCCGGTTGAGACGGCTTCTATTCGCGACAATGACGGCCATTTCGATCGGCGCACTCGCCTCGGCCGAAGAAGACCGCCTTCCCGCCAGCGGATCGCCGGTCGCGACAGAGCCCGCTGATCCTACTGTCGCTAAAAGCGATGGCGCTGTTGCAACCGCGCCGAGGACGAGCGACCAAAACGCGGATGCGGCCCAGCGCGAATATGTTCGGCTGCTCACTGCCGAAGTCTATCGTCAGGCGCGTCTACAAATCACTGTGTTCGCTGATTCCGTGGTCGTGGTCTTCACGGTCGGCGCCTCGGGGCGCGTGACCGATTACAGGCTGGAGTCGGCGACCGATCGCCAACAGGTCGAGCCGGTCGTACGAAACATCATGGCCGCCATCCGAACGCCGCCGCCGCCCGGAGGCTCCTTCGAGGCGCGGCAGGAGTTCCGCTTCGGCGGCATGACGCGCGGTCGCTTGCCGACCGATTATCTCCCTACGCCGCCGTCGTTCGGGTCTGCCCGCGATATGTGGGGGGAACTCCGGTTCAAAGGCGAAAGCCGGAGCGGCGAGCGGATGATCTATCTCCGTGTGATGCGAAGCGCTGTAGAGAAGCGCAGGACAAAGGCCCTTACCCCGCGTGGCGTGCTTGCAATTTTCCACGTCGATAAATCCGGCCGAGTCGACCGGGTGAAGACTGCGCGTGCGAGCGACCCAGAGCAGGCGCAAATCGCCCATAAGCTGCTCTACGGTCTGCAGGCGCCGCCGCCGCCGGGCGGCGCGACCACAATAAAGATTTGCTTCGGCAGCGAACTCGACGAAGCAAAGCGCGGGCGCTCACCACGAGGCTTTTGTCACGCGTTCAAGCCGGCCGCGAATTAGTGCTCCCAGTCAACTGAAGCGGCAAACGATCAGGGCGCCGTCGTTGCGAGGAGCGAAGCGACGAAGCAATCCAGGGGCCGCCCCACGGCTCTAGATTGCTTGGCTTCGCTCGCAATGACGGGGTCCCAGCTTCCGTCGACTAGCAGGATGAGGCAGCGCAAATCGAAATCTGCGAGCCGCCGATCACTGCGCCGGCTCGACCAGCTCGCTGCGCGGCGCCGGCTCGTAGTTCAGCACTGGCCGCAGCCAGCGCTCGATTTCGGCGACGGCGACGCCCTTGCGCGCGGCGTAATCCTCGACCTGATCGCGCTCCACTTTGGCGACGCCGAAATAATGCGCCTCCGGATGCGCGAAATAGAGCCCGCTGACCGAGGAGGCCGGCGTCATCGCATAGCTCTCCGTCAGCGCGACGCCCGTGCGCTTCTCCGCCTCGAGCAGACGGAAGATCGTCGCCTTCTCGGTGTGGTCGGGCTGCGCCGGATAGCCCGGCGCCGGACGAATGCCGCGATAAGTCTCGGCGATCAGCTGTTCCGGCGTGAAGGTCTCATCGGCCGCATAGCCCCAGAACTCGCGACGCACGCGCGCATGCATGCGCTCGGCGAAAGCTTCCGCCAGACGATCGGCGAGCGCCTTCACCATGATCGCGCCATAATCATCATTGGCGCGCGCGAAGCGCTCGGAAATCTTCGCCTCCTGCGCGCCGGCGGTGACGACGAAGGCGCCGATATAATCCGCGCCCGCGCCCTCCGGCGCGACGAAATCGGCGAGCGCCACATTGGGCTTGCCATCGCGGCGTAGGAGCTGCTGACGCAGCGTGTGCAGCGTCGCCAGCCGCTCGACGCGCCCTTCGCCGGTAAAGAGCGCGATGTCGTCGCCGACGGCGTTGGCCGGCCAGAAGCCGATCACCGCCTTCGGATTGAACCAGCGCTCCTCGACGATGCGCGCCAGCATCGCCTGCGCGTCTTCGAACAATTGCCGCGCCGCCGCGCCGCGCTCGGGGTCGTCGAGCAGAGCGGGATAGCGGCCCTTGAACTCCCAGGTCTGGAAGAAGGGCGTCCAATCGATATAGGGGACGAGCTCGGCGACATCATAGGAGGCGAAGACGCGCGCGCCGAGGAAGCTCGGCTTCGGCGGCTCATAGGCGCTCCAATCGATCGCAAAAGCATTTGCGCGCGCAGCGGCGAGGGACACGCGCTGCTTATCGGCCTGGGCGCGCGCATGGGCCTCGGCGACCTTCTCATAGTCCTCGCGCGTCTTGGCGACATAGTCCGCGCGTGAGGAGCGCGACATCAGCGCCTGCGCGACGCCGACCGCGCGTGAGGCGTCGGTCACATAGACCGCCTGGCCCTTGGAGTAATTGGGGCTGATCTTCACCGCCGTATGCACGCGGCTGGTCGTCGCGCCGCCGATGAGCAGCGGCGCCGAAAAGCCTTCGCGCTCCAGCTCGGAGGCGACGAAGCACATTTCGTCGAGCGAGGGCGTGATGAGGCCGGAGAGGCCGATGATGTCGACCTTCTCGGCTTTCGCCGTCTCCAGAATCTTGGCGGTCGGCACCATCACGCCGAGATCGATGATCTCGAAATTATTGCAGCCGAGCACCACGCCGACGATATTCTTGCCGATGTCGTGCACATCGCCTTTCACCGTCGCCAGCAGAATTTTGCCGGCGGTGGAGCGCGTCTCCTTGTTCGTCTCCATGAAGGGCAGGAGATGCGCGACGGCCTGCTTCATCACGCGCGCCGATTTCACCACTTGCGGCAGGAACATTTTTCCTTGGCCGAAGAGATCGCCGACGACATTCATGCCGGCCATCAGCGGGCCTTCGATCACATCGAGCGGCCGGCTGCTGGCGAGGCGCGCCTCTTCGACATCTTGCTCGATATAATCGGCGACGCCATTGACCAGCGCATATTCCAACCGTTTCTCGACGCTCGTCTCGCGCCAGGCCGCGTCCTTCTCGGCCGCCTTGGCGCCGGCGCCCTTGAAGCGCTCGGCCATATCGACGAGGCGCTCGGTCGCATCCGGGCGCCGATTGCGCACGACGTCCTCGCAGGCTTCGCGCAGCTCGGGATCGATCTTCTCATAGACCGCGAGCTGGCCGGCGTTGACGATGCCGATATCCATCCCCGCCGCAATGGCGTGGTAGAGGAACACCGAATGCATCGCCTCGCGCACCGGCTCATTGCCGCGGAAGGAGAAGGAGAGATTGGAGACGCCGCCCGACACATGCGCATGCGGCAAAGTGGTCTTGATCGCGCGCGCCGCGTCGATGAAGTCGACGCCGTAATTGGCGTGCTCCTCAATGCCGGTCGCGACGGCGAAGATGTTGGGATCGAAGATGATATCCTGCGGCGGAAAGCCGACTTCGTCGACCAGAATCTTATAAGCGCGGCCGGATATCTCCACCTTGCGCGCAAATGTGTCGGCCTGTCCCGCTTCGTCGAAGGCCATCACCACGACGGCGGCGCCATAGCGCTTCACCTTGGTCGCCGCCTCGATGAATTTCTCCTCGCCTTCCTTCAGCGAGATGGAATTGACGACGCCCTTGCCCTGCAGGCATTGCAGGCCCGCCTCGATCACCTCGAATTTCGATGAATCGACCATCACCGGCACGCGCGCGATGTCGGGCTCGGCGGCGAGCAGATTGAGGAATTCGACCATGGCCTTCTTCGAATCGAGCAGGCCCTCGTCCATATTCACGTCGATGACCTGCGCGCCATTCGCCACCTGATCGCGCGCGACATCGAGCGCTGCGGCGTAATCGCCATTGGTGATGAGCTTGCGGAACTTGGCCGAGCCGGTGACATTGGTGCGCTCGCCGACATTGACGAAGGGAATGTCCTTGGTGAGCGCGAAAGGCTCGAGCCCGGAGAGGCGCAGCAGCGGCGCGATCTCCGGGATAGCGCGTGGCGCGACGCCTTTCACCGCGCCGGCGATGGCGGCGATATGCGGCGGCGTGGTGCCGCAGCAGCCGCCGACCACATTGACGAGGCCGGACTTCGCAAATTCGCCGACGAGCTCGGCCATATATTCCGGGCTCTCGTCATAGAGACCGAATTCATTGGGCAGGCCCGCGTTGGGGAAGGCGCAGATCCGCGTATCGGCGATCCGGGAAACCTCGGCGATATGCTGCCGCATCTCGCGCGCGCCGAGCGCGCAATTGAAGCCGATCGAAAAGGGTTTTGCGTGCGCGACCGAGTTCCAGAAGGCGGCGGCCGTCTGGCCGGAGAGCGTGCGGCCGGAGAGATCGGTGATCGTGCCGGAGATCATGATCGGAAAGCGCGTGCCGACTTTTTCGAAGGCGTCTTCGACGGCGTAGATCGCGGCCTTGGCGTTCAGCGTGTCGAAGATCGTCTCGATCAGGAGAATATCGGCGCCGCCTTCGATGAGGCCGAGCGCCGCCTCGTGATAGGCGGCGCGCAGATCATCGAAAGTGACGGCGCGAAAGCCGGGATTGGACACATCGGGCGAGATCGAGGCGGTGCGATTGGTCGGGCCCATGGAGCCGGCGACGAAACGGCGCACGCCGGTCTCGCGCGCCACCGCGTCGGCGGCTTTGCGCGCGAGACGCGCGCCTTCCAGATTGAGCTCGTGGACGATGTGCTCGAGGCCGTAATCGGCCTGCGCGATCGCGGTGCAGGAGAAGGTGTTGGTCTCGATAATGTCGGCGCCGGCCTCGAGATAGGCGCGATGAATCGTCTCGATCGCGTCCGGCTGCGTCAGCGTCAGCAGATCATTATTGCCGCGCAGATCCCTTTGATGATCGCGAAAGCGCTCGCCGCGGAAGTCGCTTTCCGTGAACTTGTGGCGCTGGATCATCGTGCCCATGGCGCCGTCGAGCACGAGAATGCGCTCGCTCGCCGCTTGTTCCAGCGTCGCGAGAATCTTCGGTCCGTGGTTCTTGTCGAAGCTCATGCTGCGGCCTTCTCGGTGACGGGACGCACGCCCAGAAGATGACAGATCGCGAAGACGAGGTCGGCGCGATTATTGGTGTAGAAATGGAACTCGCGCACGCCGCTCTCGGCGAGGCCGAGCACCTGCTCGGCCGCGACCGCGGCGGCGATGAGCCGGCGTGTGACGGGATCGTCGTCGAGTCCCTCGAAGCGATCGGCGAGCCAGCCCGGCACGCTCGCCCCGGCCTTGCGCGCGAAATTGGCGGTCTGCCGGAAATTCTGCACAGGCATGATGCCCGGCACGATCGGAATCGTGACGCCCCGCGCGCGCGCCTTGTCGAGAAAGCGGAAATAGACGTCGTTCTCGAAGAAGAATTGCGTGATGGCGCGCGTGGCGCCGGCGTCGATCTTCGATTGCAGCGCGTCGAGATCGTCGTCGATGCTGCGGCTCTCGGGATGGCCTTCCGGATAGGTCGAGACCGAAATCTCGAAATCGCCGATGGCGCGAATGCCGTGCACGAGCTCGGTGGAGCTGCGATAGCCGTCCGCATGCGGCTGGAACGCCGTGCCGACGCCGGTCGGCGGATCGCCGCGCAGCGCCACGATGTGGCGAACGCCGGCGTTCCAATAGCCGCGCACGATCTCGTCGATCTCGGCGCGCGAGGCGGAGACGCAGGTCAGATGCGCGGCAGGCAGAATATCCGTCTCGGCGGCGAGGCGCGCGACGATGTTGTGGGTGCGCTCGCGCGTGGAGCCGCCGGCGCCGTAAGTGACCGACACGAATTTGGGCTTCAAGGGCGCGAGCCGCGCGATCGAGTCCCACAATTGAATCTCCATCTCCGGAGTCTTCGGCGGGAAGAACTCATAGGAGATGTCGAAATGACCCGGGGGCCAGCAGGTGCGCGCATCGGGCATCAGGCGGTCTCATAGCTCGCATGGGGAATGGGGTCGGCGATGACGCGCGGATCGCGCGCCAGCCACAGCGAGACGGTGAGCTTGCCGCCGTCCTCGGCGCGGGGGGCGAGGTCCTTCTGCGCGACGACATCGAGTCCCGCCTGCTCCAGCAGCGCGCTGATCTCCGGCGCGGAAAAGCCGAGACGGCGATGGGCGTGCGCGTCGCGCAGCGTTTCCTCCTGATGTGGCGCGAAATCGACGACCAGCAGGCGTCCGCCCGGCGCGAGCGCGCGCGCGGCCTCGCGCAGCGCGCGGCCGGGATCGTCGAGATAATGCAGCACCTGATGCACGATCACGAGATCGCAACTGTTGCGCTCGACGGGGAGCGCATACATGTCGCCCTGGCGCAGCTGCACATTGCGCGCGCCGGCCTTCTCGAGCCGGCCGCGGGCGACGGCGAGCATGGCGGAGGAGAGATCGACGCCGATGGCCTGTTCCGCTTGCGGCGCGAACAGCTCCAGCATGCGGCCGGCGCCGGCGCCGAGATCGAGCAGGCGGCGCAGCGGCGTCTCGCCCACCGCCTCGCGCATGGCGGCCTCGACCTGCGCTTCGGGCACATGCAGCGAGCGGATGGCGTCCCATTCCCGCGCGTGCTCGGCGAAATAGCGGGCGGCGGCCTCGGCTCGGGCCTGCCGCACCTCGGCGAGGCGGGCGCGGTCGCCGGCAAGGCGCGGATCGAGCGGGTCGAGCCAGGAGACGACGCTGCGGGCGATCTCGCCCTGCACATCGGCGCAGGCCAGACGGAAGAACGCCCAGGCGCCCTCGCGGCGGCGCTCGACGAGCCCAGCCTCGACGAGCAGCTTCAAATGGCGCGAGACGCGCGGCTGCGACTGGCCGAGAATGGCGACGGCCTCGCTGACCGTGAGCTCGGTCTCGGCGAGGAGGCCGAGCAGCCGCAGCCGCGTCTCCTCGCCCGCCGCATTCAGCGCGGCGAGGGCGGGCTCCAGAGGGAGGAGGCGAGGCGAATGGGTCATGGTGGGTCCGAAGCAGATATAAAGATATCTATATGCGTCGCTGCTCGGGGAATCAAGAGAGGGCGCTCCCTTCTCCCGCAGGGCGGGAGAAGCAAGTTACAAGGTGGCCCGGCGCAGCCGGGTCGGATGAAGGCACGGCCGATTTTACAGAGACGCCGACGCGGCGGCACCCTCATCCGACCTCGCTTGGCGAGGCCACCTTCTCCCACGAGTGGGAGAAGGACGCGCCCTTCTTGCATTTTCACGGAAAGGCGGCTTGTTGTCGCCGTTGAACTCATCGCGACCGAGGCGATCCCATGTCCGAATCACTTGCCGCGCCGATCCGCAATCCGCTCTCGATCGCGCTGTGGAGCGCCGTCACGCTCATCGGCGTCTTCGCCATGTTCACTCTGGCGACATCACGCGGCGAAGCGGTGAACGCCATGTGGCTGGTCACCGCGGCGATCTGCGTCTATCTCATCGCCTTTCGCTTCTATTCCCTGTTCATCGCCAATCGCGTGCTCGGCCTCGATCCCGATCGCCCGACGCCGGCGCATCGGCGCAATGACGGGCTCGATTATGTGCCGACCGACAAGTACATCCTGTTCGGCCATCATTTCGCAGCCATCGCCGGCGCGGGGCCGCTGATCGGGCCGGTGCTAGCGGCGCAAATGGGCTATCTGCCCGGCACTTTGTGGCTGCTCACCGGCGTCGTCTTCGCCGGCGCGGTGCAGGATTTCGTCGTGCTGTTCATCTCGACGCGCCGCGACGGCCGCTCGCTCGGCGATCTCATCAAGACCGAGATGGGCCCGCTGCCGGGCCTCGTCGCCATGGTCGGCATTCTTGCCATCATGGTGATCCTGCTCGCCGTGCTGGCGCTCATCGTGGTCAAGGCGCTCGCCGACAGCCCTTGGGGAACCTTCACGGTCTTCGCCACTCTGCCCACGGCCGTGCTGATGGGACTTTACGGCCGCTATATCCGCCCGGGGCGCGTTTTTGAAATGTCGGCGATCGGCTTCGTGCTGCTCATCGCCGGCATCGCCTATGGCCGCACCGTCGCCGAGACGCCGGCGCTCGCTTCGCTGTTCTCGTTCAAGGGCGAGGCGCTCGCCTTCATGCTGATCGCCTATGGCTTCGTCGCTTCGGTGCTGCCGGTGTGGCTGCTGCTGGCGCCGCGCGATTATCTCTCCACATTTCTGAAGATCGGCACCATCGCCTCGCTCGCTATCGGCATTTTCGTCGTCATGCCGGAGCTGAAGATGCCGGCGGTCAGCCGCTTCATCGACGGCACGGGGCCGGTGTTCGCGGGCAGCGTGTTTCCGTTCCTGTTCATCACCATCGCCTGCGGCGCCGTCTCCGGCTTCCATGCGCTCGTCTCCTCCGGCACGACGCCGAAGATGATCGGCGACGAGACGCAGATTCGCTTCATCGGCTATGGCGCGATGTTGATGGAGTCCTTCGTCGCCGTCATGGCGCTGGTTTCGGCCAGCGTGCTCGATCCCGGCGTCTATTTCGCGCTCAACAGCGCGCCGGCCGTATCGGCTCGACCGCCGATACGGCCGCACAGGCCATCTCCTCCTGGGGCTTTGCGATCACGCCCGAGGCGCTGACGCAGGCGGCGTCCGATGTCGGCGAGAAGAGCGTGCTCTCGCGCACCGGCGGCGCGCCGACGCTCGCCGTCGGCATGGCGAAGATCCTGTCGAGCGCCATCGGCGGGCAAGGGATGATGGCCTTCTGGTATCATTTCGCCATTCTGTTCGAGGCGCTGTTCATCCTCACCACCGTCGACGCCGGCACGCGCGTCGCGCGCTTCATGATTCAGGATCTCGTCGGAACCTTCGCGCCGCGCTTCCGGCACACGCGCGCCTTGATCCCCAATCTCGCCTCCACCGCGCTCGCCGTCGGCGGCTGGGGCTGGTTTCTCTATGCCGGCGTCGCCGATCCCCTCGGCGGCATCAACACGCTGTGGCCGTTGTTCGGCATCGCCAATCAGATGCTGGCGGCGATCGCGCTGACGCTCTGCACGGTGGTGCTGTTCCGCATGAAACGGCAACGCTACGCCATCGTCGTCGCGGCGCCGGCGAGCTGGCTCTACATCTGCACGCTGACCGCGGGATTGGAAAAGATTTTCCATCCCGACGCGAAAATCGGCTTCCTCGCCCATGCGGCGCGCTTTTCCGCGGCCGCCGCCGAGGGCAGATTGCTCGCGCCGGCCAAGACCGCTGCGGAGATGAGCCGCATCATGTTCAATGATTATGTGAACATCACGGTCTGCGCCATCTTCATCGCGCTCGTGCTGTCGATGCTCGGCTTCGGCCTCGTCGCGATACGCGACGCCTTGCGCGCGAAGAGCATCAGCACCAGGGAGACGACCGATGAGCTGCCGCATCTGCGCGCCGTCCGCGCTTGATCTCGCCGCGCTGGCGAAAAAGCTGCGCCGTGGCGCGGAGCTGATGATCGGCCAGGGCGATTACGAGGCCTATGCGGCGCATCGGCGCGCCAATCATCCGGACGAGCCGGTGATGACGCGCGACGATTATTTTCGTGAGCGGCAGGCGAGTCGATTCGGCGAGGGAGGCCGGCGGGCCTTTCGCTGCTGCTAGCAGACTATTCCGCTGTTCGTAGCGAGCCTTCAGGCTCGCTCTCGCAGATCTTCTTCGCTCATGCTCGCTCTATGCGCCACAGCACAAACGAGCGCCGGCGCAAGGCTCATATTCGCGATCGTAGAGGGGAACGAGCGCATGTGCTCGGAGCCCGTTCTGTGTTGCAAAAGGAGCATTCCATGAAAAAGACTATCCTCGCCATATCGTTCGCCGCTGGTCTTCTCGGAGCCGGTTCCGCGTTTGCACAGCCCTGGCCGGCGTCGGTCGTCGGCGTCTGGGACGTGCATGCCAATCAGAGTCATCTGACGCTCACGATCCGCACGCAGGCGGCGGCCGGCGTGTGCAAAGCCATTACCGGCGTCATTCAGAATATCGGCGTCCCGCCGATCGACAAGATCCAGGGCTTCTATTGCCCGGGCAGCGGCCGCATCAGCTTCCAGCGCATCACGACGGCGACCAATGACACCTACCAGACGTGGACCGGCAATCTGTCCGATCCCGGGGCGCGTCTTCTGATCGGCGGAACCTTCACCCAGAACCCCGCCGGGAATATCGGCGAATACGGCTTCTACGCGGTCAAGTAATCGCTGCGTCCGCCGGAAGCGAGCCCCGCCCGTCGCGGCGGGGCTCTGCGGGCTCATGCCGCCGGCTTTCTCTGGCGGCGCGGCAGACCGGCGCGCGCGGCGAGCAGAGCGGCCGCTTCCGTTCGATTGAGCGCATAGGTCATGTAGAGGAAGCCGAGCCGCGTCGGTCGCGTCTCCCGCACTCTCTCGACGAGCGTCTCCGCGTCGAAGGGCGCGCTCGCCGCGACCTCCCGCAACACATCCTGCGCCGTGCGGAAATAGCGATCCCGCTCCGCTGGCGGCAGCTCGTCCCAGGGGCGCGCCGCGGAGCCGAATGTTTCGAACAGGAGCCTCGCCAGCCTGTCGCCGAGGTCGATCATTTCGCTCACATCCTTCGAGTCGTCGACCGCGCATGTGAATGATGGCGAAATCGAGCCTAGTCGAGGGCGCGGCGCCCGCAAATTTCGCAATTCCACTTATGCGAGCGACGGCCGGCCGAGAGCGCCGCCGCGCCGCTCGCCCGCCGCGGTCGGATCAGGAACTAAAACCACAACGCCGCGTTTGGTTCCTCAGGTCCGCGTTTGAGTCCTAGAGGTGAAGAGCGGAGGCGAGCATGGTCGAGGCGGCTCGGGACACTGTCCCTTATGGACGCTCTACCCAGCATGTTCCGAACATCGAAGAGGTGCATATCCTCTGGATCACCGCCGGCCTCTCCTGCGACGGCGACACGGTCTCGATCACGGCTGCGAGCGAGCCCAGCATAGAGGATGTTCTGCTCGGCGCCGTTCCCGGCCTGCCGAAGGTCCATTTGCACAACGCCGTTCTCGCCTATGAGGTCGGCGATGATTTTATGAGCTTCTTTCATCAGGCCGCGCGCGGCGAGCTGGACAATTTCCTGCTGGTCGTCGAAGGCTCGATCCCCAATGAGCATCTGAGCGGCGACGGCTATTGGGCGGCCGTGGGCACGGATGCGGAGACCGGGCAGCCGATCAGGACCACCGAATGGATCGATCGCCTCGCGCCCAAGGCGCTGGGCGTGATCGCGGCGGGGACCTGCGCGACCTATGGCGGCGTGCACGCGATGAAAGGCAATCCGACCGGCTGCATGGGCCTCGCCGATTATCTCGGCTGGCAGTGGCAGTCGAAAGCGGGATTGCCGATCGTGAATGTCCCCGGCTGTCCGGTGCAGCCGGACAATTTCATGGAGACGCTGCTCTATGTGCTGCGTCAGCTCGCCGGCCTCGCGCCGATGATTCCGCTGGACGAGGAGCTGCGGCCGAAATGGCTGTTCGGCATGACGGTGCATCAGGGCTGCGATCGCGCCGCTTATTACGAGCAGGCGGATTTCGCGCATGAATATGGCTCGCGCAAATGCCTGGTGAAGATCGGCTGCTGGGGACCGGTCGTCCAATGCAATGTGCCAAAGCGCGGCTGGATCTCCGGCATAGGCGGCTGCCCGAACGTCGGCGGAATCTGCATCGGCTGCACCATGCCGGGCTTTCCCGACAAGCTCATGCCGTTCATGGACGAGCCGCCCGGCGCGCGCATCTCCTCCACGCTGGTCACGCCTTATGGATTCCTCATCCGCAATCTGCGCCGCCTCACCAATTCGACGCTGAGCAGAGAGCCGAAATGGCGGCACAACGAGGCCGAGCGCACCACCGGCTATCATCCCGACAAGCCCGAGGAAGTCTACCCGCTCTAGGAGAACGAGATGGACGAGAAAGCGCGCCGCATCCACGATGAGCGAAAGTCCTCTCCCAATCTCGTCGAGATGAATTGGGATCCGATCACCCGCATCGTCGGCAGCCTCGGCATATTCACCAAGATCGATTTCGACAACCGCAGCGTCGCCGAATGCCACAGCACCTCGTCGATTTTTCGCGGCTACAGCGTGTTCCTGAAGGGCAAGGATCCGCGCGACGCGCATTTCATCACCAGCCGCATCTGCGGCATCTGCGGCGACAATCACGCGACCTGCTCCGTCTACGCGCAGAACATGGCCTATGGGATCAAGCCGCCGCCGCTCGCGGATTGGATCATCAATCTCGGCGAGGCGGCCGAATATATGTTCGATCACAACATATTTCAGGACAATCTCGTCGGCGTCGACTTCTGCGAGCAGATGGTCAAGGAGACCAATCCGAGCGTTTGGGCCAAGGCGCAATCGACGCCGGCGCCGCATGCCGCCGAGCACGGCTATCGCACTATCGCCGACATCATGACGGCGCTCAATCCCTTCACCGGCGAGTTCTATCGCGAGACGTTATATGTCTCGCGCTACACGCGCGAAATGTTCAGCCTGATGGAAGGGCGCCATGTGCATCCGTCGACGCTCTATGCGGGCGGCGTCGGCACGACGCCCTCGGTGCAGCTCTTCACCGAATATCTGGTTCGCCTCGTCAAATATGCCGAGTTCATGAAGAAATGCGTGCCGCTGCACGATGATCTGTTCGATTTCTTCTACGAGGCTCTGCCCGGCTACGAAGCCGTGGGACAGCGCCGCATCCTGCTCGGCTGCTGGGGCGCCTTTCAGGATCCGGACAAATGCGACTATCGCTACGAGACGATGACCGATTGGGGCCGCGCTATGTTCGTCACGCCCGGCGTCATCGTCGACGGCAAGCTGGTGACGACCGATCTCGTCGACATCAATCTCAATATCCGCATCCTGCTCGGCGCGAGCTTCTACGATGATTGGCAGAGCCGCGAGATCTTCGTCGCCGCCGACCCGCTCGGCAATCCGGTGGACCAGCGCCATCCTTGGAATCAGACGACGATCCCGCGGCCGCAGAAACGCGACTTCGACGGCAATTACTCCTGGGTGATGTGCCCGCGCTGGTACGACAAGCGCACGGGCGACCATCTCGCGCTCGACACCGGCGGCGGCGCGCTGGCGCGGCTATGGTCCACCGCGCTCGCCGGGCTCGTCGACGTCGGCTATGTCAAATCGACGGGCGAAAGCGTGAAGATTTATCTGCCCAAGACCGCGCTGCGGCCCGAGCGCGAGTTCGAGTGGAAAATTCCGAAATGGAGCAACGCCATCGAGCGCAACCGGGCGCGCACTTACTTTCAGGCCTATTGCGCGGCGCTCGCCTATCATTTCATCGACAAGGCGTTCGCCGAGGTGCAGGCGGGGCGCACGCGCACCTGGACGGATTTCACCGTGCCGGACGAAGCCATCGGCTGCGGCTTCCACGAGGCGGTGCGCGGCGTGCTCTCGCATCATCTCGTCATCCGCGACGGCAGGATCGCCAATTATCATCCCTATCCGCCGACGCCCTGGAACGCGACGCCGCGCGACGACTTCGGCACGCCGGGTCCCTATGAGGACGCCGTGCAGAACACGCCTTTGTTCGAGGAGAACGGCCGCGACAAGTTCAAGGGCATCGACATCATGCGCACGGTGCGCAGCTTCGATCCCTGCCTGCCTTGCGGCGTGCATATGTATCTCGGCGCCGGCCGCACGCTCGAGCGCGTTCATTCGCCGATGTTCGGCGCGCCGCGGGAGGGATCATGAGCGACGCGCTCGCCGAATGTCTGAGCCGGATGGAGCGGCTGATCGAGGCGCTGGAAGAGACGCGCGACACGCCCGCCCGCACGCTGGCGCGCACGCTGCTCGACTCCTGCCTCGATCTGCATGGGCTCGCGCTCGCGCGCGTGCTGACCATCGCCTCCAGCGGAGCCGAGGGCGGGCGTCTGCTCGCCGCCTTCGCGGCCGATGATTATGTGTCGGCGGCGCTTCTGCTGCACGGGCTGCATCCCGAGGAGCCCGAGGCGCGCTTGCGGCGCGCTATCGCCGGCTTGCGCGAGACATGGGGCGCGTCGATCGATCTTCTGGACGTGTCTCACGCCGTCGCTCGCGTGTCTTTGCGCCTGCCCGACGAGGGAGCGGACCGCGCGACGGCGCGTCGCGAGATCGAGCGGACGCTCACCGAGGCCGCCCCCGATCTCGACAGCATCATCATCGAGGATCGCGCCCCGGCTGCGCCGAGCCTCGCGGAGTGAGCCATGACCATCGGCTGGGTGTCCAGAATCCGTCGCTTCGTCGCGGACGACGGCCGTGCGGAACGCTGCGAGCTCTGCGGAGCTGCGCTCGACGCCGCCCATCGGCATGTGATGGAGCCGCACAGCCGTCGCATCCTCTGCGCCTGCGAGGCCTGCATTCGCGCATCGGCCGGCGGCCCGCTGCGCGTCATCGTTCCGGCGACCCTGGCGCTCGCGGACTTCACATTGCCGGACGATCTCTGGGACAGTCTGCAGATTCCGATCGATCTCGCCTTTCTGCTGGAGAGCGGTGAGGAGCGTCGTCCGCTCGCCATCTATCCGAGCCCCGCGGGCGGGATCGAATCCGTGCTGAGCGAGGACGCCTGGTCCGCGCTCGCCGCCGCAAATCCGATTCTGTTCGACATGACTCCCGACGTCGAAGCGCTGCTCGTCGATCGTCGCGGCGCCGGGCGGTATTTTCGCGTGTCGATCGATCGCTGCTATGCGCTCATCGGCCTCGTGCGCGCACGCTGGGAGGGACTCTCGGGCGGCGCCCGTCTATGGGACGAGGTCGAGCGCTTTTTCGCTTCGCTGAGCGAAGCGCCGGAGCAAGGACTATTCGTCCATGGTTGATCTCTCCTTCGAGGTGAGCGCCGTCGAGGCGGAGCCGTTCTCGGTCTCGCCCTTGCTCGTCTTCTGTCTGCGCATCGCCAATCTGACGCCGCGCGCGCGCATTCGCAATGTGATGCTGAGCTGTCAAATCCGCATCGAGCCGACGCGCCGCGCCTATCGCGCGGCGGAGAAGGAGCGGCTCGTCGAATTGTTCGGCGCGCCGGAGCATTGGGCGCGATCGATGCGCAGCTTCGTCTTCGCTCATGCGAGCGTCGCCGTTCCCGCCTTCGGCGAGGAGACGGTGGCGCGGCTGCCCGTCGCCTGCACGCGCGACATCGCCGCAGCCAGCGCCAAATATTTCGACGCGCTCGTCGAGGGCGCGGCGCCGCTGTCGTTTCTGTTCAGCGGCTCGGTCTTCTATGCGGAGGAGGGCGGCGCGCTGCAGATCGAGCAGATACCCTGGTCGAAGGAAGCGCCGTTCCGTCTGCCGGTCGCGACCTTGGAGCGGCTGATGACGAGACATTACGGAGAGGGCGATTGGATTCGTCTCGGCGCGGCGACGCTCGAGCGGCTGCGTCGCTATCAGCGGCGCATGGGATTGCTCGGGGAGGAGGACGCCGTCGCGCGCCTCCTCGACGAGGTCACGACGGGGGCCGCGCCATGAATATCGACCGCGTGAAGCCGATCGCCGACGCCGTTCTCTATGAAGGCTACATGCTCTATCCCTATCGCCCGTCGGCGATGAAGAATCGCCGGCGCTGGATGTTCGGCGAGCTTCATCCCAAAGAGGCGCGGCGCGACGGCGGCGAGGCCGCGTCGATGCGCGCGGAAATTCTGATCGAGGCAGGCGCCGGCGCGGAGCTCGATCTCGCGCTGCGCTTTCTGCAGAACCGCAGGCGCGAGGTCGGCGAGCTCTCGGGCCCCGCCGTCGAGCTCGACGATATCGCGCAGTATCGCGCGGCGGATTCGGTCGTCGTCGACGGCGCGCAATTCGTCTCCTTCGAGGAAGCGATCGAGCGCCGCGTCGATATCGACGCGGCGGCGATCGCCGATCTCATCGGCGAGGCGCGACGCCTGCGCTTCTCCTTCGCAGCGAGGCGCGAGCTCGAGCCCATCCGCTCGCGCGCCGGCGAGATCGTCGCCGTGATCGCGCGCAGCAGCGAGGCGGTGGAGGGCGAGATGGTCGTGTCGGCGACGAAGCTGGAGGGCGATCTCATTCGCGTGAGCGTCGCCGTCGAAAATCTGTCGCCGCCCGCGAGCGCGCCGGAGCGCGAAGCGGCGCGGGCGCGCGTCTTTCTCTCCGCGCATTTGATCCTCGGGGCGCGCGGCGGCGCCTTCGTGTCGCTGCTCGATCCGCCCGAACGGCATCGCACCGCGGCGACCGCTTGCGCCAATGATGGATTATGGCCGACGCTGGTCGGCGACGCCGGCGCGCGCGACATGATGCTCGCTTCGCCGATCATCCTCTATGACTATCCGCAGGTCGCGCCCGAAAGCCGCAACGCCTTCTTCGACAGCGCCGAGATCGACGAATTGCTGACCTTGCGCGTGCGCACGCTCTCGCAGGAAGAGAAGCGCGAGATGGCCGCCGCCGATCCGCGCGCGCGCGACATCTTGCAGCGCTGCGAGAGCATGACGCAGAACGATCTCGACGCGCTGCATGGCGCCTTTCGGCCGCTTCGCGAGCCGGACGGCGATGTCGCGCGCCTCGCAGTCGGCGCTCGCATGCGCATCGCGCCGAAGGCGGGAGGCGACATCATGGACATGGCGCTCGGCGGCAGAATTGCGGTGATCGAGGCGATCGAGCGCGATTTCGAGGGGCGCGCGCATGTCGCGGTGACGCTCGTCGACGATCCCGGCGCCGATCTCGGCGCAGCGGGCTTTCCCGGCCATCGCTTCTTCTTCTCGCCGCAGGAGCTGGAGCCGCTCGAGGGAGGCGGGCGATGACACGCATTCTCGTCGCCGGCATCGGCAACATCTTTCGCGGCGACGACGCTTTCGGCGTCGAGGTCGCGCGCGCTCTGGCGGGCGGCGTGCTGGCGCGCGAGGCGGACGTCGTCGATTTCGGCATTCGCGGCGTCGATCTCGCCTTCGCGCTGACCGATGGCTACGACATTGCGATTCTCGTCGATGCGGCGCCGCGCGGCGAGGAGCCCGGAACCTTGTCCGTGGTCGAGCCGCAGATCGGCGATGACGAGGACGAGGCGATCGTTTCGGCGCATGATCTCGATCCGGCCTCGGTGCTGCGCAGCGTCGCGCAAATGGGCGGCCCGTGCCCGCGGCTGCTGCTCGTCGCCTGTGAGCCGCTGACGCTCGGCGGAGATGACGGCGCGATGGCGCTCAGCGCGCCGGTCGCGGCGGCGGTGGCGCCGGCGGCGCGGCTCGTCGAACGTCTCGTCGCCTCGCTGCGCGAGGCCGATAGCAACCGAAGGAGTTTCCAATGAGCGGAGCGAGCATCTTCGGACTGATCGTCCTCGGCCTCGTGCTGCTGCTGATCGCGATCAATCTCAGGGACCTGTGGCGCTACATCAAGATGAACTTGATGTGAGGCGGGCAGAGCAGTGGGGAGTAGGCAGTAGGCAGTAGGGGAGATCGAGTGAGCTGCTCCCTACCGCCCACTCCCTACTCCCCACCACTACTGCCCCTTCACACGCAGCGTCGCGAGCGCGACGGCGCAGGCGTTGGAGACGTTGAGGCTCTTGATCGGTCCCGGCATGTCGAGCCGCGCCAGCGCGTCGCAGCGCTCGCGCGTCAGGCGGCGCAGGCCCTTGCCCTCCGCGCCGAGCACGAGGGCGAGGGGCCGCGGCAGGGCTGTGTCAGCGAGCGGCGCCGGCGCGTCGCTGTCGAGGCCGACGACGAAATAGCCGTTCTGCGACAGCTGCTGCAGCGCGCGTGCGAGATTGACGACGGAAACGATCGTCACATGCTCGAGCGCGCCCGATGCGGCCTTGGCGAGCACTCCGGTCAAATCCGGGCTGTGCCGTTCCGTCACGACCAGCGCGTCGACCGCGAAGGCGGCGGCGGTGCGCAATATGGCGCCGACATTGTGCGGGTCGGTCACCTGGTCGAGGGCGAGGACGAGGCCGCTGTTCGATTCGATGTCGGCGATTTCCGCCTCGGGCAGGGGGCGCGCCTCCAGCATCAGGCCTTGATGCACGCTCTCGTCGCCGAGCCGGCTCGCGAGGGCGCGCGGCTCGACGATCTGCGGCGTGAGGCCCGCCTCGGCGGCGAGCGGCGCGATGCGCTCGGCGGCGCCGGCCGTCGCATAGAGCGTCAGCAATTTGCGCCGGCGCGCGCGCAAGGCTTCGCGGACGGCATGGGCGCCGAAGAGCACGACGACATCGGGCGAGGGACGGCGGAACGGCTCCGCCGGCGCCTCGCGCGGCGGCGCGCGGCGCTCGGTTCTCGCGCCCTTGCGCGGCGCGCGCGTCATCGCAGCGCCGCCGTCTTCACCCACCAGGCGGGGTTCTGGCGGGCGATGGCGGCGGCGGCGGCGGCGGCCGCATGGCGCGTCGAGAAGAGGGCGAAGCAGGTCGCGCCCGAGCCCGACATGCGCGCGAGCCGGCAGCCGCGTGCGGCCGAGAGCACGGCGAGCGCATGGACGATCACCGGCGCCTCGAGGCAGGCGGCGTCCTCCATGTCGTTGCGGCCCCTGCGCAAGGCGGCGAGCAGCGCCTCGGCGTCGAGGCCGGACGCGATGGCCGGATGGGCGCCGGCGCTGGTGCGCTCGCCCGGCGCGAGGCCGAGCCGCTGAAACACCGAGGCCGTCGCCACCGGGGCGCCTGGATTGAGCAGAACCGCCGGCAGCGGCGGCAGGCGCAGCGTCTCGCCGACCGCCTCCCCGGCGCCGCGCATGAAGCGCGCTCGCGGGTCGAGGCACACCGGAACGTCGGAGCCCGTCGCGCGCGCCGCCTCCATGAGGCGCGGATCGTCGTCGGCGAGGCCATTGGCGGCGGCGATGAGGCGCAGCGCCGCGGCGGCGTCGGACGAGCCGCCGCCGACGCCCGCGGCGACCGGCAGATATTTGGTGAGGCGAAAGGCGCCGAGCGTGAGGCCGGGGACGCGCTCGGCGAGCCGGCGCGCGGCGCGCAGCACCAGATTATCGGAGCCGTCGCCGGCGGCGGCGGCGGTCGGGCCGTCGACAATGAGCGTCAGCTCCGGCCCCGGCGCGAGACGCAGCGCGTCGCCGCCGCCGGAGAAGGCGACGAGGCTCTCGAGCTCATGATAGCCGTCGTCGCGGCGGCCGAGAATATGAAGCGTGAGATTGATCTTTGCGGGGGCGCGCGTCGCCAGCATAGAGCGGCAGTCCATCCTTGTTCGGCGGGGCGGGCGATCCCGCTCCTTTATTGCTTGGGCAATCAGATCCTCGAGCGTCTCCCTCGCGCGCCATGTTAGGCGCTTCGCGCAGGCGCGACAATCGCTACCATCGGCGAAGGAATGGGAATATGCTCGCAAGAGAGCGCCGCGGGTCATTTGACGAAGCGTCGGCGCGCTCCTATCTCGGCGGAAGAGACCGCAACGACCAGGCGAGCAAATGGCCATCCGTCCCATCATCACACTGCCCGATCCGCGCCTGCGGCTCGTCTCCGAGCCGGTGGCGAGCGTCGATGCGGAGCTGCAGCAGCTTCTCGACGACATGCTGGAGACCATGTACGACGCGCCCGGCGTCGGCCTCGCGGCGATCCAGATCGCCGTCGCCAAGCGCATCGTCGTCGCCGACCCCGCGCGCGGAGACGAGCCGAAGACCCCGATGGTCTTCATCAATCCCGAAATCATCTGGGCGTCGGAGGAGCTGAGCGTCTATCAGGAGGGGTGCCTCTCCGTTCCCGATTATTTCGAGGATGTCCAGCGGCCGGCGCGGGTGCGGGTGCGCTTCCTCGACCGCGCGGGAGAACGCTGCGAGGTCGAGGCCGACGGGCTGCTCGCCACCGTGCTGCAGCATGAGATCGATCATCTCGAGGGCGGCCTCTTCATCGATCATCTCTCGCGCCTCAAGCGCGAGCGGGTGGTCAAGAAATTCGTCAAGGCCGCCTCGCGCGAGCGCGCGCAGCCGGTCGCGGACAAGGTCGAGGCGTAACCCGCGCATGCGCGTCGTCTTCATGGGCACGCCCGATTTCGCCGCGCCGCTGCTCGAGCACATCGTCGCCGACGGGCATGAGGTCGTCGCCGTCTACACGCGCGCGCCGGCGCCGGCCGGGCGCGGCATGGCGCTGAAGCCTTCGCCGGTTCATCGGCTCGCCGAGCGCCTGTCGCTGCCCGTCTTCACGCCGAACAGCTTCAAGAACGAGGAGACGCTGCGCGTCTTCGCCTCGCATCGCGCCGATGTCGCCGTGGTGGCGGCCTATGGGCTCATTCTGCCGCAGGCGGCGCTCGACGCGCCGCGCTTCGGCTGCCTCAATCTCCATGGCTCGCTGCTGCCGCGCTGGCGCGGCGCGGCGCCGATTCAGCGCGCGGTGATGGCGGGCGACGCCGAGAGCGGCGTCATGGTGATGAAGATGGAGGCCGGGCTCGACACCGGCCCCGTCGCGGCGACGGCGCGCGTTCCGATCGGCCCGGACACCACCTGCGGGGAGCTGCATGACGCGCTCGCCGCAGCCGGCGCCGAGCAGATGCCGAAGGCGTTGCGCGACCTCGAGCGCGGTGCGCTCGTCTTCACGCCGCAGCCGGAGCAGGGCGTCACTTATGCGCAGAAGATCGACAAGGGCGAGGGGCGGATCGACTGGCGCCGGCCGGCGCGCGCGATCCATGATCTCGTGCGCGGGCTGTCGCCCTTTCCGGGGGCGTTCTTCGAGAGCGATCTCGGCCATGGCGTCGAGCGCGTGAAGGTGTTGCGCACGAAGCTGGAAGAGGGGAGAGGCGCGCCGGGCGAAGCGCTCGACGATCGCGGCCTCGTCGCCTGCGGCGAAGGCGCGTTGCGGCTCATCGAGCTGCAGCGCGGCGGCAAGGCGCCTATGCCCATAGATGAATTTTTGCGCGGCCGCCCGTTGCCGCGCGGCAAAGCGCTCACATAGCGGGGCTTCTCAGATTCTATGGGGGGCGCATCACCCTCCCCTTCAGGGGGAGGGTCGGCCGGCCATAGCCCGGCGCTTGCGACGGGCGTTCTTTCAGAACGCCCTATGGCCGGACGGGGTGGGGTTTCACGGCAAAAACTCGGGGAGCCCCCCTCCCGAGCGCCTTCGGCGCAGGGCCTCCCCCCTCTAGGGGGAGGTGGGCACGCGCGTCTCATTGAAGCTCGACGCGCCGGAGCCGAGCGTCCGCGCTCGGCTCCGGCGTGCGCGTCAGCGGATCACATAAGGCAGCAGGCCGAGGAAGCGGGCGCGCTTGATGGCCTGGGCCAGCTCACGCTGCTTCTTGGCGGAGACGGCGGTGATGCGCGAGGGCACGATCTTGCCGCGCTCGGAAATGTAGCGCGATAGCAGGCGCGTGTCCTTATAGTCGATCTTCGGCGCATTGGCGCCCGAGAAGGGGCAGCTCTTGCGGCGGCGGAAAAAAGGCCGACGGGCGGGCGTGGACATCAGAAGCTCTCCCCTTCGGCGCGCGGCTCGTCACGGCGGGGACGGCGCTCTCCGCGCTCTCCGCCTCGGTCGGGACGCGGGCCGCCGCGGCGCTCGCCGCGATCATCGTCGTCGCGCTTGCGCAGCTGGGCCGACGGGCCCTCCTCCAGCGCGTCGACGCGCAGGGTGAGGAAGCGCAGCACGTCCTCGCTGAGGCCCTGCTGGCGCTCCACCTCGGCCAAGGCGGCCGGCGGCGCGTCGATGTTGAGCAAAGTGAAATGCGCCTTGCGGTTCTTCTTGATCCGATAGGCGAGCGACTTCACGCCCCAATATTCGGTCTTGGACACCTTGCCGCCGAGCGAGGCGATGATGGTCTTGAACTGACCCGTCAGAGCTTCCACCTGCTGGGGCGAAACATCCTGGCGGGCGAGATAGATGTGCTCGTAGAGAGCCATTCGTCTTGCCTTTCCGTTGCTCGCGAGCCGCTCCGGCGCAGAGCCCTTCGAGCCTTGCGGAAAGGCTCGAGCGGGAAGTTCGAAGGCGGAGACACGGGAAGACGGGCTTTGCCGGCCCTGCCTCGGGCATATGCCGAAGCCTTCCGTTCAGCCCCCGGCCGGAAGCGTCGCGAAGGCTGCTTTATAGCGGCGCCCGTGCGCGATGCAAGCGCCGTCAGACCCTGGCCGGAGCGGCGCCGCCTGCCCGCCCGCCGAGCGCGGAGAGAAGAACCGCGATGATCCCGGCGAGAAAAATGCCGTCGAACACGCCGGCTCCGCCGATGGACAGCACGGGCGCGCCGATGCCCTGGAGCTGGCCGAAATTGAGCAGATCGGCGCCGATCAGCGTGCCGAGGCTGCCGCTCACATAGGCGAGCGGGGGGGCGAGCTCGCGCGACATCAGGAAGGCGACGAGAGCGGCGACGAGGGGCGGCGCGAAAATCGGCACCACAATGCCGACGCCCTCGACCGGGCGCGCCAAATAATGCACGACGGCGGCCACGATCGCCGTCGCCAGCACGCCGAGGCCCCACATTCGATTGCGCGAGAGCAGATAGAACGACAGCGCCGCGGGAATGATCGCGCCGCCGACATTGACGGCGATGATCGTTCCCGGCCAGTCGGGCTCGACCGGGAGTACATAGCGCGTTCCGAAGAAGTCGATGACCTCGCGCGTGCGGACGGTCTCCTCCGGCAGCTGCGCCACGGGAATGTTCACATAGCTGCCGAGGAGCGAGCCGATCAGCGCCAGCATGGCGCCGCCCGGACCGAGCCCGATGCGCTGATAGGCGTAGCGGAGCAGGCCCAGCTGGATGAGCACGAAGAGGGCCAGCAGCGCGCCGACAAAGATCGCATAGGCGATCGGCGGGAGCGGGAAATAATGCAAATGGCTCGCGTGCATGACGAGGCCTCGGCGAAAAGGCTCGCCGCCGGCTCTCCCGGCGACGCCTTCTCATCTAGGGCGCGGGGCGCTGAACGCGATGCGCGCCCTCCCCCCGTCAGGCGCCCGACGCCTCCGGCTCGGCCTCGGGTGCGACCTCCGCATGCTTGGAATGATCGGCCGCGAGCACGAGATAGACCGCCGGCAGCACGAACAGGGTGAACAGCGTGCCGATCGACAGGCCCGAGGCGATGACGAGGCCCATATTGTAGCGCGACGCGGCGCCGGCGCCGGTCGCCATGATGAGCGGAAACACGCCCAGAACCATCGCCGCCGTGGTCATGAGGATGGGACGCAGGCGGATCGAGGTCGCCTCGATGATCGCCTCATATTTCGTCTTGCCGCCGTGCTGCCGCTCATTGGCGAATTCGACGATGAGAATGCCGTGCTTGCTGATGAGGCCCATCAGCGTCACCAGGCCGACCTGCGTGTAGATGTTGATGCTCGCCCCGCCGAAGCCGAGCATGATGAAGACGAGCGCGCCGGCGATCGACATGGGCACGGAGACGAGAATGATGAGCGGATCGCGGAAGCTCTCGAATTGCGCCGCGAGCGCCAGGAAGATGATGATCAGCGCGAAGCCGAAGGTCGCCGCGAAGCCGCTCGACTCCTGCACGAATTGCCGCGAGGCGCCGGCGTAGTCGATCGTGTAGGCCGGCGGCAGCGTCTGGGTCGCGACCTCCTTCAGCGTCTCCAGCGCCTCGCCGGTGATGACGCCCGGCGCCGCGACGCCGGAGATGGTGAAGGAATTGATCTGCTGGAAGTGGTTGAGCGACTCCGGAACCACCATCGTCTGGAATCTCGCCACCGTCGACAAGGGCACCGACGAGCCGTCGGCAGTCTTGATGTAATAGTTCAAGATCTGATCCGGATTGAGCCGGAACTGTTGCGCCATCTGCGGGATGACCTTGTACGAGCGTCCGTCGAGCCCGAAATATTGCGTGTAGCCGCCGCTGAGGCCCGTGGTGAGCGCGCCGCCGACGTCGACCATGCGGAGGCCCAGCTGCGCGGTCTTCTCGCGGTCGATGACGAGCGACATCTGCGGCTGATCGATCTTCAGATCCGTGTCGAGGAATATGAATTTTCCGGTCGCCAGCGCTTTGGACAGGAACTCGCGCGAGATGTCGTTCATCTTGTCGAATGTGTCGGTGCTCTGCACCACGAATTGAATCGGCAGACCATTCGAGCCGGGCAACGGCGGCGGCTGGAAGGTGACGAGACGCTGTCCCGGCACTGCATCCGAGAACTCCTGCTGCAGCGTCTGCTGGAGCTGCTCGGCGCTGATCTTGCGCTGATCGGCCGGCGTCAGGACGATGCCTCCGAAGATGAGGCCGGGCGTGACGATCTGGAAGGAGCTCGTCATCTCCGGATGCTTGGCGAACGTCTTGTAGACCTGATCGCCGTAGAAGAGCTTTTGTTGCAGCGTGGCGTTGGGCGCGGATGTCGATTGCGCGAAGACGACGCCTTGGTCCTCGTTCGGCGCCAGCTCGTTCATCGCATTCGAATAAAGCCAGAAGATGCTCGCGAGCACGAGGCCGCCGAAGGTGAGCGTCACCGGCACGAAATGGAGGGAGCGCTCGAGCAGGCGCTGATAGCGCTCCTTGATCCCGTCCATTTTGGCGTCGATGAAGGCGACGATCTTCGTCTCCAGCGTCTTTTCTCCCGGTCGCGGCGCCTTCAACACCAGCGCGCAGCTGACCGGCGACAGGGT
This sequence comes from Methylosinus sp. Sm6, assembly GCF_019802345.1. GTDB lineage: Bacteria > Pseudomonadota > Alphaproteobacteria > Rhizobiales > Beijerinckiaceae > Methylosinus. The sequence continues at coordinate 17,766 of NZ_JAINDZ010000023.1, read as the reverse complement.
GAGCGCGATGATCGCCGAAACCGTCACCGAGCCGGCGAGAGTGAAGGCGAATTCGACGAAGAGCGCGCCGGTGAGGCCGCCCTGGAAGCCGATCGGCACATAGACGGCGATCAGCACGATGGTCATGGCGATGATCGGTCCGGCGAGCTCGCGCGCCGCCTGCAAGGCCGCGTCGAAGGGCTTCATGCCGTCGGCGAGATGGCGATTGACGTTTTCGACGACGATGATGGCGTCGTCGACGACGAGGCCGATCGCCAGGACCAGCGCCAGCAGGGTGAGCAGATTGATCGAGAAGCCGAGCGCCAGCAGAATGGTGAAGGTGCCGACGAGCGACAGCGGAATCGCCACGATCGGAATCACCACCGAGCGCCAGGAGCCGAGGAACATGAACACGACGCCGGTGACGATGAGTATGGCCTCGATCAGCGTATGGATCACCTCGTCGATCGAGCTGTTCACGAAATCGGTCGTGTCATAGACGATCTCGCTGTTCAGCCCTTGCGGCAGCGTTTTCCGAATGTCCGGATAGACGTCCTTGACGCCTTTGACGACGTCGAGGAGATTGGCGTTCGGCGCGACGAGAATGCCGATATAGACCGCCTTCTTGCCGTTGAACGCCACCGAGGACTCGTAATCCTCCGAGCCGAGCGTGACATTGGCGACGTCGCGCAGCTTCACATTGGCGCCGTTCACCTGCTTGACGACGAGATTGCGGAACTCCTCGAGCGAGTGCAGCGAGGTCGCCGCGGTGAGCGTGACCTGCACCATCTCGCCCTTGGTCGAGCCGAGGCCGGCGATATAGTCGTTGCCTTGCAGCGAAGCGGCGAGCTCGCTCGCGGTGAGGCCATAGGCGGCGAGCTTCACCGGATCGAGCCATGCTCGCAGCGCGAAGGTCTTGCCGCCGATGAGCTCCGCCGTCTGCACGCCCGGCACGGATTGCAGGCGCGGCTGGACGACGCGGATCAGATAATCGGTCACCTGGCTCGACGTCAGAATGTCGCTGCCGAAGCCGATATACATGGCGTCGGTCGTCTGTCCGATCTTCACCGTGAGGACCGGCCGTTGCACGGCCGAGGGCAGCTGGTTGAGCACCGAATCGATCTTGGTGCTGATCTCGGTCAGAGCCTTGCCGGAATCATAGTTGAGCCGCAGATTGGCGGTGATGGTGCTCGTGCCGACCTGGCTCGTGGAGGTGAGATAGTCGATGCCGTTCGCCTGCGCGATGGCGTTCTCGAGCGGCGTGGTGACGAAGCCGGCGACGGTCGCGGGATCGGCGCCGAAATAGGAGGTCGTCACGGTGACGACGGCGTTTTGCGTGCGCGGATATTGCAGCGTCGGCAAGGTGACGAGCGAGCGCAGGCCCAGCACCAGGATCAGCAGGCTCACCACGGAGGCGAGCACCGGGCGACGCACGAAAATGTCGGTGAAACGCATGTTCGCTGTCTCCGTTCACTGATCCACGGGCTTGGGATCGGCGTCGACGGGCGGCTGCGGCGCGTCGGAAATTTTCAGCGGCGAGCCGTTTCTGAGCTTCACCTGTCCGGCGGCGACGACGGTCGCGCCTTCTGGGACCCCCTCCAGCACGGCGACCTCGTCGCCGCGCGTCGCGCCGAGACGAACGAAAGCCTGCTGCGCCGTGAGGCCGGCGCCGGCCGGCGCCGTCTTGTCGTCCGCCGCGCCGCTCTTCTGCACCAAAAACACCGAATTGCCGAACGGCGCATAGACGATCGCCGTCTGCGGCAGAGTGATCCGCCGCTCGGATTGTCCGGTCACGATGTCGATTTGGGCGAACATTCCGGGCGTGAGCTTATGATCGGCGTTGGCGAGGCTCGCGCGCACCTGCACATTGCGGCTCGCCTGATCGACCTTGGAGTTGATCGCGATGATCTTGCCGGTGAATTTCTTACCCGGAAAAGCGTCGACATTGGCGTCGATCGGCTGGCCGACATCGACGCCGTTCAGCGCCTGCTGCGGCAAGGTGAAATCGAGGAAGATCGGATCGAGCGCCTGCAGCGTCACGATGACCGAGCCGGCGCCGATATATTGGCCGAGATCGACGCCGCGAATGCCGAGCCGGCCGGCGAAGGGCGCGCGCAAGGTCTTCTGCGCGATGACCGCCTCCTGCTGCGCGACCTGCGCCTCGGCGCTCTTGAGGTTGGCGACGTCGGTGTCGACGGTCGCCTGGCTCGTCGCATGCAGCTTCAGCTGGGATTGATCGCGGCGCAGAGTGATGCCGGCGAGCTCGGCCGAGGCCTGCAGCGAGGCGAGCCGCGTCGTATCCGTGTCCTTGCGCAGCTCGAGGAGCAGCTGTCCTTCCGCGACCTGCTCGCCCGATTGGAAATGGATCTTCTCCACTATGCCCGCGACCTCGAGCGAGAGATCGGCGCCGTTGACGGCGCGGAATGTGCCGACCGCGGTCTGCTTCGGCCGCCAGTCCTGAAACGCGGCCGTGGTCACTGAAACGGTCTGCGGCGGATTGGCCATGCCGGCGAGGAACTGCTTGATCATGGCCGAGCGAAAGGCGACGAAGCCATAGAGAAGGCCGAAGACGACAGCGACGATCGCCAGCATGATCGCCATCGGCTTCGCCCTGAAGCCGCGGCGATCACGCGAAGAAGAAATCGAATCAGCGAGCATTGCGATGTTTCTCCGCTTCCGCCCGGACCGCCGCGGCGATCGGGGACAGGGCAATGGGATCGGTGGGCTTGGGCGCCGAGGCGGGCGTCTCGTCGATGCGGTTCCACCAGCCGCCGCCGAGCGACTGAAACAGCGCCGCCGTATCGGCGAAGCGCGCCGCCTGCGCCCGCACGCGGGCGAGACGCGCGTTGAGCAGCGTCTGCTCGGCGTTGAGAACGATCGAGTAATTGGTCGCGCCGACGGAATATTGGATGCGCGCGATCTCGAGGCTCTTGGCCGCCGTTTTTTCCGCCGCGACTTGCGCGCGCAATGTGGCGGCGTCATGAGCGACAGCCTGCAGCGCGTCGGCGACATTTTGCACCGCGGAGATGACGGTGGCGCGATATTGCGCCGCCGATTGGTCCAGCGCCGCGACCTTGGCCTCGCGCTGGTGGAACAGCGTCCCTGCGTCGAACACTTGCGCCGAGGCTTGCGCCGCCAGCGTGTAGACCATGGTCTGCGGCGTCAGCAGCTGCGCGAAATCAGCGCCCGTGGTTCCGCCCGACGCCGAAAGCGTGAATTGCGGCAGCATGTTCGCCGTGGCGACGCCGACCTGCGCGCTCGCCTGATGCAGCTGGCTCTCGGCTGCGAGCACGTCCGGGCGCTGGCGCACCAGCGCGACCGGAAGGCTGACCGGCAGCTCGCGCGGAAGCTTCAGATTGGCGATGTCGACCGCCTCGCCTTTGTCGCCGTTGGGGAAGCGGCCGAGATAGGCCATCAGCAGATTGCGATTTTGCGCGCGCGCCTTCTCGAGCGGCGGCAGCGTGGCCTCGGCCTGCGCCAGCAGCGTGCGCTCGGACAGGACGTCCGCCTGGCTCACCGCGCCGAGCTCGAATCGCTTCTCCAGCAGCCCCAGCTGCGCGCGATAGGCCGCGATCAATTCGCGCGTGACCTTGATCTGGGCGGCGTAGGACCCGTCGGAGATCGCCGCCGTCACGACATTGGCGGTCAGCGCGAGATAGGTCGCCTCGAGCTGGAACCGCTGATATTCGGCCGCCGCCTCGTCGCTCTCCACCGTGCGCTGCGTCTTGCCGAAGACGTCCGGCGTGAAGGACACCGACACATTGGAGTTGTGCAGCGAGTAGAGCAGCAGAGAGCTGGAGGAGCCGCCGAGACCGCCATATTGCGCCGTCGACGTCTGGCTGCGGGTGAAGCTGTGGCCGAGGGCGGCGCTCGGAAAGAACGATCCGCGATCCGCCTCGATGGTTTCCCGCGCCTGCCGCAGAGCCGCTTCGGCCGCGGCGATGTTCGGATGATTCGCGACCGCTTCCTCGACCAGAGCGGAGAGCCGCGGCGAACGGAACAGCGCCCACCATTGGCCGGGCGTGTCGCGGCCGTGGGCCAGCCTCTGCGAGGCTCCGCCGGCCGTCGGGGCGGATTGGGTCGTGGACGCGATCGCTCCATATCCGGCCGCCGCCGGAGCCGGCGGGGGGACGAAATCGGGTCCGACCGCGCAGCCCGTGAGCGTCACCGCCGTCAGGGCGCCGACGGCGCCCGCGCGTACCGCCTGCGGGAGCCTGCGATCGGGGGAGGAAGAGCCGGCGCGCGTCGGAACAATCATTGCACGGCCGGCGAATTTGCTGCAGGGCACGGTGAGTCGCCTCGTGACGCAAAATAAAACTGAACCGTTCAGTTCTGTCGCCCATTATGTTAACCTGCGGCTCGTGTGTCAATGCTGAAACCGGGCCGCCGGGCGCGAAGTCCCTGCTTTTTCCGAGCGGCGCGGCTCCCCCGGCGCGGGACGGAGCGGCGATCGGCCGCCCCGAGGGTTATGAAAAAGCGGAGAGACGTCCTAGAGTGATGCAGCGGAGATTGGATCAGTCGCTATGACATCAGAGGCAATAACGCCAGCGTCGGAGCCGGCGGAGGAGCACGTTCCTGGCCGCAAGGAATGCCAAATCCTTTCGGCTGCGCGCGCGCAATTCCTGGAGCAGGGATTTTCGGACACCAGCATGGACGCCATTGCGCGCCGCGCGGGCGTGTCCAAGGCGACGCTCTACGCCTATTTTCCCAGCAAGGAGGCGCTGTTCAGCCATCTGATCCAGGCGGAATGCCGGGAAAAATGCGTGACGCTGCCGTCTCCCGATCTCGACGAAGGCATCGGGCCGGCGCTGCACGCGCTCTGTAGCCACTTCGTTCGACATTTCCTCACCAAGGAGTCGACGGCCTTTTTTCAGACCGTATCGGGCGAGCGGTGGCGCTTCCCCGATCTCTGCCAGCTCTACTTCAGGAGCGGCCGTCAACTCGTCGTCGATTTCGTCGCGGCTTATCTCGAGGAGGCCAAGGCCAAGGGGCTTCTCGCTTTCGAGGACGCCGATCTCGCCGCCGACCAGCTGATCAATCTGGTGCTGCTCGACATGCCGTTCCGCGTCGCGCTCGGTCTCGAGCTGCGCGATCAGGAGGAGGCCGAGCGAGTCATGGAGGCCGGCCTGGCCGTCTTCTTCAAAGCCTATGGCGTGGCCGAAGCGGCGACGACCTAGTCTAGTGGCGTGATTCGGTCGATTTGACAGGGTGAAAGGGCGAGCCTGAAGGCTCGTGGTCCAAGCGCGGCCCCTGGACCGCGAGCTTTCAGGCTCGCTCTCGAAGCCCATCAAATTCGATGAAGCAGACCACTGGCGCTTTCCCGCGTTGCGCCGTCCTTGTCTCTCCGGCGCGAAGAATGCGACCCGCGGAACGATCCGCCTGAAGCTGTTGAAGATCGGCGCGCAGGTGAAGATCAGCGCGGTCATGCCCGGAAAGGCGCCTCCTGAAGAAGTGGGGCGAGACGGCGCGTCTCGAACGGTTTTTCCTCGAGCGCTTCCGCCACCGGAAGAGCGGGCGCGCGGCCCTTGCCGCTGTCGCGATGAAATCGGTCATTGAAATGCCTCCCCGTGCAGGATGGCGTGAGAGGCGAGCCGGCGCCAGCGCAGCGCGTGCGCCTGTGGAACGGCGTCTGTGAACAGCGTCTTGACCCGCTCCGGCTTCTCTCCTAACATTCCGTCCTGCATTTCTCGAAGGAGCGGAGCCGTGGGCGGCATTCTTCTCGTAAGACGGGCGCTGGGGACGGATCGGGGCTGACCCGAGCTTCCGCCGCCGGCGCTTATCCGAGGCCCTTCGAGGGCCTTTTTTGTTGCCCGCGCCTCGGCGCGACTTTGATGAGCCGATCGGAGTAACGAGCATGGCCAAGCATATGACCGGAGCGGAAATGATCGTCGAAGCCCTGAAGGATCAGGGCGTCGAGATTATCTTCGGCTATCCCGGCGGCGCCGTGCTTCCGATCTATGACGTGCTCTTCCATCAGGACAAGGTGCAGCACATTCTCGTGCGCCACGAGCAGGGCGCGGCTCATGCCGCCGAGGGCTATGCCCGCTCCTCCGGCAAGGTGGGCGTGCTGCTCGTCACCTCGGGCCCCGGCGCCACCAACACCATCACCGGCCTCACCGACGCGCTGATGGATTCCATTCCGCTGGTCTGCATCACCGGCCAGGTGCCGACGCATCTCATCGGCTCCGACGCTTTTCAGGAGTGCGACACGGTCGGCATCACCCGCCACTGCACCAAGCATAATTATCTGGTGAAGAATGTGGAGGATCTGCCGCGGGTGCTGCACGAGGCGTTCTATGTCGCCTCGAGCGGACGGCCTGGCCCCGTGGTCATCGACATTCCGAAGGATGTGCAGTTCGCCACCGGGACCTATACGGGACCGCGCAACGTCCATCACAAGACCTATCAGCCCAAGCTCGAGCCCGACGCCGACGCCATTCGCCGCGCCGTGAAGATGATGGCCGCCGCCAAGCGGCCGATCTTCTACACCGGCGGCGGCGTCATCAATTCGGGGCCCGCGGCCTCGACGCTGCTGCGCGAATTGGTCTCGCTCACCGGATTTCCGATCACCTCGACGCTGATGGGCCTCGGCGCCTATCCGGGCTCGGGCCCCAATTGGCTGGGCATGCTCGGCATGCATGGCACTTTCGAGGCCAATAACGCGATGCACGACTGCGATCTGATGATCGCCGTCGGCGCGCGCTTCGACGATCGCATCACCGGGCGGCTCGACGCCTTCTCGCCCGGCTCGAAGAAGATCCACATCGACATCGACCGCTCCTCGATCAACAAGAATGTGAAGATCGATCTGCCGATCGTCGGCGATTGCGGCCATGTGCTCGAGAGCCTCGTGCGCGTCTGGCGCGCGGAGGCGATGCATGCGGAGAAGCAGCCGCTCGACGCCTGGTGGAAGAAGGTCGACGAATGGCGCGAGCGCAAGTCGCTCGCCTTCCGCAACTCCGACAAGGTGATCAAGCCGCAATATGCGGTGCAGCGGCTCTATGCGCTCACCAAGGATCGCGATCCCTACATCACGACCGAGGTCGGCCAGCATCAGATGTGGGCCGCGCAGCATTATCACTTCGACGAGCCCAATCGCTGGATGACATCGGGCGGGCTCGGCACCATGGGCTATGGCCTGCCGGCGGCGATCGGCGCGCAGCTCGCGCATCCGAAGTCGCTGGTCGTCGACATCGCCGGCGAGGCCTCGATCCTGATGAATATTCAGGAGATGTCGACGGCGATCCAATATCGGCTGCCGGTGAAGGCGTTCATCCTCAACAATGAATATATGGGCATGGTGCGCCAGTGGCAGGAGCTGCTGCACGGCGGGCGCTACTCGCACTCCTATTCGGAGGCGCTGCCCGATTTCGTCAAGCTCGCCGAAGCCTTCGGCGGAAAGGGAATCCGCTGCTCCGATCCGGCCGATCTCGATCGCGCGATTCAAGAGATGATCGATTACGACGGGCCGGTGATCTTCGACTGTCTCGTCGAGAAAAACGAGAATTGCTTCCCGATGATCCCGTCGGGCAAGGCGCATAACGACATGCTGCTCGCCGATCTCGGCGACGACGCAGGGCTCGAGCTCGGCTCGATCATCGACGAGAAGGGCAAGATGCTGGTGTGAGACGAGCGAATAGCGAGTAGCGAATAGCGAATAGAGCCGCTCCGCTTTCGACTATTCGCTATTCGCTATTCGCTACTCGCTGGAAAGCAAACCCATGAACGCTCCCCTCTCTCCTCCCTCGCCCTATTCCTCGCCGTCGGCGCGGTCCAATGTCGAGACGCATACGCTCTCGGTATTGGTCGACAATGAGCCGGGCGTTCTGGCGCGCGTCGTCGGCCTGTTCTCGGGGCGCGGCTATAATATCGAGAGCCTGACGGTCGCCGAGGTCGCCCATGCCGAGCATCTCTCGCGCATCACCGTGGTGACCTCCGGCACGCCGGAGACGATCGAGCAGATCCAGCACCAGCTCGAGCGCCTCGTGCCGGTGCACACGGTCACAGATCTCACCGTCTCGGCCCGCTCGCTCGAGCGCGAGCTCGCCATGGTCAAGGTGCGCGGCAAGGGCGAGAACCGCACCGCCGCCTTGCAGATCGCCGACGCTTTTCGCGCCCGCGTCGTCGACGCGACGGCCGAGAGCTTCATCTTCGAGCTGACCGGCAAGCCGAACAAGATCGACGAATTCGTCGACCTGATGCGCCCGATCGGTCTCGTCGAGGTCTCGCGCACCGGCGTCGCGGCGATTTCGCGCGGGCCGGAGCCGATTTGAGGCGACCCGCGGGTCACGAGATCTGGAGCGCCCCGCTTGCTTTTCGCGCGTCTTTCCCCTTATAAGCTCCGCTTCCGAACCGCCCGGCCAGTGATGGGCTGCCGTGGCGGTTCTTTTCGCTCGCGCGGAACAGGCGCCGATCTTCGGCGCGACACAACCGGGCGCAACGCCCGAGGAGAGCAAAATGCCCAAGCTGAAGACCAAGTCCGGCGCCAAGAAGCGCTTCAAGATCACCGGCACAGGCAAGGTGGTCTACGCGCAGAAGGGCAAGCGCCACGGTATGATCAAGCGAACCAACAAGCAGATCCGCAATCTGCGCGGGACGTCCGTCCTGTTCAAGACGGATGGCGACAACGTCAAGAAATACTTCCTGCCGAACGGCTGAACCGTTCACGCCCCGCACTCAAGGTTTCTGAAAGGATCGCACCATGGCTCGCGTCAAGCGCGGCGTCACGTCCCACGCCAAGCACAAGAAGACCCTCGACGCCGCGAAAGGCTTCTACGGCCGCCGCAAGAACACCATCCGCGCCGCCAAGGCGGCCGTCGACCGCTCGATGCAATATGCGACGCGCGACCGCAAGGCGAAGAAGCGCGTGTTCCGCGCCCTGTGGATCCAGCGCCTCAACGGCGCCGTGCGTGAGTTCGGCCTCACCTACAGCCGCTTCATCGACGGCCTGACCAAGGCCGGCGTCATCATCGACCGCAAGGTTCTCTCCGAGCTCGCCATCAGCCAGCCGGAGGCGTTCAAGGCGCTGGTCGAGAAGGCGAAATCGGCGCTGCCGCAGGGCGCCTGAGGCGTTCACGCTCCGCCCGAAAGAGTTCGAAACCCGCCGCGCCCCGGCGGGTTTTTTCTCGCCTCGTGCTATTTTTTCTCGGCGCGTCCTATTTGAAGCGCTGCGCAGCTTTCGATTCGAGGTTCGCCATGGGTGATTATGATGTGCTCGTCATCGGCGGCGGGCCCGGCGGCTATGTCGCCGCCATTCGCGCCGCCCAGCTCGGGCTGAAGACGGCGGTCGTCGAGCGCGAGCATCTCGGCGGCGTCTGCCTCAATTGGGGATGCATTCCGACCAAGGCGCTGCTGCGCGCCGCCGATATTTATCGTTATGCGACGCATGCGAAGGACTTCGGCCTGACCATTTCCGGCGAGATTTCCTACGATCCGAAGGCGCTGGTGAAGCGCTCGCGCGATGTCGCCGCGCGGCTGAACGCCGGCGTCGATTTTCTGATGCGCAAGAACAAGGTCGATGTGATCTGGGGCGAGGCGCGCCTCGCCGCTGCCGGCGAAGTCAGCGTGTCCGCGCCGCCCTCCTTCGGGGCCCGCGCGCAATTCGCAAAGCCCAAGGCCGCGCTCGGCGAAGGGACTTATCGGGGCCGGCATATCCTCATTGCGACGGGGGCGCGGCCGCGCGTGCTGCCCGGCCTCGAGCCGGACGGACGGCTGATCTGGACCTATTTCGAGGCGCTGGCGCCGCAGGTTCTGCCGAAATCGCTGCTCGTCGTCGGCGCCGGCGCGATCGGGGTCGAATTCGCCTCCTTCTATCGCACCTTCGGCGCCGAGGTGACGATCGTCGAGGCGCTGCCGCAAATCCTGCCGGCGGAAGATGCGGAGATCGCCGCCTTCGCGCGCAAATCCTTCGAGAAGCAGGGCGTGACGATCGCGACGAGCGCGAAAGTGGCGAAGCTCGAGAAGCAGGGGGAGGGCGTCGTCGCGACCATCGTCGCCGACGGCAAGGGCGAGAGTCGGATCGAGGCCGAGCGCGTCATCTCCGCTGTCGGCGTCGTTCCCAATAGCGAAAACCTCGGGCTCGAGGCGCTCGGCGTTGCGCTGGAGCGCGGCGTCGTGAAGGTCGACGGCCTGATGCGGACCAATGTGCAGGGGATCTACGCCATCGGCGACGTCGCCGGCCCGCCCATGCTGGCGCATAAGGCCGAGCATGAGGGCGTCGTCTGCGTGGAGGCGATCGCCGGGCTGTCGCCGCATCCGATCGAGCGGACGCGCATTCCCGCCTGCACCTATTGCCATCCGCAGATCGCTTCGGTCGGCCTGACCGAAGCGGCGGCGAAGGCGGCCGGACACGAAGCGAAGATCGGGCGCTTTCCCTATCTCGGCAATGGCAAGGCCATTGCGATGGGCGAGACCGAGGGGCTCGTCAAGACGATCTTCGACGCGAGGAGCGGGCGCCTGCTCGGCGCGCATCTCGTCGGCGCGGAGGTCACCGAGCTGATCCAGGGCTTCGTGATCGCCATGAATCTCGAGACGACCGAGGCGGAGCTGATGGAGACGATCTTCCCGCATCCGACCTTGTCGGAGACCATGCACGAGAGCGCGCTCGACGCTTTTGGCCGCGCGCTGCATATCTAGAGGAAGCGAGCCTTCAGGTTCGCTTAAAAAAACGTGATCGCGCGCTATGGCGCATCCGCGCGCAGGCTCGCGACGGGCGTCGGGCTGCGACGATCCTCGTCTCGCAGAACCTCCGCGATCGTCTGCATGAGCGAAGGGTTTTCCGCCTCCCAAAGGCGCAGCGCCGCGCGATCCGCCGCGAGCCGCTGCGGCTGCGTCGTCGTCGTGAGCGGAGCGCCGAAGTCCCAATCCGCACGTGCAGGAGAGCGCTCGAGCAGGCGCTGCATGATCCGGTCGCCGACGACGGGCTTGGGATGCAGCAGCTCGAAAAACACAGGCGAGCGCGCCATCGGGCCGCCCGGCGCGAAGACCGCGCGCGCGATCTCGTCCAGCTCGCTGAAATCGAAGGCGCGCACAGGCGCGCCTTCGCCTTCGCCCGCCGCGGCGATGATTTCGGCGAGACGCCGCTTCCATTGTTCGAGACGCGGCTGCAGGCCGGCGAGGTCGAATAGCGCGCGCCGCGCGACATGGGTCGGCATGAGGACGACGTCGACCGCGACGCCGCGCTCATGCGCCCGCCGGATCGCCGCTTCCATGCGCGCGAAGCGCTGCGCTCCTGTGGTCGCGAAACGATCCTCGGGCTGGAACATGTAGCGCGGAAACCAGTCGCGCAGCGTCGGAAGCGCGGCCGAGTCGCGGCCATTGTCGAGAGTTCCGGGGGACTGGCGCTCGTAATGGTAGAAGCCGTTCACATCGATGTAGAAGGCCTGTCCGCCGAAGATCGCCGCGAGCGACTTGCGCAACGCCTCATAGGTCAGCGCATGGCGGACGAAGGCGCCTGCCGGCCGCGCGCCGGAAAATCCCGATTGCGCGAAGTCGCCGCCGCCTTCGGATTCGCGAAAGAACTCCTCGAAATCGACATTCCAGACGATACGCGCGACGGACGGCCCGTGATCCAGCGCATAGCCGAGCACGAGCGCGGCCTCGTCCGATTGCGAGCCGTTGAGGCCGGCGTTGTAGGCGCGCAATCCGGCGAGGCTTGCCGACGCCGGATCGAAGCCGAAGGCGACGCGCGAGGAGCCGACGAAGAGAATGTCGAGCGGCTGCTTGATCGCGGCGATCTCGAGCGCCTTGATCACGCGATCGCCGCTCGTCGTCAGGCGCAGGTTCTGCGGAACCGGGATCGCGGTGAGGCGCGTGCCGAACAGCGCGAACACATCGGTCGCCAGCACGAGGACCAGCAGAGCGACGAGAAAGCCGAGGCCGCAAGCGGTCGTGGCGATGAGCCATCGGCGCATGGCGACGGCCTCGGTCGCGGCCGGAGCGGCGACGCTTCGACGATGATGAGCGAGTGCTGTCATTTCAAAACTGGAAATAGAGAAATTCGGACGTCTGCCACGAGAAGAGCTCCACGGCGACCGCGCCGAGCCCGAGAAAGGCGGCCCAGCCGAGGGACGGGGAAAAGGCGATGGGGATCTGCCGCCAGATCGGGGCCGGCGCCGCGCCGACCGTCGGCTCGTAGCGGCGCATGATCTGCTGCGTGTTCGGCAGAACGGCGCAGGCGAGCAGCAGCGCCGCCGCGGCGGCGAGGGCTCCCGGCGCCTCCAGGCCGGCCGCCTCCAGGACGGAGCCGGCGCCGTGCAAGCCGTTCAGGCCCGTCATGCCTTCGAGAATATTCGCGGCCTCGCCGAGGCTCGCGGCGCGAAAGGGGACCAGGGCGACGACGACGGCGAGCAGAGTGAGCAGCCAGCCGGCCACCGGCGGAAGGCGCAGACGCCCCCAATTCGTCCAGGCGTGCGCGATCAGCAGATAGACGCCGTGCAGGCCGCCCCAGAGGATGAAAGTATAGCCCGCTCCATGCCACAATCCGCCGAGCAGCATGGTCGTCATGAGATTGAAGCTGTGCCGCGCCGCGCCCTGGCGGGAGCCGCCGAGCGGAATATAGACATAGTCGCGCAGAAAGCGGGACAAGGTCATGTGCCAGCGCCGCCAGAACTCGCCGATGGAGGTGGCGGCGTAAGGGCTGGCGAAATTGGCGGGCAGGCGCAGTCCGAACAGGCGCGCGAGGCCGATCGCCATATCGCTGTAGCCGGAAAAATCGAAATAGAGCTGCACCGAAAAGCAGAGCGCCGCCTGCCATCCGAGGATGAAGCCGATCGGCCCGTCGTGGGCGGCGGCGAACGCCGGCGAGGAGTAGGGCGCGAGCTGGTCGGCGACGACCACTTTCTTGATCAGGCCGATCAGAAACATCGCCGCCCCGATCGCGAGGCTCTCCCATTCCGCGGCGCTCGCCGCCTCGCTCGCCGCGCGCCGGCTCGGCGCGAAGCGCGAGAATTGCGGCATCACCTCCGCGTGATGCACGATCGGTCCGGCGATCAGCTGCGGGAAGAAGAAGACGAAGAGCGCGAAATCCGCGAAGCGGCCCGTGGCCGCCTTGCCGGCGTAGATGTCGGCGAGATAGGCGATCTTCTGAAAGGTGAAGAAGGAGATGCCGAGCGGCAGGACGATATGCAGGAGCGCGAATTGCGTTCCGGCGACGTCATTGACGGAGGAGATCAGGAAGTCGGCATATTTGAAATAGCCGAGCAGGGCCAGATTGCCGGCGAGGCCGACGAGGAAGACGGCGCGGCGAAGGCGTCCCCGCACCCGCTCGACGCTCCGCGCCAGCGCGAAATTGATCGTCGTCGAGGCGAGGAGGACGAGGAGAAAGCTCGGGCTCCACCAGCCATAAAAGACGAAGGACGCGGCCGTCAGCCACAGCGCGCAGGCGTCGTTGCCGGCCTCCCGCCGCAGCAGGAGGAAGCCGCACAGAACGACCGGAAGAAAGCCGAATAGAAAAACCGGCGAAGTGAAGAGCATTCGAAAAGGGCTCGGCGGACGAATGGGCGTTGGGTAGCATGGCTCCCGTCGACCGTCGACTTGTGGCCGGCCCCGAGGCAGGGCTGGTCCGGGGTGGGGTTTCACGGCAACGGGGAGCACCCCTCCCGAGCGCCTCGTCACTGGGAAGAATGCATGGCAAAGACGCTGTTTCTCCCAGGCGCCGGCGGCGCCGCCTCATTCTGGAAGCCGGTGGCCGATCGCCTCGAATCGAATGGCGAGTTCTTTTCCTGGCCGGGGCTCGGAAACGAGCCGCCCGAGGCCGGAGCGGCCGGCCTCGATGATCTCGTTGCAAAGGTGCTGGATCGCATGAGCGAGCCGGTCGACATCGTCGCTCAATCGATGGGCGGGTTCATCGCCCTCGCGGCGGCGCTGGCGGCTCCCGAAAAGGTCGAGCGCCTCGTCTTGACCGTCACATCGGGCGGCCTGCCCGTCGCCGATCTCGGCGGCGCCGACTGGCGGGCAGATTATTTCCGCGCCTTCCCCCGCGCGGCGAAATGGATCGCCGAGCCGGTCGAGGACCTCTCCGCGCGCCTGCCTTCGATCGCCGCGCCGACGCTCTTGCTCTGGGGCGACCGCGATCCGATCAGCCCGGTGGCCGTGGGCGAGCGGCTGCGCGCGCTGCTCCCCGATGCGCGCCTTCACGTCATCCCCGGCGCAGGCCATGACGCCGCCATCACCCATGCCGACATCGTCGCGAGCCTGATCGCGCGGCATTTGACGAGAGCGCCCTAAAGTCGCGCCGCGCCGCGAGCCGGCCTCACCGCTGCGCGGTCTCCCAATAGGGCGACGCGCCATAATGCGCGTGAATGCGGGTCTCCCATTCACGATCCTTCCAGCTGTCCGCGTCGAACTCCGGCGCTTTCTCCAGCTGCTCGGCCGTGACGTCGCTCGTATAGCGGCGCTTGTCCTCGTCGTAGCAGAGCGCGTTCCACGGCACGGCGTGATGGCCCGGCCGCAGGCACATGAAGCCGCAGAAGTTCACCACGGCGTAGCGCGCGCGTCCGGTTTCCGGATCGATCATCAAGTGATCGATCTCGCCGATTTCCTTGCCCTGCGAGTCATAGACTGTCGCGCCGACGATATGTTCGCTCGATATCAGCCCGAGATTGCGATCTGCGCTCGCCATGTCGACCTCCTTCGCGTCATCGCCTCCCTGTGCCGAAAAACGCTTTGCTCGTTTGAAAAGTTGCGCCGTATCGAAGACTTGGGCCAGTTTTTGCGCGGCGCTCGTCACAGGCGCGCCGCGCCGATGGCGATGGTCAGCACAGCGAGCGGCGCGCCGATCCGGAAATAGGCCCAAAAGCCGATGGCGACGCCCGCGGCTCGCGCGCGCTCGACGACGATGAGATTGGCGACGGAGCCGACGAGAGTGAAATTGCCGGCGAGCGTCGTGGCCATGGCGACGACGAGCCAGGCGCGCTGCGGATCGGCGAGGCCGGCGACGAAAGGCTGGAGCACCAGCACCGCCGGCACATTGCTGACCAGATTGGAGAGCGCCGCGGCGACGGCGGCGAGGATCGGGCTCGAATCGAGATGGAGCCGTCCTAAGGCGGCGACGCGCTCGGGCGTGAGCACGGTCCGCTCGAGTCCGGTCACGACGATGAACAGCCCGACGAACATCAGCAGCAGCGGCCAGTCGATCTCGCGATAGATTTTATCGGCCTTCACATGGCGCGTCAGCAGCAGCAGCGAGCCGCCGACGATCGCGACCTTGGCCACAGGCTGGCCGGCGAAGAACAGAAGCATCATCGCGAGGGTGACGATCACAGATTTGGCGACGAGCAATGGCCGCGCCCGCGCCGGCGCCGGCAGAATGTGCGGCAAAGGCGCGCGTGTCAGAAATTCGCGCGGGTAGAGCGCCGCGAGACACGCGATCGTCGCGACGAGCCCCGCGGCGGCGACCGGCCAGAGCGCGGCGGCGAAGGCGCCATAGGGAATATGGGACAGTCCGCCGATGATCATGTTCTGCGGATTGCCGGTGATGGTGGCGACGCTGCCGATATTGGCGGCGAGCGGGATGGCGAGCAGATAGGGGACCGGATCGCGCTTCAGCCGGCGGACGAGATCGAGGACGAGCGGCGTCATCACCAGGCAGATGGCGTCATTGACGAGAAACGCCGAAAAGGCGCCGCAGATGAGGACGATCGCGGCGAGCAGCGACAGAGGGCGGCGCGCGCGCGAGACGACGACATTGCCGGCGAGGCGGAAGAAGCCGGACAGGCGCAGATTGGCGACGACGATCATCATGCCGAGCAGCAGCGTGATCGTGTCGAAATCCACGGCGCGATAGGCGTCCTCGAGCGGCAGCACGCCGACGCCCACCATGAGGCTCGCGCCGAGCAGCGCGGCGCCGGCGCGATCGAGCCGCAGCCCGGGCGCCGCCCCGGTCGCGATGACGAGATAGGTTCCCGCGAAGATCGCGACGGCGGCGATCGCCGTGCGGTCCGCCCAGAGGACGTCGAGCTCGCCGCCGCGCCATCCGCGCGCCGCGGCAATGGCGAGCGCGCCGATCGGCGTCAGAACGAGAGCGGCGAGCAGCGCTCCGCAGAAGACGAGCCCGAGGCCGGCGAGCGCCGCTCCGAAGCCTCGGGGGCGCCGTGCGGCGGAACTGTCCAGGGGCATGGCGCTCGGCCGCCCGAGGCGAGGGCGCGAGGATCTCCTCAGGGCAGGCAACGGGTCGCGGCCGTGACCCGTTTCAGTCTTGCGAAGGCGACGGCTGCGGGCATGGGCGGAGGATAGAACGACGCTCGTCGACAATCAAATCGCAAACCGACGCATCATGCTCGCCGGCGATGCGGCGCGCGCTAAATATCTCTTGCGGACCGAAGGTTCGCCCCGGCGCCGCGCGGCGGGCGCGCGCTCCAAGGAGCCTCCCATGCCCACCCCCCTCCTCGACGAGGACAAACGACGCAGCCGTGCGCGCAACCGGCGGCAGTCGACGCATAAGTTCGCCGCCGGCGACCATGTGGTCTGCAAGATCGGCGTGCTTTCGGAGCAGGCGCCGTCGGAAATTCTCCGTTTGCTGCCCGACGGCGGCGCGGGATTGCAATACCGCATTCGCGGCGAGCGCGACGGCGTCGAGCGCGTGGTGACGGAATCCGCGATTCTCGCGCGAGGATGAGCGTTCAGCGCTCCTGCGCGTCGGGCTGGCGGAGCAGCTCGTCGAAATAGGCGATGGTGCGAACGAGCCCCTCGCGCAGCGCGATGGTCGGCGCCCAGCCGAGCAGCTGCTCGGCGTTGCCGATGTCCGGCCGCCGCTGCTTGGGGTCGTCGGCCGGCAGCGGCTCGAACACCAGCGGCGAGCGCGAGCCGGTGAGATCGATCACCGTCTCGGCGAGCTGGCGGATGGTGAACTCGGTCGGATTGCCGATGTTGATCGGGCCGGTGACCGTGTCCGGCGCATCCATCAGCGCGATGAAGCCGCCGATGAGGTCGTCCACATAGCAGAAGGAGCGCGTCTGCTGACCCTCGCCATAAATGGTGATCGGCCGGTTCTGCAGCGCCTGCACGATGAAGTTGGAGACGACGCGTCCGTCCTTCGGATGCATGCGCGGACCATAGGTGTTGAAGATCCGCGCCACTTTGATCTTGAGGCGGTGCTGGCGATGATAGTCGAAGAACAAGGTCTCGGCGCAGCGCTTGCCCTCGTCATAGCAGGCGCGCGGCCCCAGCGGATTGACGTGGCCCCAATAGGATTCGGGCTGCGGATGCACGGTCGGGTCGCCGTAGACTTCCGAGGTGGAAGCCTGGAAGACTTTCACCTTCAGCCGCTTGGCGAGGCCGAGCATGTTGATCGCGCCGATCACGCTCGTCTTCGTCGTCTGGACGGGATCGAACTGATAATGGATCGGCGAGGCCGGGCAGGCGAGATTATAGATCTCGTCCACCTCGACGAAGAGCGGAATCGTGATGTCGTGCCGCAGCAGCTCGAACTTGCGGTCGTCGAACAGCCGCTCGATATTGCGGCGTCGGCCGGTGAAGAAATTATCGACGCAGAGCACCTCGTGCCCTCTGTCGAGGAGACGCTCGCAAAGATGGGATCCGAGGAAGCCCGCTCCGCCCGTCACCAAAATCCTGCGACTTTCCATCTACCGCCTCTGACTGTCGAAAAGGGAATAAGGCGTAAGCGCGCATCTCGCCGCGTGGCCCGGAAACGCTTCGTTCACGTTGTGATAACAGACGAGGCCGGGAGCCGCAATCGCGAGGCCTCCGGAGCCAGGGCTCCGAATTCGGGTTAACGAGCAGAGAGTTTTCAGCGTCATGGCCGCGCTTGTCGCGGCCATCCACGCCGTG
>NZ_JAINDZ010000022.1 GCF_019802345.1 Methylosinus sp. Sm6 | reverse complement strand
TTCGCGACCAGAATGATGATGCGGCGCGTGAAGATATCGACGCATGCGTAGATGCTGTAGCGACCATCGAGGAGCAGTACGTCGGCGGGCGACGCGTCGATCTCCCAAAGTTCATTTATGCGGGAAATATTGGCGGCGACATTGCCGCCTGCGATACGGTAGCTACCCTTGAACTTGTCGGGGTTTGTGAGCGCCGCGATGACGACCTTTTTCTCGGCCCGGATTTTCGCGACCATCCGTTCGACGGTCCTCTGCGACACCGCGCCGATATTCGGGAATTGATCCTTGAGCAGATTGAAGAGCTTTCGCCCGGCGATATGCGGCGATCGTGTGATCTCGGCGAGGAGGAACGCTTCCACCTTTCCCTCCTCGCCGGACGCGAGCTTACCCTTACCCCGACGCGCGGCGCCCTTGTCGACGCCGAGCCGTGAAATTCCTTGACGCTTCGTCTCGCGCCAGCGCGCCAGCGTGCGCCGCGAGAGTTTCGGCACGGCGGCGCGCACGCCCGGCTCGACCTCGATCTTGCCGAGATTGTAGAGCGCGGCGAAGGTGCGATCGGCCATGATGCGGGAGAGTTGCGCGCCCTTCGCATAGCGATCGGCGGCGGCGAGCAGCGTGAGGCGCGCGTCGCGATTGTCGAGCGCGATGAGCGTGAGCTGCTTCTTCTGCTCTTCGACGGCCGCGGCGGCGGCGTCGTCGGCCGGCAGCGCCACCTCGCCGATGGCGCGGGCGGCATAGGCGGCGAGCGCCGCCGCCGGCAGCAGATCGATCGAATATTCGAGGCCTCCGCCCCGCCCTTTGCGCAAACGGACCTTGTCCGTGCGCTGGAGCCAGCCCTCGCGCTCCGCATAGTCGAGCCATCCCTGCTTTGTCGCAGGGAGGCCCGGCAGGCCGAGCGCCGCGAGTTCGGGGGCAGAGAGCCAGTCGCGCATCAGTCGCCCAGCGCCTCAGCGCGCTTCTTGGCGATTTCGGCGCCGATAGACTTGAGGAAAGCCGCGCGGGTCTGTTTGGTGGCCTTGTCCCAGTTCTCCAGCAGCGCCGTGAGCACACGCGCCTGCGGATCAACCGTCGGCGCCTTGGCGAGACCCGCGGCGATCTTGGCTTGAACGACGGATTTCGCCTCGCCAGCTTTGATGAGGTTCGCTATGGCGCGCTGCTCTTCCGGTTCCGTCTCGGAGAGCTGGATCAGCTCATTTTGATTATCTTCGAGCGACGTTCCACGCAGCGTCTCGAGCGCGGCGCTATCGAGCTTTTCCGCGAGCTGGCAGGCGAGATCGATAATGCGCTTGGACAGTCCGACGCGCTCGGCGACCTCGTCGGTGAAGCGAGGAGAACGATCGAACGGACCAGATTGCAATGTTTGCAATCTGATTTTCTCTTTGAATTTGTCCGACTTACGATCTCCGCCATTCCTCGTCTCGGGATGCTCGGCGAGGTAGAGCTTCTTGCGCTCTGCGATGAAGATGATACGATCGAGCTTGTTGAGGTCTCGACGCGCGAGATTTTCATCGATCTCGGAAATGCGGGCCGTGGCGTCGCTGATCTCTTCGCGGATCAGGACGTGCTCGCCGATCGTGACGGTCTCCCATCCGAGCAGCTTCAGAGCCGCGAGGCGATGCGCGCCCGCGATCAGTTTGTAGCCGTCGCCAACTCGGCGAACGACGATGGGCTGCATCAATCCTTTGGTTTCGATCGACGTTGCGATCCAGGCGGCGTTGTCCGGATCGACCGGGCGCAGCCGATCGAGATCGTCGATCTCGTCTATACGGATGGTCTGTGTCATTGCGGCCTCTGAAAGGGCTTTGAACGGGACTCGGCACGCGGGCGGACGCGGTTGACCAATCGTCGATTACGGGCTTGTCAGGGGCTCGACGCGGGGGATGCCTGCGGGATAGGCTCGGCGCGCAGCCGCGGAAGCGGCGTCGGGGTCTTGGAGATCAGCGTGCCGTCTTCGGAGAACCATTGCGGCCACAGGGACGAGGCGGGAACGCCCAGAAACGCCGCGATCGCGAGATTTGCGCGCGGATGCGGCGTGATCATCGCCCAATACATCGACTGCCGCTTCAGCCCCGCGCTTCGTGCGATCTCGGCGAGAGTCGAGCCACGCTTGCGCACGGCCGCGAGAATATCGGCTCTGTGCCAGCCGTCCTTGGTTGCTGCGTCTAACAACGGCCTACTCCAAAAGGGACGGTGTTCATATTTGAACACCCCAAATCATTCTTGGTTGCATAGTGGTCGTTTTTGCTCACACGCGTCAAGGCTCAATGCGGCGCAGTGCTCAGAAATGGTCAGTTTTTTGGTTGGTCATGCCTGGTGATCCCGTCGCCTTCATGCGCGAGCGCATCGAAGAAGCGATCGGCGGGCGATCGAGGGCTTTGGCATTGGAGGAGTCGACCGGAGGCCGCTTCAGTCGCTCGACCTTGCAGCGCTGGATCGACGGCAAGACCTCTCCGACGGTGCCGGAATTGGTCGAACTCGGCCGGCTCACCGGCCGACCTTTGTCTTTTTTTCTGTCCCTCGACGCCGACGTCGGCGGCGCTCCCAGCGATGCGCAACTTCGCACGCTCGTCGGAAGCTTCCCTTCTTTGGCCGACGCGCAGAAGCATCTGGACGCGGAAAAAGAGGAGCCCGACCCGGCGCTTTTGCTGGCGCTGACCGAGAAATTTCACGTCTCGATGGAGTTTCTGCTCGGGCTTTCGGATGATCCTTCGCCTTCGCCGGCGACAAGGCGCGACATCGGCAAGATGTCGTCATCTATCATGTTCAAGCCCGTTCGGCGGCTGGACGTTCATGCCTCGGCCGGGGCCGGCGCGGTCAATCATGGCTTCACGGTGGACGCCATGCTGCCCTTTCCGAGATGGATGCTGCAGAAGCTCGGAGCGACTAGTGCGAAGCTCTCGTTTCTTCGCGCCAGGGGCGACAGCATGGAGCCGACCATCAAGAACGGAGCCCTGCTGCTCGTCGACGAAGGAGACGTGAGGCTTCGGTTTCCGCCGCCCAAGGCCGAGTCGCCCTGGTCTCATCCCGATATTTATGTATTTTCACGCGGCGACGAGCTGCGGGTGAAACATCTGCGGAGAGACAAGACCAAAGGGCTGCTGTTTGCTCTCAGCGACCATCCGGCCTATGAGGCGGAGATTTTGAGTGAGGCCGATATCAAGATCGAAGGTCGCGTGATTTGGTGGGATAATCGTTTGTAGGGGCTTCTATGGCTGGTCTTTTCAAAGTCGCTCCACTCATCGCCGTAGCGGCATTCTTTGTCGTCGCCCTGGCTAATAAAGCGCCTGCTCCCTCGACTGTTATTCCGCACGCACGCGCTCCCGCCGCCAAGGAGATCTTCACCGGCGAGAGCCCGTCCACCGCGGATATATTGACGCATGGAAAGTCGACGCCGGAGCCGGAGCGATGGACCCCTCCCGTGTTCGGTGAGAGCTTCACAGAAGAGCAAAAGTCAGCCTGCGACGTTATGATCGCAAAGGCGATCCGCCTGTCTGATCTTACGATCGAGCGCCGATCGAGTGAGCATGTCTTTTTCCGCTCGCCGATTGTCGATGCGAATTTCGTGATCGCATGTGGAAAATGGCCGGGCGCTACCGCGTCTTACTCGGCTAGCGCCATGCCGCCGCGAGAGTTCTTCGTCTTGCTCGGCGCGCTCGGCGCCGCAGTCGTCAGCGCTCGACAATCCGAAATCGAAGACCGTGCGGCCGCTTGTCAGGAAGGGGCGCTCAAGAGCCGATCTCTTCAAACCATCGAACTGCCCCTCGTCGGCGGCGCTCTTCAGTGCAACACCTCTCGTGAATCGATTGTCTTTGGCATCGCGCCGGCGGCTAAGCCGGTTGAGAGATCGGCGAAGAAAGGCCGCTCGTGAGGTTCTTGCTGGCAATAGTCCTGATTTTTGCTGACCAAGCCTTTGCCCAAAGCTGCTCCGGCTGCGACTGTCGCGGTGGTCCAGGCTATCGCGACCCCTCGACTCGATCGCAAATGCGGTCGCCCGCCCGAGTCCCGCTGCCTCTTCGAATGCGCATCGGCAGCCTCGCGCAGTTGACTGTTCGGTGGTCCTCGCCGAGATCGGCCGCCGCGCTCCACGCCTAAAGCATCCTGGGCTTTTCGCCGATCGGCCGCTAAAGCCGCGGCGCTCGTCGACTGGACAGTTCGCGCCGACAGGCGCAGACGCCACGCCGATGTTTCAAGGCCTTGCCGCGGGGACGCCGCCCGGTTTTGTGCCATTTGATCTGTCGCGGCGCTTCGGCCATGATGATCACGTCGCCGCCCGGACTCGCCCAGTTTCTTTAGGGCGGTCCCGCGAGATCCCGGTCGATCCCGGCAACTCCCGCCTGTGCCATCTGATCTGTCGCGTCACAGCAGCTGTCCGCGGCGCTCTAGGGGCCTCGAGCGAGGGCCCCGCGAATGATCCGCGTCTCGGCCTCGCCGTCATGCAAGCGTCGCGGCGCAGCGGAGCGACGAACAGATCACGAGGCTTTCTCGCTCGCCGCCAGCAGCCCGTCGAGCTCGCCGGCCGACTCCAGCGCATAGAGATCGTCGCAGCCGCCGATCGGCCGTCCGTCGATGAAGATTTGCGGCACGGTGTGGCGTCCTTCCGCGAGGCGGCTCATCTCGGCGCGTCCGGCCGGATCGCCGTCCACGGAAATCTCCCGATAGGCGGCCTTCTTCAGCTCGAGCAGCTGCTTGGCCGCGCGGCAATAGGGGCAGGTGGAGGTGGTGTAGATGACGATCTGCGGCATGACGGCTCCATGACCTCCCGCGCTCTTATATGCGCTGCGGGCGCGATTTCAACGCCGCGCGCCTCAGGCGGCCTCGACGACGCGCGCGAACACCAGCACGTCGACGCGCGCCGCCCGCGCCCGCAGCAAGACGCGGGCCGCGGCGTTCACTGTGGCGCCGGTGGTGAGCACATCGTCGACCAGCACGATATTGCGGCCGTGGACGGCGGCGGCCTTCTCGGCGTTCAGCCGGAAGGCTCCCTGCATATTGGCGGCGCGCTGCGTGCGCGACAGGCCGACCTGCGGCGGCGTCGGCTTCACGCGCTCCAGAACCATGGTCTCCAGCGGCACGGCGCTCTCGCGCGAGACAACGCGCGCCAGCGCCGCCGATTGGTTGAAGCGGCGCGAGACCAGCCGCAGCCGGTGCAGCGGGATCGGAACGAGGAGGTCGGCCTCCGTCAGCAGCTCGGCGCCGGCGCGCGCCATCCAGCGGCCGAGCGGCTCCGCCAGCTCCATCCGGTCGTAATATTTCAGCCGATGCGCGAGGCTGCGCGCCTTGTCGCTGTCATAGCGCGCGACGGCGCGCGCTCTGGCGAAGACCGGCGGATCGGCGCCGGCGGCGAGCGAGACGGCGCCGGCGCCGAGGTCGCGATCGAAAGGCAGGCCCAGCCGCTCGCAATAGGGCCGCTCGATGAAGCCCATCGCGCCCCAGCAGGCAGGGCAAAGCGAATCATGGGTCGCGACCGCCTCGCGGCAGACGAGGCAGACGGGCGGATAGACGATGTCGAGCAGGCGCGCGCCCATTGAGCGGAGGAGGGCGGGGAGTGGCGTCAAACGGACGTGTCCTCGTCCTCGAGCAGGCCCGTCGGCAGTCCGTCGATGCTGTGCCGGTTCTTCTCGCGCCGATAGTCTTCGAGCGCGGCCTCGCCCTTGGCGAGCGCCCATTTGTCCAGCCTGTCGCGCTCGCCGGCATAGTCGTAGAGGGGCACGGCATAGCCGCAGGAGGTCTGGACGGAGTCGATATGAAGCCGGATCATCTGCCGCGCGCCCGGCGGCTCTCTCCCGCCGTAAGCCTCGCGCAGCAGGCGGGCGTAGGAGACGCCGCCGCGCGCCAGCGCCTCGCCGCGCCCATAGAGGCGCAGGATCAGCGGCGCGCCCTCGAAGGCGCAGAACATGAAGGTGAGGCGTCCGTCCGCACGAAGATGCGCGGCGGTCTCATTGCCGCTGCCGGTGCGGTCGATGTAGACGGCGCCATGCGCATCGAGAAGGCGCAGGGCGTCCGCGTTCTTGGGCGAGAGATTGACGCGCGCGCCGGGCGCCGCGGAAGCGACGAAGAAGATTTTTTGAGCGAGAATGAACTCGCGATGCTGCGGTTCGACCGCAGCGCACATCTTCGCCATTTCAGCACATGTTTGTTTGCGACGGCGTCAGCGTAGCAGTCCCGCCTTTTTCGGAGCAAGCGGATTATCGGCGAGGGCGGCGGCGTCGGGGACGTCCGGCGCCGGAACGCCGGCCACGGCGGCATAGAGCTTCGAGACGAAGCTCTCGTCGAGGTCCTCGACGATGAAGACGAGGCGCGTGCGGCGGTCGGCGTCCGGCCAGCCGGCGAGGCGATGCGGCGGATGGAACATGTGCTGCACGCCATGAATGACGACGGGCCGCTCGGGATCGTCGGTGAGCCCGACGATTCCCTTCACGCGCAGAAGCTTGGGGCCGTGCGCCTGGCGCAATATCTCGACGAACATGTCGAAGGCCTGCGGCGCGAGCGGCGTCTCGCTCGCCACGCAGAAGGCGCGGATGTGATCGTCATGGCGGTTCACATCGCCATGGCCGTGCGCCTGATCGTGATGGTGATGGTCGTGATCGTGGCGATGGCGCCCATGCTCATGCGCGGCGGCCACCGCCTCGTCGTTGAGCCAGCGCGCGACCTGCGGAATCTTGCCCGAAGCATCATAGAGCCCGCAGTCGAGCAGGGCGGCGGCGCTAGCCTCGCCGCGCGCGGCGACGAGTCGGCGCGCGGCCGGATTGAGCCGCGCGAGCCGCTCGTCGAGCGCGGCGAGGCGCGCTTCGCCTTCTGGCGTGTCGGTCTTGGCGATGACCAGCCGGTCGGCGACCGCGGCCTGCTTCACCGCCTCCTCATGCGCATCGAGCGTCGCCGCGCCATTGACCGCGTCGATGAGCGTCACCACCCCGTCCAGCCTGTAGCGCAGAATGAGATAAGGGTGGGACATGATGGTGTGGAGGATCGGCGCCGGATCGGCGAGCCCGGTCGTCTCCAGCACGACGCGGCGGAACGGGCGGATGCGGCCATTGTCGAGCTTGCGCAGCGCATCCTCGAGCGCGGCGACGAGATCGCCGCGGATCGTGCAGCAGACGCAGCCCGAGCTCATCACCAGCATGTCGCCTTCGACGCTCTCGACGAGCAGATGATCGATGCCGACCTCGCCGAACTCATTGATGAGCACGAGCGTGTCGGCGAGCTCCGGCGCGGCGAGCAGGCGATTGAGCAGCGTGGTCTTGCCGGCGCCGAGGAAGCCGGTGAGGATGGTGAGCGGAACAGGCGGCGGCGGCCGGCGCTCGCGCAAGGAGCTATCTGTCATCGTTCGGATTTCTTCGGCTCATTGTCGCCGACCGCGCGCTTTTCGGCCTTGGTGGCGATGGCCTTGACGGGGCGCGCCTTGGCCGCGGGCGAATGGTGCTTGGCGGCGGAGGGCTTCGCTGCGGACGGCTTGGCTGCAGAGGGCTTGGCTGCAGAGGGCTTGGCGGCGGACGGGTGGGCGGCGGGGGCGTGGGCGACGGCCTTGCGCCCGGCGGGGCGGCGCAGCGAGAGCGCGTCCGGCGCCGGCCGGCCGATCGGCGAGGGACGGAGGGCCGGCTTCTCGGGCGCGAAGGCGGTGATGGTGGAGGGCGAGCCGACCGGCGAGCCTGGATCGCGCGGGCCGGCGACCGGCCCTTCATAGCCCGGCTCGCGGCCCAGCCGAACCGGCGTCGGCTCGAAGCGCGGCCGCGGCAATTGCGCGATGGTCTTCACATCGACCGCCCCGGTCGCGCCGTTCTCGAGCGGAATGGCGATGGTCATATCCTCGACCTCGGCCATATATTCGGCGCTGGCCTTGCCGCGGTGGCGGCAGACGCTGTCGCGCATGTCCGGCGCCGCGGCAACGCCGAAGGTCGGCAGCGAGGCGAGCGCACCCGACGGCGAGCCGCTGGTGAAGGCCTTGTCGAGCAGCGCGGCCGCCTTGGCGGTGCGCGCCGCCGCCGAAGGGGCGCCGAGCACGACGGCGATGAGCTTTTGCCCGCCATGGGTGGCGCTCGCCACCAGATTATAGCCGGCGGGGCAGGTGAAGCCGGTCTTCATGCCGTCGGCGCCGGGATAGCGGCCGAGCAGGCCGTTGTGGGTCGGGTGAATCTGGTTGCCGAACTTCATCGCGCCGATGTTGAAGAAGCCGGCCGATTCCGGAAATTCGACGAGCAGCGCGCGGCCGAGGAGGGCGAGATCGCGGGCCGAGGTCACCTGCCGCTCGTCCGGCAGGCCGTTGGGATTGACCCAATAGGATTCGCGCATCCCGAGCTTGGCCGAGGCGCGGTTCATCTCGTCGGCGAAGCCCTCGACCGAGCCGGAGACCCCTTCCGCTATGGTGACGGCGACGTCATTGGCCGATTTCACCATCAGCATCACCAAAGCGTGGCGCAGCGTCACCTCGGAGCCGGGCGGAAAGCCCATTTTGGAGGGCGCCATGGAAACGGCGCGCGGCGAGACGACGAGCGGCGTGTCATAGGAGAGGCGCCCGGAGCGGACCGCGTCGAGCGCCACATAGACGGTCATGAGCTTGGTGAGCGAAGCGGGATACCAGGACTGCGTCGGCTGCTCCTGCTCGAGGATCTGTCCCGAGGCCACGTCGATTACCACCGACGGCGCCGCCTCGGCCGCCGCGACGGCGAGGCAGGCGCAAAGGCTGAAGACGAAACGGCGGGTCTCTCTCGCGCGCATGATGTCCCTCTGCCCGGCCGGCTCCTGTGCGGATCGAACCATAATCCCGATCCGGGAATGGTCCAAATAGGGACGAAATGTGGCGCGACTCGCGCCCCGGCAGCGGGCGCGAGCGAAGAATCCCGAGTTATCGACAAGTGTTAGTACGTCCGCCCGGGTTATTGCGTTCGCCCGCGCAGCCGCTGCGAGCTTCGCCGCCGCCATGGAAGCGGAAGGTCTGCTCGAAGGACCGGCATCGTCTTTCGACCGAATCCGGCGGCGGCGGCAGCTTGAGCGCGCCGATCACCCCCGCCGCGACCAGCGCCTGTGCATTGTTCTCATATTTCGCGAAGTCGAGCTTCGAGACGCGGCCGGCGTAATCGACATCGAAACGAATGGATACGGTCCCGCTTCCCAGGGCGAGCCTCGGGACGCGCTCGCGAAGCTGGCGAATGACGATCGCCCGCCATTGTTTCTCTTCCGCCGTCGTCCCGCATTGCACAGGCGGCTCGGGCTCGCCGAGGCCGAACAGCGACTGGGCGCGGGCGGGCTGGGAGAGGACGATCAGGACCGCCGTAATGATTGCCGCTTTCATGGTGTGTCGCTCGAATGCGCTGGTGCTACGAAGAGGTCGAGAGAATGAGGGGGGTGTGTCGGCGGCGATGCTATCCGATGCGGGCGAGGCGTGTCGAGAGCCCACAACTCAAGCTTGACATTGATGGGATAGCAAGTCTCTAATTGCAATATATAGATCGGTCGACGCCGACATTCTCTTATGAGAAGCTCGCGTATTCGGCGCAAAAATTTCTGTGCGGCATGTTCTTGGAGGCCAAATATGAGAAAGTGGATTGCACGAATTGAGTTTGCCGTCACGATTGTTCTCGGCGTCATGATTTCGGTGGGCGACTCGCCGGAACTTGGTCGGGCGAAGGGGGGCGCGTGGCGAGTGGCGCTGACGAATTCCGCCCAAGCGCAAGAGGCTCTCTCCCCGATCGACGTGGGCGCGGCACAAAACCTTGGCCTGCTTGCCCTCCTCGACCAATGGCTAAACGGTGCCGGGTTTAGCTACTGGGGGAGCGGCGAATACTGGACTCCTCCCGGCCTGGGCACGTCCTTTCTTTGGTCCGCATCCCCGCTTGACCTCATCACGTTTGGCGCGGGCCTATCGAGTGCGCCCCCTGCTCAGACGAGCGCGGCGACAGCTCGGAACCGCGGCGGTTCAGGGGCCACCTCGGTCGCCGACCCGATCAATTATGCCACAGGCAACGCCTACGACAGTGCGGTCGACTACGCGACGGCCGGGCCATTCCCGATCGTTCTGGCCCGCTACTACAACAGCGGCGACAGTGATTGGCGTCAGTTCGGGCGCAATTGGCGGTCTTCCTATAGCCGTTCTGTGTCCCTCATCAACGGCGACAAAACTCATGCCGCAGTCACGCGCGACGATGGGCAGGTGCTGGTGTTCAGCCGCACCATCAAGGGATGCTGGTACTATCTCTGTCAGTACGACCCGTGGACGCCGCCGGCCTATTCGAGCTTTCGCCTGGAAGGCGATGTCGGCGACGGCAACGTCGTGCTGATGACCGACCAGGATGAGGAGGAAGTCTACGACGCTTCCGGCAAGTTTCTCTTCTCCCACAATCGCGCCGGGGTCCGGATAGCCTCGCTGGGATATGACGAGTTCGGCCGCCTCTCGAAAGCGAGCGATCCTTTTGGGCGCGTTCTGTCATTTTTCTATAATGACTGGACAAATAAAATATCCAAAGCCGTGGCGCCCGATGGAGGTGAATATATTTATAGTTATGACGGCTCAGGCAATTTAATTTCGGTTAAATACCCCGACAACTCCAGCCGCAAATACCTTTACGAGGACGGGAGGCGCCTCGGCGCGGTCACCGGCGTCATCGACGAGAACGGCTCTCGCTATACGAGCTACTCCTACGACGATGCGGGCAGGGCCGTTTCCACCGAGCATGCCGGCGGCGTGGACCGCTATACCTTGGATTACAGCAATCAACAATGGGGCTCCGTCACGGTCACGACGCCGCTCGGAGCCGTGGAAGCCTATAAATTCTCCGGCATCGACGGCTTTGCGAAGCCGCTCGAGGTGCAGCGGCGCGTTTGCGCCACCTGCCCCACCGTGCGGCGCGACGCCAAGGTCTATGACGATCATGGCAATCTGACCAGCTACACCGACTTCAACGGAAATCAGACGACGACCGCCTATGATCATGCCCGCAATCTGCCGACCTCGACGACGGTCGCCGCCGGAACGTCCGTCTCGCGCACGATCACGACCGACTGGCGTCCGGAGTTCCGTCTGCCGGCGAAAATCTCCGACTACCAGCGTGACGTCACCTACGAATATGACCCCAAGGGCAATATGCTCAGCAGGACGGTCGCGTCCGGGTCCTTGTCGAGCAAGTGGTCGTATGTCTACAACGGATTTGGCCTCGTATACACGGAAACGGATCCGCTTGGCCATGTGACGAAATACAATTATGACGACCAGCGCAATGTCATACGCGTGACCAATGCGCTCGGTCATGCCACCGAATACACGGACTATGACGCCAACGGCCGGCCGCGGACCATCAAAGACCCGAATGGCGTCGTCACGACGCTGACCTATAATTTCCGCGGCCAAGTCACCTCGAGCGTCACCCTCGGGCAGACGACGACCTACACCTACGACAAGGTCGGACAGCTGGTGAAGCTGCGGGAGCCCGCCGGCGCCATTCTGGACTTCGACTATGACAAAGCGCACCGGCTCACCAGCATCCGCGACAGAGCCGGCAATCGCATCGTCTACACGCTCGACGTCGCGGGGAATCGGATCAAGGAGGAGGTCTTCGATCCGAACGGCGCGCTGGCCCAGACGCGCAGCCGCATCTACGACGGTTATTCCCGGCTTTTCAGGGACATTGGCGCAGAGGGCCACATGTCCAGCTTCTGGCGTGACGCCAACGACAATATTACCGCGGCAAGCGACTCGAACGGCTATTTGACGAGATTCGCCTATGACGCGCAGAACCGGCTCTCGCAGACGACGGACCCGCTGGGCGCCGAGACAATCTACGGATACGACCGGAACGGCCGCCTCGCCAAAGTGACCGACCCGCGCGGCCTCGTGACGAGCTATGTCTTTAATCGGCTCGACAAGCCGGAACGGCTCTCCAGCCGGGACACGGGCGTCGCCACCAAGACTTATGACCCCGCCGGCAATGCGCTGACCTCGACCGACGCGCGCGGCCAGACGACGCGTTACGACTATGACAAGCTGAACCGGCCGGCAAAGGCGACCTATGCCGACGGTTCCGTCGCGATCTACCGCTATGATCAGGGCGAGTACGGAATTGGCCGTCTCTCCTCCCTGACCGATTCCACCGGCACGACCAGCTTCGCCTATGACGCCTTCGGCCATGTCGTGCAGAAGACGCAGACGACGGGCGCGGTCACGCTGGTGACGCAATGGATCTATCACCCCGGCAACGGCCGGCTTTTGAACGTGATCTATCCATCGGGCGCGAAGCTCGTCTATTCCAATGACAGCGCCGGCCGCCCGATCGCGATCGGCCTGCAGCGGCCGGGTCAGGCGACGGCGGCGCTGATCGGGTCGATCTCCTATGCCGCCTTCGGCGCCGTCGCCTCCTGGGACACCGGCGCATCGGGCGCCTCCTATGTCCGCAGCTTCGATCTCGACGGGCGCATCGCCAAAATCACCTCCTCGACCGGAAACGTCCTCACCTATGATTATGACGCCGGCAGCCGGATCAAGTCGATCGCCGAGAGCGGACGCCCGACCAAGGTCTTCGCTTATGACCGCGACAACCGGCTGACGAAATACGCCAGCGGCTCGACCTCGATCCTCTATGCCTATGACGCCTCGGGCAACCGCATCTCGGCCGGCGATGTCTCCTATAATGTCACGCCGACCAGCAACCGCCTGATCAGCATCGAGTGGTCCACATCGGGGCAGGCCTTCTCCTATCTCCCGTCCGGCGTGATGACGAAGCAGTCCGGCGTCTTCTTTCTCGCCTATGACGCGCGCAACCGCCTCGTCGGAGCCAGCGTCGGCGCGCTGACGGCGAGCTATGGCCTCAATGATCTCGGCCAGCGCGTGACGAAGACGCGGGCGACGATCGGGGCCGGCGACTCTACCGCTTATCTCTACGACCTTGCCGGCCATCTGCTCGGGACCTATGATGCGAGCGGCGCGGCGATCGAGGAGATCGTCTGGCTCGGCGACCTGCCGGTGGCGACGCTGCAGGGCGGCGCGGCCTATTCCATCATGCCGGATCATCTCGGCGCGCCGCATGAGATCGTCACTGCGGCGAACCAGCGAGTCTGGCTGTGGGACCACGACCCGTTCGGCAATGGCGCGCCAGTGGCGGCCGCGAGCTTCTCGCATGATCTGCGCTTCCCGGGCAGATCGACGCGCTCTCCGGCGGCGGCGTTGTCAGCGGCGTGGGTTCGTTCTAGTCACATCGCCGCGGCGCTCCCCCGAAAGACGCCGGCGAGGGACGGACCATGCAACGCATCATCATCGTCGTGGCGAGCGCCATTTTGGGCTTTGCGGCGCAGGCCGCGGAGCCTGCGGCGGGCGGCGACTGGCCCTGTCGGCAGGCCAAGGTGGCGAGCGTCGCCGTCGCCGGCGTGTGGACCGGCCCCGCCATCGACGAGGCGACAAAGACGGTCCGCGATGATGCGGCGCTGGGCGAGCTCGTCGCGCGGGTGGCGGCGCGGCGCACGCCGATCGAAGAGGCGCAGAAGCTCGTCGATGATTTCGCCGCCGCGGCGGGCGAGACGCGCAAGCAGCGCCTGACGGCCCTGTTCGCCGGCGTCTATGAGCAGCTGGAGGCGGAGCGCCGCGAGGTGCTCGACGGGCTCGAGCGCTATGGCGCCAAGCAGCGGCGGCTCGCCGAAAAGCTGCGCGAGGAAACGCAGGCGCTGCGCGCCGAGCAGGACAAGACGCCGCAGGACGCGCAGAGGGTGAAGCAGGCCAGCGAAGCGCTGCAATGGGATTTGCGCGTCTTCGACGAGCGTCGCCAGGCGCTCTCTTACGTTTGCGAGACTCCGGCGCTGATCGAGCAGCGGCTCGGCGCTCTGGCGCGGTCGATCGAGGCGGCGATCGATTAGGGACTTGCGTCTGTCCAGGCGCCCCGTCGCCGCAGCCGCGAAGATCAGCGCGCCAGCAGATAGCCGCGCATGGCGCGTTCGCCCACGAAACCTAAGAAGATCAAGAAGATTGCGACTTTCAGCACATAGGCCTTGTCGAGAAAGCCGACGCCGACGCCCTCGAAATAGGCGGAACGCATCCATTCGAGCGATTGCGCGATCGGATTATAGCTCATCCAGGTGCGCAGGGGCTCGGGAAGCGTATCGGGCAGGAAGATCGCGCCGGAGGAGATCCACAACAGGATGCGGCTGAGGCCGAACACCATCGCCCACATCGGGACCATCAGCGCCATGATGGAGTTGAGCATGCCCATTCCCAGGCCGAGGAGGATCGCCGAGCCATAGGCGCAGGCCGCCTGCTCGGCGTCGCGGGGCATGACGTCGATGCCGAAGGATATTCCGATGATGAGGACGATCAGGGTCACCGTGCAGCTCGAGAGGATCTCGAGCAGCGCCGAGGCGAAGATGGCGTCGAGCAGCTTGACCGCCGGAAAGCCGAGCAGCGGACGCATTCCGCTGATCGACTGCATGGTGTACATAGCGAGATAGCTGAACGCCATGAAGGTCGCCGAGCCGGTGGCGAAGAACAGCGCGGCGCTCTCTCCGACCGGCGCGTGGCGGCCGCGATAGACCGAGAATGCGACGAAGAACAGGATGTGCGACAAGGGCCAGAGGATGGCGATCAGAAAGCCGAGCCCATTGCCGAAGAAGCGCGTGCGCATGCGGCGCAGCATCAGCGCGAAGATCACCCGCCGCTGCCGGCGGAACGCGCCGCCCAATCCGGCGTCGTCATCGGAGCTCGAGAGCATAGGCGGTCTTTCCCGTCTTGCGCATTGCGGCGAAGGCCGTGCTGCTGCGCGGAATATAACCGGCGGCGGAGAATGGGCAAGACGCTCCGGCGGCGCTCGCCGCCGCGCGGGGTGCGCTCAGGCCGGCGGATGGCGCGAGGGGCGGCCGTCGGCGCCGGTGAAGGGAAACAGCCCACCCTGGAAGCATTGCGCCATATGGGTGGCCTTGGCGATCGCCTGCTCGGCCTGCGTCGTCGGCAAGCTCTCGCGCGCGGCCTCGACGAACAGCTCCAGCCAGCGCGTGAAATGTTCCGGCTCGATCGGCAGATTGACATGGACCGAGAAGGGATGCCCCTCGTAGCGCTCGGTGCGCAGCAGCGATTTCGACCAGAAATTCTCGATGATGGCGAGGTGTCCGTCGAGATCGGGAATGGCGGCGAACACCGGGCCGATCAGCGGATCGGCGAGGCCCTTGTCGTAAAAGCCGCGCACGAACGCCGAGATCGCCGTTTCGATGGCGGCGCGCTCGGCCTCGTCCTGGACCACGGGAAATTCGAACATCGGCTCCTCCTGTTTCACGAGATGAATGACGCGCCCGGCGCCGGCGCTGCTCATTCGGCGTTGAAATGCACCGCGCCGAATTGCGCGACATCATAGCCGCCGAGCGTTTCGGCGCGGAAGCGAAACGACTCGCTCGCGCAAAAGCGCGCGAGCTTCTGAAACGGCGGATCGAAATAAGCCTTGCGCCAAACGACGAGATCGAAGCGCTCGACGACGGCGGGCGAGAATTGGAGACCGAATTGGCGGGCGCTGGCCTCGAGGCCGAAGCCGACGTCGGCGCGTCCCGCGGCGACGGCGGCGGCGAGATCGGTCTCGGAGCGCTCCACCGCCGGAATGAATTGCAGCTCCTCGCGGGCCATGCCCTCGCGCCGCAGCAGCATCGCCAGCACCAGCTCGCTGCCGGCCTCCGGCTGGCGCGATTGGAAGCGCAGGCCGCGCGCGTCGGCGAGCCGCTCGACGCGCCGGCCGAGGTCCTTGCGCACCATCAGGCCGCGCGTGCGCTTCGCCCATTCGATCAGCGCCACCGGCTCGCCGGCGAGGCGCTCCGCGACGGTCGCGGCGTTCCAGGCGTTCTCGCCCGGCTCGGGAATATGCAGGCCCGCGGCGATGCAGCCGCCAGCGGCCGCGCGCTCCAATCCGTCCAGCGCGCCGTCCAGAAAGGCGGCGATGCCGGAGCGCGACTCGCGCAGCGCCCATTCGAGCAGCGGATCATGGCCGCCGGCGACGATGAGCGGCCGCACGGCCTGCGCCTCGCGTGTGGCGCCGCGACGATTCGCCGCCAGCCAGTCCTCGATCTCGGCGCGCGGAAACAGCAGCTTGCCGGTCACGCGCCGCACCGGCAGCGCCCCCTCCGAGGCGAGATCATAGACCTTGCGCTCTTTGACGCGCAGCAGAGCGGCGAGCTCGCGAGTGGTGAGAAACTCGGACATTGTGCATCTTTTCCGATGTTGCCGTAAAATTAGCAGAGATGGTCGGACCGAGCAATATCGCCGCGTCATCCCTCAACAGGCGCTCCCTTCTCCTGCTCGGCGGGAGAAGGCGGCCCCGCGCAGCCGGGGCGGAGGAGGGCTCGATCCGATACAAGCCGCTCAAAAACAATATCTGCCCGGCAATCGCGTCGGTCCTCGTCCGCCCCTCGCTTCGCGAGGGGCCACTGTCTTCCACACAGTAGAGATAAGGAGCGCGCGCTTGCCGCCAGCGGGGCGCCGTGCGGCAAAAAATGCAAAATCATGTGATTATTCCCTATTGTCAGAAACTATGCATAATTGCGTCAAGCCGCTCGCCGGCCTGCTCAAGGGGATATTGTCATGGAAAGAATCGCCAGCCTGGCGCTCGTCGCCGCATTTCTCGTCCCTCTCCAATCGGCCCGCGCCGAATCGCCCGCCGCCGACAAGGCGACCGGCTCCAAGACGGTCACCGTCTTCGCCGCCGCCAGCCTCAAGAATGCTCTCGACGAGGCCGCCGCGGCCTTCAAGAAGAAAACGGGGGACGAGGTGACGATCAGCTATGCGGCGTCGATGCCGCTCGCCAAGCAGATCGAGTCCGGCGCGCCGGCCGATATCTTCATCTCCGCCGATACGGCCTCGGCCGAATATCTCTCTTCGCGCGGCCTGCTGAAGGAAGGCACGCAGAAGAACCTGCTCGGCAACAGCCTCGTGCTCATCGCGCCGAAAATCGCCGGCGTGAAGAAGGTCGCGCTGGAGAAGGGCGCCCTGCTCGCCGCGCTCGGCGACGGCGGGCGCATGGCCATCGGCGAGCCGGCCTCCGTTCCGGCCGGCAAATACGCCAAGGCGGCCTTCACCAGCCTCGGCGTGTGGGAGGCGCTGGAGCCGCGCTTCGCCTTCACCGAGAATGTGCGCGCCGCTCTGACCTTCGTCGCGCGCGACGAGGCGCCGCTCGGCGTCGTCTATCAGACCGACGCCAATTCGGATTCCAAGGTCGTCGTGGTCGCCACCTTCCCGGCGTCCTCGCACCCGCCGATCGTCTATCCGATCGCGCTGACCGCCTCCTCGACGAGCAAGTCGGCGGTCGACCTCCTGGCCTTCCTCGAGAGCTCGGCGGCGGCGCATTTCTTCACCAAGCAAGGCTTCGCCATCCTCCGCCATTGAGGGTTCCGCGCTCGATCATATGGAAGGCGGCCGGCGCGGCCGCTTTCTCTCGTGGCGAAATCAGATAAGGGATTCGACAAGCGAGCCTTCAGGCTCGCTCTCGTCAGTCTCGAATGGGACGACGTCGTTCCCACGAGGCGGGTTCGGCGTTAATCTCCCGCCGGTTGCGCAAATTCGCCCGAGGAGAATTCGATGACGCCGCGTCGCCTCCGACAGGATCGCCCCGAGCCGGCGGCCGAGCAGGAGCTTTGCCTCGACCGCGCCTTTCTGCTCGATCTCGCCGATGTCGCGCTCGCCGCCGCGCGAGAGGCGGGCGCGCGCTACGCCGACATCCGGCTCGGCGCGACGCGGCGGCAGTTCGTCCGCGCCAAGGAGGCGCGGCTCGACGAGTTTTCCGAGAGCCTCGACCCCGGCTTCGGCCTGCGCGTGCTGGTCGACGGCTGCTGGGGGTTTTACGGCGCGCGGGCGCTCGACGCCGCGACGCTCGCCGCCGCCGCGCGGCGCGCCGTGGCCCAGGCCCGCGCCGTGGCGCCGATCCAGGCCGAGCCGATCGTCATCGAGGAGACGCAGCCGCAGGAGGCGGAGTGGATCATGCCCCTGGGCGTCGATCCTTTCGCCGTGGAAGCGCGCGACAAGGTCGAGCTTCTGCTGGCGGTGAACGCCGCCGCGCAGGAGGCGGGCGCCGATTACTGCAACGCCTCCCTCTCCTTCGCGCGGGAGGATCGTCTCTTCGCCGACAGCCGCGGCAGCCGCATTTTTCAATCGCGCACGCGCACGCAGCCGTCCTTTCTCGTGACCGTCGTCGACGCGGCGGGTTCCGGCCGTTTCGCGACGCGCGAGAGCCTCGCGCCCGCGCGCGCGGCGGGGTGGGAGCATGCGCTCTCCTGCGATCTCGTCGGCGAAGCGAAGCGCGCCGCCGGCGAAGCGCGCGAGAAGCTGCAGGCGAAGCCGGCCGAGGCCGGCGTGATGGATGTGGTGCTCGATCCCACCAATCTCTGGCTGACCATCCACGAGACGGTCGGACATTCGACCGAGCTCGACCGCGCGCTCGGCTGGGAGGCGAATTTCGCCGGCACGTCTTTCATCAAGCCGCATATGCTGAACGCACTGCGCTTCGGCAGCGAGCTGATGACGATCCGCGCCGACCGCTCGCAGGAGGGCGGGCTCGCCAGCGCCGCCTTCGACGACGACGGCGCTCCGCGCGAGCGGGCGGAGTTCGAGATCGTCTCCAAGGGCGTGTTCCGCAATTTCCAGATGGCGCTGGGCCAGGCGCATCTCATCGGCGCGGAGCGCTCCAATGGCTGCGCCTATGCGGATGATCCGACCGCCTTTCCGATCCAGCGCATGCCCAATATCTCGCTGGCGCCAAATCCCGCGCCCTGCTCGCTCGAGGCGCTGATCGGCGGAGTGGAGAAGGGGCTCTATGTCGTCGGCGCGGGAAGCTGGAGCATCGATCAGCAGCGCGATAATTTCCAGTTCGGCGGGCAATTATTCTACGAGATAAAGGATGGCCGCCTCGGCGAGATGGTGCGCGACGCCGCCTATCAGAGCCGCACCATCGCGTTCTGGAACGCGCTCGACGGACTCGGCGACGCCTCGACCTATCGGCTCTGCGGCACATTCACCTGCGGCAAGGCGGAGCCGATGCAGCTCGCGCCAGTCTCCCATGGCGCGCCGGCCGCGCGCTTCCGCGGCCTCGCCGTGTTGAACACGGAGCGAGACGTGTAACGTCGGACGCCGTCACAGCGCGGCTATGGCGACACGCAATTTCTCCCTCATCCAGCGCTGCGCGGGATCTTCGTGGCGGCGCGGATGCCAGCTGAGCGCGATCGTCAACTCGGGCGCTTCTACCGGCAGCTCGAACATCGTCAGCGCCGCTCCGCGGGCGATGGCGGCGCGCGCCGCAAAGCCCGGAACCGAGGCGACGAGATCGCTGAGGAGGGCGATGGCGAGAGCGGCGCTTCCGCTCGCCGCCGTCAGCGGCGTGCGCCGCCTGAGCCCCAGCGCCGCAAGGGCGCGGTCGATCGGCCCCTCGGCGCGGCCGCGGCGCGAGGAGGCGACATGTCCTGCGGCCGCGTAACGCGCCGGATCGATCGGCGCGGCGAAGATCGGCGCGCCACGGCGCGCCGCGCCGACGAAGCGATCGCGCAGCGCCGTCTGCGTCAGAACCTCGGGGCCGAGCGCTCCCGGCGCGCCAATGTCCACATCGACACGGCCCTCGCGCAGATCGGTTGCGTCTTCCTCGCCCTCCGGCGCGAACACGACCGAGAGCCCCGGCGCTTCGGCGAGGATCGCCTGCGCCAGTGCGGGACCGAGCGCGGCCGCCAGATCGTCCCCGCAGCGAACGACGAAACGCCGCTCGAGCCGCGCCGGATCGAAAATCTCCGGCGTCATCAGCGCCTCGGCCTCGGCGATGAGCGCGCCGAGCCGAGGTTTCAACGCATCGGCCCGGGCGGTTGGCAGAAAATCGCGCCCCGCCCGCACGAACAATGGGTCGTCGAGCGCCTTGCGCAGGCGGTCCAGCGTACGGCTCATCGCCGGAACGCTCTTGTTCAGGCGTGCGGCGGCGCCTGTCACGCTTCCCTCGGCGAGAAGAGCGTCGAGCGCGACCAGAAGATTGAGGTCCATCGGCGGCATTGAGCGCGAGACTAGAGTGTTTTCGAGCGAAGTGGGAACCGGTTCGCGTGAAGAAAACACGACAGAACAAGGGAATCTAGAGTCTTTCCGGTTCAATTTGAACCGGAAAGACTCTAGCAGAGTTCCGATTGCGTCGGACGCAAGATTGCCAGAACGACATCGCAACGCCGCCGGCTCCGCGGCCGCCTATGATGCGGTCCTCGACAGACAGAGGGAGGACCATTGATGATTTCGCTGCATTCGACCGCAGTGTCGACGACGCTCGACCGGCTGTATCGCGAAGCGGAGCTCCAAGACCCAGACCTGCGGCGGCGCGCCCGCGCCGAATGCGAAGCGCGCGGGACGCCCTTCGACGACCGCGCCGTCGCCAGCCTGCTCGACAGCGCCTTCATCGGCGTCGCGCCGGAGGTCGGACGACTCCTCTATCAGCTCGTGCGGCTGCGGCGCCCGGAGCGCGTCGTCGAGTTCGGGACCTCGTTCGGCCTGTCGGCGATCCATATCGCCGCCGCGCTCGCCGACAATGGCCGAGGGCGGCTGATCGCGACTGAAATCGACGCCCAGAAGGCGGAGCGAGCCACGCAGCATCTGAGAGAAGCCGGGCTCGAGACATGGGCGGAGGTGCGGCCGGGCGACCCCTTCGAGACGCTCGTCGGCGTCGAACGGATCGACCTCCTGCTGCTCGATGGCTGGAAGGCGCTCTATCTGCCGATGCTGCGCGCGTTGGAGCCGGCGCTCGGCGAAGGCGCGCTCGTCATCGCCGACGATCTGAAGATCATGCCGGAGATGCTAGCGCCTTACCTCGCTTATGTGCGCGATCCCGCCAACGGCTATTCGTCCGGCGAGATTCCGCTGGACGACGGCCTCGAACTCTCGCTGCGCGGTTGATGCGGTGGGCTGCCGCCGCGCTCACGACAATGCGCCGGCCGCCGCCGCGAGAAGCAGCAACAGATCATGCGCCGCGAGCGCGGCGCGTGGCCGCGAGCACTCGTGCAGCAGACGCAGCGCGCCGATATTGGCGAGCGACCAGCATGCGCCGATCGCCATCATGGCGAAAGCGATGACGAGCGGCGAATATGCGGCGGCCATGACGGCGTAAGCGCCGGCCATGACGCCGAGGCCGAGCGCGACGCAGCGCAAAGGCGAAAACAGCGCTGGACGCTGCGCGGCCAGCGCCGCCGGGCCATACATGGCGAGGAGATGCAAGGCCGTCGCGCCGCCGACGAAGCCCGGCGCGGCGCCGCAGACGGAGGACAGGGTCAGCGGCCCATGCAGCATGGTCGAAGCCATGACGAACCATGCGGCCGCGCCGGCGCCAGTGGCGAGGACAAAGCGCGCGTCGAGGCGGAAGTCTTCGCCGGACGCCGCCGGCTCCGCGAAGGCATGCGGCAGGCGCAGCGCGAGCGCCAGCGAGGCGACATAGGCCAGC
The DNA here is from genome assembly GCF_019802345.1 of Methylosinus sp. Sm6. Taxonomy (GTDB): domain Bacteria; phylum Pseudomonadota; class Alphaproteobacteria; order Rhizobiales; family Beijerinckiaceae; genus Methylosinus. Next base: position 59,555 of record NZ_JAINDZ010000022.1, on the reverse strand, counting down.
GACGCCGAGACGACGATCCCTGCGCCGCCGCCGAGGCGATCGCCGAGGCCGGCGACGAGCGGCGCGGCGAGGGCCGCCAGCGCGCCGCCGCCGAGCACGGCGAGGCCGCCGCCCGCCGGCGCCGCGATATGGCGGTAGAACAGCGCGAATCCCTGCGCCAGGCCGAGCCATAGCGCGCCGAGGCACAGCGCCGGGAAATTCGTGTGAGCGATGGCGAAGGCGGCGAGCCCGCCGCCTGCGGCGCCGAGGCTCGCGCCGAGCGCGAAGGCGGCGCGCCGGCCGAAGGAGTCGACGAGCAGCGCCGCCGGAAGGCTCGCGAGCGCCGCGCCGAGCAACAGCAGCGCGAGAGGCCAGCCGACGCGCTCGAGGCTCGGCGCCGAAAGGCGCGCGGCTTCCGGCAATTGCGACAGCGCGAGCGCCTGCGCCAGGACATTGAGGCCGAAGCCGAGCGACAGGATTCGCGTCCAGCCGCGCTCGGCGCCCGCTTCGCCGCGCGCGCCGCAGAGGCATAGAGTTTGGCTCGGCCGTGCGAGCAGCGAATCGTGACTCATGGCGCGCGCTCTTTCAGATCGTCATCGGCGAGGATGCGCGCCGCCGCGCCTTCGAGGTCCTCATATTGGCTGGAGCCGAGCGCCCAGAGGAACGCCGCGAGGCCGAGCGCGCCCAAAATGAGCGCGAGAGGGACGAGGAAGAGCAGGACCGTCATGCCGAAGCCTCGCTGCCATGCAATTGCGCCGCCGGCGCCGCGCGGAAGGCGGCGCGCCGCCGCGCGCGGCCGGCGCGCAGCGCATTGATGGTGACCAGCAGCGACGAGCCGGACATTGCGGCGGCCGCGATCAGCGGCGTCAGCAGCCCGGCCATCGCCAGCGGCACGGCGAGCGCATTGTAGAGCACGGCGAATGTGAGATTCTGCCGTATCAGGCCGCGCGCGCGAGTCGCGAGGTCGAGCGCTTCGACGATCGGCGCGAGGCTCTCTCCGAGAAACACTGCGTCTGCCGCCGCCTGCGTCAATTGCGTCGCATCGATCGGCGACAGCGACACATGGGCGGCGGCGAGCGCCGGCGCGTCATTGAGCCCGTCGCCGATCATCAGCGTCTTGCGTCCGTCGGCGCGCAGCGTCTCGAGCCAGGCGACCTTGTCGGCCGGCTTCAGCGCGCCGCGCCATTCGGCGACGCGCAGCGCGCGCGCCGCCGTCTCGACCGCTGGAATGCGGTCGCCGGAGAGAATGATGACGCGCAAGCCCCGCTCCTCCAGCGCCGCGATGATCTCGCGCGCGTCGGGCCGCAAGACTTGGCGCAGGCGCAGGACCGCCGTGCGCTCGCCATGGCGAAAGGCGACGATCGACGCCTCCGGATCGCGCGCGGCGCAGGCGGCGCTCTCGCGTTCGAGGTCGCAGAAGCGCGGACCGCCGAGTCGCGCCTCGACGCCGTCGACGATCGCCGCGACGCCTTCGCCCCGCGTCTCGCGCGCGCCGTCGAGCGGCGCCGCGCGCGGATGCCCGGCGGCGAGCGCGCGCGCCAGCGGATGGCTGCTGGAGTGCGCGAGCCGCGCCGCGAGCGCGACGAGCTCCGCATCGAGCGATGAGGCGTCGACGAGGCGCGGCTCGGGCGTCGTCAGCGTGCCGGTCTTGTCGAAGACGATGGTGTCGATCTCGGCGAGACGCTCCAGAGCGTCGCCGCGCTCGAGCAGCACGCCGGCGCGAAACAGCGCGCCGCTCGCCGCCACCTGCACCGCCGGCGCCGCCAGCGCCAGAGCGCAGGGACAGGTGACGATCAACACGGCGATCGCCGCGACCAGCGCGTCATGCGCCGAGGCGCCGGCCGCGAGCCAGACGAGCGCGGTCGCGAAAGCCGTGACATGCACGGCCGGCGCGTAGAGCCGCGAGACGCGGTCGGCGAGCTGCAGATAGCGCGAGCGCGCCGCCGTCGCCTCCTCGACGAGCCGCTCGATCTCGTCGATCAGCGAACCGCCGTTCGCGGCCTCCACGCGCATCGTCAGCGCGCCGTCGAAGGCGAGGCTGCCGGCGTAGACGCTTTCGCCGACGCCGACCGCGCGATGATCGGTCTCGCCGGTGACGAGACTCTCGTCGAGCTTCGAGGCGCCTGCGAGGATGACGCCATCGGCGGGCACGCGCTCGCCCGGCAGAATCTCGACGATGTCGCCCGGCGCGAGCGCGGACGGCGGCACGGCCGAGCGGGCGCCGTCGGCGCCGATGCGGCGGGCGATCGGCGCGCGCAAGGCGGCGAGATTGGCGGCCACGGCGCGCGTCTTGCGCCGCATGGCGCTGTCGAGCCAGCGGCCGAGCAGCAGAAAGGCGAGCAGCATGATCGCGGAATCGAAATAGGCGTGCGGCGCATGCACGACGGTCTCATAGACCGACATTGCGAGCGCGAGCAGCACGCCGAGCGTGATCGGCACGTCTATGTTCAGCCGCCCGGCGCGCAGAGCGGCGAAGGCGCTCGCAAAGAAGGGCTGGCCGGCGTAGGCCGAGGCGGGAATGGCGATCAGCGCCGAGACTCCGTGAAAGAAATCGCGCGTCGCCGGATCGAGATCGCCCCATTGGCCGATCCACACCGCCTCCGACAGCAGCATGACATTGACCGCCGCGAAAGCGGCGACGGCGAAGCAGCGCATCAGATGGCGCGAGGTCTCCATCGCCTCGCGCTCGCCGTCCGCGCGCGCGAAGGGACGGGCGCGATAGCCCATGCGCCGCAGCCGCTCCGCGACCTCCGGAAAGGCGAATGTATCGTCGCTCCATTCGAGCGTGAGGCGACGATCGGCGTAATTGGCGCGCGCGGAGCGGAGCGCCGGAACAGACTTCAGCGCCGCTTCGATCTCATAGACGCAGGCGGCGCAGGTGAGCCCGTCGAGCGCGAGATCGAGCCGCCGCGCGCCATCGGCGCGGCGCTCGGCCAGCGAGGAATAATCGAGGTCGACGCTCATGCGGCGGCTCAATCCAGCCGAATGCGATTCTTGGAGCGAAAGGCCTCGCGCCCGTCGCGCGCGGCGGTCAGCACGAGATCGCGCCAGCCCGGCTCTATGGCGAGCGGCGCCGCATAGCGCCCCGGCGCGGTCTCGACGAGCGCGACGCCGATATCCTGCTTCGCATCGACCGGAGATCGAATCGACGCCGCGAGCTTCAGTCCCCTGATCGGGCCCTGCGCGTCGCGCAAGGCGACCTCGATGCGGTTCTGCGTTTCCGAGAGTCGCATGAGCGAGGCTTCGACCTTCCAGCCGCGCGCCTCCTGAGCGCGCGCGCCGGCGATGTCGAGATTATAGGCGAGGCCTTTCTCGTAGGCATGAGCGGTGTCCTCGCCGCGGAACGTCGACACGGCGAGAAACATCATCGTCACATCGACCGCTGCGATCACGCCGAAGAAGGCGACGAGCGTCATCAGCACGGCGGCGCCGGTGAGACGGCGCGGAGCGTCGGCGAAAGAGATGGAGCTGGTCTGCGACATGGGTCCCTCCGTCACGGCTGCAGAAAGGCGTCTTTCGCCTCCACGCTCGCGCCGCTGTCGAGATCGCGCGAGACGAAGACGATAGGAGTCTGCGCGGCGCTGGGCTTGTCGCCGCGCAAGGTGACGAGCGCGCGCGCCTCGCGCGTCTGATCCGGTCCGACGACGACGACGAAGCGTCCTTGCGCATCGGGCTCGACGCCGACGATCTCGACCTCGGCCTGATCGAGCCCTTCGACCTCGAGCGCAAAGCGGCGAGGCTCGCCGCTCATATTGGCGAAGCGCACCGTATACGCATTGCGCAGAGCGCCATCCGTGAGGCGAACGGCGAGCGGATTGCGATCATGGATCACGCTGAGACGCGCGTCGCCGCGGGTCGCGAGGGTGAGCGACATCATGCCGCCGATCGCGAGGATCAGCATTGCATAGATCAGCGTGCGCGCGCGCAGCGGCTTGAAGATCGGCGCGGCGCCGCTCTTGCGCCGCTCGCAATTCATCTGCGTGTCATAGGCGATGAGGCGCGGCGCGCGGCCGATCTTCGCCATCACGCCGTCGCAGGCGTCGATGCAGAGGCCGCATTGCACGCAGCCGAGCGAGGCGCCCTCACGAATGTCGACGCCGGTCGGGCAGACCGCGACGCATTGGCCGCAGTCGACGCAATCGCCGGCGCGTCCGCCCGCCGCGCGCAGCGCGAGCCCCTGCTTCAACGACATGCGCGGCTCGCCGCGGTCATAGCGAAAGGTGACGTTCAGCGCATATTCGTCGGTGAGCGCCGCCTGTATGCGCGGCCAGGGACACATATAGAGACAGACCTGCTCGCGCATATGGCCGGCGAGCATGTAGGTGGTGAAGGTGAAAATGCCGATCCAGACATAGGCCTGCGAGACGCCCGGCTGGAAGGTCGCGAGCTGATGGACGAGCGTCGGCGCGTCGGCGAAATAGAGCACCCAGGCGCCGCCGGTCCACCAGGCGATGACGAGCCACAGCGCATGCTTGGCGATTTTCTCGCGCCGGATTTTCGACGTGCGAGGCCCGGCGTCCTTGCGCGCGCGCTCGCGGGCGTCGCCCTCGATCCAGCGCTCGGCGGAAAGATAGAGATCGGTCCACACCGTTTGCGGACAGAGATAGCCGCACCAAATTCGGCCGGCGACGGCGTTCATCAGGAACAGCACGAGCGCGGCGAGGATCAGGAGGCCGGTGAGATAATAGACCTCCTGCGGCCAGATCTCGATGAAGAAGAAGTAAAAGCGCCGATGTGGAAAATCGACGAGCACGGCTTGGGTTGGCGCGCCGGGGCCGCGGTCCCAGCGCACGAAGGGCAGCAGGTAGTAGACCGCGAGCGTGAAGGCGAGCAGGCCCCATTTGATGCGGCGGAAGCTTCCTTCCACCTCTTTCGGGTAGATGGCCTTGCGCGCGGCGTAGAGAGAACCACTGCTCGCCGTTCGGCTGCTTTCGGTCGCGCTCATGATTGGTTCTCTCCGTTGCAAACTCAGCCCCTCACCCTGAGGAGCCCGCGAGAGCGGGCGTCTCGAAGGGTGGAACAGCGCGCCCTCTGGAACATCCTTCGAGGCTTTTCGCCTTCGGCGAAAAGCGCCTCAGGATGAGGGAGTGAAACCTCACTCCCCGCCGCCGAGCGAATGCACATAGACGGTGAGCGCCGTGATCGTCGTGTCGTCGAGGCGGTTGCCCCAGGCCGGCATCACGCCGCCGCCGCCATTGGCGATGCGCGCGACGATCGTCGCCTTGTCGGAGCCGAACAGCCACAAGGCGTCGGTCAGATTGGGCGCGCCCATGTCGCGATTGCCCTTGCCGTCGACGCCATGGCACACGGAACAATTGTCGTCGAAGAGCTTCGCGCCGGCGGCGGCCGGCTTTGCGCCGGGGAGCTTGCCCAATGCGCGCACCTCGTCGGCGATGAGCGAGATCTGCCCGGCGTCGAGCAGGCCGTCGCGGCCGAAGGCCGGCATGGTCTCCGTGCGCGTCTCCTTGTCGGCGTCCCAGCGCACGCCATGCTCGATGGTGCGGCGAATATCGGCGAGCCTGCCGCCCCACAGCCATTCGTCGTCATTGAGATTGGGATAGCCCTTCGCGCCTTGCGCGCCGGCGCCATGACAGCCGGCGCAATTATTGGCGAAGGCGGCGGCGCCGAGCGCGCGCGCGGCGCTCAGCAATTGCGGGGTCTTCTCGATCTCCTCGAGCGTCGCCGTGGCGAGCCGCGCCATCACCGGCCCGCGAATCTTCTGCAGCTCGTCGAGGTCTTGTGTCACCGCCGTGCGTGAATGCCAGCCGAGGAGCCCCTGCGTCGCGCCGCTTGGCGTCGGCAAGGAGGGGTAGACGAGGAAATAGGCGAGCGACCACAGGATCGTCGCGTAGAAGGTGATCAGCCACCAGCGCGGCAATGGCGTGTCGAGCTCTTCTATGCCGTCCCATTCATGGCCGGTGGTCTTCACATGCGTCTCGCGCATTTCATTGGTCGACATGATCAGTCCTCCCGCAGAGGCGCGCGCGCCGCGCGGTCGAAGCGTTCGCGATTGGCCGGCCAGAAGGCGTAGCCGACCGCGACGCCGAAGATGGCCGCGAAGAAGAACAATCCAGAGCCCGCTGCGAAATCTCGCCAGAATTCATAGGTCATGGCTCACCTCACATTGACCGCGGCCTTGTCGTCATAGAGCTTGAAATCGACCGAGACGCCGAGATGCTGCAGATAGGCGATCAGCGCATCCTCCTCGGTGACGCCGCTCTTGCTCGCGACATCATTGACGACGGCGTTGGGATAGCGTCGGCGCAGCGCCTCGGCGCCGGGAGCGTCCGGCGCCGCCTGCGCGGAGAGATCGGCGGCGGCGGCGTCGATTGCCTCATCCGTGTAGGGAACGCCGACGACGCGCAGCATGCGCATCTGCTCGGCGATATGCGCATAGTCGAGCGGCGCGCTCGCCAGGAACGGATAGCCCGGCATGATCGAGGTCGGCACGACGGCGCGCGGATCGCGCAAATGGTCGCGATGCCAATCATTGGAATAGCGACCGCCGACGCGCGCGAGATCGGGGCCGTTGCGCTTGGAGCCCCATTGGAACGGGTGGTCGTACATGCTCTCGGCGGCGAGCGAATAATGGCCGTAGCGCTCGACCTCGTCGCGCAGAGGGCGAATCATCTGCGAATGGCAGGTGTAGCAGCCTTCGCGCACGTAGATGTTGTAGCCGGAAAGCTCGAGCGGCGAATAGGGCCGCACGCCGTCGACCTTCTCGATCGTGTTGTGCAGATAGAACAGCGGCACGATCTCGACGATTCCGCCGATCGAGACGAGCAGCATGATAGCGAGCAGCAGCAGGATCGAATTGGTCTCGAGACTCTTCTGCAGGCTGCGGGACGGGCGTGCATGCATCATGTCGGACATGGCGGCTCTCCTCACTCTGCGGCGGCGGGAAGAGGGGCGAGCGCGCTCGCCCGCTTCTCGGCGGGGGAGCGAATTGTCTTGTAGATGTTATAGACCATGATCAGCGCGCCGATCAGGAACAGCCCGCCGCCCGCTGCGCGGATCACATATTCCGGATGCAGCGCATCGGTGGTCTCGACGAAGGAATATTCGAGGAAGCCCTGCGGCGTGTAGGCGCGCCACATCAGCCCCTGCATGATGCCGGCCACCCACATCGCCGAGATGTAGAAGACGATGCCGATCGTCGCGATCCAGAAATGCCAGTCGACGAGCTTCAGCGAATAGAGCGGGCGCGCGAACACCCAAGGGATGAGGCAATAGAGCGCGCCGAAGGAGACGAAGCCGACCCAGCCGAGGCTGCCCGAATGCACATGGCCGATGCCCCAATCGGTGTAATGGCTGAGCGCATTCACCGCCTTGATCGACATCAGCGGCCCTTCGAAGGTCGACATGCCATAGAAGGCGACCGAGACGACCATCATGCGCAGCACCGGATCGGTGCGCAGCCGGTCCCAGGCGCCGGAGAGAGTCATGAGGCCGTTGATCATGCCGCCCCAGCTCGGCATCCACAGCATGATCGAGAAGGCCATGCCGAGCGTCTGCGCCCAATCGGGCAGCGCGGTGTAATGCAGATGATGCGGCCCGGCCCAGATGTAGAGGAAGATCAGCGCCCAGAAATGCACGATGGAGAGGCGGTAGGAATAGATCGGCCGCTCGGCGCGCTTGGGCACGAAATAATACATGATGCCGAGAAAGCCGGCGGTGAGGAAGAAGCCGACGGCGTTATGGCCGTACCACCATTGGATCATCGCGTCCTGCACGCCGGCCCAGACGATCACCGATTTCGGCGAGAACAGCGAAACCGGAATTTCGGCGTTGTTGCCGAGCACGAGCACGGCGACGGTGACGATGAAGGCGAGGTAGAACCAATTGGCGACATAGATGTGCGGCTCCTCGCGCCGGGCCAGCGTCGCGAGGAAGACGATGAGATAGACGACCCACACCACGACGAGCCACAGGATCGCGTACCACTCGGGCTCCGCATATTCATGGCCGCGCGTGACGCCGAGCAGATAGCCCGTGCCGGCGACGAGGATGAAGAAATTATAGCCGAGCACGACGAACCAGGGCGAAAGATCGCCGGCGAGCCGCGCGCGGGAGGTGCGCTGCACGACATAAAAGGATGTCGCGAGCAGCACATTGCCGCCGAAGGCGAAGATCACCGCCGATGTATGCAGCGGGCGAAGGCGCCCGAAGTTGATCCAGGGCAGATCGAGATTGAAGGCGGGGAAGGCGAGCTCCAGCGCGATATAGAGCCCGACGGCAAAGCCGGCGACGCCCCAGAACAGAGCGGCGAGCGCGGCGAATTTGATCGGGCCGTAATTATAGTTCGGCTTGCCGTCGATGACGCGCGGCGCCGGCTCGGCGCTGCGCAGCTCATAGCGCTTCACGATGGCGACGACGGCGCCGATCGAGCCGAGCGCGAACAAGGCCGCATGGAAGGCGTAAGGAGCGGCATGCGCTTTCGTCGCGATATAGCCGGCGAGCGCGGCGAAGGCGACGAAGACGAAGGCCAGCATGGCTTCGCCGAAGGTCACGGATTTCGGGGGAGAAATGGACAGCGCCATGATGAGATGCCCCTGCGCGGAAATAGCGAAGGGCGCGTCGTTCTCTTTCGAATTCGACGCGCGCGCCCTTCGTCTCGGATCGCGGAAAAGAGTCTAACGCTGGCGCGATCGCGCGATTTGACTTCGATCAACAAAACCGCTCATCGGCGATCGCTGCGCACAAATGTCACAGGCGAATGAAAACAAGCATCATTTTCGCGCGTGAATAGAAGGGCTTGTCAATTCGGCGCCGCAGGGCGCGCGCAGCTTGGAAATGAGACGCGCGCGGTTTTGTCGCAAGGTTGGGCGCAGGATGCGCGCGTCCGTCGCGCTCTTTTCAGCGCATCAGATCGTCGTTGGTCTTGACGCCGCGGCCTTCCTGCGGCTCGCGTCTCTGCCCCTTCGGCCCGAGCGTCTTGGCGATGATCGCTTCGGTATTCGAGGTCCAGCCGGGCTTGGCGTTTTCGATCGGCGTCGGGCCGGGGCCGGGGACGAGATGCACGAGCTTGAAGCCGCGCGCCTTCAGCGCCTTCAGGAACTCCGGCATCATCCGCGCCGTGGAGGCGCGCGAATCGTGAAACAGAATGATTCCCTTGCGCGCCGCCTCGAGGCGCGACATGACCAGCTCGAGCTCGGCCTGGGGCGTCATGTCCTGCCAGTCCGAGGCCCAGAGATCGGCGCCGAACACGGCGATGGAGCGGTCCTCGAGCCAGCTCACCAGCTCGGGCGTGTCGGCGAAGCCGGGGAAGCGGAAGAAGGGCGCGCGCGGCGAGGGTCCCGCCGCGCCGAAGCCGGCCGCGTCAACGGCGGCGAAGCCCTTGTCGATGTCGGCGCGCGCCGCCGGATCGCTCATCAGCCGCAGCGTCCGCGCCGGATGGCTGTAGGAATGATGTCCGGCATTGTGGCCCTCGGCCACGATGCGCTTCACCAGCGCCGGCTCCTCGGCGGCGTGGCGGCCGACCAGGAAAAAGGTCGCGCGGGCGCATTCGGCCTTCAGCGCGTCCAGAACCTGCGCCGTCGTCCCGGCCACGGGGCCGTCGTCGAAGGTGAGCACGACCTCATGGTCGGCGAGCGCCAGCGTGCGCGGATAAGTCTCGAGGCCGAGCGCCAGCCTCTCGCGCCCGTCGACGGCGATCTCGCGGGCGACGCCGAGCGCCTGCGGCCCACACTCGCGCCCCGGCGCGGCGGCGGCCGCGGTCGCGGCGAAAAGGCCGAGGATGATCGGCAGCAGGCCATTTTTCAGCGGCATCGGCGGTTTGCTTTCCCGTCTCGGCGCGTTATGCACCCCTCGCTCCCGACTTCGTTCGCCGGAGGCATTTCTCGCAAGATGGGGCTCCCTATGTCGCAAGACCATGAAAAATCGGCGCCCCCGGAGAGGTGTTTTCGCGACGAGGAGACTGGCGAGCCGCGCGCCGACTTCGTCGCCGACGTGGAGGCGGCGATCGAGGCGGAGGACGCCGAGGCGGTGCGTGCGCTGGTCACGCCGCTGCACGAGGCCGATCTCGGCGCGCTGATCGAGCTGCTCGGCCATGAGGCCCGGCCCAAGCTCGTCGAGCTGATGGGCGCGGAGTTCGACTTCCTGGCGCTGACCGAGGTCGGCGAGACCACGCGCGAGGACATTCTCGAGGAGCTGCCGGTCGCGACCCTGGCCGAAGCGATGCGCGAGCTCGAGAGCGACGACGCCGTCGCTCTGCTCGAGATGCTCGAGCCCAAGGAGCAGGCGCAGGTGCTGGAGGCGCTGCCGGCCCATGAGCGGGTGGTGCTGCGCCGCTCTCTGGACGCCGCCGAGGGCACGGCCGGGCGACTGATGCAGACCACCCTCGTCGCCGTTCCGCCCTTTTGGACGGCGGGCGAGGTGCTGGATTTCTTCCGCGAGACCGAGCCGGACGTCCTGCCGGACAATTTCTTCGAGGTGTTCGTCGTCGATCCGGCCTATCGCCTGCTCGGCACGGTGTTTCTCGACGCTCTGGTGCGCGCCCATCCCAAGACGCGGGTCGAGGACATCATGCAGGCGGACCGCCGCCGCGTGCGCTTCGACGAGGAGAGCGAGGAGGTGGCGCGGCTGTTCGAGCGCTATAATCTCGTCTCCGTGCCGGTCGTCGACGAGGCCGAGCGGCTGGTCGGCGTCATCACCATCGACGACGTCGTCGACGTGATCCAGGAGGCGGCCTCGGAGGAGATCAAGGCGCTCGGCGGCGTCAATCCGCATGAGGAATTGACCGACAGCTTCTGGTGGATCGTCAAGAGCCGCTTCGTGTGGCTGTTCGTCAATCTCGGCACCGCCTTCATTTCGGCGAGCGTGCTCAAATCCTTCGAGTCGCAGCTGCAGCAGATGGTGGCGCTCGCCGTGCTGGCGCCGATCGTCGCCAGCCAGGGCGGCAATTCGGCCACCCAGACGATGACGGTCACCGTGCGCGCGCTGGCGACGCGCGAGCTCTCGCGCGCCAATGCGCTGCGCATCATTGTCCGCGAGCTCGGCACCGGCGCCCTGAACGGCGCGGCCTTCGGCCTCATCACCGGCCTCGTCGCCGCCAATTGGTTCGAGAATGTCGGCCTCGGGCAGGTGATGGCTCTGGCCATGCTCACCAATCTCACCGCCGGCGCGCTCGGCGGCATTCTCCTGCCCATGCTGCTCGACCGGCTGAATGTCGACCCGGCCGTCTCCTCGAGCGCTTTCGTGACGACGGTCACCGACGTCGTCGGCTATGGCTCTTTCCTCGGCATTGCGACCCTGTGGTTCCACTTGGGCTAGGAGCGCTTTCCGATCGAACGGAATCGTTCGATCGATCGGAATTCGCTCAAACTAAAGAATGCTTCTAGCGCGGACGCCCCCGCCGCCGGAATCCGGCGCGGGCGAAGGGAGGTCCGGGACGCCGCGGCTCCGTTTCGGCCGTGACGTGAAAAGAAGCGCGTCGGAGCCGGAAATCCCGGACCACGGCCGCCTTCTGTTTGCCGCCTCCGGGCCCAGGGTCTTTGCTCCCTTTCCGTTAATCGGTCCCCGTGCGCAACCTCGGATACTCGGCCCGGCTCGCGCCTGCCTTGTTCAGGCAGGCCCTCCGCACGAAGGAGAAGCCGGCGCCGGCGGCGCGGTGGCGTCGCAAGGGTTCGGACGAGGGTCGCGCCGCCCGTCCTTGCGAACCGTGCCCCGCCAACGTCGCCCGACCTTCGGACGCCGCCCCATGCGGCGGAAGCGGAATGGGCAATTGGAACAAAATCCGAATATGTCAAGCGCGTCGGCGGATGCCCGAAGCGGACGTTTCTCGAACGGGCTGCCGAGGGGGCCTTTGAAGACGCCGCTGCGGCGACTCCTCAGGACGAGGGTTGGGGATTTCGTCCTTTGCCGCCCGGCTTTGCTCCGATTCGATCGCGACAACTATTCTGGCGCGCAATCGATAGAACGGCGGCGATGCGTTTATATATTGCTCATCGCCGCCCTGATCGGTCATTCGCGCTCAGCGGCCAGCGGCCAGCGGCCAGCGGCCAGCGGCCAGCCGCCGCCGGGGTCGACACGGGACGAGCATCGGCGCCCGGCCGTGTCGCTCCCGGCAATAATCGGCTCTTACCGGACACCCAGCCGGGTGACGTGGGACAGAGCGCTGGACGGCTGCAGGGCGGACGACACCGAGGCCGCGCCGAAGAGCGTCCTGACCCGCAAGGACGAGGTGTCGAGAATCGCCTCGGCGCTGCCGACGCTCTGGCCGGTCGCGGTGTTGGTGATGGTGAAGCTGAGCTGGCCAGCCGCGCTGTCATTCGGTCCGACGACGTAGTTGAGCGGTCCCGTAATCGTGGCGGGCAGCGCGACGCCGAAGTCGGTGATGCTTTCGGCGAGGTTGACGTTGAAAGTGCGGCCGCCCAAATTGAGCGTCAGGTCCGACTCATGGGCCTGCTGGCTGACCTGACCGTCATTATAGCCAAGTATCTGACCGAATTTAGCTCCAGAATAGAGGAGGCCGCGATTGTTGATCACGACGAGAGTCGTGATCGACGGAGACGTCGTGCCGTTGGCGGCGCCGCCGACAGCGGAAAATTGGGGCGGGCCCATGGTGACGGCGCCGCGGGCGGTGTCGAAGACATAGTACACGGTGAACGGAAGTCCCGCCAGATTGACGCCGGGCGCGCCGAACACGCCGGTCGTGTCGACGCCGCTCGAGACATTGCCGGAGTAGGTGACTTGAACGATCGCGGCTTGCGCGAAACCCGACATGGCGACGAGCATAGCGCTCGCGAGGGAAGCCAAAAACGTCTTTTTCATGATTTACCCCAATATGTTGGGACGAGAATGCGTCAGCCGAATGGCAGGCGCAAGAAAATACATAGCCAATTTATGCAAAACAAATTTTACAAATGGCCTTGTTGTGGGCGACGCCAGGTACATACGTTAGATGATATCGACGGATCATGAGGTTGGCGGGGGAATTTCAAAGCTTCATATTTCATCACAACTGTATGAAAGGAATATTTAATTACGTAAAGCAGCAACAGGCGAGATCATTCCGTCGCCTCCCGCGCCCGGCCCCTGCTTCCACGACCCGGCCGGCGCAGGATCGACGGCAGCGGCGGCGCGCCGTCGCGGCGATCTTCGACCTGCCGATCTTCGACTTGCCGATTCGCGGAGGAAAAAATCCATTCTTCCGCGGTCCCGCCCGCGCCCTATTAACGCTTCGTTACCGGTCGGGGTATAATCTCACTCAATGCGTCCCTACCGCCTCATACTGGCGGCGCCCGCCGCCGCTCTGCTCGCGACAGCCCTCTCGGGCTGCGGCGGCGCGCTCGACCCGACCGCCACCCACCGGCCGCGCTTCGCCACCGCCGCGCCGCCGACCCTCAACAAGCGCAAGGACCCGACCTTTCTGGCCTATGCGGTGCCGGAGACGGAGCTTCACGCCTATCCGGCGACGCGCAGCGCGGAATATGCGGTGCACGGCGTCGATGTCTCCAAATATCAGGGCGACATCGACTGGCAGGCGGTGAAGAATGCGGGGGTCTCCTTCGCCTTCATCAAGGCGACCGAGGGCGGCGACGCGCTCGACTCGAAATTCTATCGCAATTGGGCGGCGGCCAAGGCGGCGGGCGTGCCGCGCGGCGCCTATCATTTCGTCTATTGGTGCCGCCCGCCGCATGAAGAGACCGGCTTCTTCAAATCGGTCGTCCCCAATGAGCCCGACGCTCTGCCGCCGGTGCTCGACGTCGAGGCGACGCCGACCTCGCGGAGCTGCAAGCGCACGCTCTATCGCGAGGAAGTGCTGCGCGACATGCGCGTGATGCTCGAGGATATGGAGCGCCACTACGGCAAGAAGCCGATCATCTACAGCTCGGTCGACTTCTATCAGGCGATCCTGCATTCGGGCGCGCTCGCCGAATATCCGATCTGGGTGCGCTCGACCAAATATCATCCGACGGTGCGCTACGGCGACCGCAAATGGACGTTCTGGCAATATCGCTCCGACGGCAGCGTGCCGGGCATCACCGGGGCGGTGGACCAGAACGCCTTCCACGGCAGTCATGCGCAATGGAGGGAATGGCTCGCTTCCGTCACCGGCCTGCAGGCGGCGCCGGTCGCCGCGGCGGCGCGGCCCGTCGACGACCGCGGCGAAAGCCGACTGATCGAGGAGGACCCGGCCATGCCGCCGGCGGTCGGCGCGATCCTGTCGTCCGGCTCACGCTGACGCGCCGCTCGCGCGCGCCTCTTGCGGTGTTTAGTTTGAGCGAATTCTGATCGATCGAACGATTCCGTTCGATCGGAAAGCGCGCTAGGGCTAGGGATTTTCTCCTTCACCCGTTCCCCTGAAACCGCCCGGCTCAATATCGACAACGTCGGCAATGTGAGATATTTCGCGCCTTGCCTCCCCTCATAATTGCTCGACGGCCTTCGACCGCGGCGGCGAGCCTTTGGATGGCGAGGGGGGCTTTGTGCGTGGATTTCTGAAGCTCGCGCTTTGCGCCGGCTTCCTTCCTCCGGCGATGCAGCTCGGGGGAGGGTAGCCAGCCGCGCGGTTTTGGTGTATGCGCCCCGGACCAGTTTTCGCCCCGCCCCGGCGCGGGGAGTGGGAGATCGAGAAACAATGGCCGTTCCGAAGAGAAAGACCTCGCCGATGAAGCGCGGCTTCCGCCGCTCCGCCGACGCCGTCAAGGCGCCGACCTATGTCGAGGACAAGGATTCGGGCGAGCTGCGCCGTCCGCATCATATTGACCTGAAGACCGGCATGTATCGCGGCCGTCAGGTGCTGAAGGTCAAGGCTCAGGAAGCCTGAGCCCGTCCATCCGCCGTCATTGCGAGCCGAAGGCGAAGCAATCCCCAAGCCGCCCAGCGGCTTGGGGATTGCTTCGTCGCCGTGCGTATCCGCAATGACGCGGCGACGTTTCAGCGCGCCCTCTGCGCCCGCGCCAGCAACGGCATCAGAAAGGCGCGCGGGGCCAGCCGGCCAGCCAGAACAAAAAATTTGTTCACGAGCCCCGGCACGATGACGCGCCGGCCGGCCGCCAGCGCCTCATAGCCCTGGCGCGCGACCTCGCTCGCCGGCAGCAGCGCCGGCCGCATCGCCATCATCTCGCCCTTGTAATCGAAGCCGGCGCGCGCCTGGAAGCCGGTGCGCACGGGACCTGGGCAGAGCGCGGTGACGCGCACCCCGGCGCCCTTCAGCTCCTCCGCCAGAGCCTCGCTGAACGAGCGGACATAGGCCTTGCTCGCGTAATAGACGGCAAATCCCGGCCCGGGCATGAAAGAGGCGACCGAGGCGACGTTCAAAATGCCGCCGCGCGCCGCGACGATGGCGGGCAGGAAGCGCAAGGTCAGGCCGGTCAGCGTGCGAATATTGAGGTCGACGCATGCGAGCTGTTCGTTCGGATCGAGCTCTGCGACGCGGCCGATGAGCCCGAACCCCGCATTATTGACGAGGAACTCCGCCGAGCGCCCGGCGTCGGCCAGCGCTGCCTCGAGCCGCTCCGCCGCCCCCTCGGCGCAAAGGTCGAGCGCGACGACCAGCGGAGCCTCGCCTCCCGCGGCGACGATCTCGGCGGCGAGCGCCTCGAGACGATCGCCGCGACGGGCGACCAGAGTGACATGATGGCCCTTGCGGGCGAAGATGCGGGCGAGCTCCAGCCCGATGCCGTCCGAGGCGCCGGTCACGATCGCCGTCTTGTTGTCGCTCAATCTATCCTCCCCGAGATATCATGGTCTTTGGTCAAATGAGCCGACGGCCCGAAAAGCGAGCCTGAAGGCTCGCGGTCCAAGCGCGGCCCGGGACCGCGAGCCTCCAGGCTCGCTTCAAATTCGTCGACGCGAGCCGCTAGCCTCCCCAAGGCCCGGGCGTGATCGGCTTTCCGGCGTCCTTGGCCGCCTGCCGCAGCTCCACCCGGTCGCGCGTCGAGACGCCGAGCAATTCGGCGACGCGCCAGATCACATTTTCCTCGAATTCATGGATCGTGCCGTCGGCATAGGCCATTTCCCACAACATTGCGATGACGGCGCGGCGGCCCTCCTCGTCCAGCGTGCGCTTCAGCACGCTGGTGAAGCGGTAGAGATCGACGGCGTCGCGCTCGCTCTCGGCGGCGGCGGCGATCAGAGCGCCGGCCGCGGCCGGATCGAGACCGAAGCGCGTCTCGACGAGGCGATGCAGCAATTGCTTCTCGCCGACGTCATAGACGCCGTCGATCGCGGCGAGATGCACCAGCAGCGCCGCGGCGGCGAGCCGATGGTCGGAGGCTTCGAACGGCCGCGGCCGGGACGGCGCGCCGGAAATTTCGTCGAGAAAGGCGCGAAGAGCGTCGAGCATCGGGGCTCCGTGGTCGGTCGGGGGCGTGACGTCCGTATAGTTCGGCTCGTCGAATATGCCTAGATCAGCATCCGATCCATTTGGATCGGACGCCGATCCGGATTTTGGCGCCTTGTGATGAAGCGGCGGATGATGTAGCGAGACCGAAGGCGTGGCGCATGAACTGGTTGCGCAGCGTTCCATTGTCGGAAAGGATTTCATGAGCGTCGCCGATTACGCTGCAGTCTTCTATGGCAATGGCCGGGCTCCTTTATTGGGGGGGCAAAAGTTCTGGGACGGGCGGGCCGAGATCGTCGGGGTTCCGACATTCGCATCGCTTCCGATGTTCTTTTGCGAGGGAGATGCGAACGGCGTCAGCCTGCAGGCGGCTGAGCGTTTCATCGACGGCGTCGCTCCGGTGGGCAGCGAAGAGGCGCCGACGGGGGAATACAGCTTCGTCTTGATCGACGAGAACGAAGCGGTTTTTGCGACGGATCCTGTCGGACTGTGTTATCTGCTCGTCCTCCAAACCGCCGATTATGTGTTGGTGGCGAACGGACATGAGCCGCTCGACGCCGCGGCCCGCCAGCTGGGCCTGGCCCTCACCCCGGACCCGAATGCGCTCGCGGACCTGTTCTGCATCGGATCGCCGCTCGCGCCATCGAGCGGCTACGCCGAAGTCGAGCTCGTCCCTTTGCATCAATATGTGAAGCTCGAGCGCGACGGTCTGCTGCGGCTCCTGGACCGCTCGTTCTGGCGCTTCATCGCCGACGCGAGGGCGGGGAAGCATTCCTACGAAGCCTTGCTCTCCGGCGCGGTGGGGCAGATCCGCTCCGCCGCGATTGCGGTCGGCGAAACTCCGCATCAGTATAAAGTGCAGGAAATAACCGGCGGTCGCGACAGCAGGGTCGTTCTCGCGGCCCTGCTCGGCGTGAAGGATCTTTCCTTCGCGGGATATTGCCGAGGGAAGCTGACAGACCCGGATCAGATCATCGCCTCTCTGCTTCGGACGACATTCGGCATTCGACGGGCGAGCTCGCCTTATACGTACGAAGTCTCTGCTTCGGAGGCCGTGCAGCTCGCGAAGGCCAAGAACGGCCTCGTTCGCCAGATGGACGATGTCAGCTACTATTGCGACTCTCCGTTGCCGGACAGATTGGTCATCGGCGGAGCAAGCGGAGAGACCTTTCGGGGGTTCTTTGCGCCTATGATCGTCGGCTCGAGGCCGGAGATCAAGAACAGCCTGCCCGGCGCTGTCGACGCCTTCACGCGGAAGTATAAATATTGGTCCCTGTGGTCTTCCAACTATGCGAGAGCGCGTGTCGAGCAGGCTACAAATTTTGCCTCGAGCTTCGCAGTGGAGGACCCGCTGCTGGCCGTCGATCTTCTCTATATTTATTCTCGAAACCGTTTTCATGCCGGCCTTGCGACCCGCGCGAGAAGGCGCCTATTCGCTCAAGCGAATCCGGCGAACTCGTTCCTGGCGCTCGCTGCGTCCTACGTGCTGCCCGGCGAGCTGCGAGCGCGAGGAAAGGTCGCATTCGACTTGATGTTGGCGCTCTATCCGCCTCTAGCGTTCTTCCCGATAACCGGAGGGGCGTGGCATCCGTCCGTCGCCTCCGGCGCCGCCTATGCGGGGGCGCTCGAAAAAATGACGATGCCGCTTGCCGTGCGATCAGAACCCGAGGAGCTGAAGCTTCCGGCGCCGACAGCGCGGCAAAAGCGCGTTCATCAGGACGAGGAGCTGCGCTCCATACTGAAAGGCGGGCTGATCGGCTTGATCGAAGACGACGAGATCGCTCGGCGTCTCGACACGGGCCGGCTGCCGGGCCTCGCCGACACCGATCCGCGACTGGTTCACAGGCTGACCGCGCCGGTATCGTATTATCTGGAACTCAAACGGAATCGTCGTTGAGGAGGCGCCGAGGCCTGTTTCCGCCCGAAGGATTGGCGCGCCGGATGATCTCCGTCTGGCCGGAATATTGCTCCGCATGAACCTGCGCCCGCGCTGGCGTTTCCCGCCTCTCGCGGCCATATTCATGACGATTCCGCTTGTTTGGAGAGTCTCATGCAGCAGACCGCCGATGTCGCCGTGCTCGGAGCCGGAATGGTCGGAGTGTCGGCCGCCCTGCATCTGCAGGCGCGCGGCCGCGACACGGCGCTCGTCGACCGCCACGGCGCCGCAGGGCTCGAGACCAGCTTCGGCAATGCGGGGCTGATCGAGCGCGCCTCCATCTTCCCATATCTGTTTCCGCGCGATCTCGGCGATCTCTTTCGCTATGCGCTCAATCTGTCGCCGCAGGCGCATTATCATTTCGCCGCTTTGCCCGGCATCGCGCCCTGGCTGTGGCGCTATTTCCGCGAGAGCGCGCCGGGACGGGCCGAGCGCCATGCGCACGACGCGCTGCCGCTGGTCGAGCGCTGCCTCGAGGAGCATGACGCGCTGATCCAGCTCTCGGGCGCCGGCGATATCGTGCGGCGCATCGGCTGGATCAAGCTCTATCGCAGCGACAAGACGCTCGCCAAAGGCATCGCCGACGCCGAGACGCTGCGCAGCTTCTCGCTGCGGATCGAAACGCTCGACACGGCGGCCCTCGCTGCGCTGGAGCCCTCGCTCTCGCCGGTGAAAGGCGCGGTGCATTTCCTCGACACCGCCTCGGTGGCCGATCCGAGCGCGGTGGCGCAATCCTATGCGGATCTGTTCCAGCGGCGCGGCGGCCGCTTCCTCGCCGGCGATGTGCGTGGGCTGCAGCAGACGCGCGACGGCCGCTGGAGCGTGCCGACGCATGAGGGCGCGCTGATCGCGCGCGACCTCGTCGTCGCCCTCGGCCCCTGGTCGGACCAGATCTTCCGTCCGCTCGGCTATGATCTGCCCTTCGCCGTCAAGCGCGGCTATCACATGCATTACGGCGTCGCCGAGGGCGCGCGCCTCTCGCATCCCGTGCTCGACGCCGACAATGGCTATGTGCTGGCGCCGATGACGCGCGGCGTGCGGCTGACGACGGGAGCGGAATTCGCCCGCCGCGACGCGCCGCCGACCCCCGTGCAGGTGGACCGCGACGAGGCGCTGGCGCGCACGCTGTTTCCGCTCGCCGAGCGGCTCGACCCCAAGCCCTGGATGGGCTGCCGCCCCTGCTTCCCGGACATGCTGCCGGTGATCGGCAAGGCCCCGCGCCACGAGGGGCTGTGGTTCGACTTCGGCCATCAGCATCATGGCTTCACCTTGGGTCCGGTCAGCGGAAGGCTGCTCGCCGAAATGATGACCGGCGAGGAGCCCTTCACCGATCCGACGCCCTACAGGGTGGAAAGATTTTGAAGTCTCGAGGCCGTCACACTTCTGCAACGGAAGCCGGCTAGGCCTCGATTCCATGGTGCTGCATCTCCATCACGTTCCGGGCCGGCTGCGCGTCCGCCTCGCGCGCCTCAAAGGGCACGCGCGCGCCATCGTGCCACTTCATTCGGAATTGCTCGCGATCGCGGGCGTCAGATCCGCGTCGATCAGCAGCCATTCGGGCAGCGTGACCATTTTCTACGACCGCGCGTCCTTCGAGACCGAGGCGCTGTGGTCGACGCTACGCCGCCTCGGCTATCTCGACGCCGAGCCGCAGAGCGCCGCCGCCCCTCCGTCCCGCAGCTTCGCGACCAACTCCATGGCGTCGGTTGCGACAGGGGCGATCGCAGAGGCTGTCGCCGGCGAGGTGGTCAAGCATGTGCTCGGCCGTTCGGCCGGCGCGCTTGTCCGAATGATCGCCTGATTTTTTTTTGCTTTTCGAGCCCGGCTTCCATTCCCTCGGCTCCTCCGAAGTGGATAGAAATCGCCATTGGCATATCATGCCAGTCGAGGAGCCGTTCGATGCCGAGCACGCAACGTCGTTTTGACAGGATCGATGCTCTGGTGCGGAGCGGCCGCTATCAGAACGCCGGCGAGGTTCTGCGTGAAGGCTTGCGCATGATCGAGCGGCGGGAGTCCCTGGAGGCTGCGAAGCTCGAGGCGCTACGCACCGCCGCCCGAACCGGCGCTGCCGCATTCGATCGTGGAGCGTTCACGGAATTCGCCGACGTGGCGGCGCTCGTCGCGCATCTGGACGAGCTGGCCGATCGCGTCGTTTCCGGCTCGGGGTCGAATTGACGCCGCATGGCGCATTCGTCTCGGCGAAGAGGCCGAGAAGGATTTCATCCACATATTGCAAAGCACGAAGGACAAATTCGGCGAGCGGCAAGTTGGCCTCTATCGTCAGACGCTTCGTGGAGCTCTCGCGACGCTGGAAGCCGGTCCTGACGTCCTCGGGAGCATCGCGCGCGATGAAATTCTGCCGAAGCTGGGAACGCTTCACGTCGCACGCAGAGGGCGTCGCGGACGTCATCTCGTCATATATCGCGCCGCGCCGGGTCATGTGATCGAGATCCTTCGCATCCTTCATGACGCCATGGATTTGGCGCGCCACCTTCCGCCAGAGCTCGTCCCAGACCTCTGATCCGGGCGCTTTTCCTCGAGAAGCGCGGCCCTTCGTCGCTCTTGAAGGCGGAAGACGTGACATTATCCTCGATGTGTCCGTTCGCTCTCGTCGGGAGGCTCCGCGCAATGGCCGCGATCACGGAATGCCGCATCGCTCACCAGACGCCGAAGAGGCTGCGCCTCGCCGTGAAGGAGAGGCTGCGCGACCGGGCCTTTTTCGAGGCGCTGCGCGAGCGTCTGCGCGACTATTCGCCGGTGACGCGCGTGGATGTGAATCCCGCTACGGCGAGCGTCGTGATTCATTCGCGCGACTCTGGCCTCGTGCTCGATCTGCTGAGGCGCGAGGACATTGTGACGATCATGGGTGAGCCGCAGCGGCTCGTCGCGCCTCGCGAGACGGCGCCCTCGCCGCTCGCGGCGGACGCCCGGCTGCGCCAATGGAGCGGCGGCCGGATCGATACGAAGAGCGCCTCAGCCGCGCTGGTCCTCGGCATCATCCTCGTCGTGAAGCTCGCGCGCGGGAATCCCGCCTCGGCGGGCATGCTGCTGCTTCTCTATGTCGGCGGCAAGATCGTGAAGCGCCGGCTGCTGCTCGAACGCAGCCGGGCGCGCGACCGTCTCGCCGGCGAAGCCGGCGCGTGAGCACGCGGCCGAGTCCGCGCCGACGCGCCGCCGCACGGCCTTGAACGCCCGCCGAGAGTGGATAGATGGCGATTCGATGACACTCGGAAGGAGGACAGCATGGCGCTGTTGGAGGATGTCTTCGAGGAGGCCTTGGGTCCGGTGGCGATCGGCATCGGAGCCCTGATTGTGGTTCCGGCTCTGTTTCCCGGCGTGCGGCGGGCGCTGCGTCCGGTCGCCAAGGGCGCGATCAAGGCCGGGATCGCCTTCTATGAGACGACGCTCGCCAATGTGACCGAAGCCGCCGGCGATCTGATCGCGGAGGCGCGCGCCGAGCGCGAGCAGGAGAGTCCGCACGGCGAGCAAGAGCACGAGGCCTCGCGCAGGCGCGAGCGTCCTGCGCGGCTGGAGCAAGAGCCCACTCCCGCCTGACGCGCGACAATGATCGTCGAGGGCAAAACGCTCTCGACGATCCGATAAGGCGCAATCAGAACGCCCATTTCATTCCGGCGAACACCGCGCGGCCATAGGCGGCCGGTCTGCTGCAGCGACATGCCGCCTGGTCCCCGCGTCAAAGCCGAACGAAGCCGCGCCTTCGTGTCGGGAACGCCGCGACGGCGAACGAGCGCTCGCTTTTCCACAGCCAACGCCTCGATGTCCAAACTCTTGCCCAGTCGAGCCAGAAGGTCAGGCCAATCGCGATGACGGACGCCTGAGACGACCACGGATCGGCTCCTTGCGGTCGGAGCCCGATCAATGTGACGTCGCCGCAAGACATAGGTAACTTTCCTAGCGAGCCTGTCAATCGAATGTACCGTATCTAGGGCGCGGGCTGGCGCCCAAAAATGCGTTTCGAGATTTGTCGTCGTTCCGCTTTGCGAACCAGCAATTCCTGCGATTCGAGGCTGTGGTAGATGCGACAACCACATTTGCTGCTCGTCGATTTTTCTCTGATCGCGAAAGCCGACGTCGCGCATGGCCAAAGTCGCGCGCGCTCTCCCGATGCGATCGTGTGGACGTGGCCGCTGTTCGACGGGCAGGGCGCGAGCTGCCGCAGGCCGGAATCTATCGCGCAACATGTCTCGCCGACGAGCAGCCAGAGATGCAACGCATTCTGAGCGATCGGCCGATCGAGAGCATCGCGTGACATCACTCGACGACGCGGCGAAGGCGTAAACGACGCCGGCCGCGCCTCGAAGACAGGGATTGGGCTTCGGGTGAGCGGCTTCACCCGAAGTGCGGTAGCATGGGACGAACGTCGACATCGTCGTTTTCCTGTTCTCGAGGCGCTTATTCGCAGTCGCAGCGCGACTCTCGAGGAGCCATCGACGAGGCGGGAACATGCGTGACGCTCGTCGTCTCCGGGCGCGTATCCATCCGGTTCGGAAAGATCGTGACTCTGAGCGACGCGAGGCGACGCGCCCCTTGGCGGTCGTTCGCAATTCCGATGAGACTTGGTTGCTGACGTCGGCGTCACAAATTGCGGCGCCATTGCAGATCGAACGGCGCGCGTTGCGGAAGATCGACAAATGTCGAGCCGCGATGCGTCGAGACATTCGCGGGAGGGCCGAGGTCTTGAATATCGACAGGCGAGGCTCGGTCACGATGGCCAAGGGAGCGAGGCGCCGGCATGTGCTGGCGACGTCCTGCATAGTGCTGGCGCTCGGCGGTTGCAGTGAAAGCGTCGGCTCCTTCAATGATGAGACAGGGTCTTTTGCTCGCGATCGCGCCTACGCTCCGGCGGCGCAATCGAAGATTCCCTTGTCGAACCCGTCGGATGCCGACTACAAGATACAACCGCTCGATGTTCTCGAAATTACGGTCTTTCAGGTGAAGGAGCTCGACGGGACGCGACAGGTGTCGAGCACCGGCCATGTCTCGATGCCGTTGATCGGAGAATTGCAGGCGAAGGGAAAAAGCGTCAAGGAGCTGGAGACTGCGATCGCCGCTCGGCTCGGCTCGAACTATCTTCATTCCCCAGACGTCCATGTTTCGGTGAAGGATTACCTGAGCCAGCGATTTACGGTCGAAGGCTCCGTGACGTCGCCGGGCGTCTACCCGATAACGGGCCGGATGACGCTGCTGCAGGCGATCGCCCAGGCCAAAGGACTGACGAGGTCCGCCGATCGAGACGTCGCGGTCTTTCGGACTGTCGACAATGCGCGTGTCGCCAATCGATATGATCTTTCGGCCATTCGCTCGGGCGAACGGGAAGATCCGGTTCTCGTCGCCGGAGACATCGTCGTGGTCGGAGAATCTGCGATCAGATCCGCGTGGACAGAGTTCAAAGACCTGTTCGGCGTTGGAATACAAGGGGTGGGGGTCGCGGCGCGCTTTGTCCCTTAGAGCGCTTTCCGATCGAACGGAATCATTCGGTCGGAATTCGCTCAAACTCGAGAATGTCAGTCGCCTGCAATCGACGAATTCGAAGCCTCTCGACAGCGAGCCTTCAGGCTCGCTCTTTCAAGCCCATCAAATTCGATGACGCTGGCCACGAGATCTAGCGCGTGATTTGGCGCGCATTGCGCTTGCCATTTTCTGGCCGAATGCAAGCGGCGAGCGCCAACGCGACCGCCATGATCGGCTCATCTTCATGGTTGGTCTGTCTTCAGCTTCCTCCGCAGATCGCCAAACGCCTCTCCAACGGTCAAACAGGCTGACGAAATGAAAGTCGAGAACGGGCATCAGTTCGATCACTCGGGTTTGCCGAGCGCCGGCGCCGGCGCTATCCCGACCCATAATGTGCCCGGGCTTCAGCTGCTCGCTTCCAACATGACCGGAGCGAACGGCAATAGCGATTTCAATGTCCTTGTCTATTGGCGGCTGCTTCTCCGACATATCAAGCTGATTGCGAGCGTCGTCTCGGCCTTTGCCGTGCTCGCATTGTTCGTGACGCTGCTGAAGACGCCGGTCTACCGGGCGACCGCGGTTATTCAGATCGAACGACACGAAACCCGCTTCACGCAGAGTCAAGGCGTTGAAACTGGTGAAGAAGGCGGGAGGGGCGACGGGGAGTTTTACAAGACGCAGTATGATCTTCTGCAAAGTCGTTCGCTCGCGGAACAGATCGCGGTAAGGCTCGGACTGCTCGACGATCCGAGATTTGTCCCACCGCAATCGCAGGGATGGGCGCGACGCTTGTGGGGCGTTGTTTCGGCAGGACCGTCCGAGGCCGATGCATTGTCCCGCAGACGCGCGGCGGTGGCGAAGTTCGCCAGCAATCTCGTCGTCGAGCCGAAGCGAGGGTCCCGGCTCGTGATGATCCATTATTTCGATCCTGATCCGAGCATGGCGCAGTTGATCGTCAACGGGGTCGCCGATGTTTTCACCAGCCGCAATCTGGAGCGCCGATTCGAGGCGTCCACATATGCGCGCAGCTATTTGGACGACCGGCTTCGGGAGTTGAAGGCGAAGCTGGAAAAAAGCGAGGCCGAGGTCATTGCTTACGGAGAGCGCGAGCAGCTCATGAGCGCCGGCCTCGGTGACAACAAATCGACCCTGGCGTCCATCAACCTGGCGACGGCGAACACGAACCTGAGCAACGCGAAAATCGAAAGAACGAGGCTGGAGCAGCTTTGGGCTATGGCTCAGACCGATAATGTGTATGGCCTGCCGCAGGTGCTCGACAATAAAGGGATGTCGGCAAACCGGGAAAAGCGGGCGAACCTGGCCGCCGAATACCAGCAGAAGGCGCCGCTTTTCAAGCCGAGCTACCCGGCGATGGTCGCAATCAAATCGCAAATGGACGAGCTCGATCATCAGGCTGCCAAAATCATCGCCGTCGTGAAGGACTCCATTCGAACGCAATATCTTGCCGCAAAGAATCAGGAAGCCGAGTTGGAGAAGCAGCTGCAGCAGTTCAAATCCAATCTCATCAACGAACAGGCTCGCGCCATCCAATATGACATGCTGCAGCGAGAGGTCTCGACCAATCGAATCCTCTATGAGCAGATGCTCCAGCGCGCAAAAGAGATCAGCGTCCTCGGGGCATTGGACTCGAACAATATTTCCGTGGTCGATCCTGCAGAAAGGCCGAGCACGCCCCATTCCCCGAATCTGTTCAGGAACCTTCTCGTCGGCGTGCTCGTGGGCTTCGCCTGTGGCATCGTGGCCGCCCTGATCATCGAGTATCTCGACAATACCGTGAAATCTCCGCAGGACGTCGAGACGCGACTCGGGCTGACGCTGCTGGGGCTGGTTCCGGCAACCGAAGACGAAGCGTCGATAAAGGCGGCGCTGCAGGATCGACGTTCCAACGTATCGGAAGCCTTGCGGTCGTTGAAGACGGCGCTGCAATTCTCGTCCCCGAACGGACTGCCGAAAAGCATTGCCATTACGAGCGCGAGGCCGGGGGAAGGCAAGAGCACCACGTCGTTTGCCCTTGCGAAAATCTGCGCGGAGCAGGGAATGCGCGTCCTTTTGATCGACGCCGATCTCAGAAAACCCTCGCTTCACCTGGCAATCGGGCTTTCGAGCTCGGTAGGACTGAGCAGCTACCTCGCCGGAGCCATGCAGGCTTCGGAGGTTGTGCAGCGAACCGACATCGAGAATCTATTTTTCATCGCCTCTGGTCCATTGCCGCCAAATGCCGCGGACCTGTTCAGCGGTTCGAAATTTTCGTCGCTTATTTCGCTCGGAGGCGAGTTTTTCGATCTGATCATCGTGGACGCGCCGCCCGTCCTCGGCCTCGCCGACGCTCCTTTGATCGCAAACGCGACCGGCGAGGTCGTCTTCGTGATCTCGGCCGGGGCAACCCGTCGAGATGTCGTCGGCATCGCGCTCAAGCGTCTCGGCATGGCTCGCGCGCATCTGCTCGGTGGAGTTCTCAACAGGTACCGCCTCGATCGTCAGCCGTATGGCGATGTCAGCGGTTACGGATATGACTATGGTTACGGAACCGACGCCGAGCGCGACTCGCCACAACTCGAGCGTTCGACGGAGTCGTCTGCGGCGCGCTGATGGCGAAACATTCCATTCAAATCGCCCTGCAGCTCGTGCAAATGCCCTGGCTGGCTCAGGAACTGCGGCATCAGCCGGTGCCGGATGACGTTCTCGACCTGATCAAGGCCGCCGCCGGTTGCCACGATACATGCCGCGAGTTGCAGAAATTGACCGGGCGAAAGCCGGAAGTCGTCCGAGCGGCCGCGATGCACTATCTGCATGTCGCCTTGCTTTTTCCGGGCGCTCCGCCAGCGCGCGTTCTCGGTCTACGCGGTTCCGAGGCGCGCGAAATCGCGCTTCGACACAAGCATTGGCTGATCAAATGGCTTCATCCGGATGTCAATGGCGACGTCTGGGAGGCCGCTCTTATGGCGAGAGTCGTGACGGCGTGGAATGATATGGCGGCCGATTCCCGATCTTTCGATCATGGACCGTTCGACGGCCTGCTGCAAAAAGGCGTGATGCGACCTGACGAAGATCGACATGGCTCGCGGCCGCATCTCGCCGCACCGCGAAGCCGAGTGGCGGCGAGGCCGCATGCGCGATCGCAAGCGAGAGGTTCCGGACAATCCAGAATCGTGATCACGATCGTGTCCGCGATGGCGATCGCGGGGATAGGGGTCGCCGTCGCCATGCTGCAGGACCGCGCATCGGACGCCCATTTTCTAGACGCAGAATTGTGGCGCGCGAGCCTGGCGCCACGACCATCGATTGTCGAAATGCGCGACAGCTGCAGGAAAGACGCCTCGGCTGAATGCAGCAACGCAGTCGTCGAGCGGTAAGATGAGGAACGACAGTCCCCTCGGCGGACGATCGGCGGTCGCCGTCGAATTCGGAGCCGGCCTCGTCTTGACGCTGGGCCTGTTCCGGATCGCATGGCTCATATTGGCGACGACCGTATCGGATCATTACGGAGCGCGGGAGGCTACAGCGGCGCTCGCTTGGCGTGCGGACAATTCTGTTGCTCTGTTGTCGTCAGCGGAGGAGCATTTCGTCAGAGCGACCTCGACGACGCGCGCGGAGCGTCAGCGGAGCATCTTGTTCCGACCAGCGAAAGACAAGGAGCTCGTGCTCGACGAAGGGGCGCCGGCGCGCGCTGTAAATGTCTTGCTGGCAAGAGCCGAGCGCCCGATTATCGGCGATCTGGCTTCGATCGCGAGATGGATCGATCTGCAGTCCAGCAGGGGCTATTACAGCCGAGCAGCGGCGGTTGTGGCTGCGGTGGAGGCGCAGGTCGGGCCGAATTTACTCTTCCAGCCTGCGTTCGACGCCGGCCGTCGCTCGCCGGCGCCAGCGCGTTATGTGCAGGAGCATCCGAGCGTCAATCTTCGCGACAGCGATCTGAGCACGGCGAAGGCGTTCGCGCAGCTCAGCCTGATGTCCGATCCGTCGCAGCAGCGCGCGCTCGTGCTGCTCTCCGACATTGCCGCGCGCATGGGCGATCGGCCTCGATCCGTCGCGCTGCTGCGCCTCGCCGGCGATCGCTCGCTCCGAGATGTGACCTCGCATACGAGACTGCTCGACCTTCAGGTGAGCCATGCCGACTATCTCGGAGCGATAGCGACCGCCGACGCATTGTCGCGGCTCGGGGGAAAAATTCGCTACATAATCGGCGAATTCCTGACGAGCGCCGCTATCGACGCTCGAAGCTATGCGGCGCTGAGCGAATTTCTGGCCGAAGGGCCTTCATGGCGTCGCTCGCTTTTCGAGCGCCTCAGCGATTATCAGGACGCGGACTCGGGATTGAGAGTGCTGGCGGAGCTTGCCAAAAAGCAAGACGCGGTTCGCGCCGACGACCTCGCTCCAATTCTTCGACTCTTGACGAAGCAAGGTCGAATCGCGGAAGCGTATCTGGCCTGGATACAGTTTCTTCCGGACTCCAAGAAGTCCAAAGCGAGGCTTCTTTTCGATGGCGACTTCACGGAAGGTCCCTCCAACATTCCCTTCGAGTGGAATGTGACGGAGTTCCCAAGAGGCAGCATCGGATTCGTGGAGGAGCCGAACTCAAGTGGAAAAAGGGCGATTCGCATCGAGTTCGTCGGCGCGCGAAATCCGAAGCTCTCCGTTCATCAATATCTATCTTTGTCGTCGGGGCACTATCGACTGAAAATGGAAGCGCGCGCCGATAGCTTGCGCGCCGCGCGCGGCGTCGTCTGGCGGATTTCATGCCGTGGCGAACGGGAGCGTGTGCTCGCGGAAACGGAGCCGTTGCGCGGAACCACGCCATGGCGGGACCTCGACGTCGACTTCGAAATGCCTGCCGACGGCTGCGATTTTCCCGTGCTGCGATTTGCGCTCAGCGCAAAAGTCGCGCCCGAGCTGGTGGCTAATGGAACCGTGTTTTTCCGGAACCTGCGGTTGGTTCGCAGACCCGGTCCGAGCGTCGACGTCACGGGGAGCAGCCTTTTGCCAATGGTGGATTAATCCCGAGGAGGACGTCGATCGACGGGATATGAACGATGACGATCGTCGCGAGGTATTTCAAATATTCGAACGCCCGCGGCCGCAATGGCGACCCCGATGCAGGCGCGTCCGGCACAGGGTAGGGAATGAGCGCATGCTCCGGGAGCTCGCTCGAAAGCGCCGTCAGTGCGCGCGCCATATGTCGCCGCGAGGTAATCAACAGCAATGCGCCCGGCGCCTTGCGGCGCTTCACCCAACATCTCGTCTCGAACGCATTCTGAAGCGTGTTGTCGGCGTTCTCGCCCCACCGCACACAGCATTGGATGAGGCTCGGCAAATCGGCAATGTCGGGATTGCGCGTCGAGAACTGACTGACGATATGAGTCGGGCGTAGGCCGGCATTTGCATTCAGGCCGGAAATATATAGAAGCGGAATAGCGCCCGCGTTCACGAGCCGAAGGCCGGCGTCGACCCTTTCGAAGGCGCCGCTGAAAACGACGGCCGCCGAGGCTCGTCGTACCTCGGCGGCGGACGGAACGACGAAATCGTCAAAACTCTGGAATCTGTCGACTCCGACCAGGGTTGCGCTTACGAAGAGAGTGCGCGTCGTCGCGGCGATCACGAGCGGAATGATTCGGATAGGCGTTCGCCTCGGACGACGAATCGAGGATGGCGTTCGCTTTGCGTCTGGAAAAAGCAACACCCGAGGCCGCCGTTCTCGTTGTCGAAGCCAATCGCGTTTGTTTGATAGCATTTTCGCGAGAAGGCTACTCTTTTTTCGCGGCCGGGAATCGCTGACATGAGGGCATCCGGGCGCCGATCGGATATTTCGTCACCGCAATAGTGACTGCCCAAGAGGCGGCGCCGCGCATTCGACGGGATTCGACATCCTTCGTTTTTCGCCCCTGCAGGACTGGAAGCCTGGCGACGCCTATCGTCAATTGCCGATCTTGTCTTCAGTGAATTTGATAGAGAGCGAAGCAAGCCATGAGCATCACCGACAATACCGCAGACATCAGGCTCGCAATCATCGGGCTGGGTTATGTTGGCCTGCCTCTGGCGGCGGAGTTCGGAAAGCGTCGCAAGGTTGTCGGCTTCGACATCAATGCCGCACGTATCGCCGCGCTCCGAGCCGGGCAGGACATGACGCTCGAAGTCTCCGAGGAAGAGCTGAGCGAAGCCGTCGGGCTGAGCTACTCGACCGAGCTGTCCGATCTGGTCGACTGCAATTTCTACATTGTGACCGTGCCAACTCCGATAGACGCGCACAAGCGCCCGGATCTCTCGCCGCTGATCAGGGCGTCTCGCATCATCGGCAAGGTGCTCAACAAGGGCGACATCGTCGTTTACGAGTCCACCGTCTATCCTGGAGCGACGGAAGAAGACTGCGTGCCGGAGCTCGAAGCGGTGTCGGGCTTGAAATTCAACGTGGATTTTTACGTCGGCTACAGCCCGGAACGCGTCAACCCGGGCGACAAGGCGCATCGGGTTGCGACCATCAAGAAGGTCACGGCGGGCTCGACTCCGGAAGTCGCCGAGCTCATCGACCGACTCTATCGCGAGATCATTGTCGCAGGAACCCACAAGGCGTCGAGCATCCGCGTGGCGGAAGCCGCCAAGGTGATCGAAAATACACAACGCGACCTCAACATCGCCTTGATCAATGAGCTGGCGATCATCTTCAACAAATTGGGCCTCGAGACGGAGGCGGTATTGGAGGCGGCGGGCACAAAATGGAACTTTCTGCCCTTTCGGCCGGGACTTGTCGGTGGACATTGCATCGGAGTCGACCCCTATTATCTGACCTACAAGGCCGAGGCGATCGGCTACCACCCGCAAATCATCCTCGCGGGCCGCCGGCTCAATGACGGCATGGGGGCCTATGCCGTCTCGCAGCTCGTCAAAGCCATGGTCAAGCGCCGCATTCAGGTCGAAGGCGCGCGCGTTCTGGTGATGGGGCTGACGTTCAAGGAAAACTGCCCGGATCTGCGCAACACGCGCGTCGTCGACATCGTCCGTGAGCTCGAAGAATACAATGTCGTTGCGGACGTCTACGATCCATGGGTCAGCCTCGAGGAGGCTCGACATGAATATGGCATCACGCCGGTGGTGGAGCTGCAGGACGGCGTTTACGACGCGATCATTGTCGCTGTCGCGCATGATCGATTTCGCGCAATCGGCGTGAATAAAATTCGCGCGCTCGGTAAGAGCACGCATGTGCTTTATGATCTGAAATATATTTTCAAGCCGGAGGAGGCGGACGTTCGCCTGTAGAAGCACGGATCATTGTCGCAGAGGAGACGATTTGAAATGTCTCGACACGCAGAATCCGTCACGACGGAAACCCTGGATTTCCTACGCGGCGTCGCCGCCGTCTATGTTCTCGTCAATCATACGAGAGGCGCGTTCTTTAAAGGGGGAAAGGCGGTTTTTCGCGAAGCCGGTTCGTCGGCTCTGTCGTTCTTCGATTATTTTTCGCTTTCCATCCTGCAAGGCACGTCGCTCGGGACGGAGTTCGTTATCCTTTTCTTCTGCGTGAGCGGCATCGCCATGGCGCACTCCATGGCGTCGGCGCCCGATCCGCTCCTCTTCTACAGGAAGAGAATGATCCGCATCTGGCCGCCCTTCATCGCGGCTGTCGCCTTTGCTGTCGCGCTTTGCTACGGCATGGGGCTCCTGCGCCCGGATAACGTGTTCAGCGCCACATGCGCTGAAAAGTTGTGTAGCGCCAATGAAATTGTAAA
Organism: Methylosinus sp. Sm6; assembly: GCF_019802345.1. GTDB lineage: Bacteria > Pseudomonadota > Alphaproteobacteria > Rhizobiales > Beijerinckiaceae > Methylosinus. Next base: position 28,141 of record NZ_JAINDZ010000022.1, on the reverse strand, counting down.
AATGGTGTTTTATATTAATCCATCGTCCAGCCTCACGCCGCAATTTTGGTCGCTCCCTTATGAGGTTTTGTTCTATATTTTTTGTCCGATCATTCTTTTTTCTGAGGGCAGCATGCGCCTCGCATTTGCCTGCTCGGTAGGATTCGCGCTGGTTGGACTCGCCAGGTACGGGGTCGCCATCAATCCGTCCGGATCGATATTTATCAATTTTCTGATCAATGAATTGTTTTGGTTCCTCTGCGGCGCGATCGGATTTTACTATTACGCCAAAATTCCGAGACTGTCCCCGATCGCATTTTGGACCAGCTCGGCATGTCTGATCGTATCGGCGTGGTCGATCAAATACGTAATTGGTTACTCGAACTTTTTTTCTAATTTTGTTATGATTTGCTTCACTCTGCTCGCAGTCAGAAACCTGCCTGCGGAACTTACGAGGGGCAAGTTGCGCAGTTTTGGAGCTTTCAGCTATTCTATATATGTATTCCATTATGCAATACTAGTTGTCATCAGTTTTGCATTATTTGAGGTGTTCCATGTCAGGGGTTATGAAATCAGCTCGTACTGGGCATGGATAGTTTTCCTTGTTCCGACGCTGATGATATGTTGGCTTCTTTATCTTCTGGTCGAAAAGCCTTGCAACGACTATCTCCGCCGCCTGAGAGCCGCCGGGCGCGCGGCGACGCAACAAATTTCCGAAGCATAGAACGGTTCCGTCTGATCGGATCGCGGGAGAGCATGGCGGTCGACTGCATTTGAAGGCGCTTTCAATGACGCATTATGAAGACGTGCGCCAGAACCTGCGCGCAACGACGCGAACATGGCTGGTTACGGGAGTCGCCGGATTCATCGGCTCCAATCTTCTCGAGACGCTTCTCGAACTCGATCAGAGAGTCGTCGGGCTAGACAATTTTGCGACTGGTTACCGACGCAATCTGGATGAAGTGAAGAGCTTCGTCGGTCCGGAGCGGTGGCAAAGGTTCGATTTCATCGAAGGCGACATCCGCGATCTGGATGCGTGCCGCCGCGCCTGCGACGGCGTCGATTATGTTCTGCATCAGGCCGCGCTCGGCAGCGTTCCGCGCAGCATCGTCGATCCCATCGGCGCCAATGGCGCGAATGTCGTCGGCGGCGTCAATATGCTGGTCGCGGCCCGAGATGCTGGAGTCGAGCGCTTCGTCTACGCCGCCAGCAGCTCGACCTACGGCGATCACCCGGCTCTGCCGAAGGTCGAGGAAACGATCGGCCGGCCTCTGAGCCCCTATGCCGTGACCAAGCTGGTCAATGAGCTCTATGCCGAGGTGTTTGCGCGCTGCTATGGCATGAAGACGATTGGTCTGCGTTATTTCAACGTTTTCGGGCCGCGACAGGATCCCGACGGCGCCTACGCCGCCGTCATTCCGAGATGGACGGCTGCGATGATCGCGGGCGACGCCGTCTATATCCATGGCGACGGCGCGACGAGCCGCGACTTCTGCTATGTCGCGAATGCCGTCGAAGCCAATCTTCTCGCAGCGACGACCCAGAGCCCGCCGGGGTCGAACCAAGTCTACAATGTCGCTGTCGGCGATCGCACGAGCCTGAACGAGCTCTATGCAACACTCCGCGGCTTGCTGGCGCCGTCCTTCCCTCATTTGCAGCGCGCCGAGCCCATCTATCGCGACTTCCGGCCCGGCGACGTCCGGCACAGCCAAGCCGACATCGGCAAGGCGGCCGCCCATCTCGGATATGCCCCCGCATATCGCATCCGCGAGGGGCTGAGCTTGGCGATGCCATGGTACATTGCGCAAGCCCAGGGCGGTTCTGCAACGCGGATCGCCGAGCCGAAGAATCAGCTTTGCTGAAATCGGCGGCAGCCGCTCATCTACATCGACAGATTGTCCATCGCCGATGAGGCGAGGAGGAGATTCCGCGGGAGGAAAAAATGCTCGTCGTCGACAATGTCAAAGAGATCGTAAAAAAGACGCCGTTGGCTGTCCCGTACATCCTGGTGAAGAACCTGACGACGAGGGCGACTTCACAAAGCAACGAGGCTGAGATTCTGCGTCGCATCGTGTCTCGGCTCGATATTCCGAAGTGCTTTATCGAGTTCGGCTTTTCTGGATTCGAGTTCAACACCGTCGAGCTTGCCAAAAAACGCGACTGGAAAGGGCTTCTGGTCGATGGCGGCGCCTATAACGTTCGAATTGCCAGGCTCACTCTGCACAGGGGCATTCGGGCGGAGGAAATGTGGATCGATCTGGACTCCCTGGAGCGTATCCTCGATTACGCGAAATCAAAAAAAGTCGGCGTGCTGTCCGTCGACGTCGACGGCAATGATTTCTGGTTCTTGGAAAAGCTCATAACGATCAGGCCAGCTGTGATCGTCGCAGAGTTCAACGTGTCGCTCGGATTGAGGCCGATAACCGTCCCCTATGATCCCGCCTTCGATCGAAAGAAGAAGCACGAGACAGGTGAATATTACGGCGCGTCCATAGCCGCCATCGATTATTTGTGCGCCAACAACGACTACAGCTTGGTCGAGATCAGCCGAAACGGAGTGAATGCGTTTTTCGTTCGCAATGACGTTCTTGCCGGACACTGGAAAAAAATCGACATCGACGACGTTCCGCTCACGAAGTCATATCCCGACGGATCATTGGCGCCGACGGATAAATTTTGGCAACAGATAAAAGCGATGCCTTTTATCGACGTGACCAAGATGGCTGCGGCGTGCGTTTCGTGAATTGGGTCGTATTGCAGAGAGCGCGCTTCCATCCGACGGGAATTCAGTCGGTCGCCAGCAAGTTCGCAGGCTCCCGATCGTACAATGTCCGTCCCGCAGTCCGAGAGGCGAAATGAGCGTCGGGCGTCACACATTGGTGAACATTGCCAGCGCGATTCTGCCGATGGCGCTCGGTCTCGCGACTGTTCCGCTGTACCTTCACGCGATAGGCGGAGAACGTTACGGCGTTCTCGCCGTGATTTGGGCGCTATTGACCTATTTCAGCTTCCTGGACCTTGGTTTTGGAATAGCGGTAGGTCAGCGTATCGCGAGCCTCTCCACGAACAGCAGCTCGGAGCCGAGCAGGATGTTATGGACAGCTTTGCTCAGCACGGTTTTCCTAGGCGCGATCTCGGGCGTCCTGCTGTATCTCTTCTCGGGCTCGCTGCTCGAGCTCACCGGCGTCGTGCCTGCCGGCAAACGCGAGGAGGCGCGCGCCGCCCTGTGCTGGCTGTCTCTGGCGCCGTCGTTCCTGTTGCCGATCACCGCCATGGCGGGCGCGCTCGGGGCGAGACTGCGTTTCGAAGAGATCGGCGCCGTTCAAGTGCTGGGCAACTCATGCAGCCAACTCTTCCCTCTCGCAATTGCGTTGTCGGGAAGAACCGACCTCGAAGCGCTCGTCCCTGCGGCTCTCGCATCGCGGGTCTTGGTGGCGATGCTGCTGTTCTGGCTGTGCCGCCGCCATGTTCCTCTCGTCGGCCGGCCTTGCATCGATTGGGCGCATTTCAAAGGCATGCTCGGCTATGGCGGCTGGGTGTCGATGAAGGCCTTTCTCGGCCCGGTCTTACTGACGTCCGATCGTTTTCTCATAGCCTCTCAATGTAGCGCCGCAGCGGTCGCCAATTATACCGTACCCTATGATCTCGTCTCCCGGACGCTGATCATCTCCGGAAGCTTTTCGAGCGCGCTTTTCCCGCGTCTCGCCTCCGCAAGCCGGGCGGATGCCCGCGCTCTCGCCTATCGATATGGCAAGGTTCTGCTCGCTGTGATGACGCCGGTCGTCATAGCCGGCGTTTCTCTCTCCCGGGATTTCTACGATTTCTGGCTGGGGCCTTCGTTTTCCGAGGCGGCTTTCGGCGTGTCCGAACTGTTGCTATTGGGCGTGTGGTTGAACACGCTGGTCATTCCTCATCACATCGCTCGGATGGCGTCGGGCGACGCGCGTACGGCGGCGATCGTATATCTTTGCGAGATGCCCGCCTATTTTGCAGCGCTGTGGCTCGGACTAAAATTTTGGAACATTCAAGGCGCAGCCGGCGCTTGGTCATTGCGCATTCTGCTGGAGACATGTCTGTTGCTCTACGTGAACGACGCATTGTCTAGAACATCCAGGCTTGCTGCTCCCTACCTGGTTTTGGTGGCGATCGCCATGGCCGGCGCCTGGTGGCTTCCTCGCGCATTGTTCGCGCATCTCGGCTTGGCGGTCGGCCTGATCGGGGTTTGTCTGCTGATGGATCGAGAGTTGATCTTCGCCGAGGCAAAGGCCTTCGGCTTCCGGAAAATGGGGTTCTCGTCGTGACTCACTGGCTTCGACTGGCGTCCAAGATCTTCAGACGGCTTTTTGGAGAGCGGAGAATGACGCTCGCTGAGCGCTTTCCGCAATATCGGATCGGCCGGGGAACATACGGAGGCGACCTTGTGGTCTTCTCTTGGAACGAAGGCGCCGTGCTCGAGATAGGCCATTATACGTCGATAGGTCCGGGGCTAAGAATTTTTCTCGGTGGGGAGCACCGGACAGATTGGGTGACCACTTTTCCCTTCAGTTGGCTGTGGCCGTGCGCACAAGGCTATCCCGGCCATCCCAAAACGAAGGGCGACGTGGTCATCGGGAGCGATGTATGGATCGGCGCGGAGGCGATGATCATGTCTGGAGTGACGATCGGCGACGGCGCCGTAATAGGCGCTCGAGCCGTCGTCGCACGTGACGTTCCTCCCTATGCGATCGTCGTTGGGAATCCAGCAAGGCTCGTCAGATACCGCTTCGATGAGAAGACGATTGATCGATTATTGGCTCTGCGCTGGTGGGACTGGCAGGAGGCGGACATCGCTCAGGCAATGCCGGATCTGCTGAGCGATCGGATATCGTCGTTCTTGGAGAAAGCCGAAACGGGCAGTTATCGATTCTGCAAAGGAACATTCGCGTGATCGAGATCGAATCGAAAACGGAAAAAGAAGGCATTTCTTCTCCGCCATGGTCCATTCCCTGGCCGCCTTCGGAGCTGGAGGCGGTTGCTGCGTGTCCTGTCTGCGGCGACCGAGAGCGCACGCTGCTTCATGACGAAATCTTCGATAAGGTTTTCTTTGTCGCCAAGGGCAAATGGACTCTCTACCGTTGCCGAAGCTGCCGAAGCGCCTATCTCGACCCGCGTCCGAACCCATCGAGCATAGGCGGAGCATATGGCTCATACTACACGCACAGCGAAGCCGTTCGGAAAAGCAACGACGAACTGAGCGCGTTCAATCGAATAAAAAGATCGCTGGCGAACGGCTATGCGAACCGACGCTATGGAACGCAGCGGAAGCCCGCGAGCGATTTGGGAATTTTGGCGGCCTTGATCATGACGCGGCAGCGTGAGATGATAGACGCCACTTTTCGATATTTGCCAAAGCCTGATCGCGGCTCGCGGCTGCTCGATGTCGGTTGTGGCAATGGTGATTTCTTGCTGCATGCGCGCGATGCAGGATGGGCGGTCTCGGGTCTGGAGCCGGATCCGGTCGCGGCGGATATTGCCCGACGAAAAGGCCTCGACGTGCGGGTCGGAATCCTCGACGACACGACAGCCGAAGAGAATGCGTATGACGCGATCACGTTGAGCCATGTCATCGAACATGTTCACCAGCCGAAGTCCGTGCTCATGGCGGTCCACCGGCTTTTGAAGCCGGGAGCAATCGTCTACATCGATACGCCGAATATCGGCAGCCACGGCGCCGAGCGGTTCGGCAAGAACTGGCGGGGGATCGAAGCGCCCCGACACCTCGTCCTGTTCAATCCCTCCAGCCTGTCTCATGTCCTTACGTCCGTCGGTTTCGAAGGGATCACAAAGATTCGTCGAACATCGATACGAAAATCTATCTATTCGAGAAGCGCATCCATTGCCGCCGGCGAAAATCCATATGGCGCCGATCGAAAATCGCTGCCGTTTCTCGAGACGCTCGGCATCGCGCTTTCGCATGTCGAAACGGACAAGCTCGAATTCATCACTTTGACGGCCCGCAAACGAAGCGCGGCGGCATAGCGCCGAGGACGCGACGCTCGTCTTATCGATCGTCGAGACAAGACCGTTCGAGACCTGACACTATGAAATATCGACCAGAGATTGACGGCCTCAGAGCGTTAGCCATCTTCCCCGTCATATTTTTCCATTCGGGAATTGGGCTCGCCAAAGGAGGCTTTGTGGGGGTGGACGTGTTCTTCGTCATAAGCGGCTATTTGATCACGACCATCATAATCTCGGACATGGAGTCTGGCCGGTTCTCGATTCTGGAATTCTACGAACGCAGGGCGCGCCGAATCCTCCCGGCGCTGTTTTTCGTGATGGCGGCGAGCCTTCCCTTCGCTTGGTTGCTCCTGCTGCCCGGAGACATGAAGCAATTTCTGCAGACCGTGATCGGCGTTCCGCTTTTTGTCTCGAACATTGTCCTTTGGAGAGAGAGCGGGTATTTCGATGTTTCCGGTGAGATGAAGCCATTGCTACACACATGGAGCCTGAGCGTAGAGGAGCAGTTCTATATTTTATATCCGGCGTTCCTCCTGCTATCGTGTCGACTGGGAAAGCGGTTTGTGCTGTGGTCCTTGGCGGCGGGGGGCGTCGTCAGCTTGCTGCTCGCTCATTGGGCCGCATACCACAACGCAAATGCCGGCTTTTTCTTGCTGCCGACCCGAGCCTGGGAATTGATACTGGGCTGCTTTTCGGCATTCTACCTCTCGCAGGCGCCCGGTCTCTCGCCATCGCTGAAAGAATATGGAGGCGTGGCCGGACTTTCGCTCGTGGCGATTTCTATATTGTTCTATGGGCCCGCCACGCCCTATCCGGGCATTTATGCGCTCGCTCCGACCCTTGGCGCTCTGTTCATCGTCGTTTTTGCAACGCGGGAGACATGCGTCGGTCGGCTCTTGAGCTGCAAGTTGATGACGGGCGTCGGCGTTATCAGCTACAGCGCGTATCTCTGGCATCAACCTATATTTGCATTCGCACGCTATGCTTTGCCGAGCAGCGAGAATATATTGGTCGCACCCGCCCTCGTCGCCCTGGTGTTCCTCTCAGCCTTCGTGAGCTGGCGGTTGGTCGAGCAACCCTTTAGAGACCGAAGCCTATTTGATCGAAAGAGCATTTTCATGTCATCGAGCGTGGCGTCGGCGGCATTCATTGGCTTTGGCGTGGTCGGCTATCATACCAACGGATTCGCCTCGCGCTTGCCCGAGGAGGACAGAGCTCTGGGGGCCATTTCCAAAGTGGAAGCCGGAAAATATGTGGAACAGAACTTCTCCACTTTGCTCCTTCGCAACTTCTCTCGTTCTTCCGGCCGTCTGAAAGTCATGCTCATCGGTGACAGTTTCGCCGAAGACATCGCGAACGCGGTGCTGGATGGGACGGATGGTTTAAAGGAACGGATCGAGCTGTCGACTTTTCACATTTCCCATCGTTGCGGCAATCTCTATGTCGAAGACATTCTGCTAAAGATTGCCGATGAAGCCCGCAATTTTTGTCTTCTCGGAAGCGGCGCGAATGGCGGCTACCGAAACGAGAAGCTCAGAGGCCTACTGCTCGCAGCCGACGTTGTCTGGATCGCATCGGCTTGGCAAGCCTGGCAAGCGCCTCTCGTCGCGCGGAGCGTCGCCAACTTGAAGCGCGAATTTGGGAAGCCGGTGGTCGTGTTCGGAACAAAGACGTTTGGAGAGGTCGATCTGCGCGAACTCATACGGATGAAGAGCCAGGAGAGATTGCGCTATCGCAGCAAGCTCCCCGAGGAGCATTTGGCCATCAACCGAGCCATCGAGGCGTCGCTGAGGGACGCTGAATTTATCGACGTCAATGATCTATTATGTCGAAGCGAGACGTCATGCGGATTGTTCACGGAGGACGGAAAGCTGCTCTCCTATGACGGCTCCCACTTGACAATTCATGGCGCAAGATACCTCGGCGAACGCCTCGCGAGTGTGAGGACGCTTCGCGATCCGACGGGAGTCGTAACGATGGGCGGAGGATCGAGACAATGAAGCTGTCGATCGCGATGGCGACGTTCAATGGCGAGAGGAACATTGGCGCGCAGCTCGAATCGTTTCTTTCTCAAACCCGTTTGCCTGACGAGCTCATCGTCTGCGACGACGGTTCCAGCGACGAGACGCTTCCGATCGTCGAGGCCTTTGCGAAACGCGCACCCTTTCCGGTCATGGTCTATAGAAACGAGGCGAACCTCGGGTACACCAAGAATTTCGAGACGGCCGCGCGCCGCTGCAGGGGAGACATTGTATTTTTTTCCGATCAGGATGATGTCTGGTTGCCGAGAAAAATGGAAGCCGTTGAAGCCGCGTTTCGCGCCGACGACAGTAAGCTGCTGTTCGTCCACGACGGAAAAATCGTCGATCGTGACCTGCGGTGGCGTGGCGCTACGAAGCTCGGTCAGGTCAAATCCGGATGGGGAGCGAATATGGGGCTTGCGACCGGGGCGCTTTCCGCGATGCATCGAGACTTGAAATCCATCGCCTTCCCGATTCCCGACGAGATAGTCGGACATGATTGGTGGATTTATGCGATCGCACGAGGCTTGAAGGTCGATGGCGTCATAGAGGAGCCGCTGCAGCTGATCCGGCGCCATGGCGAGAACACGTCCACATGGGTCGCGAGCTCGGTCGCTCGAATCAATAAGATGGATGTTCTCGTGAGCCAGATGAGAACGGAGCCGGCGTCGTCCTACAAAGACCGATTGGATTACAACAATTGCTTAGCTGAACGCTTGACGCGAGTTCGAGAAGCGTCCGGCTGCAGGTTTCGCGCCGGGGTGATCGACGCCGCGCTCGCTGAGCTGGAAGTGGAGATGTCAGCGCTGCTGCGCCGAAGCGAGCTCGTAGACGCAGGCTTCCTCGCGCAAAAGAGAATTGCATTGGAGATGCTGGCTCAGGGTAAATATCGTCATTTCAATGGAGTTCGAAGCTTTCTGAGGGATATTGTGCGTCGGGAGTGGGGGCGGCCGTCGGCGCCGGGCGGAAACGCGGCCTGTCTGGAAAAAAGCCATTGATCCGCTCGGCGCGCTTAGGAGACTGAGATGAAGGTGTCCATTGCAATGGCGACCTACAATGGCGCGAGATGGATAGAGGAGCAGCTCGACAGCTTCGCGCAGCAGGATCGCCGTCCTGATGAGCTGGTGGTCTGCGACGATTGCTCGGGGGACGAGACGATTTCAATCATCGAGCAATTCAGAAGGCGGGCGAGCTTCGAGGTCCGCGTCGTGTCGAATGAAAAGAATAGCGGGCACATCAGGAGCTTTCTTCGGGCGATGTCGCTGTGCCGCGGCGATGTGATTTTTTTGAGCGACCAGGACGACACGTGGCGGAGGACCAAAATATCGACGATGATTCGTCTGATCGAGGAGAACCCACGCCGCCACGTTTTTGTGAACGATGCCGAATATACTGACGGGAATGGAACGCCTTGCGGATTGACTGTGCTCCAAAAATGTGTGAGCGTCGGAGCCAGCGCGGGTGGGCATATCGCGGGGGCTTGCACCGCGATGACGAAAGAGTTTGTGGCCTTCATTCTCCCGGAAGATTACGCTGAAATGCCCAAATACCACGATGTCTATATACATCGTTGGGCGAAGGCGCTCGGATGCAAGCACATAACCACAGACGTGCTCCAGACATGGCGGATTCACGGGAGCAACTCGTCTGCGGCCACGCAGATGACGACGCCCGAACGCGTGTCCATGTTGACATGGCGCGCGAAGTTCAAAGGGGCCGATTCGAGATCGGATTATTTGACCAAAGCCCTGCAATTTCGAAGGATGTGCATCCATCTTGCCGCCAAGCGCGATGAATTTTCTCGTCTCGAGGTCGCCGCTGATTACGGCGATGTGCTCGGGGAACTGTCGAGACATATCGATGCGTTTGAAAACAGGGCGGCGCTGCACGACGTGTCGTATCCGGGCAGGCTGGCGGCGATCGCCGATATGGCGCTGCGCGGCAAATACAAATATTTTTATGGTTGGAAGAGCATTGCCAAGGATTTGTTGATTTGATCGGCGGGGAGAGCGCCTTCCGTCTTCGGCGCCCGTTCGCTTTTGATTGTCATTGAGAAGAAGCAGCGAATCGATGTGCGGAATAGCGGGATGCCTGTTCGCCGGGCCGGCGCAGCGAGGCTTGTCCATTGTCGCAGCAATGAGCGAGCGATTGTCGAGCCGCGGGCCCGATGAGTCAGGCGCATGGGGCGACGAGCAGGGGCGGGCTTTTCTCGGTCATCGGCGCCTGTCGATCATCGACGTGTCCGCCAATGGCCGGCAGCCGATGCGGTCGATCGGCGGCCGATATGTCGTCGCTTTCAATGGCGAAATATACAATCATCTGGAGATGCGGGCCGAGCTGGAGGAGGCTGGCGCGTATGCGCCCTGGCGAGGCCATTCGGACACCGAGACGCTGCTGGCGGCGTTCGAGCGCTGGGGCGTCGAGCCGACGCTCGATCGCGCGGTGGGCATGTTCGCGATCGCGCTGTGGGACACGACTGCGCGCACGCTTCACATCGCGCGCGACCTTTTCGGCGAGAAGCCGCTCTATTATGGTTGGGTGGGACGCGATTTCGTGTTCGGGTCCGAGCTCAAGGCCTTACGCGCGTTCCCAGGCTTCTCCAATCCGGTCTGCCACAAGGCGCTGGCGCTCTACATGCGGTTCCTCTATGTCCGCATCTATAGCGGCGTCTACAAGCTTGAGCCGGAATGCGATCTCAGCATCGACACTTCGGCCGGGACGATATCCGGCGATCCGCTACGCCCATCGACGGCGCGCCGCGGCCTCACCCTGCGGCGTTGGTGGTCGCTGGGAGCAACGGTCGAAGCGGGCGCGCGTCAGCTGTTCGACAATGAAGACGAGGCGGTGCGCGCGCTCGAGGACAGGCTGCGGGAGGCGATCCAATTTCAATCGCTCGCCGATGTCCCTGTCGGCGCGTTTCTCTCCGGCGGCGTCGATTCCTCCACCATCGTGGCGCTGATGCAACGGCAATCGGCGCGCCGCGTGCGCACCTTTACAGTGGGTTTCGAGGACGCGGGCTTCGACGAGGCGCCACATGCGCGCGCCGTCGCGCGTCATCTCGGCACCGAACACGCCGAGCTGTTCGTGACCGCCGCCGAGGCGCGCGCCATCATTCCCCGTCTACCCGCCATTTACGACGAGCCGTTCGCCGACTCGTCCCGGATCCCGACTCATTCGGTCTGTCGCGCAGCCCGCGAGCAGGTGGCCGTGGCGCTCTCAGGAGATGCCGACGATGAGCTGTTCGGCGGCTACCACCGCTACTTTTGGGCCCCGCGCATATGGCGTCGCCTCGCTTGGTTGCCTTATCCTGCGCGAAGCGCGCTCGCGGCGTCGCTCGCGGCGGCGCCGATGGCGGGGTGAGAGGTCCTGAACGGACCGATCAATGCTCTGTTGCCGGGAAGCCGAGGCGTCGCTCGCCTGGGCGAGAAGGCGCAAAAGCTCGCTTCGCGCCTGCATGGCGCGCGTGACCTCGACGATTTGTACCGCAATCTCGTCTCGGAATGGCAAGTGTCGTCGAACGTGCTTCGATACGACTCGGCGCGAGATCCAGAGCGGCCCATTCCATTGAGCGACGTTTTGCCGGCGACTGGTGTGGAGCATGGCCAATTGCGGATGATGTACCGCGACTGCATGAGCTATCTGCCAAACGACATATTATGCAAGGTGGATCGAGCCGCCATGTCGATCGGCCTCGCGACGAGCGCTCCCTTTCTGGATCATCGTGTCGCCGAGATCGCATGGCGGCTCCCCCTGGATAAGAAGATCAGAAACGGGCAAGGCAAATGGGCGCTCCGCCGAGTGCTCGACAAATATGTGCCGCGCGCGCTGATCGAACGGCCGAAAACCGGCTTCGGCGTTCGATTGCACCAATGGCTGCGAGGACCGCTGCGTGATTGGGCGGAAAGCCTGCTCGTGGAGTCGACGCTGGAACGGGATGGCCATTTCGATGCGGCGCCCATTCGGCGTGTATGGCGTGAATATCTCGGCGGCCGGCGCGACCGGACGGCGAAGCTCTGGAGCGTTCTGATCTTTCAGAACCGGCTGGAGGCCAACGGCTAGAATGCTGCCCTATTGGCTGATGTTCCTCGCGCCGGCGCTGTTGGCGGCGAGTTCCAGCAGCGTGAAAGCGCCGATAGCCGACGCGCGCAAAGCCATCGTCTGGGACTTCGTCTGGCTGTCGCTGACCTTGCTGATCGGTTTTCGCCACGAAGTGGGTGGCGACTGGGCGTCTTATGAAAGGATGCTGGACAACACAGCGGGTCTCGACCTCGGGGAGGTGCTGCTGCGTGGTGATCCCGGCTATAATCTGTTCAATTGGATCAGCGTCGGCCTGGGATGGGACATCTACGGCGTCAATCTGGCTGGCGGCGCGATCTTCTCCTTTGGACTGCTGACTTTTTGTCGGGCGCAGCCACAGCCCTGGCTCGCGCTGGCGGTGGCGATGCCATATCTGGTGATCGTCGTCGCCATGGGATACAGCCGCCAGGGCATTGCCCTCGGGTTCACAATGCTCGGCTTCGTCGCGCTCTGCAAAGGCTCCAATTTGAAGTTTGCGATCTGGATCGCGCTCGGAGCCACCTTCCACAAGACGGCGGTGCTGATCATGCCGATCGCGGCGCTCGCATCCTCGAAGAACCGCTATGCGACGGCTGCCTGGATCGCTCTGCTCGGCGCCGGTCTTTACAAGGTGCTGCTGGAGAAAGACGCCGACAACCTCTATCGCAATTATGTGACGGCAGATATGCAATCGGAAGGAGCGCTCGTGCGCACTCTGATGGGCGCCGTCCCGGCGATCATTTTTCTGGTTTGGCGAAAGCGTTTCCAGCTCGAGAAGGCCGAGGCGGACCTCTGGACATGGCTCGCGGTCATTGCCGCGACATTACCGGTTGCTCTGGCCGTGACGAGCGCCTCGACGGCGATCGATCGAATGGCGCTCTATATGCTCCCTCTTCAGCTCGTCGTCTTTGCGCGAATGCCGGACGCGCTGGCGACGCCCGATCCGAGGGAGGGAAAGCGGACCGCCGTCGCGGATGCGCCGGTTGTCACGGCTGCGATCCTCGTTTATTATGGCGCAGTCCTTTTTGTCTGGCTGAACTTCGCCACCTACGCGCATTTTTGGCTGCCTTATCAATTTTATCCATGGGATGGTTCGTTTTGAAGCTCCTTCTCTTCGCCAACACCGACTGGTATCTGTACAATTTCGAAAAATCTCTCGCCGCAGCGCTGCGCGATGGCGGCCATCGAGTGATTCTGGTGTCGCCTCCGGGGCCCTATGGCGCGAAGCTTCGATCTCTCGGCTTCGATTGGGTGGCCGCTCCGATGGATCGCGGCAGCTTGAATCCTTTTCGCGAGCTGACGCTTCTCGCATGGCTGTGGAACTTCATGCAGCGTGAGCAGCCCGACATCGTGCATAGCTTCACCATAAAATGTGCAGTTTATGGCGCGCTCACCGGGCGCCTGGTCGGCGCGCGTTGCGTCAGCGCCGTCGCTGGAATGGGCTATGTTTTCACGAACAACGAACTCAAGGCGCGCGTGCTCCGGCCGCCGCTGCGGGCGCTGATGCGCGCTGCTCTCGGAGGAGAGCAGGCGCGCCTCGTTCTTCAGAATCCAGACGATGTGCATTTCTTCGAACAGTCGAATATCGCCCCGCGCGAACGAATTCGGCTCATATGCGGCGCGGGAGTGGACTGCTCGCGGTTCGTGGCTCCGAGCGAGGCGCCCACGCGCGCCGAGGGAGCGATCCGCGTCGTGCTCGCGGCGCGCATGCTCTGGGACAAAGGCGTCGCCGAATTCGTCGAAGCCGCGCGAATGCTGAAGGACGAAAACAGGTCCGTGCATTTTCTGCTGGCGGGCGCTCCCGACGAGGGGAATCCAGCGGCCGTGCCGGAGCGCAAGCTGCGGGAGTGGCAGGCGGAGGGGCTCGTGCAATGGCTCGGCCACGTCGGCGACATGCCCGCTCTGCTCGCGAGCGTCGACATTGTCGTGCTGCCGAGCTATCGCGAGGGCCTGCCCACGATCCTGATCGAAGCCGCGGCCTGTGCTCGTGCGCTGGTCACGACTGATGCGCCGGGCTGTCGGGAGGTCGTCACCCACGAAATCGACGGTCTCCTGGTGCCGGTCGGCGACACGAAGGCGCTGGCCTCGGCGATCGCGCGTCTGCAAGACCAGCCAGAATTCGCTCAGCGCCTCGGGAAGGCCGCTCGCAAGAAAGCGCTTTCCAAATTCGACGAGCAGATCGTGATCGCGCAGACCTTCGCGGTATACGAGGAGCTGGCGGCGCAGTGACGTCGACACGAGACCCGAAAGCCGAATGAAAGGTTCCACGATGCCGCGACTGTTGCTGGTCACGAAGAAATTGGGGGAGTCATACCCCGGTGGACGCGAGCTGTTTTGGCGATTCAACCGTGATTGTCTGCGCGACATATTCGGAGAGAATCTATTTGTGGTCGAGCTGGAGCCGACCCCGGTGCGCACGCCGGCCGCGGTTGTCGCTGCGATGAACGGCCACATCGACGGGGTGAGCCGTGCTTCCCTGATCGCAATCCTGAAGATGGTCCAGGAAAATAGGATCACGCAGGTTTTCATCGACGGCTCGAACATGGGGGAGGTCGCGGCCGCCTTGCGGTCGCAGGGCGGTCCCGTCAAGATCACGACCTTTTTCCACAACGTCGAAGCGCGATTCTTCCTCGGCTCGCTTCGTGCGTCGTGGACTCCGCGCGCGCTGCTCGTGCTGATCGCGAATTACCTGGCCGAGCGGAAAGCGGTGAAGCACAGCGACGTGATCATAGCGCTCTCGGAGGCCGACAGCCGAGGGCTCGAGCGGACATATGGACGAGGCGCGTCGTTGATCTCGCCCCTCGCGCTCAGAGATCAAATGACGTCGACGCAGGACGTCGACGGCGATATCGGGCGCGGCGCTTATGTCTTGTTCGTGGGAGGCGCGTTTTACGCCAACAAGGCCGGCATCGTTTGGTTCGTCGACAATGTCGCGCCCAGGATCGATTGCGAGACCGTGGTCGTCGGACGCGGCATGGAAGAGTTGAAGCCCGATCTGGAGCGTCCTGGGAAGGTGCGCATTGTCGGCGGCGTGAAAAGCTTGTCGCAATGGTATTTCGGCGCGAAGCTCGTGATCGCCCCGATTTTCGACGGCTCGGGAATGAAGACCAAGGTCGCGGAGGCCTTGATGTTCGGAAAAAAAATCGCCGGGACGCCGGAGGCCTTCAGCGGCTATGAGGACATCGCCGCGCGCGCCGGTTGGATTTGCAAGAACAGTGATGATTTCGTCGCGACCATCAATTCGCTGGGCGGGGTCTCATTGCCGAGCTTCGATCCAAACGTGAGGGCGCTTTACGAAGAGCGGTATTCCTATCCGGCGGCGCGCGCCCGGTATGCGCAGGCGCTTGGCGGTCGGTGACACATTCGCGGCGTATAAGCCAACTCGCGCGGGATGCAAAAGGTGACCAAAGCGATCTGCTTTTTTACCGCGAGATATTCCGTGTCGGGCGTGCCTCTGGCTCAGCTTCGTCTCGCCAAGGCCTTCCTCGAGAGAGGATACCGCGTGGACTTCGTTTTCGGCTATGTGCCCCCCGGCGTCGACGCGCCGAAGAGCGGGGGAGTAAGCATATATGACTTCGGCCAACCGCGCGCCGTCAATCTGCTGATCCCCATCACGCGCTTCATCAGCGAGAGGCAGCCGGATGTGATCTTCTCCGCGGAGGATCACCTCAACGCTGTGGTGGCCTTCGCCACATATCTTTCTGGATCGCGTGCGAAATTGAGCGTTTCCTCCCGCGTCACTCCCTATGAGGCCTATTCGAACGTTCCGTTCTCCAAGAAATGGGTTTTAAAGCAGGCCAGCCGGCTGCTGTGGCGAAGAGCCGACGTGCTGACATGCGTCTCGAAAGACATGGTCGGGCAATATCGGAATGTTTTCGGCCAGACCCGCCACAGGGCTATCTACAATGTCATTGTCGACGACGATTTGCATCGAAAGAAGAACGAAAGCGTGGACCATCCGTGGTTCGCGGATACGGACGTTCCGCTCATCGTTTCCGCTGGCCGGCTGGCGCCGGAAAAGAGATTCGCGGATGTGATCGCAGCGGTCAAGATCGTCAACGACAGCAGATTCGCACGGCTCGTCATTTTGGGAGACGGTCCCCTGCGGGAGGAATTGCAGGCGCTGATCGATCGATTGGAGCTCGCAGATCGCGCGCAGCTCCTCGGATTCCAGAGCAATCCGCTGAAGTATTTCCAGAAGGCGCGGCTGTTCGTTCTTGCGTCCCGCGTCGAAGGTCTGCCCAATGTCCTCGTGGAGGCCATGGCTTGCGGCTGTCCCGTCGTCTCGACGAATTGTCCCACGGGTCCGCGCGAGGTGCTGAAGGATGGCGAGTTCGGTGAGTTGGTTCCGGTCGGATCGCCGCAGGACCTGGCGCGGGCGATCCTGAGAGCGCTCGAGACGAAGCCGAAGGCCGAGAAGCTGCAGGAGGCCGTGCGTCCGTTCACGACGGATGAGGTCGTCGCGCGTCATCTCGCCGCCCTGGGGCTGGCATAACGACAATGGAGGAGCCTGTGTCTCGCCTGAATATAGCGCTTGTGATCAAGGCCATGAGCCTTCCCGGCGGCGGCGCGGAGCGCGTGCTCGCCAGTGTCGCATCCGGGCTCGTCGACCGCGGGCACTGCGTCACTCTCATCACCAGCGATCCGCCCGATACGCAGCCGTACTATCCGCTCTCTCCCTCCGTGCAGCGGTTGTTTCTGGGCGTCGGAACGGTCGAGCGCAGCTCGAAGCTCTGGGAAGTCGTCAAGCGTGTCTGGCTCATCCGGCGAGAAATATTGGACCGTCGTCCGGACGTCGTCATCGCCTTCATGCACAGCTCGTATATTCCGATCGGAATGGCGCTCGTGGGCACGGGCATTCCCGTGGTCGCGAGCGAGCACATAGGCTTCGAGCATTATCGACTCCGGCCTTTTCAGCAAGCGCTCCTCATGCTCACGCCCTTGATCGCGATCAGGATCACTGTCGTTTCCGAGCAGATCAGAATGCAATTTTCATATTGGCTGAGGCGCAGGATGGTTGTCGTGCCCAATCCGATCGGCTCGCCGCCGCCCGAAGGTTCGACTGTGAAAGAGGCTGCCGCGGATCGAAAGATATTGCTCGCGGTCGGACGCCTCGCCTCGCAGAAGGATCACGCCTGCCTCATCGCCGCTTTCGCCAGACTCGCATGGCGCTTTCCCGATTGGACCTTGAGGATCGTCGGCGAGGGAGAGCTGCGCGGCGACCTCGAACGGCAGGTTGCCGATTTGGGCCTTAGAGATCGTGTCGACCTGCCTGGCGCGATCAGGGAAATCGACCTCGAATATCGCAAAGCCCGCCTCTTCGTGTCGCCGTCGAGATATGAAAGCTTCGGCTTGGCGACGGCCGAGTCCTTGATCAGTGGCACGCCGGCAGTGGCCTTCGATGATTGTCCCGGAACCGACACGCTGATCGAAAACGACGTGAATGGTGTTCTCGTCGATGGAAAAAGAGACCGAGTCGAGGCGCTGGCGATCGCATTGGAACGATTAATGGCCGCTCCCGAAGAGATCGAGCGACTTTCTCGCGCAAGCGCGATGCGAATTCGAGAGGCATATCGGCTGCCGAAGGTGCTCGACGTCTGGGAGGATGTCCTAGCGAATTCTCGGGCTCCAGCTGGATAATAAGCGCGCCCCGCTTCGGGGGCTCACGATTTTTGCGGTGGTCTTTGGAGGTAAGAAATGTTTTCGATATTCGCGCGCCTCGAAAACAGATTTCGGCATTTCATATTCCCGCACCCGGCCGTTTCCGAATTCTACGCGAGCGCGACAGACGAGCTGAGGTCTCGGTATAGAGGGCGTTCCGCCGAGATATTTTTTTCTAACAACGGAAGGATGGTCTACAAATGGCTGCATTATCTTCCGATTTACGATTGTTTGCTGGGGCCGTATAGCGGCGCCGACGTCAAGATGCTTGAGATCGGCGTTTATAAGGGCGGCTCTCTCGCACTTTGGCGCAAGCTTTTGGGCAAGGAGGCGCGCATATTCGGAATCGACATAAACCCGCAATGCGCGTCCTATGGTGGCGACGATGCGCTCGTTCGCATCGGCTCGCAGAGCGACCTGATTTTCTCCGCAGCGTCGTCGATGAAATGGGCGGGCTGGACGTTGTGCTGGATGACGGCTCCCATATTGCGAGTGATCAGCGCGCGAGCTTCGACGCGCTTTTTCCGCTGCTCGACGAAGGCTGCCTCTACATCATCGAGGACATGCAAACGGCCTACTGGCCGCTGTGCTACGACGGCGGACTCGAGCGCAAGGGCACGGCGATCGAATTCCTGAAGGAAAAGATCGACGACATGCACAGGCATTACTGGCGCAAGGGCTTGCGCTCGGCGGAGCGGACGACCGAGATCGAAAGCATCCAATTCTTCGACGGTCTCGCCGCCGTCAGGAAGCGCCGGCAGCTTCCGAGGCTTCACGTCAAAATTCCAGAACATGAAGCCGTCGATTGAAAGCCGCTGATGCTGCCGTCGACTGCCTCCGGGCAAGAACGAAGGCGATGGCTGCGACGTCGAGCGTGCGCGCTTTCGGCGTCTCCATCACTGGAGAGATCAGCGCAAAATGCCGCTGTTCGATGAGAGGAGGGCTATTCATGCACAAAAGCTCGTTGCTGAGAATGGAGTGGTTCGTTCAAAATTATGTGTCGGCACATGACAAAAGGACAAAGATTCTCGATGTCGGGAGCTACGGCGTCAATGGCACCTACAGGAGAATTTTCGACGATCCGAGGTTCGAATATGTCGGCTTGGACATCGAGGCCGGCCCGAACGTGGATTTCGTGCCGGAATCTCCCTATTCCTGGAAGGAATTGGCGGACGACAGCTTCGATGTGGTGATCTCGGGCCAGGCGCTCGAGCATATCGAGTTCTTTTGGATCACCGTCGCCGAGATGACCAGGGTGCTGAAGAAGGACGGGGTCTTGTGCATCATCGCTCCCAATGGCTTTGCCGAGCATCGGTACCCCGTCGATTGCTGGCGATTTTTCACGGATGGAATGATCGCCCTCGCAAGATACGTCAATCTGGAGGTTCTGCATGCGCATACCAACAGCGCGCCATCGAAAGACAACAAGGAATGGTATAGCGCGACCCAGGCAGATGCGATGCTCGTGGCGAGAAAGCCCTATTCGGGCAAGCCGGCCCTCGTCGATCTGGGGCGGTACAAATGCACGCCGGCCGATCCGAGAGCCGTCGGACAGGGAATGGTCCCTTACGTGGCGCATGTGAACGGCATTGTCCATAGGATCTATCATCGGATCGGCCGCTCGATCGGCGTCATTTAGCAATATTGCGTAAGTCGACCGGGCTCACCGCATTGTTCATCGGGGCGACGGTGCATCGTGGAGGTCTCCCGTCGAGCCGGCCGCGGAGCCGTTCGTCGTCGCGAACCGGGGGACGAGCGACGCGAGCATCGCCGTTCCGCTCGAGGCCGGGCGCTCGCCTGCCGAAGCAAAGGCGCATTGAAGCGCTGCCGACACGCGCGGCAAAGCTGAAGTCCTAGCTACTTACGTTGAAATTTCATTTGTCTGTCGAAACACGTTGCTGTTATCTTTGGCAAGGCGCGACTTGGATATGCATGACGAAATTTGCGCTTTAAAGGTTGATGCGTCGACGATTCGACATTGCGTTCTAACTGCGCCCTTCGAAGGGAGACCTGATATGAAAATTGCGCCGAAAATGGTTTCTGTAGCAGCGGTCCTACTGAGCGCGAACGTGGCGCTGGCGGCGCCCGTCGCCGTCGTCCGCGAGACGTCGGGCCAAGTGTCGATCCAAACCGTGGAGGGCATTGTCACGGCGAATCGGGGAACCCAGCTGTCGGAAGGCGATCGCTTGGCCGTCGGCAACGGCTCCGCGACCGTGTCCTACCTGCGCGGCAAGTGCAAAGGAGAACGCGAAATCGGTCCCCGTTCGATCGCCGTGATCTCGGTCTCCGGGAAAGAGTGCTCGAAGCGAATCGAGGGGGCGAAGGCGCAATCCTCGGACCCGGATCTCTCGGGATATATACTCCCCGGCGCGGCCATCCTCGCGGGCGGCGGCATCGCCGCCGGCCTCGCCGCTTCCAATTCTTCTAACGGCGGCTCCGCCTTTCCGGTGGTGATCCAGATCAGCCCTTGATTCGTGTCGTTGCCCGAATGCGCGCACGCTTTCCGACGCGTGCGCGCATTTTTTTGACGCCAGAAGCTCATAGTCGGAGCATTCGATGGTGAACCGCACATTGCGCAAGTCGGGCGGCGAGTGGCTGGTCGTGTCCCTGTTTGCCGTCATGCTCCCGTTGGGCGGCGCGACCACGCAAGGTCATTGGTCGGACGCGATCGCGCAGCTGGCCAGCTTGGCGCTCATCCTCCTCGCCGCGATCCGTCTGATGCGCTTCAATTCGCCGGCGTCTGGTCTCGGCCCGCTTTTTCTCGCGGCGATCATCGTCGCGGTCCCAACGGTCCAGCTATGGCCCTTGCCGCCCTGGATTTGGTCGAGCCTCGCGGGAAGATCGTCGATTTATGAGGGTTTCGTTCAGGCGGGAATCGATCCGCCGTGGCTCCCGCTCAGCCTTCGGCCTGAGACCACGCTGCGCAGCTGTCTCTCGCTCGCTCCGCCGATCGCCGTGTTCCTGTCAGCCGCGTTTCTCGGGCCGGGAACGCGCCGATCGATGGCGTTTCTCGTGCTGATGTTCGCGGCGCTGAACGTCGTTCTCGGAGTTGCGCAGGTCGCTGGCGGACCTCAGTCGCCGCTGCGCTTCTTCGAGACCACCAATGTGAACGCGGCGGTGGGGTTCTTCGCCAATAGAAATCACTACAGCGCGTTGTCCTACAGCGCGGCGGCGCTGCTCGGCGCGTGGTCGATCGGCCTGGCTCGAGACAGAGACGAGATCAGAGCCGTTCCGCTCGTCCTCTGTCTCTTGCTCTATGTCACGCTCATTTTCGGCGTCGTATCCGCGGGCTCGCGCGCAGGACTGTCGCTCATGGTTTTGGCGGGGCTGGGGCTCGGGGCGATGGCTTTGCGCGAGTTCGGTCGTTTGGACAGCCTCGTCGCGGCTCGCGCCGGAGAGGTTTCTCGGCGTCTCGGCAAGCTGTTGGCGGTTGCGGCGAGCGCCGCCGTCCTCGCGGCGGCGGTCTGGAGCGACGCGCTCGTCCAGATCGTCGAGAGGATCGAGCCGCGCGTCGAGATTTTTCGCACGACATGGACTGCGGCGAGCGCGTATACGCCGGTCGGGGCGGGATTCGGGACCTTTGCGTCGATCTATCAATGGTTCGAGACTCCGCAGCAGATCACGCCGGAGCTGATCAATCGCGCTCATAACGACTGGTTGGAATTGTGGCTGGAAGGCGGCTTGCCGAGCTTGGCGGTCGTCGCCGTATTGTCCGTCAGCCTATTGGCCGCGAGCAGGCGAGTCTGGCGCGACGTCGGCAATGGCGTCGACGATTTCGACCAGAGACTGGCGCGCGCATCCAGCATCGTGGTTTTGCTGCTGGCGATTCATTCCCTGGTGGATTACCCGCTGCGCACGACCGCCCTGGCCTGCGTATTTGCCCTGGCGTGCGGGAATCTGGTCGGTTGGCGTAACGTCGCGGCGGTTGCAGGAGTCGGCGCGTTGGACGACCGCCTGGTCGTTCGTTCGGCGCATCGGACCGCGGCTCGCTAGTGGCTTGCGTCGACGAATTTGAAGCATCTCGAGAGCGATGCCTGAAGGCTCGCGGTCCAGGGCCGCGCTTGGACCGCGAGCCTTCAGGCGCGCTCTGTCGGCCCTGTCAAATCGGCTGAATCACGCGGCCAGTCCTTGTTTCCATCGGCGACGGAAAGGTCTCCAGAATGGGCAACGCTTGTTGCGCTCGCGGCTGTTTTTTCGAGCGCCTTTGAGGAGGATCTCGGCGCAATGGCCACAGATCTGAATTTGCGTCCGCCTTTCCGCTGGATCGAAAATTTGCTCACGGCCGCGAGAGCCGCTCGGCGACTCGGCGGCTTCTTCGAGCGAAGCTATCTGGTCAAAGGAGGCGTGGCGTTCGCCGTGCTTGTCGCGGCTGGCGCAGTCCATCTGATCGGATCTTCACCGTTCGAGACACGAGTTCGTTCAGAGGTCGTCGCTATTTCCGCCGGGAATGAAAAGCTCCACCTTTCCGACGATCTGTCGACGGCGGCCTTTGCTCCGGCCCAGCTCCGGGCGGGTTTCGATTGGCGCGAGGGCGCCATGGGCGTCGTCTTGACCTGGGAGCCGACGCCCCACGACTTGAGAATATATCGCATCCCCGCCGGACGATCGAAATATGTCCAGGCGGATGGCCTATCGGGGCAGTTGTTCGACGCCGACGTCGTTCCAGGGCGCGTCCATTCTTATGTGGCGTGCGCCTATTTTCGGGGTCACGAATATTGCCCGGATCCGATCGGCTTCGAAATTCCAGAGGAAATTTTGCGCTGACGCGGAAGGGATTGCGTGATGGCGCGGTTCGACCATTCGGTAACGGCGAAGCCGAGCGCGACTCCGGCCTTTGGCTTGGTCGTCGTCCTGGCCTGTCTGCTGTTGCTCGTCCCTCGAACGGCCGCATCGTCGCACAACGAGGTGACCGGCTGGGCGAAGCTCTTTGGGCCGCATCCCGTGGATCGTGGCGGAGACATTTCGAGCTATGTGAACGCCGTCGCCGCTGCGAACAGATCGGAGGCTCTGGTTGTGATCGAAGGCACCTGCGCTTCCGCTTGCACGATCAAATTGGCTGCGAAGAACAGATGCGTGCGACCGAACGCCATCCTCTGGTTCCACGCCGCGCTGGAGGGCTCGTTCGTCTCGACGACCGGGAATGCATTGCTGCTCGACGCCTATCCGTCGCGAGTGCGAGAGGAGGTGCTTCGGCGCCATATGCTCGACGACATGACGTTGAATCCCGAGAATACTCTCACCGGCCGTGAACTGATCGGCCTCGGCGAGAGGGCGTGCCGATGAGAGTTGGGCGTGTGTGCAGGCAAAGACGGCCCGTCGCCAAAAATCGGCGCGAGCGTCCGTCGGCGAATTGTCGGCGTCGGCGCCTACGCCGCCGTTTGAGAGTCGGGTTCTGAAATCAGGGAAGGTTTTTCATGCAGGGCATTCGCTTCAGGAGACAGATGGCCGCCTTCTTCGCCGATCCTCCCCGCGGTTGTCGAACGGCCGTTCGAACCCATCGACAGGCCATGCCCGCGTCGCGCCACGACGCCATCTCGTCCGCTACACGGTCGATCGGCTTGTTTAGCGGCCGCCGTTATTTCGGCGATCCGCGCTTTCCGCATCTTTCCCTGATTGGCCGATGATCGGCATGATCGGATCGCGCGTCAAATCTCGACATCGACGATCTCGAGGCTCTGCTCCATCCGGCGCCGCCGTTGATCCGATGCGATTCTCCTGTTTTTGTTCCGTGCGTCTATCCGATCCGGCCGCTGCATCCTCTTCGGAGATGCGCCGGCAGCCAGGAGGCCGAGCGGATGGTGAAAGATACCGTGGAATTCGAGGCCGTCGTCGGCCGTCGTCCGGAAAAACCGGATCATCGCAGCGCCGACGACGAGCAGTTCCGCCTGACTCTGGAAAAGGAAGAGCTTCGCAAGCTCATTTTTGACAAGCCGCCGCGAGCTCCTTCGAACGCCTGTGGGGAAAGCGCCGTTCGGACCGAGCCGAAGCGCGGTCGCCTCGACGACGAACGTCGCTCCTGCGGCAGCGTCGCCGCGGACGGAGCGCGATTTCAGAGTCCCCGGGCCCGTGATGTCGCCGCCGCGCGGCCGAAAGCGAAGCGAAACGCGAGATCCGACGAGAAAGACAGCGAGCCGACGGATCGGCGTCGCGCGCGGGCCACGCCGAATCGCAATCCGGCGGGAGCCGCGGGGCGGCCGGAAAGGCTGCCCGCTGTGAGCTATATCGCTGCGGCGGTCCTGCTCGTCGCGTCGGGTCTCGGGGCTCGGCTGGTTTGGCCGGACGACGCCGTCGATCCGCTTCCGCGACCGAATAGGGTCGAGACTGTCCGGGCGACGGACGTTGCGCCGAAAGCGGCGCGACCCGCGACCCGGGACGAAGCGATCGCCGAGCCGCCGAAGGTAAAGCATTCGCAGGAGACGATCGAAGAGGCGCCCGTCGACGCCACGACAGAGCAGGCGAGGCCCCTGTCTTCGGAAATCGCCATGGAGACGCCCTCCCTCGGCGCGCACGTCGCTCCGCCGCAGACAACGGCGGCCGCTGCGCCGTCGCCGCCGAACGCCAGGATTTGGCCGGGCCGCTTCTCGTTCTCCGACAATGGAGCGTCGTCGGCTGTGGGCTCGATACGCTTCTCGACGTCGCCGCGCGTCGAATCTCCTGCCGCCGCGGACGCGAAGCCGGCGTCCGCGCCCAGCCAAATCCGCAACGACAAAGGACCGAATGCGGCGGCGTCGCATATCGAGAAGAGGATGTCGCCGCGCCCGCGTTCGGTCGCTCCAGCCGCATCTGTGCTTTCGGCGAAAGCAAGGGCTGCGGAGCAGTCCGACATCGTCGGACAGGATCGAGCGCTCGAGCGTCGAGACGACGATCGAGCGGAGCAGCTCGAGCCGCCGAGCCGCCCTGCATCGAACGAGTTCGAACGGCCGTCCTTGCAGGGGGCCTTGGAGTCTCTCGCCGAAATGCTCAGGGACGGGGGCCAGCCCCGCGACGGCGCGCGCTGATGTGACCGACGCCGCCCCGACGCGCGAGGCCCATTTCTTGCGCGAAGCCGGCGAGATGCGCGGCCCAAACCGGTGACGACGATCCTGAATGAGGTAACGACATTCGATCTTTCTGGCGCGATCCGTCGCCCGGAATTCGGCGATCTCGAGAGCGCCGTTCGGATCGACGCCAAAGATTTCGACGCTGTTCTTCGGTCGGGTTCCAGGCTATCGGATTGCTCCCGATACGAGAAATTCTCTGACATGGATTAACCACACTATGCGAATGCTCGTCACCGGCGGCGCGGGGTTCATAGGATCGGCCGTTTCCCGGCGCATCATCGAGGCGACGCCTCATCATCTCCTCGTGTTCGACAAGCTCACTTATGCGGGCAATCTCGATTCGCTCGCGCCTGTCGCCGATGACCCGCGCTATTCCTTCCGCAGGGCCGACATCTGCGATCGCGAGGCGGTCGCTGCGGCGATGCGGGAGTTTCAGCCCGACATTGTGATGCATCTCGCCGCCGAGAGCCATGTCGATCGCTCGATCGACGGTCCCGCGGCCTTCATCCACACCAATGTCGTCGGCACTTTCACCATGCTCGACGCCGCGCTCGACTATTGGCGCGCGCTCGACGCCGAGCGCGCCGCCGCCTTCCGCTTCCTGCACATCTCCACCGACGAAGTGTTCGGCGCGCTCGGCGCCACCGGGCTGTTCCGCGAGGATACGCCCTATTCGCCCAACTCGCCCTATTCGGCGTCCAAGGCCGGCTCGGACCATCTGGCGCGCGCCTGGCGCGAGACCTATGGCCTGCCGACCATCGTCACCAATTGCTCGAATAATTACGGGCCCTATCACTTCCCCGAGAAGCTGATTCCCTTGATGATCCTCAATGCGCTCGAGGGACGGCCGCTGCCGGTCTATGGCCGCGGCGAGAATGTGCGCGACTGGCTCTACGTCGACGATCACGCCGCGGCGCTGCTGCTGGTGGCGACGCGCGGCGCCGTCGGCGAGACGTACAACATCGGCGGCCGCTCGGAGATGCGCAACATCGACGTCGTCACGACGATCTGCGACATTCTCGATGAAATCCGCCCGCGCGCCGCGGGGCCCTATCGCGAGCTCATCGCTTATGTGACCGATCGCCCAGGCCATGATCTGCGCTATGCGATCGATTGCGCGAAGATCGAGCGCGAGCTCGGCTGGCGCGCCTCGGAGACTTTCGAGACCGGCATTCGCAAGACCATGCGCTGGTATCTCGACAATGAGGACTGGTGGCAGGCGATCCGCTCCGGCAAATATCGCGGCGAGCGGCTCGGCCAGTTCACGGCGCCGAGCGAGCGGCCGTCGACCATGGCCGTCGCGGCCGGAGAGTGAAGGCATGATCGTCGAAGAGACGGCGCTCGAGGGCGTCAAGATCGTCACGCCCAAGAAATTCGGCGACGAGCGCGGCTTCTTCTCCGAGACGCATAATCAGAGCAAATGGGACGCTCATGGCCTGCATTATCGCTTCGTGCAGGACAATCATTCGCTCTCGCGCGAGGTCGGCGTGATCCGTGGCCTGCATTTCCAGACGGCGCCTTTCGCGCAGGCCAAGCTGGTGCGCGTCGTGCGCGGCCGCATTCTCGACGTCGCCGTCGACATCCGCCGCTCCTCGCCGACATTCGGACGCCACGTCGCCGTGGAGCTTTCCGCCGAGAATTGGCGGCAGCTCATCGTGCCGATCGACTTCGCGCACGCCTTCTGCACCGTGGAGCCGGACACGGAAGTCGTCTACAAGGTGACGAATTTCTATTCCGCCGCCAATGATCGCGGGCTCGCCTTCGACGATCCCGATCTCGGCGTCGAATGGCCGGTCACGCCGGAGCGCGCCATCCTCTCCGACAAGGACCGCCGCTGGCCACGCCTGCGCGACCTCCCGGACGCATTCGACTGACGGCCTCCATGCGCCGCCGTCATCGGAGCGCAGGGCCAAATCATCTCTTGATCTGCTGGAGCGCGCCGCCGGCTCGGCTCCCGGCGAATTCGCGTCTCGACAACAACGAACTCGCGCGGCTTCACCGCCGCGCGCTTCCCCATTGGCGGGCCTCGCTCGCCGCCCGCGTCGACCGCCTGCTGGCGACGCCGTCTCTCCGAGGAGTCTGACATGCGCGGAATCATTCTCGCCGGCGGCAGCGGCACGCGGCTTTATCCGGTGACGCTCGCCACCTCCAAGCAATTGCTTCCGGTCTATGACAAGCCGATGATCTATTACCCGCTGAGCACGCTGATGCTGGCGGGCGTGCGGGAAATTCTGATCATCACGACGCCGGAGGACATGTCGGCGTTCGAGCGGCTGCTCGGCAGCGGCGCGCAATGGGGCATCTCGCTCACCTATGCCGTGCAGCCCAGTCCGGACGGACTCGCGCAGGCCTATGTCATCGGGGCGAGCTTCGTCGAGGGACGCCAATCCGTGCTCGTGCTCGGCGACAACATCTTCTATGGCCACGGGCTCATCGAGGCGCTGACAGGGGCCGAGGGCTCCGGCGCCGGCGCGACGGTGTTCGCCTATCACGTCAGCGATCCCGAGCGTTACGGCGTCGTCGAGTTCGACGCCGAGGGACGCGCTCTGTCGCTCGAGGAGAAGCCGAGGACGCCCAAATCCAATTGGGCGGTGACGGGGCTCTATTTCTATGACGAGCGGGCGCCGCGCTTCGCCGCCGAGCTGAAGCCCTCGTCACGCGGCGAGCTCGAGATCACCGATCTCAACAATGTCTATCTGTCGCTCGGGGATCTGAATGTGCAGCGGCTCGGACGCGGCTTCGCCTGGCTCGACACGGGAACGCCGGCCTCGCTGCTGGAGGCGGCCGAATATGTGCGCGCCATCGAGCTGCGCCAGGGCCAGCGAATCGCCTGCCTCGAGGAGATCGCCTTTCATCGAGGCTGGATCGACGCGGATGCGCTGCGCGCCGCGGCGCGCAGGCTCGCCAAGAACCAATATGGCGCCTATCTGTTGCAGGTCTTGAACGAGAGATGACGCTCGGCGAGGGTCGGTTGCGCGCCCTCGATTTGCGACGAGAGCACGGTTTTCGCGCGCATGACGACCTCGATGTCGAGAGACGGTTTCCGCACACTGTCGCCGAGGCGCCACACAGGGCAATGGGGTGAACGCAGGAAGAGGCGTACTACCCTCCCCTTTAAGGCTACCGCATGCACCCGTCTTGCTATGCATGCCGCCGCCATGGCCGGGCTTGTCCCGGCCATCCACGCCAAGCCGCGGAGACACGCCGAGAAAACAGCCTCGATCTGCGGATTTCACGCTTCAAGCCAAGTCGTCGAGCCTAAAATTGCGAGAAACCTCGGCGTTGCGGCGTGGATGGCCGGGACGAGCCCACGGCTGTCCGGCACAAAAATTGGTTGTACAAGCGCATGACATTGATTCTAATCCGGTCCTGAGTTTGGCGACT
>NZ_JAINDZ010000021.1 GCF_019802345.1 Methylosinus sp. Sm6 | reverse complement strand
TGAATTTGCGAGAAACCGCGGCGTTGCGGCGTGGATGGCCGGGACGAGCCCGGCCATGACGGCCTCCTGGAAATGTGCGACTCCCTTAGCCTCCAGGGGGAGGGTCGGACCGCGAAGCGAGCCGGGGTGGGGCGACCCTTCCGAATCTCGGCAGGCTGGGCGCGCGCCGCTCACCGCTCCTCCACCCCGAGCCGCTCGGCGACGAGATAGAGCGGACGGCCTTTCACCTCGGCGAAGATCAACGCGATATATTCGCCGAGCACGCCGAGCGAGAATAATTGCATGCCGCCGAAGAAGGCGATCGACACGATGAGCGAGGCGTAGCCCGGCACATCGACGCCATAGATGATCGTGCGCCAGAAATAATAGCCGGCCATGGCGAGAGCGAAAGCAGAGACGCCCATGCCGACATAGGCCCAAATCTTCAGCGGCGCCGAGGAGAAGGACATGAGCCCGTCCAAAGCGAAGCGGAGCAGCTTGCCATAGCTGAATTTGGAGCGGCCGGCGGCCCGCTCCTCCACATCGAAGGGCACGCCGATCGATTTGAAGCCGACCCAGGCGAAGAGGCCCTTGGAGAAGCGCGCCCGCTCGCGCATGCGCGAGAGCGCGTCGACAGCCTGGCGGTCGAGCAGGCGGAAATCGCCGGCGCCGCGCGGCAGCGACGTTTCGCCGAAACGATCGAACAGGCCGTAGAACACATGGGTGAAGAGGCTGCGCAGGGCGGGATCGCCGGCGCGGTCGCGGCGGACGCCGTAGACATTTTTATAACCTTCACGCCATTTGGCGACGAACGCCGGAATGATCTCCGGCGGATGCTGCAGATCGGCGTCCATCAGCACCACGGCCGCGCCGCGGACATGGTCGAGCGCCGCGGCGATGGCGATCTCCTTGCCGAAGTTGCGGCTGAAGGACACCGCCTTGACGCGCGCATCGGCGGCGTTGAGCGCGCGCAGGGCATCGAGAGTGGCGTCGCTCGAGCCGTCGTCGACGAACACGATCTCGAAGGAGCGGGCGGCCTGCTCCAGCGCCGGCATGAGCCGCGCCACGAGCGGGCCCAGATTCTGGGCCTCATTGTAGACCGGGATGGCGACGGATATTTCCGGCGGCGGATTTTCGGCTATATCGACCATTGCTCGCCTTATCGCTTCGAACAGGGGAAGACCTAGGCGGGCGCGCGAAATTGCGCAACAGGGGAGCAGCGCGGGGAGCTGGACGAGTCATGGCGGCGAGATCCATCGCGCTCTGCGCGGATGATTACGGACTGTCGATGGGCGTCAGCCTCGGCATTCTCGAGGCGCTGGAGGCGGGACGGCTCTCCGCCGTCTCGGCCATGTCCAACAGCGCCTTCTGGCCCGCCATGGGCCGCGAGCTGGCGCGCCGCCGCCTCGACGCCGATATCGGCCTGCATTTCAATCTAACGCTCGGCGCGC
This sequence comes from Methylosinus sp. Sm6, assembly GCF_019802345.1. Classification (GTDB taxonomy): domain Bacteria; phylum Pseudomonadota; class Alphaproteobacteria; order Rhizobiales; family Beijerinckiaceae; genus Methylosinus. Next base: position 86,985 of record NZ_JAINDZ010000021.1, on the reverse strand, counting down.
CCTTGTCCGCCATGCCGAAATTCGCGCCGAACGGCGCGCTGCCGCCGGTCGGCGATGTGATTCGCGCCGCGATGCGCGGCAGGCTGCCGATGGAGGAGATCACCGCCGAGATCGAGCGCCAGCTCGACCGCTTCATCGCCGTGATGGGCCGCGCGCCCGACCATCTCGACGGACATCAGCATGTGCATGTGCTGCCCGGGGTGCGCACGGCGCTGTTCGACGCGCTGGAGCGCCGCGACCTCGCCGGCCGGGTCTGGCTCCGCGACGCCGGCGACAGCCTCGTCCGCATTTTTCTGCGCGGCTCCGACATGCGCAAGGCGCTCGCGGTGCGCGCCATCGGCCGCGGCTTCAAGCGCGAGGCGAAGGAGCGCGGCTTTCCGCTCAACGACGGCTTCGCCGGCTTCTCGGATTTCGATCCCGAGGGCAATTACGCCGCGCGCTTCGAGAATTATCTGCGCGCGCCGGGCGAGCGCCATCTGGTGATGTGCCACCCCGGCCACGTCGACCGCGATCTCATCGCGCTCGACCCGGTGACCGTGACGCGCGAGCAGGAGCTGGCCTTTCTGCTCTCGCCCGGCTTCGAGCAAGCGATGGCGCTGCGCGGCGCCAGGCTCGGACGGCTCGGGCGGCCCTGACGACAGCGCATCGAGCGGGTAGAGCGAGCCTTTAAGGCTCGCGGTCCAGGGGACGCGCTCGGACGCGAGCCTTCAGGCTCGCTTCCCGAGTCCGATCTCTATGTCCAACCCCACATCGAGCGTCCGCGCCGAATGGGTGAGCGCGCCGACGGAGATCAGATCGACGCCGGCCTCGGCGATGGCGGCGATCGTCTCCAGCGTCACGCCGCCCGAGGCTTCGGCGACCATGCGGCCGCCGATCAGCGCCACCGCCTCGCGCAGCAGAGGCGGCGGCATATTGTCGAGCAGCACGATATCGGCGCCCTCGGCGAGGACCTCCTTCAGCTGATCGAGCGTGTCGACCTCGATCTCGATCTTCACCATATGGCCCGCAAAGGCCTTCGCCGCGCGCAGGGCGGGAATGACGCCGCCGGCGACGGCGATGTGATTGTCCTTGATCAGCACGGCGTCGTCGAGGCCGAAGCGATGATTGGCGCCGCCGCCGCAGCGCACCGCATATTTTTCAAAAGCGCGCAGCAGCGGCGTGGTCTTGCGCGTGTCGCAGACCTTCGCCTTGGTATGGGCGATGCGCTCGGCGTGGCGCGCCGTGAGCGAGGCGATGCCGCTGAGCCGCCCGAGAAAATTGAGCGCCACGCGCTCGGCCGAGAGAATGGCGCGCGCCGGGCCTTCGATCTGCGCCAGCACATCGCCATCGCCGATGCGCGCGCCGTCCAGCGTCGCGGGCGTGAAGATCACCGCAGCATCGACGAGGCGAAAGGCGACCGCGGCCACGCCGAGGCCCGCGACGACGCCCGCCTCGCGCGCGGCGATGACGGCGCGGGCGCGGGCGGCCTCGGGAATCGTCGCCTGTGTGGTGATGTCGCCCGCGCGGCCGAAGTCTTCGGCGAGAGCGGCGCGAACCGCGTCCTCGACGAGGTGAGCGGGAGGGGTCCAGGGAGACGTCATGCGCCGCCTCGCGCGCGGCAAAGAGCGAGCCTGAAGGCTCGCGGTCCAGGGCGCGCGCCGGACCGCGAGCCTTCAGGCTCGCTTTCCCGAAGATCGACGAAAGCCCGCCTCATTTCAGCGCCTCCTCCACGAATTCGCGCGCCTGCGCCAGCGTCATATAGGAGCGCTGCGCCAGAGCGGCGTCGGCCTGCGGGAAATCGGCGCGGAAATGCGCGCCGCGACTCTCTCGCCGCGCCAGCGCCGCGCTGGTCGCCAGCAGCGCGGCCGTCGTCATATTGCGGAATTCGGCGCTCGCCGTCGCGGCCTCGAGGCGCAGGATCGCGGCGAGCGCGCGCGTCAGCCCGGCGCGGTCGCGGATGACCCCCACATCGCGGGCCATCGTGTCGCGCAGCTCTTCGACGAGATCGAGCGGGGCGGCGGCGGCGGTTTCGCCACCGGCGGGCGGCGCGGGCGGGCTCTGCGCCTCCTCGCGCGTCGCGGGAATATGCTCGGCGATGCGCGCCGCGAACACCACCGCCTCGAGCAGCGAATTGGAGGCGAGGCGATTGGCGCCGTGCAGGCCGGTCGCAGCGACCTCCCCGGCCGCCCAGAGACCCGCGAGGGAGGTCCGCCCGCAAGCGTCGGCGGCGACGCCGCCCATGTGGTAATGCGCGGCCGGCGCGATCGGAATGGGCGCTGTGACAGGATCGACGCCGCCGGCCCGGCAGCTCGCATGGACGGTCGGAAAGCGCGCGGGGAATTCCGCGCCGACAGTGGCGCGCGCATCGAGAAAGGCGCCGCGCCCCGCCGCGATGGAGGCGAAGACGCCGCGCGCGACGATATCGCGCGGCGCGAGCTCGGCGGCCGGGTCGATGTCGGCCATGAAGCGATGGCCGGAACGATCGACGATGATCGCTCCCTCGCCGCGCAGCGATTCCGTCGCCAGCGGCGCCGGATCGACGCCGATGTCGATGGCGGTCGGATGGAATTGCACGAATTCCGCATCGGCGATCAGCGCGCCGGCGCGCGCCGCCATCGCCAGTCCGACGCCGCGGGCCTCCACGGGATTGGTGGTGACGCGATAGAGATGACCGATTCCGCCCGTCGCCAGCACGATCTCGGAAGAGAGAAAGTCACGCAGCAGGCCGTCGCGCCCGCGCGCGCGCAGGCCGATGGCGCGGCCCTCCCGCGTGAGCAGCTCCTGCGCGCAATAGCCTTCCATCAGCTCGATCGAAGGCGCCTCGCGCACGCGGGCGACGAGCGTCTCCATTATGGCGCGGCCCGCCGTGTCGCCCTTCACGCGCACGATGCGGCGCTCGCTGTGGGCCGCCTCGCGCGAGGGCGTGAGCTCGCCGTCGACGCGATCGAAAGGCACGCCATAGGCGAGGAGATCGTCGATGCGCGCGCGGGCCTCGCGCGCCACGCCGAGCGCGATGCGCGCATCGACAATGCCGGCGCCGGCCTTCAGCGTGTCCTCGGCGTGACGCTCGGGCGAATCCGTGTCGAGCACGGCCGCCGCCACGCCGCCCTGCGCCCAGAACGAGGCGGCGCCTTCGTCGATCGAGCCGGGGGTCAGCACGGCGACGCGGCGCGGGGCGAGCTTCAGCGCGCAGAACAGGCCGGCGAGGCCGCCGCCGACAATGAGGATGGGGGGAGCCTGCGTCACCAATGGAGGGGGCGCGCCGGCCATCAGTCGACCGCGACAGTGGCGAGCTTGGCGAGCGCCTCGCTCTCGCGCGCGATCGCCGCGGCGACGAGGCCGCGCGTGCGCTCGGGCAGCGGCAGGGCCAGCGCCGCCGCATGGCCCTTGGGCGACATCTTGCAGAGAGTCTTGGCCAGGATATCGACGATCTTGTCGTCGTCATAGTCTTTGTATTTCTCGTGGAAGTCGTCGAAATAATGCTCGAGGAAGACGATCGCCGCGACATTCTCCAGCGCTTGGGATTCGCGGTCCTTCTTCAGCTTCTCCTTGCGGATCAGCGACCCGACGTGAGCGACGGCCTCCTCCTCATAGCCTTGCGCGCGCATCAGCTCGCCGACGAGGCGCGCATGATGGACGCGGCAGTCCTTGCGCCATTCGTTGTAGCCATGGCGGCCGAGCGGAAAATTTTCGCGCGGAATGTCCCAGCGGCGCAGATGCTGCGCGCGCGCCGCGATCTTCAGCAGTTCCGACGCTTCCGGATAGATCGCGTCGAGACGCGCGCTCATGCGCTCGGCGTAGGCGATCTCGAATGGCTTTTCCACGCCGCCGATCTCGACCTTGCGCGGATCATCGGCGTTGGCGGCGTCGATCGACGCGACGACAGCCTCGAAACGTCCGGCAGCGATCATATGCGCTCCTCTGATAACGACCCGAGCCAGGACATTGCGCGCCACCCTCCCCTTTGAGGGGGAGGGTCGGCCTGCGAAGCAGGACGGGGCGGGGCGACGCCCCGAGACTCGGGGATGCCTGGGCTACCCCGGCCTCACATCATCCGACGTCGATCATGCGCTGCACGCTCGCGCGCGCCCGCTCGGCGATAAGCGGATCGACCATCACCTCCTCGCGCATATAAAGCAGCGAGTCGAGAATCTTCGGCAGGGTGATCCGCTTCATATGCGGGCAGAAATTGCACGGGCGCACGAATTCCGTGCCGCTCGTCTCGGCCGCGACATTATCCGCCATCGAGCATTCGGTGACGAGCAGCACGCGCGCCGGCTTGTTGCGCCGAACATAGTCGATCATCGCCGCGGTGGAGCCGGCGAAGTCGGATATCTCGACCACCTCGCGCGGGCATTCTGGATGGGCGATGATGGTCAGCCCCGGATTGTCGGCCCGATAGGCCTCGAGCTCCTGCGGCGTGAAGCGCTCATGCACCTCGCAGGCGCCGTGCCAGGCGAGAATCTTCACCTTGGTCTGCGCCGCGACATTCTCGGCGAGATAGCGATCCGGCAGCATGATGACGCGGTCCGAGCCCAGGCTCTCGACGATCTTCAGCGCGTTCGATGACGTGCAGCAGATGTCGACCTCGGCCTTCACCTCGGCCGAGGTGTTCACATAGGCGACGATCGGCACGCCCGGATATTCGGCGCGCAGCGCGCGCACATCGGCCGCGGTGATGGAGGCGGCGAGCGAGCAGCCGGCCTCCGAATCCGGCGTCAGCACCACCTTCTCGGGGCTCAGAATTTTGGAGGTCTCGGCCATGAAATGCACGCCGCCCTGCACGATGACCTCGGCCTCCGAGGCCGCGGCCAGCTTGGCGAGCTGCAGGCTGTCGCCGACGAAATCGGCGACGCAGTGGAAGATCTCCGGCGTCTGATAATTATGGGCGAGGATGACGGCGTTGCGCTCGCGCTTCAGCTCGTTGATCGCCTTCACATAGGGCGCATGGAAAGGCCATTCGATCGCCGGAATGACCTTGGCCACCCGCGCATACAGGCAGGCGGTCGCCGCTTCCACGTCCTTGTTCCAGGCGAGGCTGGGAGCCGGCAGGGCGGGGAAGCGCCGCGCCGCGCCCGGAATCGCCAAGGACGACAGAGCGGACGCCGCGGTTTTCTCGCCAGTCTGGAACGGCAGGGTCATGACCTTGCTCCGAACTGACTTATACTCATTAAGAGCATAAGTCGGCCAATCAAAACTCCCACGGGCGCCGCTCGAAGGAGGAGGATGCCTCAGCTTAGAGACTGTGTGACAATTCGGCAACCCTCGCCGAACCGTCACGAAGAGACATATGCTCGCAGTGAGCATATGTCAAACCCGCCACGGCGAGAAACCCGCTCCCTACTTTCGGTTCCGCGACACGATTCGTGAGAGCGAGCCTGAAGGGCCCGCTCTCCTTCGTTGGACCGTCAGCGCGCGAACACCGCGCCCTTGCGCTTCAGATAATTGCGATCCACATAGCCTGACTTGCCCTCATAGGTCACCTTGCACCAGCGGCTCATCCAGCCCTGCTGGCAGCCGGAGGCGGCGATCTTCTGTCCGGGAGGGATTTGCGCGATCGCCTTCCATTTATTGCCCGGGCCGGACCGCAACGCGGTGATGTCGCGCGTCACCAGCGGGGCGACGACGACGCTGCTGCTGGTCGGAGCGAGCGTGTTGGCGGGGACGAAGCCCCTCTTGCCTTTGAAGTGGACTTGGCACCAATCGCGCTTCCAGCCCGGCCCGCAATTGTCGAGCTGGACTTTTGCCCCGGCGGGGATCTGCGCCACGACCGGCCATTTCGCGCCGGGGCCGGAGCGCATGTTCGAGAAATCCGTGGCGATGCGCGGAGCCGCCGAAGCCATGGCGGCGACGAGGACGAAGAACGCCGCGAGGAGCGGCGAGGCGAGCCGAATTTGCATGGCGATCTCCTGTCTTTTCACCAAAATTGTCGAGATAGGGAATCTCGAAGGGAGCAAGACCGAGAACTCTTTTCCGGGCCCTTGGTTCCGCCATCGCTTTCGGGCCAATTCGAAACAGGATTTCTCGAGCAGTCCCGGCGCGTCGCAGGCTGGCTCGCGCGACAGAAGCTGCTATAGACGCCCCTCATGCCGCAACGATCGACGCCCCTCGCCTTTCCGCATCGCCATCTGCTCGGGATCGAGGGACTGCGGCGTCCCGACATCGTGACCCTGCTCGATATGGCCGAGGATGCGATCGAGGTCTCGCGCCAGGTCGAGAAGAAGCGCGCGACGCTGCGCGGGCGCACGCAGGTCAATCTGTTCTACGAGGCCTCGACCCGCACCCAGGCCTCGTTCGAGATCGCCGGCAAGCGCCTCGGGGCCGATGTGATGAACATGTCGGTCGCCAATTCCTCCGAGAAGAAGGGCGAGACGCTCGTCGACACGGCGATGACGCTCAACGCCATGCGCCCCGACATTCTCGTGATCCGCCATGCGCAGGCGGGCGCCGTTCATCTGCTCGCGCGCAAGGTCGATTGCGCCGTGGTCAACGCCGGCGACGGCGCCCATGAGCATCCGACCCAGGCGCTGCTCGACGCCCTGACCATCCGCCGCCACAAGGGCCGCATCGACGGCCTCACCGTGGCCATTTGCGGCGACGTGCTGCATTCGCGCGTCGCGCGCTCCAATATTCTGCTGCTCGGCGCGCTCGGCGCGCGCGTGCGCGTCGTCGGGCCCTCGACCCTCGCGCCCGATTCGCTGGCGCGGCTCGGCGTCGATGTGTTCCACGACATGCGCCGCGGACTCGACGGCGTCGACATCGTGATGATGCTGCGGCTGCAGCGCGAGCGCATGAACGGCGCCTTCGTGCCGAGCACGCGCGAATATTTCCACTTCTTCGGCCTCGACGAGGAGAAGCTGCGCTTTGCCGCGCCGGACGCACTGGTGATGCATCCGGGGCCGATGAATCGCGGCGTCGAGATCGACTCGAGCGTGGCCGACGGCGCGCGCTCGCTCATCCGCGATCAAGTGGAAATGGGCGTCGCCGTGCGCATGGCGGTTCTGGAGGCGCTCGCGCAGCATCTGCCGAATGTGTAGAATGACGGCCTTAGCGCTATCTGATTGGGAATTCTGATCGCTCGAACAATTCCGCTCGAGCAGAAAGCGCGCCGGCCGATTGCAGGGGGCTCCTCATGCTGAAGATCCTACGGCTGATCACGCTGTTCCTCGAAGGCGTCCTCCAGCAATTCGTCAATGGAGTCGGCGTCGTCGGCCTGATGGCGGCGGTCGCCGCCGGCTTCCTGCGCGCGCCCTGGTGGAGCGTTCTGGTCCTGACGCTCGGTTTCGGCGGCGGCGTCGCCTTCTTCTTCCCCGACACGATCACGATTTCGGACAAGGCGGCCAGCGCCAGCGAGCGGCTGTTCTTCATGCTGGCGATCTATTTCGTCCTGTCCCTGGTCGGCTATCTCGCCGGCCGGCTCGGACGCCATCAGATGGAACGGCGCGGCAAAGCCGCGCCGCACCCGAAAAAATCGTGACGGTCCCGGCTCGGCGCCGGGACCGCTCCGCGCTCAAATTCCTTCGAACAGCGCCGTCGACAGATAGCGCTCGGCGAAGTCCGGGATGATCAGCACGATGTTCTTGCCCTCAGCCTCCGGCCGCGCGGCGATCTCGAGCGCGGCGGCGACCGCGGCGCCCGAGGAGATGCCAACCGGAATGCCCTCGACGCGGGCGAGCTGGCGAGCGGTCTCGAAAGCCGTCTGATTGCCGATGGTGACGACCTCGTCGATGACGCTGCGATCGAGAATCGGCGGCACGAAGCCGGCGCCGATGCCTTGAATCTTGTGCGGTCCCGGCGGACGGCCGGAGAGGATCGCCGAATCCTCGGGCTCCACGGCGACGACCTTGAGGCTCGGGCGGCGCGGCTTCAGCACCTGGCCGACGCCGGTGATGGTGCCGCCGGTGCCGACGCCGGAGATGAAATAATCGATCTCGCCATTGGTGTCGTTCCAGATCTCCTCGGCGGTGGTCAGCCGGTGAATTTCCGGATTGGCGGGATTTTCGAACTGCTGCGGGATCACGGCGCCCGGGTTCTCGGCGGCGAGTTCGCCGGCCTTGGCGACGGCGCCCTTCATGCCCTGGGCGGCCGGGGTCAGCACCAGCTCGGCGCCGAGCAGGGCGAGCACGCGCCGGCGCTCCAGCGACATCGATTCGGGCATGACCAGAATGAGCCGATAGCCGCGCGCCGCGGCCACGAAGGCGAGCGCGATGCCGGTGTTGCCCGAGGTCGGCTCGATGAGCAGGGTCTTGCCAGGAGCGATCTTGCCGCTCTTCTCCAGCGAATCGATGAGATTGACGCCGATGCGGTCCTTCACGCTGGCGAGCGGGTTGAAGAATTCCAGCTTGCCGATGAGATTGGCCTTGACGCCCTTCTCCGCGGCGAGCCGGTCGAAGCGTACGAGCGGCGTGTCGCCGATCGTCTCGGTGATCGATTGATAGATTCGCCCGCGTCCGGGCTTATGAGCGACCGCTGACTCCGACATGAAATGTGCTCCTTGGGCTGTTCCCCGTCCTTCGATCTCTGGAAGGCGACCTCGCCTTGCAAGCTTCGCGCTACTCGGCCGCCGCCTCGGCGACGCGGCGCATCCTCGGCGCGACCGTGGCCGCTTCGAGCGGCAGCGCCGTCGTCGCCTTGATGCGCTCCATGGCGAAGCGGGAGACGACGTTGCGAAGCGGCGCGATCGCGATCAGACGTTTGTAGAATTCATCGAAGGCCGCCATGTCCGGCACGACCACCCGTAGCACATAGTCGACGTCCCCCGCCATGCGATAGAACTCGACGACTTGCGGCATGGCCGCGACGGCCCGGGTGAAACGCTCGAGCCAGACGTCGGAATGCTCGCCGGCAACGACGGACACATAGACGCTGAGGCCGAGCCCCAGCTTTTCCGGCGACAGCAGCGCCACCCGGCCCTGCAGCACCCCGCTGGCCTCGAGGCGCTGGATGCGCTTCCAGCACGGCGTCTGCGACAGTCCGACACGCGCGGCGATTTCGGCGATCGAAAGTGACGCGTCTTCCTGTAGAATAGATAAGATATGGCGATCGATCGCGTCCATTGGCCCATGCCGCCCGTTCTGGTCGCGGCCCGGCCCAGCGAGGCCCGGAACCGCTCGAAGAGGAATAGTCCTATAGTCCACAAAATTAGTAAAGCATGTCAAGATCGTCCTGCGCCACGACGGAGCGGCCGGACGGCGGGCGACGCCGGCCCCGGCGCCGCGGCAGGTCGCGCGCGCGCCGATCTCCTCTCGAACCCCTCCCCAAAAAGCCGAGAAAAACTCCAGGAAGGCGTCGCGTCATGCTGACGAAGAAAGCGAAATACGGGTTGAAGGCCATGGTCTATCTCGCCGGCTTCGAGCCCGGCCGCACCGCCCTCGTCGCCGACATCGCCACGGCCAACCAGATCCCGAAGAAATTTCTCGACGCCATTCTCGGCGAGCTGCGCAACGCCGGCTTCGTTCATTCCAAGAAGGGCAAGGGCGGCGGATACACTCTGGCCCGACCGGCGGAGGAGATCCGCGTCGGCGCCGTGATCCGTGTGCTCGACGGCCCGCTCGCGCCGATCCAATGCGCCAGCCGCACGGTCTACCGCCGCTGCGACGATTGCGAGGACGAGGAGCGCTGCACGGTGCGTCTGGTGATGGTGGAGGCGCGCGACGCCATCGCCAATGTGCTGGACAATCGCACCCTCGCGCAGATGCGCGCGCTCGGAGACGGCGCGGAGCCACGCGAGGCCGCGCCGGCGCTCGGAGAGAATTGACGCGGGAAGCCGCCGCGACGGCATGGACATGCGCGCGGCGCGAACCTATAAAGCGCGCAGGCCGAGCTCATGAGCGAGCGCGGCAAAGTCGATGAGCGTCCGCGATCCGGGAGCCGGCCCGTCAGCGGACGTCCTCTCTCCAAGTCGTGTCAAAGGCGGGCTTTCGCGCGGCGGACCGGCGGCCGCAAAGCGCGAAACCGCGAGAGGCCGGCGCGACGCCGGATGGTCGATGGCCGAAGCTGCAGAGATCCCCGCAGAAACGCATTCGCACGTCGGCGCGGAGACCGCCGCTCTGCGGCAGACGATGGTCGAACGGCAGCTGCGCACTTTCGACGTGACCGATCTGCCGCTGTTGCGGCGCTTCCTCACCGTTCCGCGCGAGCTCTTCCTGCCGCATGATCTCGCCCCCCTCGCCTATTCGGACCTGCCGCTGACGCTCAAATCCGAGCAGGGCCGGCCGCTGCGCCATCTGCTGCCGCCGCTCGTCCTTGCCCGCCTGCTGCAGGAGGCGGAGATTCGCGAGAGCGACCGCGTTCTCATCATCGGCGGCGGCACATTCTATTCGGCGGCGCTGATCGCGCCGCTCGCCCGCGATGTCGTCGCTCTGGAGAGCGACGCGCGCCTCGCCGCGACCGCGCGCAGCTATCTCGGCGCGCTCGGCCTTTCGGGCGTGCGCGTCGAGCAGGGACCTCTGCCCGCGGGCGTCCCCGCGGCGGCGCCATTCGATCTCATCGTCATCGAAGGCGCGGTCGAGACCGGGCTCGACGGCCTCGAGAGGCAGCTGACGGCCAATGGCCGCCTGCTGGCCATCGCCAAGCCCGACACAGAGGCGGGATGGGCGGTGACGCGCTTCGATCGCTCGGGCGGCCAGCCCGCCGGCGCGCGCGCGCTGTTCGACGCCTCCGCGCCCGTGCTCGATGGTTTCGCGAAAGCGCCGGCGTTCGTGTTCTAAACGCCGCTCGCCGATGGTCACGGCGGGGAGCGGCGGTCGAGTTGAGGGCGTCTTTAGATGCGTCTCGTCGCCGAACGTTCGAAACAGAGCCAGCTTCTCCTGCCGCGATTCATCGGCGCCGGATTGCTCGCCGCGCTGGCATTGTCCGGGCCGGCGCAGGCGGAAACATTGAAGTCGGCGCTCGCTCGCGCCTATCACGCCAATCCCGATCTCCAGCAGCAGCGCGCCAATGTTCGCGCGCGCGATGAAGACGCGCCCAAGGCGGCGGCCGGCCTGCGCCCGCGCGCCAGCATCACCGCCAGCGCGGGACCACAATTCTCCAGCATCAAAATTCCCGCCGGCCGCAATGCGCTGACCGGCGATCGCGCGCATTTCTACGACGAATATACCGGCTATCCGCGCGGGGCGGCGCTCAACCTCTCGCAGACTTTGTTCGACGGCGACCGCACCGGCGCCGCCGTGCGGCAGGCCATGGCGGGAATCGACGCGGCCCGCGCCTCGCTGCGGCTCACCGAGCAGACGATTCTGCAGAATGGCGCGACCGCTTATATGAATGTGCTGCGCGACACGGCCGTGCTCGACCTGCGCAAAAACAATATTGCGGTTCTCGCGCAGCAGCTGCGGATGACGCGCGACCGCTACGAGGTCGGCGAGGTCACGCGCACCGATGTCGCGCAGGCGGAGGCGACGCTCGCCCAGGCGCGCACGGAATTCTATGGCGCGCAGGCGCAATTGAAGACCACCGTCGCCACCTACCGGCAGATCATCGGCGCCGAGCCGAAGAATTTGCAGCCGGCGCGGGCCGTCGATTCGCTGCTGCCGAAATCGCTGGATCAGGCGATCGCCGTCGCGCTCGTCGAGCATCCGGGCGTCGTCGCCGCGCTGCATCAGGCCGATTCCGCCGAACATGCGGTGAAAGCGGCGGAAGGCGCTCTCGCCCCGACCCTCTCGGTCGGCGCGCAGGTCACACAGCAATATGATTCGTATCTCGGCTCGCCGGCGACGCGGCAGTTCTCCGCCTCCGCCACCGGCCAGCTCAATGTGCCGATCTATCAAGGCGGCGCGGAATACGCCTCGATTCGCCAGGCGAAGGAGCAATTGGGGCAGGCGCGCTTCAACGCCGATCTGCAGCGCGACAGCGTGCGGGCCAGCGTCGTGTCGAGCTATGGCCAGCTCGACACCGCCAAAGCCTCGATCGTCTCGAGCGAGGCGGCGGTGAAGGCGGCGGCAATCGCTCTGCAGGGGGTGCGCGAGGAGGCGCGGGTCGGCCAGCGCACGACGCTCGACGTGCTCAATGCGCAATATGCGCTGCTCAATGCGCGCGTCGCGCTGATCGGCGCGCAACGGGACCGCGTCGTCGCCTCTTACGCGGCGCTCGGCGCGATCGGGCGCCTGTCCGCGACCATGCTCGCGCTCGATGTCGCGACCTATGATCCGCGCGCGCATTTCGAATCGGTGAAAGACCGATGGATCGGCGTCGACGCGAGCGATGGCCGCTGAGCTCGCGCGCGCGGACGCCATTTCTACCCAAGAGCGAAAAAAGCATGTGATTAAGTCGGCTCCGCACAATCACGTGGTTTTACCACTGTGCAGAATTGTCCGATGATGCCTTGCGTCGCCGGGTGACAGCGCGACGGGAGCGCGTGGCCTGGGGCCTTTTCGTCCCCCCGCGACGACACGAGAAGCACGACATCCATGAGCGCAATGAACGCTTCGATCAATCCGACCTCGCTCGACGCCGAGCGCCGGTCGCACGAGCCGTCGATGGAAGAGATCCTGGCGTCGATTCGGCGCATCATCGCCGATGACGACGCTCTGCCCGTCATTCGTCGGGAGAGGGAGCGGCGCGCGGCGGCCGAAGCGCCGAAGCAGGCGGAGCCGCGCGTCGCGCCTCCTGTCTCGGCGCCCGAGGCGCGTCGGCCGGCCGCTCCGGCGATCGCGCCCGAGCCTCACCGCCCCTCCGTCGTCTCCCTCGCGCCGATCGTGCAGGCGGAGGCCGCCCCTGCGCCGATCGTGGAGGCGCAAAGCGGGGCGGAGACTGAAGATTTCTGGCTGCGCGGCCGCCCGGCCGAGGAGCTGGAGGCGGACGAGGCGGACGAGCAGAGCGACGAGCAGAGCCGGTGGGCGATCGACGCCGAAGACGATGCGCACACGCCGGAGGACGACGAAACCGCCAATGAGCTGCACGACGCCGGACAGCCCGAGCCGACGGTCGAGGCCGCGCTGCCGCAGCAGGCGCAGGAGGACGAAGCGGCGGACGACCTCGTCTCGTCCGACGCGGCCAATTCGATCGCCACGCATTTCCAGGCTCTGGCGGCCAGCATCGTGATCAGCGAATCGGATCTCATCGAGCGCTATGCGCGCGATCTCCTGCGTCCGCTGCTGAAGCAATGGCTGGATGATAATCTCCCCCATATCGTCGAGCGGCTGGTGCGCGCCGAGATCGAGCGCGTCGCCCGCGGGCGTCGGTGACGAGACAGAGGCCCGCTCGCACGAACGAGCTTTTCGGCGAGTTGCGTGATTCAGCTGATTTGGGCGAGCCTCTCAGGCTCGCTCTCGAGCGGCTACAAATTCGTCGACGCAAGCCACTTGAAAAGTGGTGTTTCGCGCGCGGGATGCAACGGTCCCGCGCGCCGGCAAATCGCATCGGCCGCGCGGATCCACTCGCATGAAGATTTTTCTCGCCGCTCTCGTGTTTCTCCTGCCCTTCGCCGCGCAATCGGCGTCGGCGCGGGAAGGCGGCTTCGTTGCGGCCGAACAAGCCGATCCTTATCGCCATCTGCCGACGCCGCCGGCGCCGAGCTCGCCCTCCAATGATGCGGAGCTCGCCGAGCTGCATCGCATCGAATCGGCGCGCTCGGAAGCGGATGTCGCCAAGGCGAAAGCCGACGCCGACGACAAGACCGTCTTTCTGTTCAGGAACGTCTTCGGCGACAAATTCGCCAAGGAGAACCTGCCGGCGCTCGACGCTCTCGGCGCGAAGGTCGCCCGCGACGAGAACGAGGCGATCGAGGAGACCAAGAAGGAATTCCACCGCCGGCGTCCCTATAATTCCGACGAGACGCTGCATCCCGTCTGCCGGACCACGGATAAGGACGATTCCTATCCGAGCGGCCACGCCACGCTCGGCTATGTGCTGGCGCTGACGCTGATCGACATCGTCCCGGAGCGGCGCGACGCCATTCTAGCGCGTGCGGACGATTATGCGCGCAGCCGGCTGATCTGCGGCGTCCATTATCCGAGCGATGTCGCCGCCGGACGCCTCACCGCTTATGCGATTCATGCCGTCATTGCGCTCAATGCGCGCTATCGTGAGGAGGCCGCCGCTGCGAGGGCGGAGCTGCGTCGCGCGCTGGGAACGGCGCGCGCGGATTGACGAAGCGCGTCGCTCGACCGAGCGAGCCTGAAGGATCGCCCGCTTCCTCGAAGCATCGGGACGCGACATGTCGCGCCCCGGCTGGATCAGTAATGGATCAGTAATAGGGCCGATAGTGCCGGATGCAGACGCGGTTGCCGTAATCGTCCCAGCCCCAGCGCGCGCAGCGCGGCGGCGGAGGCGGAGGCGGCGGATAATAGGCCGGCTCGGGTGTCGTGGCGGCGCCGACCACGGCGCCGGTCGCCGCGCCGAGGGCGGCGCCCGCCAGCGTGCCGCCGGCGCGTCCGCCGGAGGCCGCCGCGCCGATCGCCGCTCCGCCGGCGCCGCCGAGCAGCGCGCCGCCCGCAGCGCGCTCGCTTGGCGTGTTGCAAGCCGACAGCGACAGCGCCGAGCCCAGCGCCGCCGCCACGATGAGAATATGTTTCATGAAGCGTCTCTCCCTTCCGACCAGCCCGCGCACTCACGCCCGCGCCACCGATGGCGCGCCGGGCGGCGAAGCCGAATCACTCGCCGCCGCGACGGCTACGGTCGAGACAAGCGACGCAAATCGGCGGAAAAATGGCGCGAGGCCGCGCCGATTGTCGGAGCGGCGGGTTACCGAAAAGTGGACGATCAGAGCAATGCGCGCAAGCTCTCTCTTCATCGTGCTGAGCGTCGTGGCCACTGGCCCCGCTCGAGCAGCCGAGTCCTTCACATGGGTCCAATATGCCGCGGGCGGCCTGCAGGCGCGCGCCGCGACGCAGGCGGAAGCCTGCCCCGCCGCCGAGATCGACGGCGCGCCGGCGATCATGACGCCGCGCGCGCGCCCAGATAAAGACTTTCCGATCCTCGTCTGCGCGCTCGACCTGCCGCGCGGCGCCGCGAGCGCGTCGATAGATGGCCGCAGGCTCCCCATGCCCCCGGCGCGCGTGGATCGGCTCTACGTCATCGGCGATACGGGCTGCCGGCTGAAAGGCCTCTATTGGCAGGACTGCAATTCGCCGGAGGGTTGGCCCTTCCACCGAATCGCCGAGACAGCGGCGTCGCGCGCCCCCGACCTCGTGCTGCATGTCGGCGATTATTATTATCGCGAGAGCGCCTGTCCGCCGCTGCGCGGCTCCTGCGCGGGCTCGCCGCATGGCGACAATTGGGAGAGCTGGAAGGCGGATTTCTTCGATCCCGCCGCCCCGCTCCTCGCCGCCGCGCCCTTTGTCTTCGTGCGCGGCAATCATGAGAATTGCGACCGCGGCCGGCGCGGCTGGGGACGGCTGCTGTCGCCCCTCCCGTTCGACGGCGACGCCTGCGCGATCCGCGAGCCGAGCTATTCCGTCGAGCTCGGCGGCCCGACGCTCGTCGTGATGGATGTCACAGCGGCGGAGGATCGCGCCGTCGACCCCGCGCTGGCGCCCGTTTTCGCGGAGGAGCTCGCGGCGGCGCTGACGGCGCCGGGGCCGGTCTGGTATGCCTTTCACAAGCCGATCTATTCGACCATTCGCGTGACGGCGGGCATGAGCGTCGGCGACAACAAGACTTTAGGCGAAGCGGCGCGCACAGGCCTGCCCGCCAATGTTCAGGCGATCCTCTCCGGGCACCTGCACACATTTCAAGTGGCGAGCTATACGCAAGATTTTCCCGCTCAGATCGTCGCCGGCCATAGCGGCGATGCGATGGACTTGTTCGTGCCGGCGAATTTCGACGGGCTGAAGATCGACCGCGTCACGGTGGAGAAGGGACGCAGCGTCGGCGGCGTGTTCGGCTTCGTTGCGCTCGAGCGGACGGAGCCGAACTGGCGTGTCACCGATTTCGACGCCGAGGGCAAGCCGCGGCTGCGCTGCCTCTTGCGCGGCCGCAAGCTCGATTGCGATTGAAACGACCGCTCCTCGCCCTCAGCAGCCCGCGCCTTTCCGCGGCGCTCAGCTTTCGGCCGTTCCGGACGAGCGAAAGCGGAGGCTAGTGGCGTGATTCAGGCGATTTGAAGGGGCTAAAAAAAAGCGAGCCTGAAACTCGCGGTTCAGGGGCAGCGCTTGGACCGCGAGCCTTCAGGCTCGCCCTGTCAAACCGGCGGAATCACACCACTAGAGCGCTTTCCGATCGAACGGACTCGTTCGATCGATCAGAATTCGCTCAAACTAAAGAATGCTAGAGCATTATCCGATCCATTCGGATCGGATAATGCTCTAGCCGACAGCCTTGCGGTCGCCGCTCGAGAGCGCCGCGTCGATGGCCGAGCTGACCACATCGACCGGCTTCATGCCGTCGACCTGCTTCAACTCGCCCTTGTCCGCATAATAATGCGAGACCGGAGCGGTTTGACAGCGGTAGGCGTCGAGCCTTGTCTTGAACGCTTGTGGATTGTCGTCGGCGCGGACAGAGCCGCCGTTCGCGATCGTTTCGGCGACGCGCTTCTGCATCCGCGCCAGCAGCGCGTTCTCGTCGACCGAGAGCTCGATCACGGCGTCGAGCCGCTGGCCCTCGCTCTGCAGCAGATCGTCGAGCGCGCGCGCCTGCGCGACCGTGCGCGGAAAGCCGTCGAGAATGAAGCCGCGTGCGGCGTCCTTCTCTCTGATGCGCTGCCCGATGATGCCGACGACGACCTCATCCGGCACCAGCGCGCCGCTGTCCATGATCTCCTTGGCCTGGAGACCGATGGGTGTCCGCGCCTCGACGGCGGCGCGCAGCATGTCGCCGGTCGAGAGCTGCGGGATGGCATATTTGGCGACGAGCCGGGCCGATTGCGTTCCCTTGCCCGCGCCGGGGGGGCCGAGGAGCACCAGCCTCATTTGCGTCGCCCGCGCAGCTTGGTCTTACGGATCAGACCCTCATATTGATGGGCCTGCAGATGGCCATGGATCTGCGCGACCGTGTCCATGGTCACGCTCACCACGATCAACAGCGAGGTGCCGCCGAAATAGAAGGGAAGATTCGCGTAGGAGATCAGCATTTCCGGCAGCAGACAAATCACAGCGAGATAGGCGGCGCCGAGCACGGTGATGCGCATCAGCACATCGTCGATGAACTTCGCGGTGCGCTCGCCCGGACGAATGCCCGGGATGAAGCCGCCGTGCTTCTTCAGATTGTCCGCCGTCTCCGTCGGATTGAAGACGATGGCCGTATAGAAGAAGGCGAAGAACACGATCAGCGCCACATAGGACAGCATATAGAGCGGCCGGCCATGCCCGAAATAGGCCGAGATGGTCGCAAAAATATTATCCGTGCCCTGCGTCTGATAGAAATTGGCGATCGTCGTCGGCAGCAGCAGCAGCGATGAGGCGAAGATCGGCGGAATGACGCCCGACGTGTTCAGCTTCAGCGGTAGGAATGACGTCTGCCCCTCATAGACCCGATTGCCGTGCTGGCGTTTGGGGTAGGTGATGAGCAGCCGCCGTTGCGCCCGCTCCATATAGACGATGAAGGCGATGACGAAGAAGGACATCGCCAGCACGCCGAGGATGATTCCGGTCGAGATGGCGCCCTGGCGGCCGAGCTCGAGCGTGCTCAGGATCGCCGCCGGGAAGGCGGCGACGATGCCGGCGAAGATGATCAGCGACGAGCCATTGCCGATGCCGCGCGAGGTGATCTGCTCGCCGAGCCACATCAGGAACATGGTGCCGCCGACGAGGGTGCAGACCGTGGTCAGGCGGAAGAACAGGCCGGGCTCGGTGACGACGCCCTGCTGCCCCTCGAGGCCGATCGCCATTCCATAGGCCTGGAAGGTGGCGAGCACGACGGTGAGATAGCGGGTGTATTGATTGAGGACCTTGCGGCCCTGCTCGCCCTCCTTCTTCACCTGCTCGAGCGTCGGAATCACCGTCGTCAGCAGCTGAATGATGATGGAGGCGGAGATATAGGGCATGATGTTCAACGCGAAGATCGCGCTGCGCTGGACGGCGCCGCCGGCGAACATGTTGAACAGCTCGAGCACGCCCTTGGACTGGCCGAAGAAGCTCTTGGCGAACGCATCGGGATCGATGCCGGGCAGCGGAATATAGGTGCCGAGTCGATAGACGATCAGCGCGCCGAGCGTGAACCAGATGCGTTTCTTGAGCTCATCCGCCTTGCCGAAGGCGGAGAAATTGACGTTGGCCGCGAGCTGTTCGGCTGCCGATGCCATGTGCGGGGCTCCCTGTCGCGCGCCGCGCGTTTCTTTGAGCGTCGAAGCACCGCAGCGCTACGCCACGACGCCGCGCTTCGTTCTGTCCCGGCGTTTTGGCCGGACCCGGCGCATTATTATCGGACGAAAGCGGCGAAAAAAACGATTGCGCGTTTTGTCCCCGGGTCGTCCCGGCGACTCCGTATCACGACGGAGCGGCGGGCCGCCAGTTTTTTGGCGAAGCTCCGCCGCCTTCCGGGCGGGGCGGGGCGGCATGGCCGCCCGCCTCGACCCGATTTGGTTCAGGCCGACGGAGCCTCGGCCGCGTCGGCGAGGAGCTTGACCGTGCCGCCCGCGGCCTCGATCGCCGCAACAGCGCCTTTCGACGCCGCCGCGACCTCGAAGGCGAGCTTCGCCTCGAGCTTGCCATTGCCGAGGATCTTCACGCCGTCGCGCGCCTTGGCGACGACGCCGGCGACGATCAGCGCCTCGACCGTGACCGGCTGGGCGGCGTCGAGCTTGCCAGCCTCGACCGCCTGCTGAATGCGCCCGAGATTGACCTCGTTGTAATCCGTCGGGAACGGATTATGGAAGCCGCGCTTGGGCAGGCGGCGATGCAGAGGCATCTGGCCGCCTTCGAAACCCTTCACGGCGACGCCCGTGCGGGCCTTCTGGCCCTTGACGCCGCGTCCGCAGGTCTTGCCCTTGCCGGAGCCGATGCCACGGCCGACGCGCATGCGGTTCTTGCCGGCGCCGGAATTGTCGGAGAGTTCGTTGAGCTTCATGTCCGAGCCCTCACTTCTCGTCGACGATTTTGACGAGATGCGCCACCTTGGCGATCATCCCGCGCACGGCGGGCGTGTCCTCGAGCGCGCGGCGGCGGCCGATGCGCGTCAGGCCGAGGCCGAGCAGCGTTCTATGCTGGCGGTCCGGCCGGCCGATGGCGCTGCCGGTCTGCTCCACGGTGATCTTCTTGTCGGTCATAGCTGGCGCTCCCCTCAGGCGTCGACAGCCTCGGCCTCGGCGCCCTGGCGGCGCGCCTGCAGGGCCGAAACCTTGAGAGAACGGCGCGCGGCGACCGAGCGCGGCGAATCCTCACGCTCCAGCGCGTCGAAGGTCGCGCGGATCATGTTGTAGGGATTGGACGAGCCCTGGCTCTTGGCGACGACGTCATGCACGCCGAGCGTCTCGAACACGGCGCGCATCGGGCCGCCGGCGATGATGCCGGTGCCGGGAGGCGCCGCGCGCAGCACGACGCGGCCCGCGCCATGGCGGCCGTTGACGTCGTGATGCAGGGTGCGGCCCTCGCGCAGCGGCACGCGGATCAGCGAGCGCTTGGCGGCTTCCGTCGCCTTGCGGATCGCTTCCGGCACCTCGCGCGCCTTGCCATGGCCGAAACCGACGCGCCCCTTCTGATCGCCGACGACGACGAGAGCGGCGAAGCCGAAGCGCCGTCCGCCCTTCACCACCTTGGCGACGCGATTGATGTGGACCAGACGGTCCACGAATTCACTGTCGCGATCATCCCGATCACGGTCGCGGCCGCGGCCGCCTTCTGGTTCACGCGCCATTTTTTCTTCCGTCACTTACGCGGCAGGATCGCCGCTCGCTTGGGGTTCGTCCCTCTCCCGCCTGTGGGAGAGGGTGGACTCGCGAAGCGAGGTCGGGTGAGGGTCTCATCGTCCCTCGCCCGGCCGGACGCTGCGGCCCTCATCCGTCGCGCCACCGCTCGTCGAAAGACGGGCGTCTTACAGACCGCCAGCGGCGCCGCGCCTTCTCCCGCCGGGCGGGAGAAGGAATTAAAACTGCAGGCCGCCCTCGCGGGCGCCCTCGGCCAGCGCCTGCACGCGGCCGTGATAGATATACGCGCCGCGATCGAACACCACCTCGGTGATGCCCTTGGCGATGGCGCGCTCGGCGATCTGCTTGCCGACGATATGCGCCGCTTCCCGGTTCGCGCCGGTCGCGAGGCTCTCGCGATTGGCCTTCTCCAGCGTCGAGGCCGAGACCAGCGTCTCGCCCTTCTCGTCGTCGATGATCTGCGCGTAGATCTGCTCCGAGGAGCGGAACACCGACAGCCGCGGACGGCCATAGGCGCGCTCGCGGATGCTGCGGCGGACCCGCGCCTTGCGGCGCTCTTCGAGTTTGACATCCCTTGCCATGGCGGGGACCCTTACTTCTTCTTGCCTTCCTTGCGGAAGATGAATTCGCCGGCATATTTGACGCCCTTGCCCTTATAGGGCTCGGGGCCGCGCAGCGAGCGGATTTCAGCGGCGACCTGTCCCACCTGGCGCTTGTCGATGCCGGAGATGGCGATCTCGGTCGGCTTCGGCGTCACGATGTTGATGCCGGCCGGAATCGGATAGTTCACGTCGTGCGAATAGCCGAGCGCGAGCTGCAGATTCTTGCCTTGGACCGCGGCGCGATAGCCGACGCCGTTGATCTCGAGCTTCTTCTCGAAACCGCTCGTCACGCCGATGACGAGATTGTTCACCTGCGCGCGCGAGGTGCCCCACAGAGCGCGGGCGCGCTTCGTCTGCGAGCGCGGATCGACCTTGATCGCATTGCCTTCCTGAGCGACTGCGACATCGTCCGGCACGCGGAACTGCAGCTCGCCCTTCGCGCCCTTGACCTGCACGAGCTGGCCGTCGACCTTGGCGGTGACGCCGGCCGGCACGATGACAGGCTTCTTGCCGATACGAGACATGGTTAATTCCTATTCTCGATCGCTGGAGCGAAGGTCAGAAGACCTTCGCCAGCACCTCGCCGCCGACATTGTTCTCGCGGGCCTTGTGATCGGCCATGACGCCCTTGGGCGTCGACACGATGGTGATGCCGAGGCCGTTGGCGACGCGCGGAGTCTTGTCGACGCCCGCATAGACGCGCCGGCCCGGACGCGAGACGCGCTCGATCTGCCGGATGACCGGCTCGCCGTCGTAATATTTCAGCTCGACCTCGAACTCGGTGCGGCCATTGCCGAAATCCGTGGTCGTATAGCCGCGGATGTAGCCCTCTTCCTTGAGCACGTCGAGCACATGGCCGCGCAGGCGCGACCCCGGCGTCGAAACCTTGTCCTTGCGGCGCATCTGCGCATTGCGGATGCGGGTGAGCAGATCGCCCAACGGATCGCTGATCGACATGAGCGCTCTCCCTTACCAGCTGGACTTCACGAGACCCGGGATGAGCCCCCGCGAGCCGAGCTCGCGCAAAGCGACGCGCGAGAGCTTCAGCTTGCGATAGAACGCGCGCGGACGGCCCGACACCTCGCAGCGGTTGCGGATGCGGATCGCGGCCGAGTTGCGCGGCAGCTCGGCCAGCTTGAGGCGCGCCTCGAAGCGCTCCTCCGCCGTCAGGGCCTCGTCATTGGCCTTGGCCTTGAGCCGCTCCCTGCGGCCGGCATAGGCCTTGGCGAGCTTCGCCCTGCGCTTGTTGGTCTCGATCGAACTCTTCTTGGCCATTTTCTCGCCTTCGGTTTCCGCGTTTGAGATCTAGAGTCTCACTGCCGGAACGGGAAATTGAACGCGCGCAGCAGAGCGCGCGCTTCGTCGTCGGTCTTCGCCGTCGTCACGACGATGACGTCCATGCCGAGGATCGACTCCGCCTTGTCGTAATCGATCTCCGGGAACACGATGTGCTCCTTGATGCCGAGCGCAAACGAGCCGCGGCCGTCGAAGGACTTCGGGTTGAGCCCGCGGAAGTCGCGAACGCGCGGCAGCGCGATCGTGATCAGGCGGTCGAGGAACTCGTACATGCGAGTCTTGCGCAGCGTCACCTTGGCGCCGATCGGCATGTTCTCGCGCACCTTGAAGGTCGAGATCGCCTTGCGCGCCCGCGTCACCACCGGCTTCTGGCCGGCGATGAGGCCGAGATCGGCAGCCGCGGACGTCACCTTCTTGGTGTCGTTGACCGCCTCGCCGACGCCCATGTTGAGCACGATCTTCTCGATCGTCGGCACCTCGAAGGGGTTCTTGTATCCGAACTCCTCGGTGAGCTTCGCCCGCACCACTTCGTCATAGTGCTTTTTCATGCGCGGCGTATAGGGTCCCTCGGGCAGAGCGGCCTTCGCAGCGGAAGACGATTCGGCGTGCGCGGCCTCGGGGGCGCCCTTCGCCTTGCCGGCCTTGCCCTCGCCCTTCGGAGCCTTGGCGGCCTTCGGCTTCTTTTCCTCAGCCATCGATCTGTTCTCCGGAACGCTTGGCGAATCGGACCTTGCGGCCGTCATCGAGAATCTTGAATCCGACGCGCGTCGGCTGGCCGTCCTTGGGATCGGCGATCGCGAGGTTGGAGAGGTCGATCGGCGCCGTCTTGGTGACGATGCCGGCCTCTTGCGTCCGCGTCTGGCGCTGATGGCGCTTGACGAGATTGACGCCCTCCACCACGGCTCGGCCTTCCGTCGGCAGCACCTGCAGCACCTGGCCCGAGCGGCCCTTGTCGCGGCCGGTGAGAACGACGACCTTGTCGCCCTTCTTGATTTTCGCGGCCATTACAGCACCTCCGGCGCGAGCGAGATGATCTTCATGTGGTTCTTGGCGCGCAATTCGCGCGGCACCGGTCCGAAGATACGGGTGCCGATCGGCTCCTTCTGATTGTTGATCAGAACGGCGGCATTGGAATCGAAGCGGATCACCGAGCCGTCGGCCCGCTTGATGTCCTTGGCGGTGCGCACGACCACCGCCTTCAGCACATCGCCCTTCTTGACGCGGCCGCGCGGAATCGCCTCCTTGATCGAGACGACGATGATGTCGCCGACCCCGGCGTATTTGCGCTTCGAGCCGCCCAGCACCTTGATGCACATGACGCGGCGGGCGCCCGAATTATCGGCGACATCGAGATTTGTCTGCATCTGTATCATGGCTCGTCCCGCCTCTTGTCCCGGTCTGGTTTCGGTCGCCCGACTTCGACCGGGAAAACCAATTCACCAATCTGCTACGCGGCGTCAGGCCTTGCCGACGACGCCGATGACCTTCCAGCGCTTCAGCCGCGAGATCGGCGCCGTTTCTTCGATCGCCACCTCGTCGCCCACCTTGAACTGACGCTCTTCGTCATGAGCGTGATAGTTCTTGGTGCGCCGCACGGTCTTCTTGAACAGCGGATGGGTGAAGCGGCGCTCCACCTTCACCACCACAGTCTTTTCCTGCTTGTCGCTGACGACGACGCCCTGGAGAATTCGCTTCGGCATTGCGCCCTCTCAACTCAGCTTTTCAGCGCGCTTCTGCGCGGCGATGGTCTTGGCGCGGGCGATGTCGCGGCGAACGACCCGCACGCGCGCGGTATTCTCGAGCTGTCCCGTCGCCCGCTGGAAGCGCAGATTGAACTGCTCCTTCTTCAGCTTCAGGATCTCGTCGTTCAGCTGATCCTCGGACTGCGCGTGAAGATCGGAAACGCGTTGCTTGCTCGTGCTCATCTCAAACAGCCCTCACTCGGCGATGCGCTCGATGAAGCGCGTCTTGATCGGCAGCTTGGCGGCCGCGAGCGTCAGAGCTTCGCGGGCGAGCTGTCCGGAGACGCCGTCGATCTCGAACATGATGCGGCCCGGCGCGACGCGCACGGCCCAGAGCTCCGGCGCGCCCTTGCCTTTACCCATGCGCACTTCGGTCGGCTTCTTCGACACCGGCACGTCCGGGAAGATGCGGATCCACACGCGTCCGGCGCGCTTCATGTGGCGCGTCATGGCGCGGCGAGCCGCCTCGATCTGGCGCGCCGTCACGCGCTCGGGCTCCATCGCCTTCAGGCCGAACTGGCCGAAGTTCAGCGCGAAGCCGCCTTTGGCGTTCCCGCGAATGCGGCCTTTGAAGGCCTTACGGAATCTGGTGCGCTTGGGTTGCAGCATGATTCAAGACTCTCGAAATTAGGCCGCGTCGCGCGGCTCGCGCGGCTCGCGGCGGCGACGCTCGCCATGATGTTCGCGCTCTCCGCCGCCCGCAGCCTGCTCGGCGAGACGCTTGTCCTGCGCCATCGGATCATGCTCGAGGATCTCGCCCTTGAAGATCCACACCTTGATTCCGCAGGCGCCATAAGCGGTGTGCGCGGTGGCGACGCCATAATCGACATCGGCGCGCAGCGTGTGCAGCGGCACCCGGCCTTCACGATACCATTCGAGACGGGCGATCTCCGCGCCGCCGAGACGGCCCGAGCAGTTGATGCGGATGCCCTGCGCGCCGAGGCGCATCGCCGACTGCACGGCGCGCTTCATCGCGCGGCGGAAGGCGACGCGGCGCTCGAGCTGCTGCGCGATCGAATCGGCGACCAGCGTCGCCTCGACCTCGGGCTTGCGCACCTCGACGATGTTGATGACGACCTCGCTGCCGGTCAGCTTGCCGACCAGCTTGCGGATCTTGTCGATGTCCGCGCCCTTCTTGCCGATCACCACGCCCGGGCGGGCGGAATGAATCGTCACGCGGCACTTCTTGTGCGGGCGCTCGATGACGATGCGCGACACCGCCGCCTGCTTCAAATTCTTCGCCACCGCCGCGCGGATCGCCAGATCCTCGTGCAGCAGCTTGGCGTATTCGCCCTTGCTGGCGAACCAGCGCGAATCCCATGTGCGGTTGACGCCGAGGCGCAGACCGATCGGATTGACCTTCTGACCCATCAGTTGCTCCTTTAGGCTTTCGCCGGCGCTTCGACTTCGCGGACGATGATCGTCAGATTCGCGAAGGGCTTCTCGATGCGGCTCGACCGTCCGCGCGCCCTTGCGGCGAAGCGCTTCATGACGAGCGACTTGCCGACGAAGGCCTGAGCGACGATGAGATCGTCGACGTCGAGGCCGTGATTGTTCTCGGCGTTGGCGATCGCGCTCTCCAGGGTCTTCTTGACCTCATGCGCGATGCGCTTCCTCGAGAACTCGAGATCCGCCAGCGCGCGATCGACCTTCTTGCCCCGAATGAGCTGGGCGAGAAGGTTGAGCTTCTGCGGGGAGACGCGCAGCGTGTTGGCGACGGCTTTCGCCTCGTTATCGGCCAGCGCGCGCGGGTTGCTCGGCTTGGACATGGTCGATCAGCCCCTCTTCGACTTCTTGTCCGCGGCGTGGCCGTGGAAGGTCCGCGTCGGGGAGAACTCGCCGAACTTGTGGCCGATCATATCCTCGCTGACATTCACGGGAATATGCTTGTGGCCGTTGTGGACGCCGAAGGTCAGCCCCACGAACTGCGGCAGGATGGTGGAGCGACGGCTCCAGATCTTGATGATCTCGTTGCGTCCCGACGCGCGCACGGTCTCCGCCTTCTTCAGCAGATAGCCGTCGACGAACGGGCCTTTCCAGATAGAGCGAGCCATGGATCAGCCCTTCTTCTTCTTGGCGTGCCGCGAGGACACGATGAACTGGTCGGTCTGCTTGTTGGAGCGGGTCTTCTTGCCCTTGGTCGGCTTGCCCCAGGGCGTGACCGGGTGACGGCCGCCCGAGGTGCGGCCCTCGCCGCCGCCATGCGGATGGTCGACCGGGTTCATGGTGACGCCGCGATTGTGCGGACGACGGCCGAGCCAGCGATTGCGTCCCGCCTTGCCGAGCGAGATGTTCATGTGATCGGGATTCGACACCGCGCCGATGGTCGCGAAGCATTGGCCATGAACGAGGCGCTGCTCGCCCGAATTGAGGCGAAGGATCACATAACCCTGGTCGCGACCGGCGATCTGCGCATAATTGCCGGCCGAGCGCGCGATCGCCCCGCCTTTGCCGATCTTCATTTCGACATTATGGACGATCGTGCCGACCGGGATATTGCCGATCGGCATCGCGTTGCCGGGCTTCACATCGACTTGATTGCCCGAGATCACCTGGTCGCCGGCCGAGAGCCGCTGCGGCGCGAGAATATAGGAGAGCTCGCCGTCCGTATAGCGAATGAGCGCGATGAAGGCGGTGCGGTTCGGATCATACTCGATCCGCTCCACCTTGGCGGCGACATCGAGCT
This sequence comes from Methylosinus sp. Sm6, assembly GCF_019802345.1. Taxonomy (GTDB): domain Bacteria; phylum Pseudomonadota; class Alphaproteobacteria; order Rhizobiales; family Beijerinckiaceae; genus Methylosinus. Next base: position 60,945 of record NZ_JAINDZ010000021.1, on the reverse strand, counting down.
TGCGACGCTTGAAGTCGACGAGGCGATAGGCCTGCTTGTGGCCGCCGCCGCGGAACCGCACCGTCACGCGGCCGTTATTGTTGCGGCCGCCTTTCGAGCTTTGCCCCTCGGTCAGCGTCTTGACCGGCTTGCCCTTGTAGAGATCGCTGCGGTCGACGATGACGAGCTGGCGAAGGCTCGGCGTGACCGGCTTGAATGTCTTCAGCGCCATGGTTCTTGTCCTCGAGCCTGCCTTTTAAAGTCCCGTCGTCACGTCGATCTTATGGCCTTCGGCCAGCGTGACGACCGCTTTCTTCACCGTCGACTGCCGGCCGCGCACGCCCTTGAAGGCGCGCAGCTTGCCCTTGCGCAGCAGCGTGTTGACCGCATCGACCTTCACGTCGAACAGCCCCTCGACCGCCGCCTTGATCTGCGGCTTGGTCGCGGTGCGCGCGACATTGAAGACCACCTTGTTCTGCTCCGAGGCGATCGTCGCCTTCTCGGTGATGACCGGAGAGACGATCACGTCGTAATGGCGCGGATCCTTGCTCATTTCAGGCGCGCCTCCAGCGCATCGATCGCGGCGCGCGTGAGCACCAGCTTCTCGCGGCGCAGAATGTCATAGACATTGACGCCGGTGACCGGCAGCACGTCGATCTTCGGCAGGTTGCGGGCGGCGAGCGCGAAATTCACCTGCGGCTCGGCGCCGTCGATGATGAGAGCGCTGGTCAGCCCGGTCTTGTCGAAGCCGGCTTTCAGAATCTTCGTCTTCGGCGCGTCGAGCGACGCAGTCTCCCAGACGATGATCGCGCCGTCCTTGGCTTTCGCCGAGAGCGCGTGCTTCAGCGCGAGGGCGCGCACCTTCTTGGGAAGGTCGTGCTCATGGCTGCGCACCACCGGCCCGAAGGCGCGGCCGCCGCCGATGAACTGCGGCACGCGGCGCGAGCCGTGGCGGGCGCCGCCCGTGCCCTTCTGCTTATACATCTTCTTGCCGGTGCGGGCGATGTCCGCGCGGTTCTTCACCGCATGGGTGCCCGCCCGCCGCTTGGCGAGCTGCCAGCGGATCATGCGGAAGATGAGATCCGTCCGCGGCTCGAGACCGAAAATCTCGTCCGCGAGCTCGATCGAGCCGGCCTCCTGGCCGTCGTACGACGTGACGCCGATCTGCACGGCTCAGTCCTCCTTGCTATCGTCTTGCGCGGCGGCGGCTTCGCCGAGGCGATATTTGCCCGGCTGCGGCGCCTCCGCCGGCAGCGCGCGCTTCACGGCGTCGCGCACGAAAATCCAGCCGCCGGCATGGCCGGGCACGGAGCCCTCGACCAGCAGCAGGCCGCGCTCGACATCGGTCTGCACCACGCGCAAATTCTGCGTGGTCACGCGATCGACGCCCATATGACCGGCCATTTTCTTGTTCTTGAAGGTCTTGCCGGGGTCCTGACGGCCGCCGGTCGAACCATGCGAACGATGCGAGACCGAGACGCCGTGCGTCGCGCGCAAGCCGCCGAAGTTCCAGCGCTTCATCGCGCCGGCGAAGCCCTTGCCCATCGAGGAGCCGGTCACGTCGACGAATTGGCCGACGACGAAATGATCGGCGGTGATCTCGGCGCCGACCGGCAGCAGCTCCGACTCCTCGACGCGGAACTCGGCGAGCTTCAGCTTCGGCTCGACCTTGGCGACGGCGAAACGGCCGCGCTCGGCCTTGGAGACGTTCTTCACCTTGGCGCGGCCGATGCCGAGCTGCACGGCGGTGTAGCCGTTCTGCTCCTTGGTGCGATGCGCGACGACTTGACAGCCGTCGAGCTTCAGCACCGTGACCGGCACATGCTCGCCCGCCTCGGTGAAAACGCGGGTCATTCCGACCTTTTGCGCGATGACGCCAGACCGCATGATCTCTTCCTTCGCAAGGCGCATCGCTCTTCGATGCGAGAGGCGCCCGGTTTATTTTTAAAGCTTGATCTCGACGTCGACGCCCGCGGCGAGATCGAGCTTCATCAGCGCGTCCACCGTCTGCGGCGTCGGATCGACGATATCGAGCACGCGCTTATGCGTCCTGATCTCGAACTGCTCGCGCGATTTCTTGTCGATATGCGGCGAGCGGTTCACCGTGAACTTCTCGATCTTGGTCGGCAGCGGAATCGGCCCTCGCACCTGCGCGCCGGTGCGCTTGGCGGTGGAGACGATCTCTTTCGTCGACGTGTCGAGAATCCGGTGATCGAACGCCTTGAGGCGAATCCGGATGTTCTGTCCGTTCATCAGCGTCTTCCTCTTGGACCGCGGGCCGCGCGGCTCGCTTCGGACCGCGAGCCTCGAGGGCTCGCGATCCCGCTTCGTGAATGCGAGCCAGAGAGCTCGCGGTCCAAATCCCTGTTACTCGATGATCGAGGCGACGACGCCGGCGCCGACGGTGCGGCCGCCTTCGCGGATGGCGAAGCGCAGCTTCTCCTCCATGGCGATCGGCACGATGAGGTTCACTTCCATCGCGATATTGTCGCCCGGCATCACCATCTCGACGCCTTCGGGAAGCGTCACGATGCCGGTCACATCCGTCGTGCGGAAGTAGAACTGCGGACGGTAGTTGGTGAAGAACGGCGTGTGGCGGCCGCCCTCCTCCTTGGTCAGGATATAGGCCTCGGCCTTGAACTTGGTGTGCGGCTTCACCGAGCCGGGCTTGGCCAGAACCTGGCCGCGCTCCACGTCCTCGCGCTTGGTGCCGCGCAGCAGCGCGCCGATATTGTCGCCCGCCTCACCCTGATCGAGCAGCTTGCGGAACATTTCGACGCCGGTCACCGTCGTCTTCACCGTCGGGCGAATGCCGACGATCTCGACTTCCTCGCCGACCTTGACCACGCCGCGCTCCACGCGGCCGGTCACCACCGTGCCGCGGCCCGAGATCGAGAACACGTCCTCGACCGGCATCAGGAACGGCTGATCCTTCGGACGCTCCGGCTGCGGAATATAATCGTCCACCGCCTGCATCAGCTTCAGGATCGCGTCATGGCCGAGCTCGGGATTCTTGTTCTCGAGAGCGCACAGCGCCGAACCCTTGATGATCGGAATATCGTCGCCGGGGAACTCGTATTTCGACAGCAGCTCGCGCACCTCGAGCTCGACGAGCTCCAGCAGCTCCGGATCGTCGACCATGTCGACCTTGTTCAGGAACACCACCAGCGCCGGAACGCCGACCTGGCGGGCGAGCAGGATGTGCTCGCGCGTCTGCGGCATCGGGCCGTCGGCGGCCGACACCACCAGAATGCCGCCGTCCATCTGCGCGGCGCCGGTGATCATGTTCTTCACATAGTCGGCGTGGCCGGGGCAGTCGACATGCGCGTAATGGCGGTTCTGCGTCTCATATTCGACATGCGCCGTCGAGATGGTGATGCCGCGCGCGCGCTCCTCGGGGGCCTTGTCGATCTGGTCATAGGCCGTGAAGGTCGCGCCGCCCGTCTCGGCCAGAACCTTGGTGATCGCCGCCGTCAGCGACGTCTTGCCATGGTCGACGTGTCCGATCGTGCCGATGTTGCAATGCGGCTTCGTGCGTGAGAACTTTTCCTTGGCCATGGCCACACTCCTTCAGAAGACTGATTCCGAGACGCTCGATGCGATCAGGCGTATTTCGCCTGGACCTTCTTCGACTCCGCCTCGGGGACCTGGTCGTAGTGGTCGAATTGCATGGTGTAGTTGGCGCGCCCCTGGGTGAAGGAGCGCAGCTGGTTGACGTAGCCGAACATATTGGCGAGCGGCACCATCGCGTCGATGACCACCGCATTGCCGCGCATGTCCTGGCCCTGGATCTGTCCGCGCCGCGAGTTGAGATCGCCGATGACCGAGCCCGTATATTCCTCGGGCGTCACCACCTCGACCTTCATGATCGGCTCGAGCAGCACCGAGCCGCCCTTCTGCAGCGCGTCGCGGAACGCCGCGCGCGAGGCGATTTCGAACGCGAGCACCGACGAGTCGACATCGTGGAAGCCGCCGTCGATCAGCGTCGCCTTGACGTCGACGACGGGGAAGCCCGCGAGAATGCCGGACCCCATCACGCTGTTGATGCCCTTTTCGACGCCGGGGATATATTCTTTCGGCACCGAGCCGCCGACGATCTTCGACTCGAAGGCATTGCCCGCGCCGGGCTCGTTCGGCTCGAAAATAATGATGACGCGCGCGAACTGGCCGGTGCCGCCGGTCTGCTTCTTATGCGTGTAGTCGATCTCGACACGCTTCGTCAGCCGCTCGCGATAGGCGACCTGCGGCGCGCCGATATTGGCGTCGACCTTATAGGTGCGCTTCAGAATATCGACCTTGATGTCGAGATGCAGCTCGCCCATTCCCTTCAGAATGGTCTGGCCGCTCTCCTGGTCGGTCGACACGCGGAACGACGGATCCTCGGCGGCGAGCTTGGACAGCGCGATGCCGAGCTTCTCCTGATCGGCCTTCGACTTCGGCTCGATGGCGATCTCGATGACCGGCTCCGGAAACTCCATGCGCTCGAGGATCGCCGGCTTCAGCGTGTCGCAGAGCGTGTCGCCGGTGCGGGTCTCCTTGAGGCCGGCGAGCGCGACGATGTCGCCCGCATAGGCTTCCTTGATGTCCTCGCGGTTGTTCGCATGCATCAGCAGCATGCGGCCGACACGCTCCTTCTTGTCCTTGGTCGAGTTGAGCACGGTCGTGCCCGAATCGATCTTGCCGGAATAGACGCGGCAGAAGGTGATCGTGCCGACAAAGGGGTCGTCCATGATCTTGAAGGCGAGCATGGAGAAGGGCTCGCTGTCGGACGGGTTGCGCACCAGCTCGGCACCCGTGTTCATGTCGACGCCCTTGATCGCCTCGCGATCGACCGGCGACGGCAGATAATCGACGACGGCGTCGAGCAGCGGCTGCACGCCCTTGTTCTTGAAGGCCGAGCCGCAGAACACCGGATGGAAGGCAGTCTGCCGCACGGCCTTGCGGACCAGCGCCTTCAGCGTCGCCTCGTCTGGCTCCTGCCCGTCGAGATAGGCGGCCATCGCGTCGTCGTCGAGCTCCACCGCCGCTTCCATCAGCGTGGTGCGATATTCCTTGGCCTTCTCGACGAGATCGGCAGGAATCTCCTCGTCGTGATATTTGGCGCCGAGACCCTCGTCGTCCCAGACGACCGCCTTCATGCGGACGAGATCGACGATGCCCTTGAACAGATTCTCGGAGCCGATCGGCAGCTGCATGCAGACCGGCTTGCCGCCGACCTTGGTCACGATGTCGTCGACGCAGCGATAGAAATCGGCGCCGATCTTGTCCATCTTGTTGACGAAGACGACGCGCGGCACATGATATTTGTCGGCCTGACGCCACACCGTCTCGGTCTGCGGCTCGACGCCCTGATTGCCGTCCAGAACGCAGACGGCCCCGTCGAGCACGCGCAGCGAACGCTCGACCTCGATGGTGAAGTCGACGTGGCCGGGCGTGTCGATGATGTTGAGGCGCTTGCCGTTCCAGAAGGTCGTCGTCGCGGCCGAGGTGATGGTGATGCCGCGCTCCTGCTCCTGCTCCATCCAATCCATCGTCGCGGCGCCTTCATGCACCTCGCCGATCTTATGGCTCTTGCCGGAGTAATAGAGGATGCGCTCGGTCGTCGTCGTCTTGCCCGCGTCGATGTGGGCCATGATGCCGAAGTTGCGATAGTCTTCGATGGGATGGCTACGGGGCATAGGACAAGTCCTCGGTGAGAGGGCGACGGAACAAGGTTACCAGCGATAGTGCGAGAAGGCGCGGTTGGCTTCCGCCATGCGGTGCGTGTCCTCGCGCTTCTTCACCGCATTGCCGCGGTTGTTGGAGGCGTCGAGCAGCTCCGCCGACAGACGATCGACCATCGTCTTGTCGTTGCGGGCGCGCGCCGCGGTGATGATCCAGCGGATCGCCAACGCCTGACGGCGCTCGTTGCGGACCTCGACCGGCACCTGATAGGTGGCGCCGCCGACGCGGCGGGAGCGAACCTCGATCGCCGGCGCGACATTCTCGAGCGCCTGCTTGAAAACCTGCAGAGGATCGCTCTTCGCCTTGGACTCGATGATGTCGAAGGCGCCGTAGACGATCGCCTCGGCGACCGACTTGTTGCCGGCGTACATGATCGAGTTCATGAATTTGGTGACGACGGTATCGCCGAACTTGGCGTCCTCGATGATTTCCCGCTTCTCGGCGCGATGGCGACGCGACATGGCTCTCGCTCCTTACTTCGGACGCTTCGCGCCGTATTTCGAACGGCGCTGCTTGCGGTCCTTGACGCCCTGCGTGTCGAGCACGCCGCGCAGAATATGATAGCGCACGCCGGGAAGGTCCTTCACGCGGCCGCCGCGGATCATGACCACCGAGTGCTCCTGAAGGTTATGCCCTTCGCCGGGGATATAGCCGATGACCTCGAAGCCGTTGGTGAGGCGAACCTTGGCGACCTTGCGGAGAGCCGAGTTCGGCTTCTTCGGCGTCGTCGTGTAGACGCGCGTGCAGACGCCGCGCTTCTGCGGGCAGGCCCCGAGATGGCGGGACTTCTCACGGTAGGTCTTCGGTTGCCGCGGCTTGCGGATCAACTGGCTGATCGTCGGCATTCCAGGTCCTTCGCGTGTGGCGAATTGGCGAAACTGTAGTCCTGACCCGCCAGCGTTCCACGAACGCAAGCGAGCCGAGCGCCCTCGGCCAGCCGGCCCAAGGCGCTCCTCATGCAGAGGACCCCGGAATCCGGGGTCGTGCCTTCCTGTCCGGCGATTTCTCGCCGTATGATGACCAACCGCGTGGCAGTCTCAGGTGAGGCCAGCAGCGTTTAAGTCCGGAATGTCGCTCGCTCGGCGCGCGCGACCACATGGAACTTACGGCCTGCCGAAAGTGCGCGGAACCTAATGTCCGAGCATCGACGCGTCAAGCGTAGATTGCGACGCGTGAAAGAAATTTTCACGCGGCGCGCGGCGAATGCGGCGGGATCGGCGGCGGCGTTGCCGTGCTCATGCGGCCCGCCGTTGCGCGAGCGTAAGCGCAATCACCCGCATCGAGCAAGCTCGCTGTGCGCCCGTCTTGTCGCTGAATTCGACGTCGAGCCTTCGGTGCGTCGCGTTGAAGTCGAGGCCTTCGTGTCGGAACTCGTCAAGAGCGGCGCCGCGTCGAGCGATCAGCGCTGATCGTCGGCGAGCGCCCTCGCCGAAGCGGCGGACGCGTGCTATATCGAAGCCATGCCCGCGCAAGTGCTGTTCAACCAACTCGCCTATGTGGACCGCCTCACTCGCGGCGGCTTCACCTCCGAGCAGGCGCGCGCCTCGGCCGAGGCGCTGGAGACTGCCTTTTCCGAGGGCGTCGCCACCCGGTCGGACGTGGAAAGCTCCAAACGGGAGCTCCAGTCGAGCATCGATGCGCTTCGGCACGAGACGGCGGCGAACATCGACGCGCTTCGGCACGAGACAGCCGCGAGCATCGAAAGCCTGAGGCGCGAGACCGCGGCGAGCATCGACGGCGTCAAGCACGATGTGGCCGAGGTGAAGCGGGACGTCGCGGAAGCGGAGTCTCGGCTGCGGCTGGAGTTCAAGCGAGATCTCACCGATATTCGGCTCGAGATCGCCCAATCGAAGAACGAGACTTTGCGCTGGCTGTTCGGATTCGTCATCGTGCTGATCGGCGCTATCTTCACCATTGTGAAATTCGTTCGCTGAGCCGCACATGAGCGTCGTCGACCGGCTGAAGGCCGCGCAGGAAGCCATCGCCCGGCGTGCGCGCGACTGCGGTCGCGACCCGGCCGGCGTCACGCTCGTCTGCGTGACCAAGACGTTTCCGGGCGAAGCGGTCGTCCCCCTGCTCGAGGCCGGCCATCGCGTCTTCGGGGAGAACAAGGTGCAGGAGGCGCGCGCCAAATGGGCGCCGCTGCGCGCCCGGTTTCCAGATGTGGAGCTGCATCTCATCGGCCCGCTGCAGTCCAACAAGACGCGCGAGGCGATCGAGACCTTCGATGTCATAGAGAGCGTCGACCGGCCGAAGATCGCCGAGGCCATCGCCGGCGAGATCGCGCGCCAGGGCCGGCGCCCGCGCCTCCTCGTTCAGGTCAATACGGGCGAAGAGCCGCAAAAGGCGGGCGTGCGGCCGCAGGAGGCCGACGCCTTCATAAGAGAGTGCCGCGAGCGTCATGGGCTCGACGTGGCCGGGCTGATGTGCGTGCCGCCGGCCGATCAGCAGGCCTCGCCGCATTTTGCGCTGCTGGCGGCGATCGCGGAGCGCAACGGGCTGAATGAGCTGTCCATGGGCATGAGCGCCGATTACGAGCTCGCCATCCAGCTCGGCGCCACCCATGTGCGCATCGGCTCGGCCATCATGGGCGAGCGCGATTATTCGAAAGGCTGATCGATCGCCAGCCGGACGCCGCGCGCGAGACGTGGCAGCAGCCGCGCCATGTCGCGCGCGCGCAGCGCCACGCAGCCCGCCGTCGGACCGAGATCCGGCGTCGCGATATGGAAGAAGATCGCGCTGCCGCGGCGGAGCGCGCGCGGACGAATATTATAATCGAGCACGCCGACCACATCGTAGAGCCGGTCGCCTCGCCACAAGCGCTCATGGCCGAGCTTCGTCGGCGCTCGCAGAGGGCGATTATAGGAGAAGGACTCCGGATCGTCGCACCAGAGATCGTCCGGCCGGATCGAGCGGGAGGGAATGGCGCAAGCCGCGCGTCCGGGGCGCAGCATGAAGTAGAGCAGCCGCAGCCGTCCCGCGGGCGTCGCGCCGTCGCCCTCGCGCTTGGCGCGGGTCACGCCGGAGCGGCCGAGCGCGCAGGGCAGGATGAGGGAACCGGCGATCAGCTTGCCCCGGTGCGGCGGCGCTCCGTCGAAGCGCCGGGCGACGCGCAACAGGCCGAGGCCGCGGCGAAGACGCGGAGGAGGAGACGAAGGGCGGGACATGACCATGATCGTTTACACCCTCGGCGCGCCGGGACAAAACATCGGCGCCTGCGTCGCGCCGTTCGCGCCGGTCCGATCGGGCGCCGGAGCTCCAATCCCGTGTCGCATCCGCGCCGCATCCTGATCGTCGCCGCGGCGAGCCTGCGCGACGCGCTCGTCGAGCAGCTGGCGCTCTATCCCGAATTCGAAGTCACGGACGTGGCTGCGGCCGATCGGGCGGAGGCGACCGTCGCGGCCGGCGCGCTGGACATTCTGCTGATCGACGCGGAGATCGGAATGGGCCTCGCCGCGGCGGCGCGGAAGCGGTTCGGAGGGCCCATTTTTCTGTTCGGCGACACAAACGGGCAGGATCGAGACGCGCTTCCGCCTTCGGTCGAGCGCATCGCGCGGCCCTTCCGCTTCGCCGATCTCCTGCTCCGGCTTCGCGCCGGCGGCGACGCGGCCGGGGATGTCGTCATCGGCGCCCGCCGCTTCCGGCCCGGCGGCTTCGATCTCCTCGACGAGAAGGGACGGCGCCTGCCGCTCACCGAAAAGGAGGCGGCGATCCTCTCGCGGCTCGTAGAGGCCGATGGGGAGATCGTGACGAAGGAGATATTGCTGCGCGACATTTGGGGCTATCGTCCCGATGTGACCACGCGGACGCTGGAGGTTCATCTGAGCCGCCTGCGCCGCAAGATCGCGACGACCCCCGGCGCGCGCTGGCTTCTGACCGAGAAGACCGGCTATCGCCTGATCTTCCGGCGGGCGGAAGGCGGCACAGCGAAGGCCGGCTTTTGAAAAGGCGCCTTTGAACGATGGCTCTCGAGGACGACATCGCCAATCTGCGACGCATCGCTCTGTTCGAGGATTTCGAGACCGAGGCGCTGCGCCTGCTCGTCTTCGGCTCCGAGACCAAGCTCCTGCGCGCTGGCGACGCGCTGTTTCGGCGCGGCGAGCCGTCGGATGGCGGCTACATCCTCACCGGCGGCTCGATCGCGCTGGAAAAGCGCGACGACGGCCGGCCCGCCGAGAAAATTCTGCGGCCGGTCACGCTGATCGGAGAGACCGCGCTGATCGCCGAGACCATCCGCCCGATCACCGCGCTGGCGCGCGAGCCGGCGACGACTCTGAAGATCACCCGCGCCCTGTTCCACCGTCTGCTGGAGGAATATCCCGCCACCGCCGCGCGGGTGCGCCAGCGGCTCGCCGACCGGCTGGTCCAGCTCGCGCGCGACCTCGCCTTCGACCCCTGATAAATTTCCGACTGATCGGCTCGCGAGGGTTCGGTGTGTCGTTCGAACCGAAAGGAACCCAGAAGATGCGCCCGATTGTGGATCAAGCGCTTATGGCCGCCGCTCTGGATTAGGATCGCACGGCCGTCCTTCGAGACGCCGCCTACGGCGGCTCAGGACGAGAATTCGGCAATTTTGTCCTTCACCCGATCCCTGCACCCATCGCCCTGCGCATGCGCGGTTTGCCTGTCGAAAGCGCACATCTTCGGCGGCGCCTCGGCCGCGACGCGCGCGAACGTGTCGGATTTGCGACGGACCGCGCTCCGCGCCGCACATGCAAGCCACAGAAACAGCGAGAGTTTTTTTGGCCCGAGCGGCAAAAAGCCCGCGCCGGCCCGTCCGGCTCGGTTGTTGCACCTCTGCGATGGCCGGGACCCGTTGGAGCTGCGTGATGAATCCGAGATTTGGCTATCTGTGCCTGTTCGACAATCCCACCCTCGAGGACGGCCGCGCCTTGACGCGCCAGCTCATTCTGGTGCGCGAGGCCGAGCGCATGCGCTATGACGACATATGGGTCGGCGAGCAGCATTTCGACGATCGCTGGCCGAGCGGCGCCGCTTCGGTGATGCTCGGCTACGCCGCCGGCGTCACCATGCGCGCGCGCGTCGGCTCCGCCGCCTATCTGCCCGCGCTGCGTGATCCGATCCAGCTCGCCGAGGATGTCGCCAGCATTGATCTGCTCACCAAGGGCCGCTTCAATTTCGGCGTCGCCAGCGGCGTCGCCTTCGGGGCCGACGCCAAATGTTTCGGCGTCGAGCCGGCCGACCTCGGCGAGCGCGGGCTCGAGGCGCTCGAGCTCGTGCAGCGCCTGCTGAAGGAGACGGAGGTCACGCATAAGGGCAAGTTCTTCGCCGTCGATCGGCTGACCCTCGCGCCGCGGCCAGAGCAGCCTGTCCCGACCTGGATCGCCACGACCACGGACAGCACCATCCGGCTCGCCGCGCGCAAGGGCTATGGCCTCATGGCCTCGGCCACCTGCACGGAGGAGCGGCTGCGCCATATGCTCTCGATCTACCGCGAGGAGGCGCCGGAGGGCGATCCGCGCCTGGTGCTGGCGCGCTTCGGCTTTGCGACCGCCGGGCGGGACGAGGCGATCTCGATCGCCCGCCCCTATCTCGAAGCGTTCTGCGAGCAGATGAAGAAACGCGATCACGTCGGCAGTGGCGAGCTCGACCCCGAGGCGCTGCTGTCCATGTCGCTGGTCGGCGACTATAAGGAGGTCGCCGCTCATGTGAACCGGCTGAACGAAGAGCTCGGCGTCCATGGCGTCGCGATTATCCCGACCTCGGCGCAATTCGATACGGTGAAGCGCTGCCTCGCCGCCTTCGTCGACGAGATCCGTCTGCGCCTTCCCGTGGACTGAAGGCGCGATTGTCGCCTTTCGCGCTTTGCTCGTGTTATATCCATAACAATACAGCTCGCGCCTGCCGGCGCGGTGCCGCGCCCTTCAGTCACCTTGTTGTTATTGCAGAGTATTTTTTGATTTTTTGCGCTGGCGCGAGGCTTGCTTTCCTCCTTCGCCGGATCAGGAGGAATTCATGCGCGCGTCGGAAGACCCGGGCGCCCAGCCGCGACGCAAGCGTCCGCTGGCCGTCATTTTGGGGACGAATGAGATCGCCTCGGCGATCGCCGTCCATATGCATCGCATCGGTTGGGCCGTCGTGCTGAGTCACGACTCGTTTCCTCCGGTCATCCGGCGGCAGATGGCCTTTCACGACAGCCTCTATGGCGAGAGGGTCACGCTCGACGGCGTGACCAGCGAGCGCGCCGAGACGGCGCTGGAGCTGCTCGCCACTCTCGATTACTCGACCCACATTGCGGTGACGCCGCTGCAATTCCATGATCTCGTCGCGCTGCGCGCGCCCGACGCGCTGGTCGACGCGCGGATGCAGAAATATCGCGCCACCCCCGATCTGCGCCATCTCGCCGGGCTCGCCGTCGGCCTCGGCCCGAATTTCGCCGTCGACCGCAATTGCGACATCGCCATCGAGACCAAGCCCTCCGAGGCCGGCCGCATCGTCCATAGCGGAGCGACCGAGGCGGCGGATCGCATTCCCGGCCTCCTCGGCGGCGTCGGCGAAGAGCGTTTCGTCTATTCGTCCCGTCCGGGCCTGTGGCACACCGCGATCGACATCGGCCAGCGCGTGTTCAAGGATTTCGTTGTCGGCCATCTCGGCGGCGAGCCGATCACGGCGCCGCTCGACGGCGTGCTGCGCGGCGTCGTTCGCGACGGCGCCCAGATCCCGTGCGGCGTGAAGGTCCTGGAGATCGATCCGCGAGGACGCTCCGCGCGCTGGACCGGCATCGACGAGCGGTCGGGGCTCATCGCCAGCGCGGTCTCGCGCGCCATTCGCGTGAAGCTCGCCGAGCGCGCCGCCGCCCTCTCGCCGGGCTCCTTCGTGGCGCAGTGACAGCAGCCTTGTCGCAAATGTGACAGGGCCGTCGCATTTCTGCTATATTAAATGCTATATTGCTGGTCGCGGAGCGGGAGATGCGGATGACGCGGGCGGAGCATGAGCCCTCGCAGATTTCGGCCTTGCAGGTCGGAGTGGTGCTGCGGCTGCCCAATGGCGGCACGCTCGGACCACAGGACCTCGAGCTGATCGACGCGGTGCGCAAGGAGCGCTCGATCATCGGAGCGAGCCGCGCGCTCGGCCTCTCCTATCGCAAATGCTGGCTGTCGGTCGACGCGCTCAACCGCACCTTCGAGAGCCCGGTCGTCGCCACTTTTCCGGGCCGCCGCGAGGGCGGCGCCGAGATCACGCCCTTCGGCGAGCGGCTGGCGAGCATTTATCGCTCCATCGAGCGACATGCGGCGCATTCGGCCAAACGCACGCTGGACGAAGTCATCGCGTCCCTGAACTGGTCCTATCAGAAGACGGCCAGCGACGCGGATAGGGAGCCGCATCGGGATCGAGCGTCCGGCCGCTGATCGCCACGGCCTTGATCATCGCCCAGGCGCGCAGCCCCTCGACGAGGGCGAGGCGATCGACCGATTCGCGCGTGATGATCGCCTGCAGCTCCGCCCCGCCGAGCGACAGGGTCGCGACGACGAAAGGCGGCGCCAAGAACCCAAGCGCGACGATCTCGCCCGGCAGACGGTTGAGGATGGTGACATCCATTGGTCGCGACAGGGCGATCGAGACGTCGCTGGCGTCGATCTTTGCCTCGACCACCGTCCCCGCCGCGGCGTCCACCAGGGGCACGCGCAGCTCGCCGCCCGCAAACAGCAGCGTCGACAGGCCGAGCGTCTCGTCGTGACGAAGGAGGCGCGCCGGAAAAGCCGACACGAAACGATAGGTTCGGGCGAAAAGAGGCGAACTCGAGTCCAGCATGTCCGAAGCCGAAGCGAGAAACGCGCCACCCGCGAGCCCCGCCGGACGGCCGGCTCGCTCGCCGCCCTCCGCGCCCTAGATGCGGGCCTCGGGCCCGTCCGAGGCCCGGACGATCAGGGAGTGCCAAATGACCAAGATCTCGGCGCGCAATGTCTTCGCTGGCAAGGTGGAAAAGGTCGAGAAGGGCGCGACCACCGCTCATGTGGTCGTTCAGGTGCAGGGCGCGCGGCTGACCGCCGCCATCACCAATGAATCGGTCGACGATCTGGAGCTGAAGGCCGGACGCGAGGTCAAGGCAATCGTCAAAGCGTCCGATGTGATCCTGGCCGTGGACTAGCGGCGTGATTCAGCCGATTTGAAAGGGGTGAAAGGGCGAGCCTGAAGGCTCGCTCTCGAAACCCATCAAATTCGATGAAGCAGACCACCAGCGCCTCGCGGTAGGCAAAACGTCGAAGAGCGAGCCTGAAGCTGCGGCCGGACGCCGCATTGCGGCGTCCGTGATTTGTCCGAATTCGTAAGATCAGCTCGGATTGCGGACCTTCAACGCCTCGAGCTGCGCGCGGCTGACGCGGAAGTCGCCGCGGCCGCCCATGCGCGGCGAATAGCGATCGGGAATGCGGCTGCAGAGGAAGTTATACCATTCCTGCGGCGTGAAATGGGAGGGGCACTCGTCGATCATCCAAATGGTCGCATCGGGACGGAAACGCACATGGAGAATGAAGCCGTCGGCGACCTCGGAGGCGACGCCGGCCTCGGGACCAGGAGCCGTCTCGGCCACGGGCGCTGCGACGCCGACGGGGGCCACATTGCCGACCTCGGTCGTTTCCGTCGAAGAAACATTCGCTTGCACAGGAACCTCCATCTTCGCCGCAGCCGCGGCGCTCTCCATATTGTCGTCGCTTCCGTCGCCGGTTGCCTCGGCGTGACGGCTCCGAACGCGCTTTTATATATGAGCCGTATAAACTAATATACTGCAAGCATTCCAAAGAAGGCCTGCTTTTCTGCGGCAAATGGTCACTGGCGCCAAATTTTGCGACATTCATGCGTCGCAGAACAGGGAACGGCTCAGCGAGGCCGGATTCTTGCTTGTCGTCGCGAGACTGCAACAGACGACGGTTCGAGCCATGTCCGACCGACACTCCTGCGTGCTGATCCTCGGGATCGGCGAAACCGCCTCGGCGATCGCGCGCGAATTGTTTCTCGCCGACCATATCGTCGCCATGCACCAGGCCGCGCCGCCGCCGGACCTGCGCCGCAAGATGACCTTCTCCGACGCCTGGTTCGACGGCTCGAGCGTGCTCGAGGGCGTCGAGGCGCGGCGGGCCGATCTCGTCGCCGAATTCATGCTCGGCCTGCGCAGCCGCATGTTCATCCCCGTGCTCACTCATCCGCTGCAGCAGATCCTCGAGCGCTGGCCGTGGGAGGTCGTCGTCGACGCCGAAATGGCGCCGCGCCGGGAGCCCTTCGGGGTGCGCAATCTGGCCGGCCTGACGATCGGCCTCTCGCCGGACTCCATCGCCGGCGAGAGCTGTGACCTCGTCGTCGACGCCTTTGGCAAGGATCCCGGCGCGATCCGTCGGCCGGGCGAAGGCGCGGGGCCCGCGCCCGTCCCCGAGCCGGGCGAGAGCGAGCCGGCGCGCGCGCCGGTCTCCGGGATTTTTTCGATGATCAAGGACATCGGCAATATCGTCGAGGCCGGCGAGGCCTTCGGCGCGATCGACGGCGTTCCTGCTCTCGCGCCGCAGGCGGGGCGCATTCGTGGCGTCATCAAGCACGGGCGCGCCGTCGCCGCCGGCACGCCGCTCGCCGACATCGCCGTTTCCACCGCCGCGCAGGTCGCCGGCATGACGCCCCGCAATCGGCTGATCGCACGCGGCGTCGCCTTCGCTATCGAGATGCAGGCGGAAGGCTGGACTCCCTTCTCCTGGGACGCGCTGAACGAAGACGGCGGCTATCCGGGCTGATTGCCGGCCGCGCGCCCCCTTCCGTGCTGGACTATCGGCCCTCAGGTCGTTAGACGGAGGGCGTCCCCCGGAGCGATTTCATGGCGCTGACGCGCATTTGTCTGGCGCGCCACGGCGAGACCAATTGGAATCTCGAGAGGCGCGTCCAGGGCCAGCTGAACATTCCGCTCAACGTCAAAGGCTTTGCTCAGGCGGAGGCTCTGGCGCGCGAGCTCGCGACCGAGCGCTTCGACCGCATCTACAGCAGCGATCTGAAACGCGCGCTGCAGACGGCGACGCCGGTCGCGTCTCGCCTCGGACTGCCGATCACGACCAGCGCCGCTCTGCGCGAGAAGCATGACGGCGAATGGCAAGGGCTCGTCTCCGACGAGGTCGAGCAGCTCTATCCCCGCCAATATGCGATGCATCGCCGGCGCCGCCCGCATTTCACCATTCTCGGCGGCGGCGAGAGCCATGTGCAATTCGCCGCGCGCGTGCGCGCCGAGCTCGACGCGATCGCCGAGCGCCATGCGGGCGAGACGGTTCTGGTCATCGCCCATGCCGGCGTTCTCGACATCGCCTATCGCATCGCCATCGGCCTCGGCCTCTCGGCCAAGCGCGAGACGCCGGTGCTCAACGCGGCGCCGAGCTGGTTCACTTATGAGAAAGGCGTCTGGCGGCTGACGCGCTGGCCCGAGGAGCGCAGCCGCCCTCCCATCGCGCTTCCCTACGACGGCCGCAAGCTGCGCCGGCGCGAGGCGGCGCGCGTGCTGCTGCTCAACGAGGCGAACGAGGCGCTGCTGCTGCGCTACTCTTCGCGTCTCGCGCCGCATTTGATCGCGCGCGGACATGCGCATTTCTGGGGCGCGGTCGGCGGCGCGCTCGAGGGGAACGAAACATTCGACGCCGCTGCGCGTCGTGAACTGTTCGAGGAGACGGGGCTCGAAGGCGTCGAGCTCGGACCGATCGTCGCCGCCCGCCAATTTCCCATGCAGCTCGGCGAGGAATGGCTGCTGGCCAGCGAGCGCTTCTACGCCGTCCGGGTCGGCGATTTCACGCTCGATCCGCGCAATTTCACCGATATCGAGCGGCGCGATGTGCTCGGCTGGAAATGGTGGAGCGCGGCGGAGATCGCCGCCTCCGAGGAGCTCGTCTTCCCGGAGGCGCTGGACTGGCTGCTGGAGCGCTGCGCGGCGCTCCGGCAAAGGCGAGCCTGAACGGGACGCGCTCGCACGGCGCGCCTGACTCGCTCCGCCGACGTCGCGTCACGGCGCATAGCCCCATGCCTGATTGAGCCGCGATTGCGCGACGCCGAGATCGACGGCGGCGTCGGCGCGGGCGCGCTGCGCGTCGAGCTGGAGCTGGCGCACGCGATAGAGATCGAACGCGTTGATTTCGCCGAGCCTGAACGCCTTGCGCGCCAGCTCGAACTGATCCGTCGCCACTCTGAGCCGCTCGGCGGCGAGGCCGTCGGCGCGGCGCGCGGCGACGAGAGCGGCGCGCGCCGCCGCGATCTCCGCCGCGACCAGCCGCTGCGCCCGATCGAGCTCGGCGCGCGCGCTGTCCATCTCCGCCCGCGCCGCCGCTATGCGCGGCTCGTTGCGGCCGGGCGTCGGCAGCGGAAGCCGGAAGCGCACGCCGATGGTGTTGTTGTTGGACCTCACCGGCACGTCGCCGGTCACGACCGGCTCGGTGCCCTGCTCATTGCGGCCGAAGACGCCGAGATCGGGATTTTCGATGAAGGAGGCGTCCACGAGACGCAGATTCGTCTCCGCTCTGGCGAGCGTCGCAATCGGCGCGCGCAGCGCGGGATGGTCCTCGATCGGACGCGGCGGCAAGATCGGCTCCAGCGTCCCGTCCGGAAAGGCCCCGCCAGTCAGCACGCGATAGGAGGCGCGCGCCGCCTCGGCGGCGGCGTTCATTTGCGTGACTTCGGTTTCGGCGGCGAGCGTCTCATTGCGGGCGAGCAGCTCGTCCTGAGAGGAGCTCTCGCCGAGCTCCACGCGCCGCGTCATGTCGCGGCCGATATCGCGCGCCGTCGCGAGGCGGTCGCGCGCGATCGCCGCGTCCCTGACCGCCCGCTGCGCCCGCCACCAGGCGTCGCGCACCAGAGCCGCCACGTCCAGGCGGCGCAGGGCGAGGCGCTCCTCGAGCTCCAGCACGCCCGCGGTCACATTGTTCTCGAAGGCGTCGCGCTGGCCGGGAAGCCACAGCGGCATTCCGACCTCGAGCTCCGTCTCGCGATAGCCCTTCACATTGCCGGACAGGCGGTCCTGCCGCGCGCCGGCGAAATAGGGCGAGCCAGGCGTGATCGAATTGGAGGTCGCATAGCGCGAGGCGACCGCGCGCCGCTGGGCTTCCAGCGACGCGCTCTGAGCGTCGATCGCCACCGCCATTTCGAGATGGCCGGCGATGAGATGGCTGCGCGGGGCGACGGCCCTGGGCTTCGCCGCGCGCTTTCGCGGCGGCGATGGCATTCCGACTACCTTGGGCTTCGCCACGGCCGACGCCGTCGGCTTTGCCGGGGTCGCGGCCGGCTCGCGCTCGGCGGCCGAAGCGCCGCCGGCGAGAAGGCCGGCGAGACACAGAACGAGGATGCGCGTCACACTCTGCTCGCACGTCGACAGGAGGGTCATCGGCGGGCGATCCGCCATTTCGCCAGAAGCGAATCGGGCTGAACCGTCTCGCTCGGCGGGCTCACGCTCGCGCGACGCGGCAGGCGGAAGCGATCGTAGAGGATCGGCAGCAGCACGAGCGTGAGCGCGGTCGCGGTGATCAGCCCGCCGATCACGACGATGGCGAGCGGCCGCTGGATTTCGGCGCCCGGTCCGCTGGCGAAGAGGAAGGGCATGAGGCCGAAAGCGGCGATGGTCGCCGTCAGAACCACCGGACGCATGCGCCGCTTCGCCCCCTCGCGCACCGCCTCGTGCACCGGCCGGCCCTCGGCGACGAGCTTGTTGATGTAGGAGATCAGCACCACGCCATTGAGCACGGCGATGCCGATCAGCGCGATGAAGCCGACCGAGGCGGGCACCGACAGGAACTCGCCCGAGAGCCACAGGCCGATGACGCCGCCGATCGCGGCGAAGGGCACGTTGCAGAAGACGAGCGCCGCCTGGGCGAGCGAGTTGAAGGTCAGATAAAGGAGCAGGAAGATCAGCGCGAGCGCCAGCGGCACGACGATGGCGAGACGCGCCGAGGCGCGCTGTTGATTCTCGAACTGTCCGCCCCAGACGAATTGATAGCCGACCGGCGCCTTGATGTCCCTGGCGACGGCGGCCTTGGCCTCGTCGACGAAGCCGACGAGATCGCGACCCGTGACATTGGCGAGCACGGTGGCGAACCGCCGCCCCTCCTCGCGGATCACTTGAATAGGGCCATTCTCGATGTGAATGTCGGCGAGCTGCGACAGTTCGACCACCTTGCCCTCCGGGGAGACGACCGGCAGGCGCGCGAAGTCTACCGGGGATCGGCGCGACACCGCATCGCCGCGCAGCATGAGCGGCGTGCGGATCGGCCCCTCGAGCACGAGGCCCACCTGGCGCCCGTCGACCCAGACGCGCAGGCCGTCCTGGATCTCGCTGGCGTTGAGCCCGAAGCGCCCGGCGGCGAGGCGATCGATCTTGGCGCTCAGATAACGCATGCCGTCGTTCTTGAGCGCGAACACGTCCTCGGAGCCGGGGATTTTCTTCAGCGTCGCCGCCACCTCGCGCGCGAGCCGGTTCAGCTCGTCGAGGTCGTCGCCGAACACTTTCACCACCACATCGCCGCGCGCGCCGATGATCATCTCCTGCACGCGCATGTCGATCGGCTGCGAGAAGGAGTAGGAAATGCCGGGGAAGGATTCGAGCACCTGACGCAGCTCGCCGAGCAGCCATTCGGTTCCCTTGCCGCGCCATTCCTTCTGCGGAGCGAGCGTCAGGAACATGTCGGTCTCGTTGAGGCCGACCGGATCGATGCCGAGCTCGTCGGCGCCGGCGCGGCCCATCACGCCCTTCACCTCCGGCACGCGCGCCATCAGCGCGCGCTCGATGCGCATGTCGGTCTCGGCGGCGACGTCGACGCTGATGGTCGGATGCTTGCGCACAGTGATGACCGGCGTGCCTTCGTCCATCACCGGCATGAAGGTCTGGCCGATGTGATTGGAGGCGAGCAGCGCCAGCGCGAGGCCGGCGGTCACGATGCCGCCGACGATCAGCGGACGGCGCAGCGCGCGCTCGAGCAGCGGATTGTAAAAGTTCGACAGCCGGCGCACGAGCGGCGGCTCGTCGGTCTCGCCGGCGCGCAGCAGCGTCGCGCTCAGCGCCGGCACCACGGTCAAGGACAGGAACAGCGCCGAGGCCAGCGCAAAGGCGATGGTGAGCGCCACCGGCGCGAACAGGCGGCCCTCGAGCCCCTCGAGCGAGAGCAGCGGCAGAAACACGGTGATGATGATCACCGCGCCCGAGATCAGCGGCGTCGCCACCTCGCGCGCCGATTCATAGGTGAGGCGGATGCGCTCGCCGATATCGGCCTCGCGCACCGAGGTCAGCCGATGCTCGACATTCTCGACGACGACCACCGCGCAATCGACCAATATGCCGATGGCGATGGCGAGGCCGCCGAGCGACATGATATTGGCCGAGAGCCCCCATTGGCGCATGATCGCGAAAGTGGCGAGCGCGGCCAGCGGCAGCATCAAGGAGACGACGACCGCGGCGCGCAGATTGCCGAGGAAGAGGAACAGCAGGATGACGACGAGGACGATCGCCTCGAGCAGCACCTTCTGCACCGTCCACACGGCCTTGCCGATCAGCTCGCTGCGGTCATAGAAGATATCGATATGCGCGCCGGGCGGCAGGCTCGGCTTCAGCTCCTCGAGGCGCGCCTTGACTCCCGAGACGACCGTGCTGGCGTCGGCGCCGCGCAGGCCGAGGACCAGCGCCCAGACCGCTTCGGCCTCGCCATTGCGGGTCGACACGCCGTTGCGCGCGAGCGAGCCATTGCGCACTTCGGCCACATCGCCGATGCGCACGACGCCGGTCGGCTTGGCGGCGACCACCACCGAGCGGATGTCGTCGAGCGTGCGCAGGCGGCCTTCGGCGCGCACCAGCAGCGCCTCCTCGCCGTCGCGCACGCGGCCGGCGCCGTCGTTGCGGTTGTTCTCGGCGAGCGCGTCCTTGAGCATGGCCACGGTGATGCCGCGCGCCGCCATGGCCGGCGGCGAAGGCGCCACCTCGAAGGTGCGCACGAAGCCGCCGAGCACATTGACGTCGGCGACGCCCACGAGGCTGCGCAGCGCCGGGCGGATGGTCCAGTCGACGAGGCTGCGCTGCTCGGTGGGCGAGAGTCCGCCGCCGACGACGGTGAACATCAACATTTCGGCGAGCGGCGTCACAATGGGCGCGAGGCCGCCGGAAGCCCCCTCGGGAAGCTGGTCGGCGACCGAGGCGAGGCGCTCGTTGACCTGGGCGCGCGCCCAGAAAATATCGGTCCCCTCGGTGAACTCGAAGGTCAGCAGCGCGACCGAATAGCGCGTCATCGAGCGCATGCGCACGAGATTGGGCACGCCGCGCACGGCGATCTCGATCGGCGCGGTGACGCGATTCTCCAGCTCCTCGGGCGTCAGGCCCGGCGCGCGCATGGAAACCAGCACCTGCACCGGCGCGACATCGGGGAAGGCGTCGATCGGCAGCTTGGAATAGGCGTGCGCGCCCCAGACGGCGAGCGCCAGCGCCCCGAGGAAAACGAGGAGCCTTTGACCGAGCGCCGTGCGGATGAGTTGATCGAGCATGGTCCTTCGCTTACTTGGCGCTCGCGTCCCGGGCTGCGAGCTCGGCCAAAAGGGTCAACATGCCGCGCGTCGCCACGCGATCCGATGCGGCGAGCGGCGCCTGCACGGAAGCGGTCTGCGGGGTCTCCGACAGCAGCTTGACCGGAACGGCGCGGAAGCCCTCGGCCGTGCGCACGAAAATCCAGTCGAGCTCCCGATGGTGGACGACGGCGTCGGCCGGCACGCGCCATTGCGCGCCGCCGGCGCCGCGCAGCCGCAGAATGGCTTGCACCGCCTGGCCCGGCCGGATGGGGCTCTTGCCCGGGTGAAACTCCGCCACGGCGGTGACCGATTGAGTCGCCGGATCGGCGGTGCGGCCGATGCGGATCAGCCTGCCCTCGGCCCCGAGGCTCGGAAGCACGACGCGGTCGGCGCGATCGAGCCCGACCGAGCGGCCGATCGGAATCTGCAGATTGACCCAGACCGGGTCGAGCCGCGCGATGGTGACGAGCGGCGCCGACGCCTGGATGCGGTCGCCGACCGTGGCGTGGCGGGCGAGGATGACGCCGGAGGTCGGAGCGCGCACGGTGAGCGCCGAGCCGAGCTTGCGGTCTTTGCGCAAGGTCTCGATCGCCTGCTCGCTCATGCCGTCGAGCGCGAGCAGCTGAGCGCGCTCGTCGAGAACCGAGCGCGCCTGCGCCGCCTCGGCGCGGGTCACCAGCAGCCGCCGCTCGGCGATGATCCGCTCCTTGTAGAGCTGCTCGTCGCGCCTCAGCTTCTCGGTCGCCAGCGCCGCGTCGGCTGAAGCCTGCAGAAAAGCCCGCTGCGATTCGATGAGCTCGGAGGATTTCAGCGTGGCGATCGGATCGCCTTCCTTCACCTCCTCGTCGGGGGAAACGAGCAGCGTCTCGACCAGGCCCGCCGCCGGCGAGGCGACCATGCGCGTCTGCTGCGGCGGCACGCTCACCGTCCCGGGCACGACGAGCTCGTCGCTTCCCGCGGATTTCTCGATCGGCTTCGTCTCGATCCCCGCTGCTTCGATCGCCTGCTCGGAGAGCTGGATCGCGACATCCTCCGCGGCGCGGGCGAGCGTCGCGCCGACGACCGCGGCAACGGCGGCGCCGATCCGCGCTGTGCGCGCAAGTTTTTGAAGAAGTGGATTTTTCATGCGGGGAGTGGGGCGGTGCCTTTGCGTCTCGGGCGAATTTGGCCTATCGAAGCTGACAGGCGGCTGACAAACTCGAGCTCGACGCTTGACCCAGCGATTGTAGCACAGCGATTGTAGCACCTGGACGGGCCAATGCGAATCCTACTGGTCGAAGACGACGAACGCATCGCCGCCGATATTTCGCGCGCGCTGGTCGAGGCGGGCTATGTCGTCGACGTGGTGGGCAATGGCGAGGACGCCTGGTTCCTCGGCGACACCGAGGATTTCGCCGCCGTCGTGCTCGACCTCGGCCTGCCGGCGCTCGACGGATTGACCGTGCTGGAGCGTTGGCGCGAGCAGGGCCGCACGACGCCGGTGCTGGCGCTGAGCGCGCGCGGCTCGTGGAGCGAGCGCGTCGAGGGCATCGACGCCGGAGCGGACGATTATCTGCCCAAGCCCTTCCGCATGGAGGAGCTGCTGGCGCGGCTGCGCTCGGTGATCCGCCGCTCCGCCGGCCGCGCCTCCTCGGTGACGCGCAACGGGCTGCTCTCGCTCGACGAGCGCAGCATGACGATCAAGGTCGGCGGGGCTCCGATCGAGGTGACGGCGATCGAATATCGCCTCATCGCCTATCTCATGCACCGGCGCGGGCGCGTCGTGGCGCAGACGGAGCTCGCCGAGCACATCTACGGCCACGACCAGCAGCAATCCAATGCGATCGAGGTGCTGATCGGCCGCGTGCGCAAGAAGATCGGCGCCGGCTTCATCGAGACGCGGCGCGGCTTCGGCTATCTCGCCCCGGATCTCGAGCCGTGAGAACGCGCTCGCTGCGGCTGCGGCTGTTCCTGGCCGGCGCCCTGGCCGTCACGCTGGCCCTCGCCCTCGCCGGCCTCGGCCTCGTCTTGCTGTTCGAGCATCACCTCGAACGCACGATGGACGACGATATCGAGACCTATGTCCGCAAGATCGTCTCCGAGCTGACCGTCGACGCCTCCAAGGGAAGGCTGCGCGTCATTCGCAGCGCCCCCGATCCGCGCTTCGAGCGGCTGCATTCGGGCTTCTATTGGCAGGTCGCGACCGAGGCGGAGGGGGAGAGCGAGCGTTCGCCCTCGCTCGGCCACCGCAGCCTCGAATTTCCCGCCGAGTGCGGGTCGGAAGACGACATCCGCTACTATCGCATGTTCGGTCCCGCCGGAAAGCCGCTGCGCGGCGGCCTGCGCTGCGTTTCCATCGGCGATCCGGCCGCGCCGCTCGAGGTGCGCGTGCTCGCCGCGCTCGATCTCGTCGCGGTCGAGCGGGCGCGCGACGCTTTCGCGACCGAGCTCGTGGCGACGCTTGTGCTGCTGGCCCTCGGCCTCGCCTTCGCCATGTGGGTGCAGGTCGGGCTCGGCCTCGCGCCGCTGGCGCGGCTCGGCCAGGAGGTCGGCGAGATCGCCCGCGGCGCGCGCCGCCGCCTCGGCCACGAGGGCCCGCGCGAGGTGCAGGCGCTCGTCGACGAGGTCAACGGCCTCCTGAACGAGCGCGAGAAGGAGATCGCGCGCGCGCGCAATCGCGCCTCCGACCTCGCCCATGGGCTGAAGACGCCGCTGACCGCGCTCGCCGCTGATGCGCGGCTCCTGCGCGCGCGCGGCGAAATCGATATCGCGCAATCGCTCGAGCGCATCGGCGACGCGATGCGCCGCCATGTGGAGCGCGAGCTCGCGCGGGCGCGCATCCGCCATGCGCGTGCGATCGAGCCGACGTCGGTCGGCGAAGTGGTCGACGCTCTCGCGCGCACGCTGGCGAGCGCCGGGGCCGAGGTCGCCTTCGATCTGCGCGTCGCGCCGAGCGAGCGCGTCGTCGTCGAGCGCGTCGATCTGATGGAGGTGCTCGGCAATCTGATGGAGAACGCCGCGCGCCATGCGGCGAGCCGCGTGCGCGTTTCGGCGACGGGCGGCCTCTTCGTGGTCGAGGACGACGGTCCCGGACTCGCGGCGGAGAGCGAAGCGCTGATCCGCGAGCGCGGCGGAAGGCTCGACGAGAGCGGCGGCGGCGGCGCCGGCCTCGGCCTCGCCATCGTGCAGGACGTGCTCGACGCTTATGGCGGCGCCATGCGCTTCTCGCGCTCGGACCTCGGCGGTCTGCGCGTGGAGGCCTATCTCGCGCGCGCGGCGGCGGACGATCGGTAGCCTCGCCGCTCACAGCGTCGGCGTCAGCCCCGCCGCCAGATTTTCGCGCGCGAGCTCGACCAATATGCGGCTCGACGCCTCGTCCGCGAGCCAGCCGTCGACGCGCGGATTATGGAGCTTCGCCTTGTCGCGCCGGCAAAACGACTCATAGCTCCGCGCGAGGAACTGCGGCAGCGTCAGCAGCTCGCCGACGCCGCGCGAGATATGATGGTTCTCGCGCTTGAACAGATAGCTCCCCTGCGCGCCATATCGCTTCGCGATCGGCGGATAGACGGGAAAAATGTCGCCGCGCGCGAGATCGTCGATGTCATAGTAATGCGCGTTCGTCGCGCGCGGCGCGAAGCCCGCGGCCTCGAGCAGCTTCTTGGCGACGTCGCACATCACGAAGCCCATCGGATGCACCGAGCTGTACATGAACACGCCGCGCCGCGACCAGCTCATCAGCTCCGCGGAGAAGTCGAGGCCGAACTTGCCGCGCGCCGTCTCCACGAGCTCGCGCGAGGCCTCTCCCCACATGTCGAGATAGCCGACCGCCTCGAACACATTCTCGTTGAACAGCGCATTCGCCAGGTCGAGCGACAGGCCCTTCAGGTAAGCGAACAGGCAGAGCGCCGACTGATAGGGACCGAGCGGGCTGTCGACATAGCCGTGCGGCCGCATGGGATCTCGAACGAAGACGAGATCGGGATGGAAGGCAGCAAAAGAGATCGGCGGAAACAAGATCGCGTTCGGCGTCAGCCGGACGAATTCCTCCGTCCCGCCCCCGCGCAAGGAGCCGGAGACGAACTCATGGGCGAAGACATAATCATAGGCCTCGAGCGTCCTCGCCAACAGCGCGAGGCTCGCGCGTGACTGGCCGATCACGGTGAAGCGATCGATCGTCGCGCCGGGCTCGAGCAGCTTCATGCCATAGGCGACGCCGAAGCTCTGGCAGTTTCCGACGACCGCGATGCGTGGTCCGTCGTCGCCCGCGGGACGGCCGGCGATGCGCGCGATGCGCGGCGCGATGGCGTGACGGCTCCAGGATCGCAGGATTTCTTTGTCGAGCTGAGACAGCATTCGGGTCCACAGGCCAAAGCAGCGCCGGCGACGCGCGTCTTTTTCTCATGGATGACAAGCGTTCGGCCGCCGCTTATTTTCGGGCGCTGCGGCGCTCGACAGGGCGATCGCAGAACTCTCGGCCCGACCAGAAGGAGAAACGCGGCGACGATGGCGGACAATCCCTACGGCTTCCTACCCGACCACCGCTTCTGGCGCAAGGCGGTCGCATCCGTGCCGCCCTTCGCCATCGATCTCATCGTCCACCCGCCGCCCTTCGTCGTGACGAAGCAGGACAAGGTGGCGACCGCCGGCAGCTGCTTCGCGCAAGAGATCGCGCATGGATTGCAGGAGAGCGGCTATCGCTATTATCTCGCCGAGCAGCCGCCGGCCGGCGCATCGGCCGAGGAAGCGCTGCGCCGCAACTATTCGATGTATTCCTGCCGCTACGGCAATATCTACACGACGGCGCAGCTGCGCCAGCTGATCGATCGCGCCTATGGACGCTTCGTCCCCCGGCTCGATTTCTGGACCCGTCCCGAGGACGGCCGCTTCGTCGATCCGTTTCGTCCGCGCATCGAGCCCGACGGCTTCGCGACGCTGGAGGACATGCGCGCCGATCGCGAGCGCCATCTCGCCGCAGTGCGCCATATGCTGGAGACGATGGACGTCTTCGTCTTCACCTTCGGCCATACCGAGACCTGGCGCCACAGAAGCGACGGCGCGATCCTTCAGCTCGCTCCCGGCGTCGCCGGCGGCGAATGGAATCCAGACATTTTCGAATTCTACAATATGACGGTGAGCGAGGTGGTGCGCGACTTTCTCGCCGCAGCCGATCGCATCCGCGAAGTGAATGCGCGCGCGCGCATCATTCTCAGCGTGTCGCCGGTCGGCATCATCGCGACCTATGAGGATCGACACGTCGTCCAATCGAACAGCGTGGTGAAGTCCATCCTGCGCGCGGCCGCCGACGAGGTGGTGCGCGCGCGGCCGGACATCGCCTATTTCCCGTCCTTCGATCTCGCCACGCTATCGGCGACTGTCCCCATGTTCTATTCGGAGGACACGCGTCGCATCGATCCTTACGGAGTCGACCGCGTGATGCGAATGTTCTTCGACCATTTCACCGATCGCGCGATGCGCAAGGCGGCCGAAAGGATCATCAGGATCGACGTCGCAGCCGAGGCGGAGAGCCATTCCCGCATCATTTGCGACGAAGAGGCGATCGATCCGACCTAGTGGCGTGATTCAGCCGATTTGACAGGGTGAAAGGGCGAGCCTGAAGGCTCGCTCAAATCGGCTGAATCACGCCATTAATGACCTGCGTCAGCCGAACTCAGGGGAAAGCGATCTGGCGCGAGCCGCCGGCCCTTCCCATATCTTCTCGCGAGGAAGAGGAGGATTTTCATGGTCACCGGCTCACTCGCGCTCGCCGCGGCGGCGGCATTCACCGGCGCTTCCCTCTATGTGAATTTCGTCGAGCAGCCGGCGCGCCTGCGGCTCGAGGACAAGGCTCTGCTCGCGGAATGGCAGGACAGCGATCACCGCGGCTTCGTCATCCTCGCCGGGCTCGCGCTGCTCTCCGCCCTGTGCGGCTTCTTCGTTTACAAGACGTTGGACGACTTCCGCTGGCTGGTCGGCTCGGCGGCCATCATCGCGGTCTGGCCATTCATGTTTTTCGCCATCGTGCCGCTCAACAATCGCATATTGGCGCTGATCGCCGCCGAGGCGGGATCGGAGGCGCGCAAGACGATCGAGCTATGGGGACGACTCGAGTTCGTCCTCACCGCGCTCGGAGCGCTCGCGACCGCCGTGTTCGTCGTTGCGATCGGCTGAGGCGCCGAAAGGCCGAACATTCGACATGATGTTCGTCGACGCTTCCGTCCAGCGTAGTCGAGCAGGAGCATCCCCATGCAACGCTCTTTCGGTCAGCAGTTTTCGACGCTCTCGGCGAGCGCCGCCATCGCCGCTCTCCTGTTTTCCGCGGCGCCCGCGGCGAGCGCCGCGGCCAATGATCCGCATGGCGTGTGGCTGCGGCCGGAAGGCGGCGTGCAGTTCAGCTTCTATGATTGCGACGGCCTGCTGTGCGCCAAGGTCGTCTCGGCGCAGAATGCGGAGGATCGCAGCGCGATCGGCGCCGTCATCCTGCGCGGCGCCAAGCAGACCGGACCGAACGAATGGGCCGGCACGCTGTTCAACGTCGACGACGGCAAGACCTATGACGGCTTCATCACCGTCGTCAGCGCGACACGGCTGACGTTGAAAGGGTGCCTGTGGGGAATGCTGTGCAGCGACGAGACCTGGACGCGCGTCTCCGGACCGCCGGCGCGCCATGCGATGGCCGTCGCGCCGACGCAGTGAGCGGACTCGCCACGACCCTTCCGAGAAAATGCGGATCGATTCGATCCACGGCGCGGGACCCCGAGCCGGCCTGTCAGCGTGACGAGCGCTCGGCGATCTCGGCGGCGGCGCGCAGAGCTTCCGCGTCCAGCGGGCCGAGCAGCGCGAAGGCGCGGCCGCCCGCGCGCCATTCCACGGCCTCGAGCCCGGGCGTGGCCCGCGGCGGCGGGCCGGAGGCGCGCTCGCCCATTGCGCGCTCGAAATAGAAGGCGACGAGAGCGCCCGCAGCGGAGCGATAGAACAAAAGGCCGGCGGGACCCTGCGCGCCCGGCGTCAGCCGGCCGCCGCGCAGCTCGAGGCCGGCGGCGGTCAAATCCGGGAGCGCGCCGAAACCAACCCGGTCGGCGAGCCATTGCGACAGTTCGGCGGCGCGGTCGGCGCCGAGCTCCACCGGCCGCTCGTCCGAAGCGAAGGTCCGATAAGCGATCTCGGCGCGTTCGATGAAAGCCGGGCCGCGCGCGGCGGCGGGCTCGACCGGCGGCGCCGCCGGACTGGTGAAGGCGAGCAGCGCCGCGCCGGCGACGAGCGCGCCGATCGAGAGCGTCAGCAGCGACATCGCGATCATCGGCCGCCGCGGCATCTTCCGGCTCGTGTCCGGGCGCCGCAGCGTGCGCAGCGAGGACGCCTTGCTCGGGCTGAAGCGCGCCCAATTCACGCCCGAGCCGAAGCTGCCGGAGAGACCGCTCTTCGTCACGCTGCGCAGCGCGGGCGGCAGCGGCTCCTTGATGGTGTGCGCGAAGGCTGCGCGCAGGGCCGCATTCTGGCGGCGCCAGCCCTCGACCAGCGCCGCATCCTCTTGATGCTTGTGCAGATGATCCTCGATCCGCCGGCGCTCGTCGGGCTCGAGCTCGCCGTCGACATAGGCGTGAAGATCGGATTCGTCGACCGGATCGGCGCGCATGTTTATTTCACGAGACGCAAATGCGGTCCGGGACGTCGGCCGGCGTCGGGCGTCGGACGTCGGTCGAGCGCGGTGAGCGCCGAGCGCGCGCGCATCAGGCGCATCATGACCACCGGCCGATCTGTGCGGGTGATCCGCGCGACCTCTTCGTAAGTAAAACCCTCGAGCGCGACCAGCAGCAGGATCTCCCGCTCCTCGAAGGCGAGATCGGCCAGGCGGTGCATGATGGCGGGCTGGCGCAGGGAGGGCCGATGCGCCGGCGCCGCGCGCAAGCGTCGCTGCGCGGCGTTGCTCAGCGCGATATATAGATCGACGCGTGGATCGATCGCGGCGGCGTCGGCGCGCGCCTCGTCCGCCGTCGTCCGCAGCGCAGCCTGCGCCAGCTCGTCGGCGACCTCGTTATTGGCGCCGGCGAGCAGCGCGCGCGCGTAGCGCCGCAACCCGGGCGTCAGCCTTTCCAACGTCTCCGCGAAATCCTCTGGCTTGCCCATCGGTCAGCCCATTGCGCGCGGGGTCTTAGCGACTTTTCTCGCTCGGCTCTGGTTCGCTTCCTTCGCCGATATTATGCCACTCCGCCGCGATTGACTATCTCCGCGCCCTACGATTTATGTCTTTTTGTCCGCTGGGACGGGCGGCCCGCGCGGCCCATGCGCGCAACGCGCTCCCCGCGTCGGCGCATTTCGCGCAGCCTTTCAACGGCGCGCTCGACGACAAGGCGGCGAGCCCGCCGGTCGAGCAGCTCATCAGGACACATTCTATATGTCGCAGCCAGAACCGACGTCGAAGGGCACTCTCAACAGCGGCGTTCTCGCCGGCAAGCGCGGACTCATCCTCGGCGTCGCCAATAATCGCTCGATCGCCTGGGGCATCGCCAGGGCGGCGCGCGACGCGGGCGCCGAGCTCGCGCTGACCTATCAGGTCGAGGCGCTGGAGAAGCGCGTGCGCCCGCTCGCCGAGGAGCTCGGCGCGGTGGTCGCCGGCCGCTGCGATGTGAGCGAGCCCGCGACGATCGACGCGGTCTTCGCCGAGGTCGAACGGCTGTGGGGCAAGCTCGATTTCGTCGTCCATTGCCTCGCCTTTTCGGACAAGGACCAGCTCGACGGCCGCTATGTCGACACGACGGCGGAGAATTTCACGCAGTCGCTGCTGATCTCCTGCTACTCCTTCACCGCTTTGGCGCAGCGCGCCGAGAAGCTGATGCCGGACGGCGGCTCGCTGCTCACCCTCACTTATTACGGCGCCGAGAAATGGATGCCGCATTACAATGTGATGGGCGTCGCCAAGGCGGCGCTCGAGGCGTCGGTGCGCTATCTCGCCGCCGATCTCGGCGTCAAGAACATCCGCGTCAACGCCATTTCCGCCGGGCCGATCAAGACGCTCGCGGCCTCCGGCATCGGCGACTTCCGCTATATTCTGAGATGGAATGAATATAACGCGCCGCTGCGCCGCGTGGTGACCATCGAGGAGGTCGGCGAGACCGCGGTCTATCTGCTGTCGCCCTGGGCGCGCGGCGTCACCGGCGAGGTGCTGCATGTCGACGCCGGCTATCATGTCGTCGGCATGATGAATCCGAGCGCCGCGCCGAAGATGGCGCAGCTTCTCGCCCTGCTGCCGCAGGAGAAGTGAGGGGTCCGCGCGCCCAAAGGGGTCGCGCGAGGATCGGCTGAAGCTGGAGTGGATTGCCCCCTCCATGAGCGACGCGGGGGAGGTGCGGGACGGCCGACAGCCGCCCGCGCCGCCTCAATAAGCGATCACATTGGCGATCGGCGTCGCGCAGTCATAGGTCTGGCCCACCGAAACGAAACGGACCGCGAGGGACGGCTTGCCGACCGGCGCCGCGGCGACGGGCAGGGTGCGGCCGGTGACGTCCCAGAGCTGCGGCAAGGGCGAGCCGACGCCGCCGTCCCAATCGCTGCCGGTCACGCCATTGGCGGTCACGTCCGTGCCGGGTCCGGCGATCTGCACGTCATTGACGTAGGTTTTTTCCTTGGCGACGCCGAAGCCGCGCCCGCCGACGCTGACGCCGGTCTGGCCGTCGGCGCCGATATTGTCCCACAGGACCGGCGCCGTCTTGACGCCGCCCGGGACGTTCAGCGTGTAGCTGGTCGAGCCGAAGAAGGTCGCGCCCGCTATGCCTTTGTCGAAGACGGCGACATTGCGCGTCCCCGCGCCGACCACGACGAGAGCGGCGCCTTCGGCGGCGGGAAGGGTGAGAGATGTCCAAGGGTCCGCGCCGCTGTTGGTGGCGGACGCCGTGCGCGGCAGCGCGATGGAATAGAGGCCGTTGCCGGAAACCAAAGACGTCACATCCGCGCGATAGACGGCTATTCCGCTACTTCTCCAGCATGTGTCGGCGCCGGTCGCGATGAGAGATCCCGTGGCCGAGGCGCGCGCCGCCCCGGGCGGCCCCAGAACGACGGCTTGCGTCGCGGGCGGAGCGGAGCCGAACAGGAACGCCCAATAAAGATATGCGCGCTTGACCGGCCCGACGACGCCGCTGATCTGAATGGCGCCAGTCTGGCGGTTGCGAAGAGCGACCCCCGCCGTAGCATATTGAGCCTTGGAAAAGGTCGCGATCGGCGACGCCGTGACCGCGGCCGTGACGGCCGAACTCTCTATCGCCTGCCGTACGGAAGGAGACAGGCCTTTCGCGGCGCTGGTTCCCAAGGCGGAATCGGAAGCGGCGCTCGGCCCGGCGGCTTCCGCGGCGAGCGCTGCAGACGAGAGAAGGAGAAGCGGCGATAGAAGGACCCCCAGCATCTGTTTGTCCTGGAATAGATGAAACCCTCTCATCATAACCTCCTCTTTCCGGTAAAGGATCAGTCGCTGAAACAGCTCCGGATCAAACGCTCCAGTTGGACGCCGAAAAGCGGCCGCCGAATCCCGATGTCCTTTCGAGAGCGTGTCGACGAAGTCTTGGACCGGACTCTCGAGAACGAAGCGACGCAATTATCTTGTATAGCCAACCGCGCAGCGGATAACAATCAGTTCAGCTCACGGTCGCATTCGCGAGGGAAAAAACTCAGACGAAACAGGCGATTTCGGAAAATGACGCGGCGGTCGGATAGCGGCCGCCTCGCCTCCGGCCGCGTCGGCCAGGCCTGGGCGTCGACGGCTTTCGTCCGCCCCTGGGCAACAGGATGCGGGCGAACGCGCAGGACCAATCGGGTGAAGGACAAAATCCCCAACCCTCGTCCTGAGGAGCCGCCGCAGGCGGCGTCTCGAAGGACGGCCGCGGGGCGAAATCATAGGTTTCTTCCGTTCCGTCCTTCGAGACGCCCGCTTTGCGGGCTCCTCAGGACGAGGGTGATGGGGCTGTAGTCCGCCCTGAAAAAAGCCCCGCTCGAGACCTTCGAAAACGCGGGCGCCAGCGTCGCCGCGCCGGATCGGACCGCGAGCCGCCGCCGCCGCGCAAAACACGTCCGCTGCTCTTCACTCGGCGGGCCGGACGGCTTAAACGAGCCGCACTCCACTCCTTCAGGATGCCGACGCCCATGATCCCGCGCTATTCCCGGCCCGAAATGACCAAGATCTGGGAGCCGCAGACTCGCTTCCGCATCTGGTTCGAGATCGAGGCCTATGCCTGCGACGCGCTCGCCGAGATCGGCGTCATCCCCAAGGAGAGCGCCAAGGCGATCTGGGACAAGGCCGATTTCGTCACCTTCGACGTCGCGCGCATCGAGGAGATCGAGCGGGTGACGAAGCATGACGTCATCGCCTTCCTGACCCATCTCGGCGAGTTCATCGGCCCGGATGCGCGCTTCGTGCATCAGGGCATGACCAGCTCCGACGTGCTCGACACCTGCCTCGCCGTGCAATTGGCTCGCGCCGCCGATCTCCTGATCGCCGATGTCGACAGCCTGCTCGCGGCGATTAAGCGCCGCGCGCTCGAGCACAAATACACGCCGACCATCGGCCGCTCGCACGGCATTCACGCCGAGCCGACCACCTTCGGCCTCAAGCTCGCGCAGGCCCATGCCGAATTCACGCGCGCGCGCGAGCGGCTGGTGACGGCGCGCAAGGAGGTCGCGACCTGCGCCATCTCCGGCGCCGTCGGCACTTTCGCCAATGTCGATCCGCGCGTCGAGGAGCATGTGGCCAAGCAGCTCGGACTCGTCGTCGAGCCGGTGTCGACGCAGGTCATTCCGCGCGACCGCCATGCGGCCTTCTTCGCGACCCTCGGCGTCGTCGCCTCCTCGGTCGAGCGGCTGGCGACAGAAATTCGCCATTTGCAGCGCACCGAGGTGCTGGAGGCGGAGGAATATTTCTCCGCCGGGCAGAAGGGGTCTTCCGCCATGCCGCACAAGCGCAATCCGGTGCTGACCGAAAATCTCACCGGCCTCGCGCGTCTGGTGCGCGGCATGGTGACGCCGGCGCTCGAGAATGTCGCGCTCTGGCACGAGCGCGACATCTCGCATTCCTCGGTCGAGCGCAATATCGGGCCGGACGCCACGGTGACGCTCGATTTCGCGCTCGCGCGTTTGATCAGCGTCGTCGATCAGCTGATGATCTATCCGCAGAACATGCAGAAGAATCTCGACCGGCTCGGCGGCCTCGTGCATTCGCAGCGCGTGCTGCTGGCGCTGACGCAAAAGGGCGTCTCGCGCGAGGACGCCTATGCCCTGGTGCAGAGGAACGCCATGCCGGTGTGGCGCGGCGAAGGCGAGTTCCGCGCGCTGCTCGGCGCCGATGCGGAAGTGAGCGCCAAGCTCTCCCCCGCCGAGCTCGACGAATTGTTCGACCTCGCCTATCACTTCAAGCATGTCGACACGATCTTCGATCGTGTGTTCGGCGAGAGTTGAGACGACTCCGCGACGCGCGGCAGAGGGAGCGACGGCGTCGAGAATGCGAGCCTCTCAGGCTCGCTCTCGAGGCCCATCAATATCGAGGGCGCAGGCCGCTAATCGCGCGACATGCCGGCGCCCAGTTCCCTCTCGTCGAGCGCGACCGATTTCACCAGGGCGAAGACCGGCCCGCCGATCGTCAAATTCATCTCGGCGACCGAGAGCCGTGTCACCGAGGCGGTGAGAACGTCGCCGTTCTTCAGGCCGATCTGCACGAAGGCGAGCGGCCCCTCGTCCTCGTCGATCGAGCGGATGACGCCCTCGAGCACGGTGCGAATGCTGGTCTCGCTGGGCGCGCGGCGCGCCAGCGCCACGTCGGTGGCCTTGATCAGCGCCCTCACGGGCCGCTCGCCGTCGGCGACGCGCGCGGCGATCACGATCTCGCCGGAGGGATGCGCGAGCCGCGTCACGCCATAGCGCGGATCGAACGCGCCCGCGCGCGCGTTCAGCGCGCTCACCACCGAGAAGCGGCCGCCCTCGACCGCCCGGCTCGCCGCAGCGATCGTCTCCGACGGCAGGCCCTGCGCGACGATGCGGCCGCGCTCCAGCGCCACCACCTCGTCGGCGAGCCGCAAAATCTCGTCCGCGGCATGGGAGACGAG
Organism: Methylosinus sp. Sm6; assembly: GCF_019802345.1. Classification (GTDB taxonomy): domain Bacteria; phylum Pseudomonadota; class Alphaproteobacteria; order Rhizobiales; family Beijerinckiaceae; genus Methylosinus. Next base: position 26,674 of record NZ_JAINDZ010000021.1, on the reverse strand, counting down.
CAGGATCGGAATGACGAATTCGTCGCGCAGCCGCTCGATCAGCGCCATGATCTCCTGGCGCCGGTCGAAATCGAGCGAGGCCATCGGCTCGTCCATCACCAGCAGGCGCGGCGAGCATAGGAGCGCGCGGGCGAGGCCGACGCGCTGGCGCTCGCCGCCCGAAAGCGTGCCCGGCCGCCGGCGCAGCAGATGCGCGACGCCGAGCGTCTCGACCACCGCGTCGAAGGGAACGCGGCGCTCGGCGACGGGGGTGAAGAAACGGCCGAACACGATATTGGTTTTCACATCGAGATGCGGAAACAGCAGCGCGTCCTGAAACACGAGGCTGATGCGGCGCTTCTCCGGCGCAACGAACAGGCGCGCAGCCGTGTCGACGAGCGCGGCGCCGTTGACGGCGATGTGGCCCTCGTCCGGCGCGGCGAGGCCGGCGACGAGATGGGCGAGCGTCGTCTTGCCGGAGCCGGAGGGCCCATAGAGCGCCAGAATGCGCGCCTTGCTGGCGAAGGAGGCGGAGAGCTCGAAATCGCCGCGGCGCAGGCGGACGCCGTCGACCGCGATCATTTGCCGGCCCTCGTGGCGTCGGCGCGCTTCTGCAGCATTTCCGAGACGATCAGCGCCGCAATGGCGATGACGGCGGAAACAGCGGCGAGGCGCAGCGCGTCGGCGTCGCCGTCCGGCGTCTGGGTGAGGCTGTAGATGGCGGCCGGAATGGTCTGCGTCTCGCCGGGGATGTTGGAGACGAAGGTGATGGTCGCGCCGAACTCGCCCAGCGCCTTGGCGAAGCCGAGAATGGCGCCGACGATGACGCCGGGCGCCGCCAGCGGCAGGGTGACGAGGAAGAAGGTCCATAAAGGATCGGCGCCGAGCGAGCGCGAGGCCTGGCCGAGCCGCTCGTCGATGCTCTCGAAGGAGAGGCGAATCGGGCGGATCATCAGCGGCAAGCTCATCACCGCCGCCGCGAGCGCCGCGCCGGTCCAGCGGAAGGCGAAGACGATGCCGAGATATTCGGCCAGGAAGTGTCCGAGCGGCGCCTTGCGGCCGAGCAGCAGCAGCAGCACGAAGCCGGTGACCACCGGCGGCATGACCAGCGGCAGATGAATGAGCGCATTGAGCGCCGCATGGCCGGGAAACCGCCAGCGCGCCAGCGCATAAGCGACGAAAATGGCGAGGGGCAGGGAGATGACGGTGGCTGTCCCCGCGACCTTCAGGCTGAGGGCGATCGCCGTCAGCTCCTGAGGGGAGAAATCGAACAAAGGCGTAAGCTCCGAAACGCGCGTTTCCGGAGCCTTACGCCTTCGTTGTCGTTACGTCGAGAGCTTACACAGCGCTGCAGGGCCTCACGCGGCGCTGATGGCGCCATTGATCCAGCGCAGCAATTCACCCTTGGGGGCGGCGCCCACTTTTTGTGCGGCCGCCTTGCCGTCCTTGAAGACGATCAGGGTCGGAATGGAGCGGATGCCGAGCGCGCCGGCGACATTGGGATTCTCGTCGACATTGAGCTTGACGACCTTGAGCTTATCCTTGAGCTCAGTGGCGATTTCCTCGAGCGCGGGAGCGATCGTGCGGCAGGGGCCGCACCACTCGGCCCAGAAATCCACGACGACCGGCTGGTCGGATTTCAGAACCTCGGCTTCGAAACTCGCGTCGGAGACTTTGACGGTGGCCGTGGACATGGTTCGCCTTTCGAAGTGAAAACGTGGCGTGAGAGTAGGAAGTGGGCCGTGCGGCGTCAAGGCGAGGGGACGGGCGAGGAGGCACGAGCGTCTGCGACACTCGATAGAAAGAGCGAGCCTGAAGGCTCGCGGTCCGAGCGCGGACCCTGGGCTGCGAGCCTTTAGGCTCACTCTCCTCGGGGCCTATTGCAGCTTCCCCTTCACCACCTTCGTCCCCGCCTTGCCCGCCATCGATCGCGGCAGCGGCCGGGACAAAGGCCGCGCCTCGCCGCCGCCGAAATTATGCGGACCCATATCCGCATCCGTCGGTTTTCGCGCACGGGTGCCGGGGACCGCCTCCTCACCCGCCCCGCCGCGGCCGCGCGGGCGCATCAGCGGATTGGCTTCCGCCAATAGCTCGGCGCGCTGCAAGCGCGAAATCTCGTCGCGCAGGCAGGCCGCCTCCTCGAAGGCGAGATCGGCGGCGGCCGCCTTCATGCGCTTCTCGAGATCGGCGAGCGTCGCCTGCATATTATGGCCGGGCGCCAGCTCCGAGAGGCCAGCGTCGACGGTCACATGATCCTGCTCGGCGAGCGAGCCGAGAATGTCGGCGATGTCGCGCTTGATGCTCGCCGGCGTGATGCCGTGCTCGGCGTTATAGGCCTGCTGCTTGGCGCGGCGGCGGTCGGTCTCGTCCATGGCGCGCTTCATCGAGCCGGTGATGGAATCGGCGTAGAGGATCACACGCCCGTCGACATTGCGCGCGGCGCGGCCGATGGTCTGCACCAGCGAGGTCTCCGAGCGCAAAAAACCCTCCTTGTCGGCGTCGAGAATGCCGACGAAGCCGCATTCGGGAATGTCCAATCCTTCGCGCAGGAGATTGATGCCGACCAGCACGTCGAAGGCGCCGAGGCGCAGGTCGCGAATGATCTCGATGCGCTCGATCGTGTCGATGTCCGAATGCATGTAGCGCACGCGCACGCCATTCTCGTGCAGATATTCGGTCAAGTCTTCGGCCATGCGCTTGGTCAGCACGGTGACCAGCGAGCGATAGCCGAGATCGCTCACCGCCTTCACTTCGCCGAGCAGATCGTCGACCTGCGAGCGCGCGGGACGAATCTCCACCGGCGGATCGATGAGGCCGGTCGGGCGAATGACCTGCTCGACGAACACGCCGCCGGTCTGCTCCATCTCCCAATCGCCGGGCGTCGCCGAGACGGCGACGGTCTGCGGCCGCATCGCGTCCCATTCCTCGAAGCGCAAAGGACGATTGTCCATGCAGGAGGGCAGGCGGAAGCCATATTCGGCCAGCGTCGCCTTGCGGCGGAAGTCGCCCTTGTACATGGCGCCGATCTGCGGAATGGACACGTGACTCTCGTCGGCGAAGACGATGGCGTTGTCGGGCAGATATTCGAACAGGGTCGGCGGCGGCTCGCCCGGCCTGCGGCCGGTGAGATAGCGCGAATAATTCTCGATGCCGGCGCAGGAGCCGGTCGCCTCCATCATCTCGAGATCGAAGCGCGTGCGCTGCTCCAGACGCTGCGCCTCGACGAGGCGTCCGCAGCGATTCAATTCGTCGAGCCGCGCGCGCAATTCGTCCTTGATCGCCTTGATCGATTGCAGCAGCGTCGGGCGCGGCGTCACATAATGCGAGTTCGCATAGACCTTCACGAATTCGAGGTCCTGCGTCTTCTTGCCGGTGAGCGGATCGAATTCGCAGATCGATTCCACCTCGTCGCCGAAGAAGCCGATGCGCCAGCCGCGATCCTCATAGTGAGCCGGAAAAATATCGACCGTATCGCCGCGCACGCGAAACGTGCCGCGGGTGAAATCGGAGGAGATGCGGCGATATTGCAGGGCGACGAGATCGGTGACGAGCTGGCGCTGCTCCAATTTCTCGCCGAGGCTGACGCCGAAGGTCATCGCCGTATAGGTCTCGACCGAGCCGATGCCGTAGATGCAGGAGACGGACGCGACGATGATGACGTCGTCGCGCTCGAGCAGAGAGCGCGTGGCGGCGTGGCGCATGCGGTCGATCTGCTCGTTCACCGACGATTCTTTCTCGATATAGGTGTCGGTGCGCGGCACATAGGCCTCGGGCTGATAATAATCATAATAGGAGACGAAATATTCGACGGCGTTGTTGGGGAAGAAGCTCTTGAACTCGCCATAGAGTTGGGCGGCCAGCGTCTTGTTGGGCGCGAGCACCAGCGCCGGCCGCTGCGTGCGCGCGATCACCTGCGCCATCGTATAGGTCTTGCCGGAGCCGGTGACGCCCAGCAGCACCTGGTCGCGCTCATTCGCCTCGACGCCGGCGGTGAGCTCGGCGATCGCCTGCGGCTGGTCGCCGCGCGGCTCATAATCGGAGACGAGGTCGAATTTGACTCCGCCCTCGCTCTTCTGCGGGCGCTCGGGGCGATGCGGCGTCCACGGCTTCTTCTCGCGCAGATTGGGGTCGCCGAGCTTCAGCAGCTGCTCGAGACTCTCCATCGTCGCGGTGACGCCGCCGGGCCCGCGCAGATCGAGCTTTTCGGCCAGCTCGTCGTCGACGCCGGCCACGGCGCCCGGATCGTACCCCGCCTGCGGCGCCTCCGCCAATCCCGCCTGCCGCTCGGCGAGGCCGGGATTGAGCAACGCCTGCAGATGCGGCGCGATCGGCGCGACCTCGGGCTTCGCCGCCTTGGCGCGCGTCGGTCTCGCGGGGTTCTTCGGCTTTTTCGGGGAAGAGGCCATGGCCGCGAATATGGCCCTGGACACGCGCGGATGGAAGCGAGAAGAGCGGCCCTCTCGCCGATGCGCGTCGCTCAGAGCGCTTTCCGATCGAACGCAATCGTTCGATCGATCAGAACTCGCCAAACTAAAGAATGCCAAAGCGTTATCCGATCCATTCGGATCGGATAACGCTTTAGAGCCCGGCGAGCAGCTTGGCCAGCAGGCGGTCGAGCGTCTTCTGCTCCTCTTCCGTCAGCGGCGAGAGGATCGCCCTTTCGGCCTGCACATGGCGCGTCAGAACGTCGTCGATGAGCGCCTTGCCGGGATCGGTAAGGGCCACCAGCGCGCCGCGCCGGTCTGTGGGATGCCTGAGGCGCTGGACGAGCCCGGCCTTTTCCAGGCGATCGATTCGCGCCGTCATGCCGCCGGACGAGATCATCGTCGCCTCATAGAGCGCCGTCGGCGTCAGGGCGTAGGGGGAGCCCGAGCGGCGCAGCGTCGCCAACACGTCGAACTCGCCCATTTGCAGTCCGAATTCGGCGAAGACGGAAGCGAGGCGGTCGCGCGCGACGAGCTGCGCCAGCTCGAGAAGCCGGCCCAGAACCTCCATCGGGAAGGGATCGAGGTCGGGCCGCTCCGTCCGCCATTGTCGGGCGGCGGCGGCGGCGCGGTCTTTCGGCGTGTCGGGCTCGGACATATTTCTTGACATCGAGATACTTTCTGAAAAGATATTAGCGTCCGAGCGATCGAATGGCAACCGCCGACGACCTCCCGCTACAGGAGCAGCCACATGACCTCGACGGCCGAAACAGCGACGCGCGCCGCTGACCCTTCCGAACGGCGTGAAGGCGAGCGCCCGGGGCGGGGGCTGGCTCTGGCCGTGATCCTGCTCATCGCCTTCAATTTACGTCCGGCGATGGCGGGGCTCGGGCCGCTGCTCGATCTCGTCGAGCGCGCGGCCGACCTCACCTCGGCGCAGGCCGGGCTTCTCACCACCCTGCCGATTTTCCTCATGGGGCTCGGCGCCTTCGCGGGCGGGCGGCTGCGCCGCCTGCTCGGCGCGAAGCGCGGCGTCGCGCTCGCGATCACGCTGATCGCGCTGGCCTGCGCCAGCCGATGGGTGTGGAATGACGCCGCCGGAATGTTCGCCAGCGCCGCTGGCGCCGGCCTCGGCGTGGCGGCCGTCCAGGCGCTGCTGCCCGGCGTCATCAAGGCGCGCTTCGGCGCCGGCGTCGGCCGCGCGATGGGGCTCTATACGACCGCGATCATGGGCGGCGCCGCCTTCGCCGCCGCGACCGCCGCCGGCCTCGCGCGCGTCATCGGCTGGCAGGCGGCCCTCGCCCTCTGGTCGCTGCCGGCCCTCCTGGCGGCGGCGGCCTGGACAGCGCTTCGCTTTCCGCCGGAAACGGCGAAGGCGGCGGCGGGCGAGGCTTTCTGGCGCAATGGCCGCGCCTGGACGCTGATGCTGTTCTTCGGCATCGGCACCGGCGCCTTCACGCTGGTGCTCGCCTGGCTGCCTCCCTATTACATGAGCCTCGACGAGAGCCGGCAAGCGAGCGGCTTTTGGCTGGCCGGCGTGATCGTCGCGGAGGTCGCGGCCAGCCTCGCCGTGTCGGCCTTCATCAACCGCTTTCCAGATCGGCGGGGCCCGTTGATCGCGGCGCTGCTCGGCGTGGCGGCGGGCCTCGCCTGCCTCGTCGCGGCGCCGATCGCCCTCGCGGCGCCGGCTGCGCTGCTGCTCGGACTGGGGCTCGGCGCCTTGTTTCCGCTCTCCCTGATCGTCACGCTGGATCATGTCGACGATCCGGCTCGCGCCGGCGACCTCGCCGCCTTTGTCCAGGGCGGCGGCTATGTCGTGGCGAGCTCGACGCCATTCATCGCCGGCGCGATACGGGATCGCTTCGCGGATCTCTCGGGCGCCTGGGCCGCGATGGCGGTCATCATCCTTCTGTCGGTCGCGATCGCCGCCCGCTTTTCTCCGAGCAGCTATCGGCGATCGCGCGGATAGAGACGGCCGCCGCGTTGGCGCTGCGCATGCAGCTCAATGCGCCCAAAATCTGGCGGCGACAGCCGCGACCCCGGAAATCAGCCCGATCAGCGCCGCAAGCGCGCCGAACGTCTTGTAGACGGTCGCATGAATTTCGGCGACGAGCTTGTGCTCCAGGGAAACGATCTTCTGCTCGAGCGCCTGAATCTTGGTCTCGACCCGGTCGACGTCATGCTTCGCCGCGACGGTTTCCCTCAGCGCGCCCGCGAGCGCCGCCGCCGAGGCGCGCGCCTGCTCATCCGAGAAGCCTCCGCGCTTCAGATGGTCGACATAGCCGAATTGATTGAAAAGCGCCTGGCTGGTCACGGCCTCTCCATTATCACGATAGGGGCGGGCTTTTCATGTCGCTCGTCGGCCTCTCTCGCCCCCGCTTAACTCCGCCGCCCTCCCCCGCTAAAAGGACGGCGCGGCAGCCGTGCGCCTGCTGAGGCAGGACGAAGCGATTGAAGAGAGGCGATGAACATTATTCTGGTCGGGGGCTCCAACACGGGAATTTCCTACGGCTGGGCCAGACAGTTTCAGGCGGCGGCGAAACGGCACGTCGTCGCCAACCGCTTCCTCGGCGCGGTCGGCTCGCTGTTCGGACTGCTGCGGCTGATGGAGGCGGAGCGCGAAGGCGCGCCGCTCCCCGATCTCGTGATCTTCGAATATTCGCTCAACGATATGATGCTGCTCGATTCGGGCTGCGTCACGCCGGCTCAGCTGCGCGACACTCTGCTCGACGTGATCGGCTTTTGCGCGAGCCGCGGCCTCGCCCTGTTGTTCCTCTGCCTGGAAGTGCAGCCGATCGGACGCCAGCGCGTCCATGCTTGCGTCGCCGTGGTCAAGGATCTCTATGTCGAGGTCGCGCGCGAGCATGGCGTGCGCTGCCTGACGCTCGACGAAATCCTCGGCCCGCCTCGCCCCGAGGATTTCGCCGACGAGCATCACCTCTCCGAAGACGTGTCGAAGCGGGTCGTCGATCGGCTGCTGCTCGAGATCGCGCTCGGCCGCGTGACCATTCCCGAGGCGCCGCCCGCGCGTCCGCCGGCGTTCTTCTATCATCGCACGGTCGCAGCGCTGCCGCTGGGGCCGTGCCGGCGCGTCGACATTGCTTCGACCGTGTTCTCCGGAAAATTTCTCGAGATCGCGCGCGGCGGCGCGTCCCTCTGGCCGGGGCGCGGAGACCTCGTCGGGCTCATGCTGCGCTCGACGCAGACCGCCGGCGAATTCGCGATCTCGGCGGGGCGGCGCCGATTGCGCAAGAATGCGCAATCGGGAATGCGCGCGGCGGCGCCGCGGCTGATGCTGCTCCATTATCTGACCAAGCCCTTGGCCTGCGCCGATGATCTCGAAATCTCCATGCCGGAGAGCGAGGCGGAGCTGATCCGCCTGCGCGAGGACAGGACGCCTCTCGCGGCGGCGCCGGAGACGCCTTTCGACGCGCAGCTGCTGGAGATTCACGGCGTGATGATGTGGCGACGCGCCGCGATTCGATGAGGCCGTGGCCTGCCTGTGCGGCGACTTGAAGAGCGAGCCTGAAGGCTCGCTGCTCTCATTGCGCGGCTGCGGCCGCCGCCTCGGCGCCGAGCGCGGGCCGGATATGGCGGGCGAAATCCTCGAGCGACCGCAAATTCTTCTCCGCATCGCGCGAGATCGGCTTCAGCAGAATGGCGCGAAATCCGGTCTGCTCGCGATAGGCGGAAATTTTTTCCGCGACCTCGTCGAAATCTCCGACCAGCGAGCGTTCGAGCAGCCCCTCCTCGGTCAAGGACGGCGGCGGCGCTCCGTCCTGCCGCGCGAAATTGCCGCGCATGCGCTCGGCGAAGCGGGCGAAGAAAGGAACCGCCTCGGCGAGCGCCTGCTCGCGCCGCTGCGCCGCGAAATAAAAGCGCGCCATGGTGAAGCGCGGATCGCCCTCCGGCCCCGCCGCCTCGCGATAGATGCGCAGCGTCTCGCGGATCTGCTCGATCGGAAAAGGCGGCCCCGCCATCACGCCGAAGCCATTGCGCGCGGCGTAGCGGATCGCGCCGGGCGTCGTCGTCGCGAGATAGGTCGGGATCGGTTGTTGCAGCGGGCGCGGCGCGAGGCTCACGCCATTGGCCTCGTAATGCGCGCCGGTGAAGGTGACCTTGTCCTCATAGAGCAGCCGGTCGACGAGGCCGAGCGCCTCCAGGGTCATCTCCCGGGCATTGTCCTTCCCGGCCCCGAAATGGCGATTTTGCAGCTCGAACGGCCCGCCGCGCGCGACGCCGAAATCGAAGCGGCCTCGCGACAAAATGTCGATCGTCGCGACATCCTCCGCCACCTGGATCGGGTTGCGGAAGGCGAGCAGCACCGCCGCCGAGCCGAGCCGAATGCGGCTGGTGACGCCGGAGAGATAGGCGAGCAGCGAGAGAATGGAGGGGCAAACGGCGTCCGGGTCGAAATGATGCTCGGCGACCCAAGCCTCCTCGAAGCCGAGCGCCTCGGCCTGGCGCACGAGGAGCGTCTGCGTCTCGAAGCAGCGCGCGAAATCCTGCTGCGGATTTTCATAGGTGCAGAAGACGCCGAACCGCATGGCGCTGTTCCTCGGAGGGCGATTTGGCGTCGCGACTGCTCGCTCGACCGAAAGCGCGGGCCGTGACGCCCGCGTCGCTTCCACGAAGCATGTCACAAGGCTATATACGCCAGTTACATATCGTGATCCGAGAATAGGGACGGCTCGCTTTCCCAGCAAGCACAAAGAATCGCCGGCTGCATTTACAGGCTCTTACGTGCTCCGACCGGGACTGTCATAGATAATTCGCATGACATGACGAGAAATCCCTATTGATCGAGGATCGGCGCTGTGGCGATTCCGATGCGGAAAAGCTCGGATCATCGCGCCAGCGCATAATCGGGTTCGGAGGATTCATGTCAGCCGCGTCGCCGTCCATGTCTTTCTTCAGCCGGGAGCGCTCGATTGCCGCGCCCGGATTCAATCGCTGGCTCGTTCCGCCGGCGGCGCTGGCCATTCATCTGTGCATCGGCATGGCCTATGGCTTCAGCGTGTTCTGGCTGCCGCTGTCGCGCGCCGTGGGCGGCGCCGAGCCCAAGGCCTGCCCCGCCGACATGGGCTTTCTCGCCAGCGTCTTCGCCACGAGCTGCGATTGGAAGATCAGCATGCTCGGCTGGACCTTCACGCTGTTCTTCGTGTTCCTCGGCTCCTCGGCGGCGGTGTTCGGGCATTGGCTGGAAACGGCGGGTCCGCGCAAGGCGGGTCTCGCCGCGGCGGTGTGCTGGTGCGGCGGCCTGCTGATCTCGGCGGCCGGCGTCTATCTGCATCAGATCTGGATGCTGTGGCTGGGCTCCGGCGTCATCGGCGGCATCGGCCTCGGATTGGGCTACATCTCGCCCGTCTCCACCCTGATCAAATGGTTCCCGGACCGGCGCGGCATGGCCACCGGCATGGCCATCATGGGGTTCGGCGGCGGCGCGATGATCGGCGCGCCGCTCGCCGACAAGCTGATGAGCTATTTCGCGACGCCCGACTCGGTCGGCGTCTGGCAGACTTTCGTCGCCATGGCGGCGATCTATTTCGTGTTCATGGTCGGCGGCGCGCTCGGCTATCGCGTGCCGCGCGACGGCTGGACGCCCGATGGCTGGACGCCGCCCACGGCCGCCGTCGGCAAGATGGTGACGAGCCGCCATGTCCATCTCGACGTCGCCTGGAAGACCCCGCAATTCTGGCTGCTGTGGGGCGTGCTCTGCCTCAATGTCAGCGCCGGCATCGGCGTGCTGGGCATGGCCTCTCCCATGCTGCAGGAAGTGTTCGGCGGGCGTCTCATCGGGCTCGACATCGGCTTCTCCGACCTTTCCATCGACCAGAAGAAGAAGATCGCGGCGATCGCCGCCGGCTTCACCGGACTGCTCAGCCTCTGCAACATCGGCGGCCGCTTCATCTGGGCGACGGGCTCCGACAAGCTCGGCCGCAAGACCACCTACGCCATTTTCTTCGTGCTCGGCTTCCTGCTCTATTCGGCCGCGCCCTGGGCGGCGCACGACGGCAGCGTGATCCTGTTCGTGCTGTTCTTCTGCGTCATCCTGTCGATGTATGGCGGCGGCTTCGCCACCATTCCCGCTTATCTCGCCGACATCTTCGGCACACATCACGTGGGCGCCATTCACGGGCGCCTGCTCACCGCCTGGTCGACGGCCGGCGTGCTGGGGCCGGTGCTGGTCAATTACATCCGCGACTATCAGCTCGACCACGGCGTCGCGCGCGAGGCCGTCTATAATCAGACCATGTATATTCTCGCCGGCCTGCTGGTCGTCGGCCTCGTCTGCGATCTCGCCGTGCGGCCCGTCGCCGAGCGCTTCTTCATGACCGACGCGGAAGTCGCGGCCGAGAAGAAGACCAGCCCCGCCGCCATCGCGAAGGAGGAGGCGGAGGCGCATGCCGATTTCGAGGATTTCGTCGAGGAGGGCGCCGTCGCCGAGCTGGCTGCCGCCGAGGCGCGCAAGGTCGATGCGCAAAAGCGCAACGGCCTGACACGGGTCATCCTGTTCGCAACCTGGGCCGCGGTCGGCATTCCGCTCGCCTGGGGCGTGTCGATCACCTTGCAGAAGACCTTCGTCCTGTTTCATTGAGGCGGCGCCCGTTCGTTGAAGAAAGGGGCGCAATCCTTCTCCCGCAGGGCGGGAGAAGGTGGCCCCGCCATAGGGCGTCCGTCAGGACGCCCGTCGCAAGCGACGGGCTATGGCGGGGTCGGATGAGGGCCCTCGCTGAGAAAGCGTTACAAATTCGAGGCGAAGCGGCGCAGGTTCGAGGAGAACCGCAGGCGCCCTCATCCGACCCCCGCTGACGCGAGGGCGTCGAGAGTCGGCCAAGCCGTCGTCGCCAGAAGCGCAGCGTTTGCAATCATGTGACGCAGTCGTCGTCACCCCACCGACACCGAGGCGAGGCGCATGCGCCGATTGATTTTCCTTCTTCCTTCTCTCACGCTCGGCGCGCCCGCGCTGGCCGAGGGCGCGCCGCCCGCCGTGCTGCAGAGCGAATTGAAATATGCGCCCGTGCCTTTGTTCCAGGGCGTCTTCGCTGCGCCGGTGAGCGGCGCGGCGACGCAGCCCGGCGCGCTCTATGCGCTCTCGGTCAAATATGCGGCCGGCGCCAGATCGCTGCCGCACACCCATCCCGACACGCGCGTCGTGACCATCATCTCCGGCCGTTTCTATGTCGGCGTCGGCGGCAATATCGACGAAGCCTCGTTGCGCGCGCTCGGACCCGGCGATTCGATCGTCATCCCCGCCGAAACCGCGCATTACGGCTGGGCCAAGGACGGCGAGGCGCTGATGCTCGAGACCGGCGTCGGCCCGACCGGCGCGAGCCTGTGGCCGAAGCCGCCGCCGCAGCGTTGACGTTCCCCGCCTCGATCGCAAGCCGGGTGACCGCGGGAAGGGGCGTATCACCGGCCGTGGGGCGAAATCTTCAGGTTTCTTCCCGTTGCCGTCCTTCGAGACGCCCGCTGCGCGGGCTCCTCAGGACGAGGGTCAGGGATATGTTCCTTCACCCGATTGCCCTACCCCGCCCGCCTGCCCCGCTTGACGCCCGCCTCCCATTGCGCGACCCTGTCCTCGCCCGGGGGAGCCTCGCCCGGCCGCCCTCGGCGGACCGACAGAGGCTGAGAGGCCGATGAGCGCAAGCGGCTCGGCGACCCTTCGAACCTGATCCAGTTCGCGCTGGCGTAGGGAGGTCGCATGCGCCCCGTTTTCGAGCCGAAAGGCTCGCGCAACTCATGCTGATCCGCGTGATCGGCGCCGGCGTCGCCGGCCTCTGCGCCGCCTTCGAGATCGCCCGCGCCGGCCTTGCGCGCGGCGCCGCGGTCGAGATCGTCGACGCCGCGCCCGCGCCGGGGCTCGGCTGCTCCTACCACGCCGGCGGCATGATCGCGCCCTGGTGCGAGGCGATGCAGACCGAGCCGCTGGTGGCGAAGCTCGGCGAGGAGGCGCTCGCCTTCTGGACGCGCGACATTGCGGTCGCGACCGTCGCCGGCACGCTGCTCGTCGCGCGCGAGCGCGACCGCGGCGAGCTCATCGATCTCGCCCCGCGCGCCGAGCATTGCGAGCGCTTGGGCCCGGAGCGCGTCGCGGCGCTGGAGCCGGCGCTGGCCGGCCGCTTCTCGCAGGCGCTGTTCTTTGCGCAGGAGGCGCATCTCGAGCCGCGCGCGGCCCTGCGCGCGCTTCATGACCGCCTCGCCGGAATGGAGAATGTGACGCTGCGCTTCGGCGCCGAGGCGACGGCGGCGCGCCCCCGCGCCGACTGGACAATCGATTGCCGCGGCTTTGCCGCGCGCGATGCGCTTCGCGAGCTGCGCGGCGTCAAGGGCGAGATGCTGGTTCTGCGCAGCGAGGAGATCGAATTGTCGCGCCCGGTGCGGCTGCTGCATCCGCGCCATCCGGTCTATATCGTGCCGCGCGGCGGCGGCCTCTTCATGATCGGCGCGACCATGATCGAGAATGAGGAGCGCTCGCGCGTCACCGCGCGCTCCATGGTCGAGCTGGTCAATTCCGCCTTCGCCATTCATCCGGCGTTCGCCGAGGCCGAGATCGTCGAGACCGGCTCGGATGTGCGTCCGGCCTTTCCCGACAATCTGCCGCGCATTTCGCGGCGGGGCGAAGCGCTCTATATAAACGGGCTCTATCGTCACGGCTTTCTGCTCGCGCCGGCGCTGGCCCGCCGCGCCGCCCAATTCCTTTTCGAGGGCCATGTTTTTCCGGAGGTGATGCATGCGGATCAGGGTGAACGGAGAGCCGATCGAGATCGAGGCGCCGACGCTCGAGAAGCTGCTCGAGGAGCTGGGCTATGGTGACAAGACCGTCGCGACGGCCGTCAATCAGAGCTTCGTGCGCAACAAGGACCGGAGCGAGATTCTGCTCGTGGAGGAGGATGCGGTGGAGATCGTCACGCCGCGGCAGGGTGGATAAAGCGCCATGATTGCGCCCGGCGGAAAGCTCGTCGAGAAAACGACGTCGTGCGACGATCGCGCATCCCATCAATTCCACCGCGACGTCGTCACTGTGAAACGAATGCTCGCGGCCAACATCGCGCTCACTCTTCTCGCGCTCGGAAAGCTGCTGCTCCTTGACCACTGAGACGACGCCTCTGCTCCTCTACGACGTCCCCGTGTCCTCGCGCTTCCTGCTCGGCACGGCGCGCTATCCATCGCCCGCCATTCTCGCCGAGGCGGTCCGCGCCGCGGGCGCGAAGATCGTCACCGTGTCGCTGCGGCGCGAGGCGGGCGCCTCGCGCGCCGGCGAGAGCTTCTGGTCGCTCATTCGCGAGCTCGGCGTGCGCGTCCTGCCCAACACCGCCGGCTGCCGCACGGCCAAGGAGGCCATCGCCACCGCGCAGATGGCGCGCGAATTATTTGCGACCGATTGGATCAAGCTCGAGGTCATCGGCGAGGAGGACACGCTGCAGCCCGATGTGTTCGGCCTCGTCGAGGCGGCGCGCGCGCTCGCCGACGACGGCTTCGCCGTGTTTCCCTATACGACCGAGGATCTCGTCGCCGCCGAGCGGCTGCTCGACGCCGGCTGCCGCGTGCTGATGCCGTGGGCGGCGCCGATCGGCTCGGGCCGCGGGATCAACAATTTGTTCGGCCTGCGCGCGCTGCGCGCGCATTTCCCCGACACGCCGCTCATCGTCGACGCCGGCCTCGGCGCGCCGTCGCAGGCGGCGGCCGTGATGGAGCTCGGCTTCGACGCCGCGCTGCTCAACACAGCGGTCTCCCGCGCACGCGATCCCATCGGCATGGCCCGCGCCTTCGCTCTCGCCATAGAGGCCGGCCGCGCGGCGCATCTCGCCGGATTGATGACGCCGCGCGACATGGCCGAGCCGTCGACGCCGGTGCTCGGCCGCGCCTTCGACGAAGGGCTCGGAGCATGAGCAATCTCGATCCTTTCTATCTCATCGTCGATGACGCCGCCTGGCTGGAGCGCCTGCTGCCGCAAGGCGCGCGCCTCGTGCAGCTGCGCGTGAAGGACCGCGAGGAGCGCGAATTGCGCGAGCAGATCGCGCGCGCGCGCGATCTCTGCGCGGCGCATGGCGCGCAGCTCGTCGTCAATGACTACTGGCGCCTCGCCATCGATCTGTCCTGCGACTTCGTCCATCTCGGCCAGAGCGATCTCGACACGGCCGACATCGGCGCCCTTCGCGCGCATAAAGTTCGGCTCGGCGTCAGCACGCATGATCCGGCCGAGCTCGAGCGCGCGCTCGCGCTGTCTCCCGATTATGTGGCGCTGGGGCCGATCTATCCGACGCTGCTGAAGAGAATGGCGTTCGCGCCGCAAGGGCTCGGGCGCATCGGCGAGTGGAAGCGCCGCATCGGCTCCATTCCGCTCGTCGCCATCGGCGGGCTGACGCCCGAGCGCGCCGGCGCCGCTCTCGCCGCCGGCGCCGACAGCGCCTGCGTCGTCACCGATATTTTGCGAGCCGGCGATCCGGAAGCCCGAACGCGCGAATGGGTCGCGGCGACGCGAAGCCGATCGCCCGGCCGGCCCGTTTCCCCTGACGGCATGCCGCACCATTTCCCTTCGCCCGGCCCTATGCTATCGCCTGCTTCCATGACCACTCGCATCGACGCCCGCTTCGAAGCCCTGCGCGCCGAGGGCCGCGCCGCCCTCGTGACCTTCGTCATGGCCGGCGATCCGGACCTCGAGACCTCGTTCGAGATCATGAAGAGCCTGCCGAAGGCCGGCGCCGATGTGATCGAGCTCGGCATGCCCTTCACCGATCCGATGGCCGACGGCCCGTCGATCCAGGCGGCGGGCCTGCGCGCCCTGCATGCGGGGACGACGGTCGCCAAGACGCTCGAGCTCGTGAAGCGCTTTCGCGCCGAGGACGATGCGACGCCGATCGTGCTGATGGGCTATTACAATCCGATCTATGTGCGCGGCCCGGAAAAATTCCTCGAGGAGGCCAAGGCGGCCGGAGTCGACGGGCTGATCGTCGTCGACCTGCCGGCCGAGGAGGACCAGGAGCTGTGCCTGCCGGCGCGCGCCGCCGGGCTCGAGTTCATCCGCCTCGCGACGCCGACCACCGATGACGCGCGCCTGCCCAAGGTGCTCGAAAACACGAGCGGCTTCGTCTATTATGTCTCTCTCACCGGGATCACCGGCGCGGCGCTCGTCGATTATGCCGGCGTCTCCGAGGCGGTCGCGCGGCTGAAGCGCCACACGCCGCTGCCGATCGCGGTCGGCTTCGGCGTCAAGACGGCCGAGAACGCCGCGGCGATCGCCAAATATGCCGACGGCGTCGTGGTCGGCTCGGCGCTGGTCGATGCGCTCGCCCGCTCGCTCGACGACGAGAAGCGCGCGAGCGACAAGACGGTCGCTGCGGTCGCCGCGCTCGTCGCCGATCTCGCGCGCGGCGTGCGCGGGGCGCGCGTCGCCGACGGCCCGGCGAAGACGGACGCGCCGTTCTCGTTGAAGGCGACCTTCGGAGCGATCGCGAGGCTCTGGTCATGAACTGGTATTCAAACGTCGTTCCGCCCAAGATCAAGGCGCTCATCAAGCGCGAGGCGCCGGAGAACGCCTGGGTCAAATGTCCGGAGAGCGGCCAGCTCGTCTTCCATAAGGACATAGAGGACAATCTCTATGTGGTGCCGGGCTCGGGCTACCACATGCGCATTCCCGTGCAGGCGCGGCTGGTGACGCTGTTCGACGACGGCGAGCACGAGCTGCTGCCGACGCCGGAAGTCCCGGCCGATCCGCTGAAGTTCCGCGACATCAAGCGCTATGTCGACAAGATCAAGGAATATCGCCTGAAGACCGGCCACGCCGATGCGGTGACGCTGGCTCATGGCAAGCTCGAGGGCGCGCCGGTCACTGTCGCGGTGCAGGATTTCGAGTTCATGGGCGGCTCGCTCGGCATGGCGGCGGGCGAGGCGATCATCGCCGGCATGACTCACGCGCTGGAGAAGCGCACGCCTTTCATCATCTTCACCGCCTCCGGCGGCGCGCGCATGCAGGAGGGCATGTTCTCGCTGATGCAGATGCCGCGCACCACCATTGCGGTTCGCCGCCTGCGCGAGGCGCGCCTGCCGTATATCGTCGTGCTCACCAATCCGACCACGGGCGGCGTCACCGCCTCTTATGCGATGCTGGGCGACATTCACATCGCCGAGCCCGGCGCCATCATCGGCTTCGCCGGCGCGCGCGTCATCGAGCAGACCATTCGCGAGAAGCTGCCGGAGGGCTTTCAGCGCGCCGAATATCTGCGCGACCACGGCATGGTCGACATGGTGGTGCCGCGCACCGAGATGCGCGCCACGCTCGCGCGGCTCTGCGCGCTGCTGACCAAGGCGCGACGCGCGGCCTGACGGGAGGTCGAGGCGCATCATGGATCAGCGGGACGCCATTCTCTCGCGTTTGCTCGATCTGCACCCTAAGAAGATCGACCTGTCGCTCGGCCGCACCGAGCGGCTGCTCGCCGCCATGGGCCATCCCGAGCGGCGCCTGCCGCCGATCATCCATGTCGCCGGCACCAATGGCAAAGGCTCGACGCTCGCCTTTTTGCGCGCCATTCTGGAGTCGGCCGGCCTGCGGGCGCATGTCTACACATCGCCGCATCTGTTGCGCTTCAACGAGCGCATCCGCCTCGCCGGAACGCTGGTCGACGACGACCGCCTGCGCCGCGCGCTGGAGGATTGCGAGCGCGCCAATGGCGCGCAGCCCGTCACCTTCTTCGAGATCACCACGGTCGCCGCCTTCACTCTGTTCGCCGAGGAGCCGGCCGATTGGCTGCTGCTGGAGACGGGGCTCGGCGGCCGCTATGATTCGACCAATGTGATCGAGGCGCCCAAGGCGACGATCATCACCTCGGTCTCGCACGACCATCCCGAGTTCCTCGGGGATACGGTCGAGAAAATCGCCCATGAGAAAGCCGGAATCTTCAAGCGCGGCGTTCCGGCGATCATCGGCTTTCAGCAGGACGCCGCGCGCAATGTGCTGGAGCGCGAGGCGCGGCGCGTCGGCGCTCCCGTCTTCATCGCCGGCGAGGACTTTCAGATTCACGAGGAGAATGGCCGGCTCGTCTTTCAGGACGAGAAGGGCCTGCTCGATCTGCCTTTGCCGCGCCTGCCGGGACGGCATCAGCAGGCCAACGCCGCCGGCGCCATCGCCGCGCTGCGCGCTGTCGCGCCCGACATCGGCGCCGAGCACATCGAGGCCGGCCTCCTGCGCGCCGAATGGCCGGCGCGGCTGCAGCTGCTCTCGCGCGGCCGCGTGGCCGAACTGGTTCCACCGGGCTCCGAAGTGTGGCTCGACGGCGGGCATAATGACGACGGCGGCCGCGTGCTCGCCGAGGCGATGGCGGAGTTCGAGGAGAAATCCGCGCGGCCGCTCGTCTTCGTCTGCGGCGCGCAGGTGACCAAGGACGTCGGCGCGCTGCTGAAGCATTTCGCCGGCCTCGCCCGCGAGGTGGCGGCCGTGCCGGTCGAGGGCGAGCACAAGAGCTGGCCGCCCGAGGAGATCGCCGCCCTCGCCCGCGCCGAGGGCATGCGCGCCGCGGCGGCCGGCAGCGTCGAGGAGGCGCTGGCCATCATCGCACAGGGATCATATGAGGTCCCGCCGCGCATATTGATCGCCGGCTCTCTCTATCTCGCCGCCGGCGTGCTGGCCCTCAACGGCTCGGTGATCGAATAGGCGGCTCTTCCTTTTTTCCCGACACTCGCCGCGCGCCTTCGCCTATGCGCTCTCGTCGCCGCAGGCGGTTGCTCGGCTCCGCCCACACCGCTCACCGCGTAAAATATTTTTCCAGAACGCGCTGATAGACCGCCGTCAGCCCGTCCACATCCGCGAGCCGCGCATGCTCGTCGACGGCGTGGATCGACTCATTGACGAGCCCGAACTCCAGCACCGGACAATCGCGCGTGATGAAGCGCGCGTCCGAGGTGCCGCCGCTGGTCGAAAGGCCGGGACGGCGCCCCGTCACCTCCTCGATCGCCTCCGACACCAGCGTGGTGAAATCGCCCGGCGCGGTAAGGAAGGGCAGCGAGTTGCACGGCAAAAACTCCACCTCGACGCGCGCGCCCGCCGCCGCGGCCTCGATGACGCGGGAAATCTCCGCCTGCAGCGTCTCCAGCGTCCAGCTGTTGTTGAAGCGGATGTTGAAGCGCGCGCGCGCTTCGCCGGGAATGACATTGGCGGCCGGATTGCCGATGTCGATCGAGGTCACCTCGAGATGGGAGCGGTCGAAATGCTCCGTGCCGTCGTCGAAGCGATGCGTCGACAGCGCCGTCACGATGCGCGCGACGATGGGCGCGGGATTCTCCGCGCGATGCGGATGCGCCGAATGTCCCTGCTTGCCGCGCACGGCGAGCCGCCCGTTGAGCGAGCCGCGCCGGCCGATCTTGATGGTGTCGCCGAGATATTTGACATTGGTCGGCTCGCCGACGATGCAATGGTCGAAAATCTCGCCATGAGCTTTCGCCCAGTCGAGCATCTTCACCGTGCCATTGACGGCCGGCCCTTCCTCGTCGCCGGTGATGAGGAAGGAAATGGCGCCCTCGGGAACGCCATGCGCCCTCACATAGTCGATCGCCGCGGCGGCGAAGGCGGCGATGCCGCCCTTCATGTCCGAGGCGCCGCGGCCGAAAATCTTGCCGTCGGCGATCTCGCCGGAGAAGGGATCGAAGCGCCAGCGCGCCGGATCGCCGCTCGGCACCACATCCGTATGTCCGGCGAAGACGAGATGCGGCCGTCCCTCGCCGATCTTGGCGAAGAGATTGTCGACGTCGGGCGTCCCCTCCTGCGAGAAGACGAGCCGATGCGTGATGAAGCCGGCTTCCTTCAGCCTCTGCTCCAGCACGCCGAGCGCGCCGGCGTCGGCCGGGGTGACGGAGGGGCAGCGAAGAAGATCGCGGGTGATGGAAAGTGCGGGGGAAAGGGTCATGCGCGCGAAATTAGGAAAAGGCGGCGCGCCGCGCAACCGTTCCGCGCGGCCGGCAATGGCGCGCGGACGTCGTCCGAGAGGACCATGGTCCTGCGCTGAAAAGTGTCCAGACCATCAGATTCGCCGCCCGAAAATCTCGACGCCCCCGGCTCGACGCGCGCCTCGACGATAGCCCGCCCGGCCCGGCGCACGCCCGCGACCAAGATCGTAGAGCTGCCGACATCGGCGCCGATATCGAGGAAGCAAGTCACTGGTCTCGCGCGAGCAGCGGCAGAGCCGCGGCGATCGAGTCGCCGCCGGCGACGACCGCCCGCTCCAATCCATCCGCGCCCACGGCGAGATTGTCGCCGTAAAAACGCGCCAGCACGATCTTCTCCTCGGCGGCGGCGGCGCCGGCGCGATGCGCGGCGAGCGCGGCCGTCCCGAGCAGAGTGACCGCGCGGGCGAGACCGAAGAGCTTCAGATAGGGGGTCGCCGCCGCCAGCGCGTCGACGCCGCGCGGCTCGCTGATCGAGAACAGAAAATCGGTCGCGCGTTCGAAGGCGTCGACGGCGGCCGTGGCGTGCGCCGCAATGTGAGCGAAGATCACGTCGCTCGATGCGAGCGCGTCGAGATCTGCGCGCATGTCGTCGATCTCGCGCCACACCGCCGCGCCCTCCGAACGGCGCAGCTTGCGCGTGACGAGATCGATCGCCTGTATGCCGTTGGTCCCCTCATAGATCGGCGTGATGCGCGCGTCGCGCAGCAGCTGCGCCGCGCCGGTCTCCTCGATGAAGCCCATTCCGCCATGGACCTGAACGCCGAGCGAGGCGACCTCGACGCCGATGTCGGTGGAGTAGGCCTTGGCGAGCGGCGTCAGCAGGCCGGCGCGCTCCTCCGCCTCGCGCGCGGCTGCGCCGCCCTGCCGCCGCGCGCGGTCGAGCGAGGCCGCGGTGAGATGGCAGATCGCCCGCGCCGCCGCGGTCTCGGCCTTCATCGTCAGCAGCATGCGCGCGACATCTGGATGCGCGACGATCGGCGAGGGGTCGGGGCCTCCGGGCGCGCGGCCCTGCAGCCGCTCGCGCGCATAGGCGAGGGCGGCCTGCGTCGCCCGCTCGGCGAGCGCGACCCCCTGCAGGCCGACCGAGAGCCGGGCGTTGTTCATCATGGTGAACATGCAGGCGAGGCCGGCGTTCTCCTCGCCGACGAGAAAGGCCGTCGCGCCGCCGTGATCGCCATAGGCCATGGTGCAGGTCGGCGCGGCGTGGATGCCGAGCTTGCGTTCCAGGCCGGCGCAGCGAAGATCATTGCGCCGGCCGGGACGCCCATCGGCGTCGGGCAGGAATTTCGGCACGAGAAACAGCGAGATCCCGCGCGTGCCGGCTGGCGCGTCGGGCAGGCGCGCCAGCACGAAATGCACGATGTTCTCGGCGAGGTCGTGCTCGCCGTAAGTGATGAAGATCTTCTGGCCGGCGAGGCGATAGGTCCCGTCGCCGGCGCGCTCGGCGCGGGCGCGCAGCAGCGCGAGATCGGAGCCCGCCTGCGGCTCGGTGAGATTCATCGTCGCCGTCCATTCGCCGGAGATCATCTTCGGCAGATAGACGGCCTTCAGCGCCTCGCTCGCATGCGCCTCCATCGCCTCGATCGCGCCCTGGCCGAGCAGCGGACAGAGCGCGAAGGAGATGTTGGCGGCGTTCCAGATCTCGGTGCAGGCGGCGGCGAGCAGCAGCGGCAGGCCCATTCCGCCATGGGCGGGGCCGGCGGCGAGCGCGTTCCAGCCGCCCTCGACCCATTGGCGATAGGCGTCGCGCCAGCCGGGAGCGGTCGCCACCTCGCCCTCCGCGAAACGCAGCCCCTCGCGATCGCCGATCCGATCCAGAGGCAGGAGGACCCCCTCGGCGAGCTTCGCCGCCTCCTCCAGGGTCGCGCGCATGGTCTGCTCGTCGCAATCGGCGTAGAGCCCGTCCGGCGCGAAGGCCGTCTCTCCGGCCGCTCGCCGCATGGCGAAGAGAAGATCATCGAGCGGGGCGCGATAGGCCATCAGGGTCTCCGGGCGAATCTCTCAGAGTCTAGCGCAGTCGCGGGCGGACGCCAGCGACCGGGCGCGCGACCTTTCGCCCCTAGGTCGAAAGATCATGCGCAATCATCGAGTCTATCGTATCTTAGCGCGTTTCGAGCTCCCATCGCCGGTGAGGAAGCCCTCGTCATGACGATTTCACGCATGATCGGCGCGAGCGTCGCGCTCGCATTGGTTTCGACCGCAGCGCTCGCCGGATCGTCGAGCCGGGAGCGTCGCGCGACAAAGCCGCCGGCCGAGGACGGCTATTATGTTCCCTTCGTCACCGGACCGGGCGGCGAAAAGCGTGACGTGATGGCGATCCCCGGCAGCGTCACCGTCGTCTCGCGCAAGCTGATGGACGACACCCAGGCGACGTCGCTCGGCGATGCGCTGCGCTTTGTTCCAGGGGTCGTCGTCGGTCGCTGACCGGCCGCGAACGGTAAGCGAAAGATTGACGCGACGTCGTCGATCGTCTCCATTTGGAACGCACAAATTAAAGGCGAATGCCGGATCTTGGGCGTCACGACCACCCGAGCGAGAGACGCCCGAATGACCCTTTCTGTTTCCGGCTCCGCCGCCGCTTTGGCGCGGGCGCCGGTCGCCGCCTATCTGCAGCGATTGTCCCCATCGTCGGACGTCGAGCGCGGATCGGACCGCGCCGCCTCGCTCCTCTCGGCCGAGAGTCAGAGCTCCCGGGTCGCCGGCATGCCCCTGGCGCTCGACGAGCTGAGCCAAGCGAGCAATGGAACCGCCTCCGAGGAAGCCTGGGCGCGCATCGACACGCTGCTCAACCATATGCGCCAGCTCACGCTGGGCGGCGCGGAGAGCGCCACGACCGCGTCCACTGCAACCACGACGCAGG
Source organism: Methylosinus sp. Sm6 (assembly GCF_019802345.1). Classification (GTDB taxonomy): domain Bacteria; phylum Pseudomonadota; class Alphaproteobacteria; order Rhizobiales; family Beijerinckiaceae; genus Methylosinus. The sequence goes on along the minus strand of NZ_JAINDZ010000021.1, from coordinate 4,471 downwards.
CGATCACCGCCTATGTCGGGCATTCGGACAACCCGCCCGGCCTGAGCGCGCCGCTGCAAATGTGAAGCGGCAGCCTCCGACGCGCGCTCCGTCTTCCGCGGGCGGAAGACGGAGACGCTTTGTCTGCGGCTAACGCCCTGCAGCCTTCGCCTTCAGCTCATAGAGCGCGGCCAGCGCCTCGCGCGGCGTCAGCGCGTCCGGGTCGATCGCGGCCAGCGCCTCGCGCAGCGGGTCCTTCGGCGGGGCGCTCGGCGTGACCGCGCTCGGCGTGACATGGGCGAAGAGCGGCAGATCGTCGATGAGCTTCTCCACCGGCGCGCGCCGGTCGGCGGCCTCGAGCTCGGCGAGGATCGCATGGGCGCGCGCGACGACGCTCGCCGGAAGGCCCGCGAGCTCGGCGACATGCACGCCATAGGAGCGGTCGGCGGCGCCCTTCGTCACCTCGTGCAGGAACACCACCTCGCCCGCGTGATCCGTCACCTTCATGGTGAGATTGACGAGCCGGCCCATGCGCTTCGTCAGTTGCGTCAGCTCGTGGAAATGCGTCGCGAACAGAGCGCGCGAGCGATTGATCTCGTGCAGGTGCTCGATCGTCGCCCAGGCGATGGAGAGGCCGTCGAAGGTCGCCGTGCCGCGGCCGATCTCGTCGAGAATGACGAAGGAGCGCGGGCCGGCGCAATTCAATATGGCCGCCGTCTCCACCATCTCCACCATGAAGGTCGAGCGTCCGCGCGCGAGATCGTCGGCGGCGCCGACGCGCGAGAACAGGCGATCCACGGCGCCGACACGCGCGCGCGTTGCGGGGACATAGGAGCCGGCCTGGGCGAGAATGGCGATCAGCGCGTTCTGGCGCAGATAGGTGGATTTGCCGGCCATGTTCGGACCGGTCACCACGGCGATCTTGCCGGCGCGCGCGTCGGAGAGATCGCAATCATTCACGGCGAAGATTTTTCCTTGCGCGCGCAGCGCCGCCTCGACGACGGGGTGGCGGCCGCCGACGATCTCGAAATCGAGCGAGGCGTCGACATGCGGCCGCGTCCAGTCGCGCGCTGCGGCGAGCTCCGCCAGCGCGGCGAAGACGTCGAGCGCCGCGAAAGCCTGCGCGAGGCGCTGCAGCTCCTGCGCTTTGTCGAGCACGCGCGCGGCGAGATCGTCGAACAGCGCAAGCTCGCGCTCCTGCGCGCGATCGGCGGCGGAGGCGATCTTCGCCTCGAGCTCGGCCAGCTCGCGCGTCGAAAAGCGCATCGCGTCCTGCATCGTCTGGCGATGCGTGAAGGTCGCGTCGAACGGCGCGCGCAGCAGCCGCTCGCCTTGCGCCTGCGGGACCTCGATGAAGAAGCCGAGAAAGTGATTGTGCTTGATCTTGAGCTGCCTCGTCTCGGCGAGCTCGACATATTTCTGCTGCAGCGACGCGATCACGCGGCGGCTCTCGTCACGCAGGTCGCGCGCCTCGTCGAGGGTGTCGTCGAACCCTCGCGCGATAAAATTGCCGGCGCGCTTGTCGAGCGGCGGATCGGCGACGAGGCGCGCTTCGATCGCCTGCTCCAGCTCCGCATCGGCCTCGGTGAGCGCCGCGCTCTCGCGCGCGATGAGCGCGACGGGCGAGCACCCGGCGAAGCAGGAGGCGATGTCGCGCGCCGAGGCGAGAGCGGCGCGAATGGCGCCGAGGTCGCGCGGTCCGCCCCGCTGCAGCGAGAGCCGCGAGAGCGCGCGGGCGAGATCGGGCGCGCGGGCGAGCTGCGCGCGCAAGCGCGCGCGCAGCTCGAAGTCTTCGACACAGAAAGAGACGGCGTCGAGCCGCTCTGCGATCAGCGCCGGATCGGTCGCGGGCGCGGCGATGCGCTCGGCGAGGAGGCGCGCGCCGGCGGGCGTCACGGTGAGATCGATGGCGGCGAGCAGCGAGCCGTCGCGCTCGCCCTTCAGCGTGCGCGTCAGCTCGAGATTGACGCGCGTCGCCGCATCGATCTCCAGCGTCGCGCCGCAGCGTCGGCTCGCGGGCAGGCGGAGCGCCGGCTTCCTGCCCTTCTGCGTGCGCTCGACATAGAGGATCGCGGCGGCCGCCGCGGCGACCTCCGCCTCCGACAGCGCGCCGAAGCCGTCGAGCGTCGCGACGCCATAGAAATCGAGCAGGCGGCGGGCGGCGCTCTCGCCGCCGCCGGCGTCGCGGCCGAGCGGCGTCAGCGGCGCGTCGATGGTCTCGAGCAGGGGAGCGAGCCCGGGGTCGGCGCAGACGGCTTCGGCGGCGACCATCTCGCGCGGCTCGAGCCGCGCCAATTCTGCGGCGAGCTCCGCCTCGCCGGCTTCGCCGACATCGAAGGCGCCGGTCGATATGTCGACGCAGGCGAAGCCGTAACGCCAGCCGCCATCGGCGGCGCGAAGGCGCGCGAGCGCCGCGAAGGCGTTGGCGCGCGCCGGGTCGAGCAGCGTCTCCTCGGTGATGGTGCCGGGCGTGACGAGCCGCACGACGTCGCGCCGCACCACCGACTTGCCGCCGCGCTTGCGCGCCTCGGCCGGGTCCTCCAGCTGCTCGCAGACGGCGACCCGATGGCCGAGCGCGATGAGCTTCTGCAGATAATCATCGGCGCGCTCGACCGGCACGCCGCACATCGGAATGTCCTGGCCCTGATGCTTGCCGCGCTTCGTCAGCATGATGCCGAGCGCACGCGACGCCGTCTCGGCGTCGTCGAAGAACAGCTCGTAGAAATCGCCCATCCGGTAGAACAGCAGGCAATCCGGATTGGCGGATTTGATCTCGATGTATTGCGCCATCATCGGCGTCGGCCGCGCGGCGTTCTTATCGTCGGACGACTCGGTCGATGGTCGCACGTCTATCCTCGGCGCCTCGGGGCAATGCATCGGCGAACAGCGCGCGCCCCGCCCTCTCCACGAAGGGGAGGGGGAGAAAATCCCTAGCCCGCATATCTCACCAAATCCAGTGCATCGAGGCGGCGAATCATGGATAAGTTGCTTTGCTACAAATCCCGCGCTGATCGAGCGCGAGGTCGCGACGTTGCTCGGACAGCGGCTGGTCGGCCTCGCGCTCGGCTATGAAGACACGAATGATCGCGACGCGCTGCGTCACGATCGGCTGTTCGCGGAGTTCGTCGGCGCAAGCCGCCGGACGATCTTGCGCCCCTCCCCTCCGAGCCGGCGCATGGCTTCAGCCCTGCCCCGGCGGCGACGGGCGCGATAGGCCGAGGGCGGCGGCGAGGCGCTCCGCCTCGGCCTTGTCGAGGCGCATCGTCTCCGGCTCGAGCAGGCTGCGCAGCCCGGCGCCGCGCAGCAGATCGACAAAGGCCGCCGCCGACGGATCATCCGCGCCGCGGCCGAAGGCGGCCGCGACGCGCGCCGTCAGCTCACGCGCATGGGCCGCGAGCACGGGGCGCAACTCCGGCTGCTCCGCCGCTCCGAGCACAATGGCCAGGAAAAAGCGCATGCGCCGACGGTCGAGCATCAGCGTGATGGCCTCGGCGAGCGGATCTGCGTCGCCGGCGTTCGGCGCGCGCTCGTGCGAAGCCTGCAGCAGCGCGACGAACAGATCGGCCTTGCGTGGAAAATAGTAGGTGAGATGCGACTGGCGCACGCCCGCCGCCTTGGCGATGCGCGGCTGGGTGAGCGCGTCCACCCCCTCCTGCTCGATGAGATCGAGCGCGGCGCTCAATATCCGCTGTCTGACGCCCGGCTGCGCTGTCACGACGACGCCATGCTCCCCTGTGCCGCGCACGCCGCCGAATTTCTCTCATGCGCGGGCTGCTCGCGCCTGTTGCCAGCCGCGTCTTGGTAGTTTACCAATAGCACCAGCAAAGGCGGATCGGGAGGAAAACATGGATCGTCGCCGGGCGGGACTCGCAATTCTCATCGCAATGCTGGGGGCGCCGGCGCAGGGCGCGGACGACGTCGCCGCCATCCGCCGCCTGCTGGCGGATCTGTTCGACAAGCCGGAGGCTCCGCTCACGGTCGAGCCAGTGGTGATCGAGCAGGACGCGGCGATCGCCGATTGGAGCCAGGGGGAGCTCGGAGGACGCGCCTTCTTGAAGCGCAAGGACGGCGCATGGGAGGTCGCGCTCTGCGGCGGCGACGCGCTGCGTCAGAGCGCCTCGCTCGAAAAGCTCGGACTCGCCAGGCCGCGCGCCGAAGCGCTGGCCGCCTCGCTGGCGAAGGCGGAGCGAGGCCTTTCGCCCGCCCTGCTCGAGCGCATGGCAAAATTCGACGGCGTCGTCGCCGTCGACGCGGCCGGCGGCCATTCGCCGGTCGATCCTCATCATAAGCCCATCCCATAGTTTCCCCGAAACGCTCCCTGTGGCGCCTCAGGGCAATCGGGTGATCGAAAATTATTGCTGGAAGAGGCGCTCGCTCGGGAGAGGGTTCCCCGAGTCTTTGCCGTGAAAGCCCCTCCCCGGACCGCCATAGGGCGTTGTGGAAGAACGCCCGTCGCAAGCGCCGGGCTATGGCGGTCCGACCCTCCCCCTAA